>CAZLOS010000012.1:0-23657 GCA_964561215.1 uncultured Solibacteraceae bacterium | reverse complement strand
TTGGGAAGTCCCGCCCCCTGGGGCCGGCGTGTAGACGGTCACAAAAGCCGTTCCCGAGGCGCTAATGTCGGATGCCGGGACAGCCGCCGTGAGCACAGTTGCGGAAACATACGTGGTGGTCCGATTCGCGCCATTCCAGCGGACCAGCGAGCTTGGAGCGAAATCGGTGCCCGTGACGGTCAATACAAAAGCGTCTCCTCCCGCGGTCGTGGAATTAGGGCTGAGGGCGACGGCTACCGGTGCCGGACTGCCACTGGAGGATACTACTTGAACAACTGGGCTCGATGTGCTCCCGTCGTGGCTGCCATCTCCACTGTAGACAGCTGTTACAGAATGGGAGCCGACTGAAAGTGAAGAAGTTACCAGTGTGGACACACCGCTGGAATTGAGGACGGATGTCCCGATTGTGGATGCGCCGTCTTTGAATGTAACTGTTCCGGTCGGGGTACCTACTGCCGCCGTCACCGTGGCGGTGAACGTTACTGCCTGGTTATACAGCGACGGGTTCGGCGTCGAGTTCAGTAGCGTGGTGGTGAGGGTTGAACTCGTGCTGCCCCCGTCGAGCCTCAAACTCACCGCGAGGTTTTGTTGTGCAACCCGGAGAACATTCGTGAAGTCAATGTTGGAGACAGTGTCGCCGCAACCGTGGTAGTTGGGATGGTAGGTCGAGAATCCTCCCTCGCTACCGACCGCAACCAGTCCGCGGTCCCAGTACACCTGTTGGTCGGAACTCAGCAGACCCTGGTTCGTCCGAAAGCCGATAGCAATTCCGTAATCGGTCCGGACCTGGCTAAACAGATTGGCGATGGCTTCAGACTCGGCGCCTGCGTATGAGACTTCGTTCATGTAATCGGTGGAAACTGACGAAGCTCTCCAACCGATCTGGTCCATGTTCAGCAAAGCCTTAATCTGTTCACCGCGTGAGAGGGCCTGCTGAATGTGATACGCGGACCCAACGTAAACGCCGCTTTCGGAAGCTTCCTCCGAGACCCAAAGAACGAACCGCATTGAGTAGCGGTTGGGATAATCCTTGAGCACGCGTGCAAGTTCGACTACCGCGGTCACGCCGGACGCATTGTCGCTTCCTCCGGGTGACTGCACTGAGTCAAGGTGAGCTCCGAATTCGATGTAGACGTTTGGATAGACGCTGCCGACCTTTGTAACGTAAACGTTGTGCCCAAGCCCACCTGGCACCGCTTCCATGGTGACGGACGCCGGGGCGTAGCCCATCGCCTGAAAACGCGCGCTCACGTAATCGGAAGACATTTCGATGTTGCTCTTGGGGTATACCGTGGAGCCTAATGTGCAATTGCCATCTACATACGGGCGGAAGAAGTCGACGCGGCGTGGTCCATACAGCGTCACTAGATCCGTCGCCACGGAGACCAAGTTAGCCGAGCTGACTTGGCTCAAATACCCCGGAATAAGATCGTCGGCACGAAGAGTTGTTGGCGTGACGGCCGCAATCAACGCTGCGAAAGCAGCAACGAGGACAGGCCGGCTGGCGGAGTGCTCTCTGACGTAGAAGTAACGCATACCCTCACCCCCTACAAGGAGCCTGACGGAACGGTCCTGCCGGAGCCGAGTTATCCCGGTGGGCTTCCCGGCCAAGATCGATTGTACATGTAATTTCCCGGTTGCGGATCTTATTTTTTTGTTTGCTGTGAGGAGACGACTCCGGTTGGGGAAGCGCCTTCCCACGCGCTTTCTCAAACTTGTCGCTAGTACTGGTACTTTCGCGACTATCCGTGAATAGTGATGCATGCGCCGGCTTGACTAACAAAGCCGGCGATCTCTGCAATCACCTCTTGGTCCCCATCCGGAACATTCGGCACGACGACGTTCAACTGGTACAGTCCGGGGGACACAAGTCCGGCCCAGCGCACCTCGGCCACCAAACCGCCTATCCGAACGGTAACCTGATTCGTGAGCTGGCCTGGCCGGGCCACCAGGTCACTAGTAGGGGTAGGAGGATCCACGGGGCCGAAGCCAGTCCCGAAGAGGACGACGGTATCTCCAGGCTTGGCGGGACGGAAGTCCAACGCCGGATAGAGTCCGGCCCTCCCAAGGTACGCACCATCGGGGTGGACCGCGGCAATGTACTTGCGCCCGTCCGGATCGAACATGAACCAGCCCGGCGCATAGGTGTTCTTGTCAGCCGCAACCGGAACGCTGAGCCCGTTGGGCGCAATGACCTCGACCAATACGGAGCCGAGCACTGCGTCGTCGGGAGCCAGAGCGTTGATTTGGGTGGGACTAATGTAGCTGATGAAAGCGGGCTTGCCGTTGACGTTGACTGAGACGGCGTCGAGTTGGGTCGGCAACTTATTTCCGACGAAGTCCGATAGCCGCCAGGCGCGGCTGGTAGGAGCCAGGTTACTTCCGTAAAGCGTGATCCAGGTAGCCGAGGCAAAACCAGGCTGAAGGTGGGCGGTGTTGACCGCGGCGGTAACCACGGGACGAGTGCCGGCGGCGCCGGTGCCGTTCTGCTGCACGATGAGCGTCTGACCGCCGATTGCAATAGTTCCAGTACGTGCAGCCGTTCCAGTATTCGCCTGAACCGTGAACTGCACATTCCCGTTTCCAACGCCCGCAAAGCCGCTGGTAACCGCAAGCCAAGATATGTCGCTGGCAGCCAGCCATCCGCACGTGCTTGCACTCGTCACCGCAATCGTCCATGTTCCCCCGGCTTGCGGCGCCGTCAGATAGCGCGGCGAGAGCGATGAAGGACACGAGCCCTGAGCTACCGAACTCGCGGCGTTTAGCGCCCCCGTCAGATTCCGAATGTAGAACAAGTCTCCGCGATAGAAAGCCGGTACATCCACATACTTCGCCAGTCCCTCGTATGGCTCCTTGAGGACCAACGCTTTGGCCTGGAAAAGGGCATCAGCGCTGTACAGAGGCGCCCATACGGCCTCCATGTTCGACCGGTCATACTTTGTGACGAACCAATAAGGTGCGACCTCGTTATACTCGGCCACGGCGGACTGTGCCTCCGCCAGCTTCTCTGTCCGCAAAGCCGCGGCAAGTTCCGGCGTGAGGTACATGAAATTCCTTGCCACGTTCAGGTCCTGCCAAGTCCCATCCTCAGGAGTGAACGGCGTGTCCTTGCTGAACTTCGTGACACGCAGAGCGAGCAATTCGGTGTATTTCGAGTAGAGTGTGCTTTGGGCAATGTCCTTGGTATACCCAGCCAGTTTCTCAAGCTCCATGTAGCCGAGATACCCCATCAGGTAGTAATTCAACAGATAAACGTGCTTCAGTAAATCGCTGTTGCTCAAGGCCGGCGGGTTTTGCAGTTTGCCCTTCATCGCGTCGAACATCGCTCTTGCCTCTGCGGAGGTCATCTCCAACTGAGCGTACTTCCATGCGCCATAGAAGGCGTTCTGCGGATAGCTCCCGACATTGAATTGGTCGGCCACCCTATATACATAGGCGCGCGGCACGGATGCAAAACTCAGATTGGGATTGTCGGTAGCCCTCGAAATAAGGGCCGTCATGGGCGGCGTGTCGTCGAAGATCTCTCGAGACGCACCGTTTTTCCAGCCGATGTCAGCGACCTCATAGGCTTTGTGCCCCGTCCAATACCCGGCGCAGTTGAATTCATCCCGGATGTAGGCACGGGCGGCTTGCTGCACGGAGGCGGACAGATGGGGCAGTGCCTGGATCAAGGCGAGAATCGTGTCGAAAGGATTCGAAAAATACTGTCCCAGATTATGGCCGGATACGTTGGGCCAATACATGCCGGCGGTGGCCGCAGTCCATTCCCCGGAATCCAGGTATCCAGGACGGAGATGACCCGCACTGATCATCTTTTGCACCTGCTCCTCAAGACGCCGTTTGAGTTCGGCGGGAAGCATCGACGGCGCGGGAGAACTGAACGTGGGCTTTGACGCGAGAGGACCTTGGCGCGCGCTCCCGCCCGTGCTCAATGCAAAGAGCGAGTTGCCGGCGATCAGGTAGAGCCTGTTGTTATAAGGAACCTGCGACATGCACGTGCGGCCGTCGAAGTAGCTATAGATTCCGTTCTTGCCGAACGTCCCTTCGAGGTTGATAGCTGTGTATTTGGTCTCGGGCGGAACGATGTCGTAATACAGGCGCGCATTGTTGCCCATGGGCCTGGCGATCTCAATGGCGCCGTACGTTGCCTGATGACCGCTGGAGTTAAAGCCCTCCGACCAATAAAGAAAGCGGCCTCCCGCGGTATAGGAAATGGGCTCATCCGCGGGTCCCTGGTCACTGGAAATCTGACTTACATATCTCGTGCCGAACCTCCAGCCAGAGAGAAAGCCGTGAGTGCCCATGTTCCCGCCCGCCATCAGTCCTCGATGGGTGTAAAGGACGTTGTCGTAACCGACAATGGGCGGGTATTTGTTTCCGCCGTGGGTGGCGCCCGTCCAGTTCATCGGCGCGTAGGATCCTGCTTCGAAGGTGAATTCCGTGCCGGTGTCCGCGGCCAACACAAAACAGTGACGCCTCCAAGGATTGTCCCTCAAGTAACCACTGATCGCACCCGCGTCCAGAACGCGTGTTCCGGCTACCCAATCGCCCGCACTGGTTTGTGCCAGCGGAAGGTCACCCTTGGCAAAGATGTCGTAATTCTCCTTGAAGTAGTGCTCCGGGTCCGCTATGTCGTATCCTCCCAACGAACCGAAAGCGGACTTCTTGGATCCGGAAAAGACCAGGTAATCCTTCCCTGTGGCGCGATCCGTGTAGACCACCGGCCAGTAAGAATGGAAACCGGCGCCAGGCAACTTGGCAGATTCCCAAACAAGCTCGCCGCTGGACGCCCGGATGGCATACGCCCTGGAATTGTTCGAGGCAAAATAGATCAGTCCGTTGTCGCTCATGGCCGGGCTGAACAAGATCGGCTCCAGCGGGGGCGCGTCGAGCCGCGGATAGGTCCAAATCACGTGCCCCGTGTTCGCGTCGAGGCAGTAGAACCGGCCGTCACGGCTCCCGATGTATACGCGACCGTTGGCCACGATCGGGTTTGTCTCAAAGCCGGCGCCGGCTTCGGGGAAAGACCACCCTTCTTTCGGCCTTCCGGTTAGAGCATCCACGGCGTGAACACGTCTGTCCAGTCCGCCCACATAGAGTACACCGTTAGAGTAAGTTGGCGAGTGTCCCAGCGGGAGTTCCGTACCATAGACCCACAAATCGGACGCGTCGTCGGCGTTAAAACAGTACAACCCGCGTGAAGTGGAAACAAACAGCCTTCGCGGGGCCGCCGGCGCCCCGCTCACCGTGGCTGCAATGACTTGGGTCTTGGGATCCACATAGGGATCGATGACCCTGAACCATTCAACCGAAGGCGTCCCCTCGACCTCGTCCGCCACCCAACTGGTCCTTTTGGGATTCGCACCCAGCATGGGCCAGTCGGCCTGAAGCCGGGCCGCGCCGGCGATGAGCAACATCATATCCAGGAAGAATCGCTGCTTCATTCTGTTACTCACGACATCCAAAGTTTCCGCGGTGCTGCTCGAAACGCGCTGTACTAAGCCAGAGGCATTGCCTCGCGATGCGCATCCTCTGATGAAACGGAGGCCTCACTGTTGACCATGCCCTCGAGACTACCTTGGTATCAGAACGTCTGGACGTTCCGGTACGTTTGGTACTCTCAACGGACGCGGAGAAGTTGGCGCTTGCCTTTCAATCTTGACGGCGATATCCCTCGTCAGGTTACTGAGCGGAAGCGTGACGGTACGACCGTTTGACGCGACCGTCTTCGTGGAGGTGGCTCCGCTGTACGTGTCAAACCACGTGACGGTATACGACCCCTCCGGCATGCCGGCGATGGAAACGGATCCGGTGATGGGCTGGATAATCGCGTTATCAACCACGTTCTTCCATGTGTGGGCCGAATTATCAAGCCACAGATGCGCGTTGCCCTTCAGGGAGTCTTGCTGTCCCACCACGCGCAGAGCCACCGAGGAGGTTGTGACGGATGCCGCGGCATAGTTACCGTTATTGATTGGGATTCCGAGCATGAGCTTGGAAAGCGGCCGGAACACTTCATAGAGTCCCTGAACCCCGTCGGGGCCGGGATTGTTCTCGATGTTGTCTCGCCACCAGTAGAGTTCCGGCATCGCTCCAGAATCCAACGTAGACCAAAGTAGCTTATGAAGCCAGATCCCCTGTGTGTCTTTGGACAGATCCGGCTGCTCGGTCTGCGATGTAAGTGAATCGATGCCCGCTTCGCCTCTCATCGCAGGTTTTCCCAGCTCCCAACCTCCGATTTCCTTGCTGTGGCCGAGATGGTAGTAGGCCGAATCCCATTGCATCTTTCTCAGTCCGTCTTCGGCGATGCCGACGTCGCTTGTGCTGATATAAGCGTGCAGATCGGCGTAGTCGACATTCGGGTAGGCGCCATTCTTCCAAAACTGCAGCGCCGGAAAAGACGTCCAGAGCGACGTGGTGACCAAGTGGCTCGCGGGGTGCCTGTAGGTGCACTTCTGCGCATCACCCGCAGCGGCGGCGACTCCGAAGACCGTACAGTGCATGAACTTACCCATTTCATCATCCAATTCGTAGTGGGATGTCAGCCACGGGTCTCCTTCGTTGGTCAACTCCCAGGAATGAATGCTTGGCGAGTATCCCCAGCGCGCCTGCACATAACGCCACCATGCCTGGTGGATCCACTTCGCGCGGTTCAGTTTTCGCCCCAGCCCGTAGAAGCCGTCCAGGTTGTCCTGTTCACCGCCCAGCACATACGTTCCGTCGTCGTCCATCTTCTGGTAAGTCGTGTCGGACTTGTCCTCAAGCACCATTTTCAAGTAGATGCCGGACTGCTCCGCCAGGGCCACGATCTTGTCCAGCGAGTACGACGGTTCCTGCGCAGAATAGAGGTCGTACTGCATCGAGGGCTGATTGATGACCTCCGGTCCGAACTGGCCATTGCCCAAGTCCTCGCGCAAGGATACGGAGTCTATGAGCGCTCTACCCTGGGTGACGTTTTCAAGGCCAAGATAGACCTTCGGCAGGAAGTAGTTGCTGCCGGATTGCCACGTTCCCTCGAGAGTAGCCCAGCCGGACGTGTTCTGCCCATAATTCGTGATCACGGTTCCCGTGCCGGGTTCGTAGCAGTTGGACAGCCACTCATTGCTGATCTTTCCAACCAGCCCGTATTTCAACTGGCCAGACACCCTCGGCCCGGCGAGGCCTTCTCCGCGGTAGGTGATACGTAATTTGTAAGTGGTGCTGGGTTTAACCGACTCGGGATTATCCCAGAACTGGAACCGGCACGCATCATACCAGGCTGATTGGAGGTTCGGGCCATCGTATTCCACAACCTGTGTGAGCTGAGCTTTGTCGTTGGCCGGATCCCGGAACGCCTCCAGGCCAGATCTGGGAAGATATCCGTCGTAAACATTCCGGCCGCCTATCCATTCAAGCCACGCCGAACCGTGCAGACTGCTCGCCCAGACGCGCAGGAGGTTGATCCCGTTCGCGGCGTAGGTCTTATAGATCGGTTCCGTCGCTCGCGCGGGCTCATCGAGGTGCAACGTGTCGTTCAAGCCGAGTGGAATGAAAGGGCTTCCGTCGTCAAACTCGAAGTAGCGGGAATCTTTCGCGCTGACCCTGATGAAGCCCTTATTGCTGGACGGGGAGACAGTGAAAGTGAAGACGGCGGATTCCGCCGACCCGCCGGCATCGCGGGCCACGATCTTGTATTGCCAGGCTCCAGTAACGTGGGGAGCAAAACGCACCTTCCAGACCACATCGCCGGTGGGGTAGTGCCACTCGCGGGTTCGCCCATCGGGTGTCGTTTTCGCCTGATCGTCATAGGACTGGTATGGGAAAGCAGGCTGGGAGTAAGTCGTGACAAAGTTGTCCGTCGAGAACAACACGTCCACGGATATCCCGTTGTGAAACGGGTACTTATTAGGTTCGATGCCGCTGGGGGGATTGGCGTCGTAGGGCAACTGCAGGTTGCCGGCCACGGTGTTCCTGACGTCGAAGGTCGCCTCGAACTTCGCGTATCGAGGCACTGTCTGAGTGGGATAGGAAGCTGTATTGTCGGAGATAAAGACTATGCTCAGACCGGCGCCGGGACCGGCCAGCGTCGCGGCGGATGCGGCCGCGTGAATGGACGGAGACTGCAGGAGCAGGATAAGAAGGCCACTGCCGGTCCCAGAGAGAAATCGTAGCCGCTTGTGATCCCAGTACATGGTTTCGGCCCCCAAGGCTTGCCGCGGACGGTTTTCATCTCGACTATACAACAAGAGATCCTCACCTTTATCCATTTTTCAGTGCAAACCGTTTCTTGACCGGCGCCGGCCAGCCTGATTTGCAGTGTCGAGTGGATGGCAAAAGATTTTCCTTTGTTCCCACTCTTCGGCTGAGAACGGCGGTACAAGCTCATCGCGTCCTTTTACTTTCTTAAGGTTAGTGCTTGGCCTGCGAACTGCTATGGGAGTGGGCAACGTTGGCGCACGGATCTAACCTGGGAGCCCTGCAGGGTGACTCCTAAGGGCGGCAGCTTGCGCAGAATCCTGCGGGAGTTCAATGCAAGGTATGGAAAATAAAGAAGTTCTTGGTTTCGTTGAGGCGCACTGAAATGAGCGAAACATCCCCCCAGAACTGGTTTGCATTGCATGTTCGACCCCGCCGGGAGAAATCGGTGGCTCGCTCACTCAGCGACAAGGGATACGACACCTTGTTGCCCCTGTTCCGTGCAAGACGGACTTGGTCCGGGAAGAACCGGGACGTGGAACTGCCCCTGTTTCCGGGATACCTGTTCTGCCGTTTCGATGTAAACAACCGCCTTCCGATACTGACAACAACATGGGTAGATCGCGTCGTGGGGATCGGAAAGACCCCGTGCGCGATTTCGGAGTCTGAAATCATGGCCGTCAAGACGGTAACTAGCCGCGAGTGCGGCGCTGAACCCTGGCCGTTCCTGCAGACCGGTCATCTGGTGCGCATCGAAACGGGGCCCTTCTATGGTGTCGAGGGCATCCTGCTGAGGATGAAGGGCGTGGACCGGCTGGTCGTTTCGGTTCAACTCTTGCAGCGGTCCGTGGCTGTCGAGATCGACCGCCGCTGGGTGCTCCCCTGCTCCCCCGCGAGCCGTGCGACGGCCACCGGTCGTACGGCGGAAGCGTTCAATTATCAACAATAAAGCCCGGTGCGCCTACTGGTTGGCAGCAGGCCGAGGCGATGTGAGAGGCGCTATGAATGATCTAACTTTGTCGAGGAGTTTGGCGGCGAGCCAGGCGGTCAGTCCGTGGCGGCAGCAGCGGCGGGAGAACGAAATCCAGAATGAAGCGCTGGATGTCCGCCAACTCGTCGAGTCGCTGTTTCACAAGAAGCTGCAAATCCTCGCCATCATGCTGCTGGTCCTGATTCCGGTAATCATCGGTTCCTATTTAGCCACACCGCTTTACAGGGCATCCGCCGTGATTCAGATCAACCCCGAGTCGGTTCAGGTTCTCCCATATCGCGACATCGCGGACAACCGCAGCGGGGTGTATTTCGAGACTTACATGGCGACGCAGGATCAACTGCTGAGAAGCCCGAGCCTCAAGGAGCGGGTTGCAAAGAGGCTGACAGCGGACCCGGCGGACGGCACGCTGGTTGCGGAGGCCGGCCACTTGGCGGAGCGGCTCGAAGTCAAAAGAATTCCCAACAGCCAACTCTACAACCTCAGTTACCTGGCGCCGAAACCCGAGACCGCCACCCGAGTAGTGAATCTGTTCACCGAGGAGTACATCAAGCAGCATTTCGAGTCACGCCAGGAGACCCGGGAAAAGGCCCGCGAGTCACTGCGGAAGGAACTGAAGACCCTGGAGATGGGAGTACAGGCTTCCGAGAAACAATTGGTGACCTACGCCCAGCGCGAAAACATCGTGAAGCCGGAACCGGGACAGAGCGGCCTGGCCCAGAAGAAGTTGACGATATTGGACAGCGAGATCGCGCAAGTCGAGACGGAACTTATACAGGCGAAAACCCGACTGGAAGCGCTCCAGCGTGCCTCCACGAAGAGCTTTCCGGATCGGTTAGTCACACCCGCCATAACGAACCTCATCAATCGGGTTCTTCAACTGGAGAACGAACTTGTCAGCTTGCGGACGACGTATGGGGAGCAGTGGCCCGCCGTCAGAGGAAAGCGGACCGAGCTGAACATGGCGAGGACTCAATTGGACGGTGAGCAGACCGCCACATTGCAGCGAGCCGTGGAGCAGGGGCAGTTGGATTTCCAGACGGTACAACGCCGGCTGTCCATGCTGAAGGAATCGATGACGCAGCAGAGGGGGCTCGTGGACAGGCTGGACAGTGCATCCATCCAGTACAACATCCTGCGACGCGAGGCGGAGGTGAACCAGAAGCTCTACGAAGGTCTGTTGGAGCGCTTGAAACAAACCGGCGTGCTGGGAGGCTTCGAGTTCGGGAATATCCAGATTCTTGAGCCGGGACGGGCCGATCCCAATGTGGCGAGTCCTCAGATCTGGCAGAATGTCGGCCTGGCATCGGTGTTGGGGTTGGCGTTGGGCGCATGCGTGACGCTGCTGGTAGGCTTTTGGGACCGGTCGATTTCGAACCTTGCGGAGGCCGAGCGATTAGTGGGCCTTCCGGGACTTGGTTCCGTACCATTGTGCAAGTCGATCACATCCGGCGGTTCGGCCCGCGGCTTTCTGTGGCTCAAGAGCAATCCCGCCAGGGCGGTGGTGCGCGCGGGCTCCAGTGGCATCTCGTCTCCACGCCTTCCAGGCAAGACGGCCGGCTTCGGGCCACCGCTTCGGCCAGAGATGGCGGAAGCCATACGTGGCATTTGCACCTCACTTCTGCTCTCTCAATCGGACCGGGAACTTCGGGTGATCGTAATCACCTCGGCGACCCCTTCCGAAGGCAAGAGCACCATCGCCAACCACATGGCGCGGGCGCTTGCCGACGCAGGCGCCCGAACTCTTCTGGTTGAAGCGGACATGAGGAATCCGATGTTGTCGAGAGCCTTCTCATCGAATATGGAGGCCGGGCTCAGCCTGTTTCTCTCCGGCCATATGCCGCATCTTCCCACGGCCCAGGAAACCGACAACGACAACCTTTTCTTCATCAGCGCCGGACCGCAACCGCCGAATCCCGTGGCTCTGTTCAACTCGGAACGAATGCGTGTGTTCCTGAAAGACATGAGTTCGGAGGCCGGCTATCGTTTCATAGTGCTGGATACTCCTCCGGTG
The DNA here is from genome assembly GCA_964561215.1 of uncultured Solibacteraceae bacterium. GTDB lineage: Bacteria > Acidobacteriota > Terriglobia > Bryobacterales > Bryobacteraceae > JAJFUV01. The sequence continues at coordinate 12,477 of CAZLOS010000012.1, read as the reverse complement.
CTGGCCGTCTCCGACGCTCGCGTGCTGGCAGCCAGGGCCGACGGCGTGGTTTTGGTGGTCAGAGCGCGGCACACCACCAACAACCTCGTAGTTCGAGCCAGGAATCTGCTGGAAAGTGCCGGCGCCAACATCCTGGGAATCGTCCTGAACGGCACGGGCGGCGAAGACCCGGAGTCGACCTATTACCACCGTTACTACCACAAGGGCTAGAGCAGTTCCGAAGTTCAGCTCAAATCTGCGAACCGTGTTCTCGAAAACACTAGATGGCGCGCGCCTGTATGTCCAGCGCCAGGCGTCCAGCCCGCTACGATACGTCTGGGAGCAGGGCGTCCTGGGGGTATTCGGCTGGGTCCCCACGCTGGCAGGCATCGGGTGCCGCGCGCTCGCCTACCGTTCGATTCTCAGGATGAACGGACTGGCCGCGATCGAACGGGGAGTGAGGATCCGGTTCGCCGGCAACATCACCCTGGACGAGGGCGCCTACATCGACCAGGGCGTTTATATGCACGCGTGCCCGAATGGCATAACGGTGGGTAGGCATTCCCTGGTCATGCACGGCTCGGTGCTGCACGTGTATAACTTCCGCGGCTTGCCACACGCGGGCATCTGGATTGGGTCGAACAGCCTCATCGGCGAGTACAACGTCATACGAGGCCAAGGCGGTGTGCGAATCGGCGACCGGGTTTACACCTCGCCGATGGTTCAACTCGTGGCGGTGAACCATGTGTTCGACGATCCAGGACGGCCTTTCATCGAGCAAGGGATTACGGCGCAGGGCATCACGGTGGAAGACGACGTCTGGATCGGATCCGGAACTGTGGTGACGGACGGCGTGACGATCGGCAAAGGATCCGTGATCGCGGCCGGTTCGGTGGTCACACGCGACGTGCCGCCATACACAGTCGCCGCCGGAATTCCCGCGCGCGTCATCAGGGAGATCGGCAAAACCAACCGGATTCATCCCCCCAGCGAAGTCTACTACGAGGAGCAGCCTTATGGAACGAGGTCTTGAAACCAGCGCTGCCGGAACAGTCCTCTCGGTAGTTATTCCAGCTTTAAACGAGGAGGACGGCATCGCCGCCATCCTACAGCGCCTTCATGCTGTGGGCGAACAACTCGAACGTATTGGGATCCGCGAACTGGAAGTGATTGTCGTGGATGACGGGTCCGAAGACGCGACGGCGGAAATCGTCGAACGGACTCGCGGCGTGCGGTTGTTCAGACACAGGGTGAACAAGGGATACGGCGCCGCGATCAAGACGGGCTTCAGCCACGCATCAGGCTCGCTGCTCGCGTTCATGGACGCTGACGGCACCTATCCGCCGGAGTCCCTGGCAAAGTTGTGCGAGGTCGCAGTCGAGCGCCGCGCCGATGTCGTCATCGGAAGCAGGAGGTCGGGCGGAGAGAGCCAGATGCCGCTCATCCGGCGGATCGGGAACCTGATCTGGTCATCGCTGTTGAGCCTGATCGGCGACACGCCCGTAGAGGATCCGGCCAGCGGAATGCGCGTTCTGTGGCGGCACTGCCTGGAGAAGCTGTATCCATTACCGGACGGGCTGAACTTCACGCCGGTGATGAGTGCGCGGACGCTGCACGAGAAGCTGACGGTGGTGGAGCTTCCCATACCCTACGCGGAGCGGACGGGGCGATCGAAACTGCGCGTCGTTCGGGACGGCCTCCGTTTCCTGGGCACGATTATCTGGACGGTCCTGCAGTACAACCCGGCGCGAATCATGGAGATGATTGGCTTTGGCGCGATGAGCGTGGCGGGCGTGATTGGCGCGCTGTTTGTCGCGGCGCGCCTCAACGGCATTGCTGAGTTGGGGATCTGGGGCGTGGCAGCGGCATACAGCAGTCTTGTGCTGGCAGTCGGCGGCGTGAGCACACTTTCTCTCGGCATCGCCTCCAATTATCTGGTTTCGCTTTTTCATCCCGGACCAATCCGTCAACCCAGCCTGGTTGTGAAAGCCCTGGGTGCTTCGGTGGAACAGAATTTCGGGTGGATCGCGGCCACGCTGGCGGCGTTTGGCGCCGGCGTCGGCGCGCTCAGCCTGGTCCTGGCTCTCCACGGCTGGGAGATCACGCGGCTCTGGTTCTGGCTGTTGGGCAGCGCGCTCTGCCTGTTGACGGGTATCCAGTTCGCGCTGTTCTCCACGCTTCTACGCGTAATACAAACCCTCAGCCACAGGTACGAGGAGATCGGCGCCGATCTTGGCACGGATTTTCGTCCCGCCCCGCTGGCCGGCGCCGCACAGGCGATCTTGAACGGTTCTCGCGTCGCACGATAGGTCCCGTGAGGGAAGAAACCGACGATCGTTTTGGCCGCGCGGTGTTTCTCGATCGCGACGGCGTTCTGAACCGCACCATTGTGCGCAGGGGCAAGCACACCTCGCCGAGGACGCTGGCCGAGGTCGAGATGATGGTGGGTGTGGAACGGGGATGCAGCACCTTGCGGGCGGCGGGTTACGTCCTGGTGATGGTCACCAACCAACCGGAAATCGCACGCGGAATACAGAAGCCCGAATCTCTCGGTGAGATCAACCGCTGGCTGAGCGAACGATTGCGGATCCACAGCGTCAAGGTGTGCCCCCACGACGACCAGGATGAGTGCGACTGCCGCAAGCCCAAGCCGGGAATGATCCTGGAAGCGGCCAAGGAACTGGGAATCAATCTCAGGCGGAGTTACCTGGTCGGCGACCGCTGGCGCGACATAGAGGCCGGACGCCGCGCCGGTTGCCGCACGGTGCTGATCGCAGGCGATGGCGACGAAAGCGTGCGGACGGCTCCCGATTTCACGGCAACGTCCCTGGCCGAAGCGTCGGAATGGATACTGGGACAGGCGGAAAGATAACAAGGCCATGGCATTGACAGACGACCACGCGCCGCAACTCATCACCATCGTGAGCGAAAACCGCGGTACCCGGCCGATAAAGCCTGTCCGCGGTGTGCAGTTTCCGGATGCCGGCCCGGCTTTGGCAGACCTGCGGCGGTCCAGACCTGAGAGCGCCGTAGACGTGCTGCTGGTGAATCCACCTTCGCCGGATGGAGGGCTATACATCCGGACGCAGCACCGCGTTGGTCGCCGCAGCCGGGAGGAGATGGTCTGGCCACAATGTTCGCTTGCCCAACTCGCGGCGATGCTTCAGCCGGACTACTCCGTGTCCGTTGTGGATGCCATCGCGGAGAGGATGCAGTGGCCGGCGTTTGAGAATCTCCTTCGGCAGAAGGCGCCAAAATACTACCTCACGCATGTCACAGCACCGACGTTGACGAACGACATGTACGGGGTGATGTTAGCCAAGAGCATGGGTGCGCAGACCATGGCGTTTGGCACCCACGTCACACCGATGCCCTTCGAGACGATGAGGGACTACCCGGCTCTCGATTTCGTACTGCGCGGCGAGCCGGAACTTACGCTTCGCGAATTGATCGACGTGCTCGAAGGCAAAGAGGCGAATCGGCCTGAGTGGATCGCCAGACTGTTACAGAAAGCCGATCCACAGTGGCAACCAGGAAACCAGGAAACGCCCGCCTTGGCGGCGATCAAGGGAATCGTGTGGCGGGATGAGGGACAAGTCCGCCAGAATCGGGACCGGCCATTCATACCCGACCTGGACGATCTGCCAGTACCGCGTTACGAGTTGCTGCCGCTCGATCAGTACCGGATGCCGATGATGAAAGGCCCCTTCTGCTTTGTGCTGACAAGCAGAGGTTGTCCGGCAGGGTGCAAGTTCTGCATCAAGCATGTCTCCTACCAGTGGTCCGTGCGGCTGCTATCCCCGCAGCGTGTCGTCGAGGAAATCCGCATCCTTTACAACCGCGGCATCCGCAACATCCACATGTACTCCGACCAGTTCACAGTGAATCGCGAACAGGTGATGGGTATCTGCGAACTGATTCTGAAGGAAGGCCTGAAGATCAAGTGGACGTGCAACAGTCGCGTGGACTATGTGGACGAGGAGATGCTCCAGACGATGGGGCGCGCCGGATGTTGGATGATCTCCTGGGGAATTGAGACCGCCGACGAAACCATCCTGAAGAAAGCCGCCAAGGGAGCCAGCCTGAAGAATGTCCGGCAGGCATTGGTCTGGGCGCATCGATCCGGGATCAAGAACTGGGGCTACTTCATTATCGGACTCCCCGGCGAAACGGTAGAGACGATTCGAAAGACGATTGAATTCGCGAAAGCGTTACCGCTGGAATTGGCCCTGTTTCATATAGCCGCGCCGTACCCCGGAACGCCGTTCTTCTTCGAGGTATTGAAGAACGGCTGGTTCCGCGAGGGAACGAGGTGGGAACAGGTCGACATGGACAAAGAGACGGTGCTGCAGTATGAGAATCTTTCCGCCGAGGACCTGATGTACTGGCAGCGCCGTGCGTTCAGAGAATGGGCGTTTCGTCCCGGGCCTGCGTTCACTTACCTGAAGATGCTGTGCAGCGATCCTCGCACGCTCAAGCGGGCTATCCGTGTGGGCATCGAGCATCTCGGCTGGGCGTTGCGTGGCTCGCGATGAAGGACCGCTGGGACGCTGAGTAGACGGAATCCACCAGATGGCTGGTTTTGAAACGGCAGGGAGTTCCGCTTCCGTGGCAGACATCAGGAAGCTAGGGTTGGCAGCGCTGGTTTTTGCGGTTGCCATCTGGGGCGGCGCCGCCGTCCCCTTCCAGGTTCTCCAAATGCCCTTGATTGCGGCGCTGCTGGCGACAGCCGGTTTGGCAGTCGCCGCGCTCCAACTCAGGAACGGCATCCCGGGCCTGACGATTCTCATCGCCAGCGCAGTTGCGTTCCCAATGGAGTTTGGAGGGAGCGGGAGGAAGCCGTTGAATGCCGCCCTCCCCCTGGCGGCAGGCATCGTCGCTATTTGGCTTCTGGGGGTGTTCGTATTCCGGCGGCGCACCGGGCTTGTCCCATCCCGGGTAGTGTGCGCCGTAGGAATCTTCATGGCTCTTGGTGTGGCTTCGTTTGTGGCTGGCCAGTTTCCCAAAGACGGTATGACGGGCGCTCCGGTCGGGGCCCAACTGGCGGGGCTTGCCTTGCTGCTGGTGTCCGGCGGGCTGCTGTTGGCGGTGGGAAGCCTGGTTCGTCAACTTCCAGACTTGCAGTTTCTAACGTGGCTGTTCGTGGGTGCGGGAAGCATTACGTGCGTAACGGAGACCTTCCCCGGCTTAGATATTGTGGGGCGGTGGGTGGTTGGCGGTTCCGTGGGAAGTTTGTTTTGGGTATGGCTGGTGGCTGTCAGCCTGAGCCAGTCCGCGTGCAATCGCGATCTGAAACTGCTTACCCGCCTGCTTCTCTTCTCCATCGCCGCAGTCGCTCTTTATCGCGGCCTCTTCTTAGCACGATCCTGGGTTTCCGGTTGGGTTCCGCTTCTGGTTACCGTCGGCATCGTGGCGTTCTTCCGCTCACCCCGCGTGGCAGTCAGTCTATCCCTGCTGATCCCCCCGGCAGTCTTATTGTGGGGCGGCCGATTCATCCAATCCGTTTCTGATACAGAGCAGTACAGCTCGATGACGCGGCTGGAGGCTTGGAAAGTGCTCTGGCCTCTGATTGAGAAGAGCCCTCTGGTAGGACTCGGTCCGTCGCACTACTACTACTACACAGAGAATCTTCCAATCCTGGGGTGGTACGTCAAGTTTTGTTCGCACAACCAGTACGTGGACCTGGTTGCTCAGTACGGTTTCCTGGGCTTGGCCGCCTTCTGCTGGCTGGTTCTCGAAATCACTTCGACGACATTCTGGCTGCGTCCACGCGTGCGAACATGCTTCGCCAATTCATACTTGATCGGAGCGGTCGCGGGCATTGGCGGCACGATTGTATCCGGAATGCTCGCGGACTGGATCATTCCGTTCTATTACAACATAGGCATCGGTGGTTTCCGATCGAGCCTGCTGTTCTGGTTCTTCCTCGGGGGAGTACTCGCATTGAGGCGGATAGCCTTGGATGAACTTGAGCGAGAGGCCGAAGAGTCCGATCAGATATGCGCATCTTGTTCCTAACCCAGGTTTTGCCGCTGCCTATCGATGCCGGTCCGAAGGTGCGCGCCTACTATGTTCTGAAATACCTGGCACAGGCCGGGCACGAGGTCGACCTGATTTCCTTTGTCCGGCCCGGTGACAGTGACGAACACGTCGATTCACTCGGCAAGATTTGTCGTTCGGTCCAAACGGTTCGCATGAGCCGGAGCCGCTTCCAGGATTTGTCCCACGGCATTCGAAGCCTTGCTTCAAAGACTCCGTTTCTGATTCTGAGAGATCAGGTTCCAGAAATGAGAGATGCGGTTTTGAAAGCCGCCGGCAAGCGCTCCATAGACGCGATCCACGCGGACCAACTCTGGATGGCTCCCTATGGCCTGGAGTGCCCGCGCCCCGAGCTAAGCGTACTGGACCAGCACAACGCCGTGTTTGTGGCGGTGCGCCGGCTGGCCGACCAACAGTCTAATCCCCTCACAAAGGCTCTCTTGCGCAGGGAGGCGGAGAAGCTCGAAGCCTACGAGCGAGCTTCCTGCGACAGGTTCGATCAGGTGGTGTGGGTGACCGGAGAGGACCAGAAGGCGGTGGGGCGTGACAACGGGCACCGCCGCCGCGAGTGCGTCATTCCCATCGCCATAGACGCTTCAGCGCGTCAACCGTTGGAGCGGAATGGCGCCTTCCGCGTGACATTCCTGGGCGGGATGCACTGGCCGCCGAACCGTGAGGGCGTCTCATGGTTTGTCCGCGACGTGTGGCCGAGTGTGGCTCATGCGGTGCCGAATTCAGTGCTGACAGTGATCGGGAGAAAGCCTCCGGGAGCGGTTGAGAAGCTGGGCCGCGAATCAAGGGTGGAGATCACGGGTTATGTCGCCGATCCGGAGCCCTATCTCCGGGAGACAGCGGTCTTTGTGGTTCCACTGCGCGCGGGGGCCGGCATGCGGGTCAAGATTCTGGACGCCTGGTGCTGTGGACTGCCCGTGGTTTCGACGAGCCTGGGCGCCGAGGGAATTCGAGCCATCGACGGGGAGAATATCCTGTTGGCCGACGACGCGCATTCGTTCGCGGAGTCCGTCATCCGAGTCATGCAGGACACGACGCTGGCGCGCAGGCTGGCCGCCAACGGGCGCTCGGCAGCCGAAGATTCCTACGACTGGAAAAGGGTCTATAGGGCATGGGACGAGATCTACCACTGAAGATACTCTTCATCGTGCCTTACGCTCCGAACCGGATTCGTACGCGGCCCTATCACTTCATCAGGACTCTGGCCGCTCATGGACATCGGATTACGTTGGCAAGCCTTTGGAGCAGCCAAGAGGAGCTGGAGAATCTGAACGAACTTGCCCGGGATCTTGATTGTCTCGTGGCCGAGAAGATGAGCCTGGCCCATGCCCTTTGGAACTGCGCGCGGGCGGTCCCGGGACGTGGTCCGTTACAGGGCTCGTATAGTTGGAGTCCTCGACTCGCGTGGAGGATAGGTCAGATCCTGGACTCGGCTGAATTCGACATTGTGCATGTCGAGCACTTGAGGGGGGCCCGCTACGGGTTACACCTCAGGGAGTCCGCGGCGCGGCTCGGGGGAAGGCGCCCGGCCGTGGTGTGGGACAGTGTGGACTGCATCAGCGCACTGTTCCGGCAAACCGCCCGGCGCAGCGCCATGGTTCGTTCGCGGATCGCGGCGAAAGTGGAACTTGCCCGGACGAAGAGGTACGAGGCTTGGCTGCCGGGGCAATTCGACCGGGTCCTGGTCTCTTCCGAGATCGACCGGAATGAACTTCTGGAACTGGCTTCGAACCGCACCGGCGGTAATGGGGTTTCCCGTGGATTGCCGGCGAAGCGCATCGTTGTGGTCCCGAACGGAGTGGATCTGGAGTACTACCGTCCGCCCGGCGAGGCGCGCGCGCCGCTGACGTTGGTCTTCACCGGCAAGATGAGCTACCACGCGAACGCCTCCGCGGCCGTCGATTTCGTCAAGAACACAATGCCGAGGATCTGGAAAACACATCCGCTGACGCAATTGTGGGTGGTCGGGAAGGACCCGCCGGCCGAGGTAAGACGGCTGGAAGGGCCCAGAATTCGAATGACGGGTACAGTGCCGGACATGCGGCCGTTCCTGTGTCAGGCCACGGTGGCGGTGGCGCCGATCCGATATGGGGCGGGTATTCAGAACAAGGTGCTGGAGGCCCTCGCATGTGGAACGCCGGTGGTGGCGACGTGGCAAGCGGTATCCGCACTCCAGGTCCGATCAGGCGAGGATTTGATTGTTGCGGAGGGCGAGGAGGAGTTGGCGAACTCTGTTTCTCAACTGCTGTCGGATGCGAACCGGCGGACGGCATTGGGGTGCGCCGGCAGACGATACGTGGAGCAGAATCACGACTGGCACGCCATCGCGCAGCGTCTGACGCAGGTCTATTTAGAGGCAAACTGCCCGGAAGAAGTGTCCTGTGAGAAGGTTTGAAGCAAAGCGAGTGCTCATGGCGATCATATTGGCCGCCATCGCAGCCAGGTTAGCCTGCGCCCTCTACATGGGCGATCAAGTCGAGGCGTTACCGGGCGTGGCCGACCAGATCTCTTACCACACTCTGTCGGTGCGGGTTTTGCAGGGGCATGGGTTTTCGTTTGGCCAAGGCTGGTGGCCGGCCACTCCGGCCGGTCAACCGACGGCCCATTGGAGTTACCTCTACGTGCTCTTTCTCGCCGGCGTCTATTCCGTGTTCGGTCCCCATCCGTTGGCGGCGCGAATCGTGCAAGCTATCGCGGTCGGTCTATTGCAGCCATTGCTGACGTGGAGAATCGCAACACGTCTGTTCGGCGCCAGGGTAGGCCTGGTGTCGGCAGCGCTAGCAGCAGTCTATTCCTACTTTGCCTATTACGGCGGCGCTCTGATGACTGAGTCGTTCTACATTGTCGCGATGCTATGGGTCGTCGACATTGCCACCATGTTGTCCGACTCCTCCGCCAGTGGGAAGAGCCCACTGAGACTAGGGAATTGGCTGTGGCTCGGAGCAGCTCTGGGCTGCGCCTCGCTTTTGCGCCAGGTCACACTGCCGCTTGCTCCGCCTGTCATCCTCTGGGCGGCTTACCGTGTGGCGTCCGAAAGAAGGAAAATTGCCGCGAGCCGGGAATCCCGGGCCACACCCATACTGGCTCGCGCCGCCGGCGCCGCCGTGGTGCTGGCTGTCTGCATCGTTCCTTGGGCGGCGCGCAACTATGCGGCGTTCGGGCAGATCGTCATCCTGAACACGAATGCCGGCTTTGCTTTCTACTGGGGGAATCATCCGATCCACGGCTCCAGTTTCAAGCCGCTTCTGCCGGCGAGCGGCCCGGGCTACGGCAGTCTGATCCCCGAAGAATTGCGCGGGCTGAACGAAGCGGCCATGGACCGGGCGCTTCTGGCTCGCGGGCTTGGCTTTGTGCGGGAAGATCCCGTTCGCTACGCAATGCTCTCGTTGGGTCGCGTGGTTGAATACTTCAAGTTCTGGCCTACGGCAGCGTCGGGCGCGATGAGCAACTCGATGCGCTTGCTCTCCTTCGGCGTTTGCCTGCCATTCATTTTGTCCGGTGTGCTGCTGGCGGCGTTCCGGCCCGTGGTGGCCGATGGCCGTTCGAGCAGGCCGGAAGTTGCGCTCCTGGTGGGGCTCGTGGCGGCGTATTCCGCTTTTTACCTTATGACCTGGACACTGATCAGGTACCGGCTTCCGGCCGACGCCCTTGTCATGCCGTTTGCCGCTTTGTCCATGGTCCGCACGTGCGGTTATCTGGCCAATGCCGCGCGCGGCTTCATCCTCCCGACACGGAGGTTGGCGGCGTAGGCCATCGGCCGAGCCGTCGTGCGAAGACGCAAACACGCAGAGGAACAGAGGATGGCAACAAGAAGTGCTGAAATTTCCGCGACCCGATTGCTCGCTTGCCCGCGTGCTCCGGAGCTTTCACTGAGGCATCAGCGTCAAATCCTGATACTCTGGTTGATTCTCACGGACGCCCTGGCGCTCAGCGCGGCCTTCTATGCGGCCTACTGGCTTCGATTCGATGCGGGATTGACGGTCTCGCCGGAGGTGGTGCCACGCGTCAACCTTTACGCAAACCTCAGGGTGTTCCTGGTTCCCTTGTTCCTTCTTGTCTTCGCGGTGTTCAGGCTCTACGATCCGCGGACGCTGCTGGGTGGAATCTCTGAGTATGCCGGGACGTTCAACGGTTGCACGACAGGAACACTCCTGCTCATCCTGGCGATCTTCGCGCAGCACAACTACGTCGTGTCGAGGCTTTGGCTGCTTTCGGCCTGGCTGCTTTCATTTGCTCTTGTGGCACTGAACCGCTTCTGTTGCCGGCGGTTCGTTTATGCGCTGCGCCGGCGCGGCTGCCTTCTCGTGCCTGCCTTACTCGTGGGAACGAATCAGGAAGCTGTAGCATTGGCCGCGGACCTGAGTGACTGGCGAACATCCGGACTCCGTGTACTCGGTTTGGTGGCGAGCGGCGACGGCAGCGTGGCGCCGGGAGATGTCCAGTTTCCAGTGGTTGGCTCCCTCCGGGACATCAGGCAGGTCATCGCGGAGCACCGGGTTGAAGATCTGGTCGTTGCAGTCACCGCCCTAACCCGGGAAGAACTCCTGACGCTTTGCGAGGAAGCGAATCGCGCGCCGGGCATTCACATGCGCCTCTCATCAGGCCTCTACGAACTTCTTACAACGAGTGTGACGGTCGCGCATCTGGGTAGGGTTCCGCTGATCAGCCTGAACAAGCTCCGTCTGGAGCCGGAGGAGCTTTATGCAAAAACATTCCTTGAGTACGCCTTGGTGGTCGCTGGTCTGTTGATGATTTGGCCCTTGTTACTGGTGCTCGCAGTCCTTGTCAAACTCGACTCAAAGGGTCCCGTCATTCACCGGAGGAGAGTCCTTGGCGTGGGAGGCCGTCACTTTTCGGCGTACAAGTTCCGCACAATGTACGTGAATGGAGACACGATCCTCCAGCGCTCACCTGAATTGGCCGCAGAGCTGCGGAACAACCACAAACTAAAAAGAGACCCCCGCGTCACGCGAATTGGACGGTGGCTTCGCCGGTACAGCCTGGACGAGTTACCTCAACTGTTCAATGTACTGCTTGGGCAGATGGCCCTTGTCGGTCCGCGGATGATCAGCCCCGAGGAGGCGGAGAAGTACGGCCGGCACAAGCTCAATCTCCTTAGCGTCAAACCCGGCATCACGGGTTTGTGGCAGGTAAACGGCCGGTCCGAAGTCTCCTATGAGGAGCGGGTCAAGCTGGATATGTACTACATCCGAAACTACAGTGTCTGGCTCGATCTGCAGATTCTTCTGGTACAGACGCTGCCGGTAGTAATTAGAGGGCAAGGCGCTTACTAGGAGCCCATGCGGATTCTCCTCGATCCTGGCATGTACGACCTCCGAAACAAGGGCGATGTTACCCTGTTGCAGGTTGCTACAAGACGGCTGACCCAATTGTGGCCGGACGCTTGCATCGAGGTATTAACTTCCGCACCGCACCTGTTGAGGCTCTACTGTCCCAACGCATTCCCCGTCAGTCCGGATCAGCTCTATGACTGGACGTTCAAGGTCGGCAAGGTGGATCGCCTGCTCCGCAATTTGCCTGTAACGATGCTGCGAATCGGTCTCGAGTTGCGCGAAACGACGAGGCATCCCGTGGCGGCTGGAGGCCGATCGCCCCGGACTGCGGTGCCCGGCAGAGCGTGCGAGGCGGGAGGAAGCCCGATGACTCCGGCTGACGCCTCGGATCCGCTTGAGGCACACCCCACGAGGGAAGAGAAACAGGACCAGGATGCCGACCGCAGAATGTTGCAAGGGGTGGATCTGTATATCGCAACAGGCTCCCCATGCATGCCCGGCTCGTGCCCAGGAAACGCGATGCGTGCGCTTGACCGACTGGAGACTGCCGCGGGACTCGGCATCACCACGGCGATGGTGAGCCAGGGCCTTGGCCCCTTGGATGACGCTCAACTTCGTCCACGCGCGCGCGCGGTCTTCGTATACATCCACCACCGCGAGCCATCCGTAAATACTTCGTCCACGCGCGCGCGGTCTTCCCTCTTGTAGATCTCATCTTTACGCGGGACCTTGGGGCCGAGCGTCCTTTGCTGCGGTCGATGGGTGTTGATCCATCCCGGGTGGTGTTCACTGGGGATGACGGGATCGAACTTGCCTACGAAGGGCGAGCGCCGATCCGTGGAACGGGAATCGGCATCGGACTACAAACAGCGGACTATGCGGGAGAGGCGGACGCTCACGTGGAGACGATACGGCGCGTCGTTCAGGAGGCCGCGAAGAGGCATAACGCGAAACTGATTCCCCTTCCCGTTTCGTCGACCTCACATGAACAGGACCGCCGAAGACTCCGGTTACTGAGGGGCAGTCAATGGCATAGGCATTGCAGGCTTTGGAGACTCGATCCCCCAATCCGCCTTGTTAAGACGATCCAGTGCTGCCGTGTGGTGGTCACGAGCGCCTTTCATCCAGCCGTATTCGCTCTTGCCCAGGGGAT
>CAZLOS010000011.1:0-72418 GCA_964561215.1 uncultured Solibacteraceae bacterium | reverse complement strand
ATGCCGTTGCGGCTCCCGTACATCTTGAAGTAAGTCTGGATGGGGATGATGACGTAGTTATCGAGCGACTCGCCGAAGACGCTGCCCTGCGGCTTGCCCACGCCGACGACGCGGAACGGGCGCCCCTGGATCTCGACATACTTGCCGATGGGATCGACGCCCGTGAAGCATCGCTCGCGGATATCGTTGCCGATGAAGGTCACCGCCTGCCGCCGCTGGTCGTCGGAATCGGCCAGAAAACGGCCGTTGACGGCCTGTATGTTCTGGATGACGCCCACGTTCGAAGTGGCGCCCTGCATCTGGACGCCGTCGATGCGCTCGTGGGCGCAAGCGACGGTGGCCGAGCGATAGGCCTCCATGCCGAAATCCCGCACCATGGTCGCGCGCGAGCGGATGAACTGGTATTCCTCCTCGGTGAGCTGCGGGTTGCGCTTCTGCATCTCCATGAATTTCTTCGGATTGAACTGACCTATCATGACGATGCGCCGCACCTTGAACCCCTCCGAGCCCATGTTGGAAAGGTTCTGGGCGATATAGACATCCATGCCGTGAATGACGCTCATCACCGCGATCAACGTCGTGGTGGCCAGGATGATCCCCAGCAAAGTCAAGAAACTGCGCAACTTGCTTGAGCGCAAGGAGGCCACCGCCACACTGGCGGCTTCGGCGAAGCTGGCTCCGGACTGCATCTAAGGTAGTGACGAGGGCCCGCCGGCTTTTGTTCCCGCCGGGACCCTGTTCCTCGCATCTTCATGGTAACCCGCCGCTTCGTGCCCGCGTCGCAAACTGAGGCGAATGCACCGGGGAACTCGCACATCGCATTGGGAGTCGTTGTGCGCGCAAAACCGAAACTCGTCGTCACCATGCCGGCTTACAACGCCGCGCGGACCCTGCACAAAACATACGCGGAACTGCCACACAACCTGGTGGACGAGGTCATCCTGGTTGACGATGGCAGCCGGGACGAGACCACCAGGATCGCCCGCGAACTGGGCTTGACCCTGTTCGTCCACAACCGCAATTACGGCTACGGAGCCAACCAGAAGACCTGCTACCGGGAAGCCTTGAAGGCCGGAGCGGACGTGGTTGTGATGGTCCACCCGGATTACCAGTACGATCCCACGCTGCTGCCGGAAATCGTGCGCCCGATCCAGGAGGGTCGCGCCGACGTGGTTCTCGGCTCGCGATTGCTTGGGGGTGATCCCATGAAGCAGGGCATGCCGTGGTGGAAGTACGTTTCCAACCGCTTCCTGACGGCGCTGGAGAACTGGACCTTCGGATTGAATCTCGCCGAATACCACACGGGCTACCGCGCCTACCGCGCCGAGGCGCTGGAAGCGGTCAACTACCAGATGAACTCGGACCGGTTCATCTTCGACCAGGAGATCATGGCCCAGTTCGTTTGCGAGAACCTGCGCATCGCCGAAGTGCCGGTGCCCACACGCTATTTCCCCCAGGCATCGTCGGCTTCGTTCTGGCAGAGTTCGCTTTACGGCTTATCGATCCTTCTGGTCCTGGCACGGTACATACTGCACCGGACGGGCGTCTGGAAGCGGCGCCAGTTCGAGAGCCTGCACCGGCGCTATCAACCGGAAGTCACCCTGAACCACAGCGTGGACGCCTCGCACTGATCCTTGCCCCCCGCGGGCATTCACACGCCGGAGCGGTGGATAATAGTGTCAGGGATGCTTCGGAACATCAGAGAGCAGGTCGGCACCATATTCCGGGAAGATCCGGCGGCGCGCAGTGTGCTGGAGATCCTGTTCTGTTACCCGGGATTTCACGCCGTCCTGCTGCACCGGCTGGCGCACAAGCTCTACAAGATGGGGCTCCGTTTGCCCGCGCGTATGATCTCGCAGCTCAGCCGGTCGCTCACGGGCATCGAAATCCATCCCGGCGCCACCATCGGGCGGCGGTTCTTCATCGATCACGGGATGGGCGTGGTGATCGGCGAAACGTCGGAGATCGGCGACGACGTGTTGCTCTATCAGGGCGTGACGTTGGGCGGCACCGGCAAGGAAAAAGGCAAACGTCACCCGACGCTGGGCAACCACGTGGTCGTCGGTACGGGAGCCAAGGTGCTGGGCAACATCCTCATTGGAAATCGCGTGAAAATCGGCGCAGGCTCGGTTGTAATCCACCCTGTGCCGGACGATTCGACCGTGGTGGGCATTCCGGGCCGAGTGGTCCGCACCAAAGGCGAGGCTGTGGACGATGAGTTAGAGCACGGCCAACTGCCCGATCCAGAGGCTCAGGAGATCGAACAGCTCGCCGCCCGCGTCGAGCAACTCGAGACACAAGTCCGCGAACTCCTGGAGCGGCAGGATAAGCCTGCGTCAGCGTGATACGGTGAGCTTCACCGTCTCGCCCGCGGCGAGTTTCAGCGCCAGTCCGTTCTTGAGTTCGCTGCCGATTAGCAACTGCGTGGCGCCCCCGGCTTTCTTCACCGTGTAAAGCGTATTTTCGTCGACGGTGAACCACTCGGGCCATTCGTTGAGGCGCACATAGTTCTTGCGCAGGTTCAGCTCGCGGCGGTGGCGCGCGTAGTCGAAGGCCAGCTTGCCGGTCCAGGCATTACCGCTGCGCAACGAAATGTACAGCTTGCCGTCCTGCTGGACGGCGCCCAACTCGACGCCGGGCACCCAGTCTTTCAGGTAGCAGCCTTGCGTCTTCATCATGGCGTAGAGCAGCGCGGTGCGGTTCCAGTTGCCGTCCCCGTACCAGCGCTCGATGGTGCCGTCCGGCTGCTGGTAGGCGAGCAGGGTCTTCATTTCCGATTCGATCCAGCTTTGCGCTTCCGGAACCGGCTCACGGGCCACCAGGTAGATGGCGCTTTCAATCGAGTCCGCGTAGCCGTCCGCGCTGCCGGCTTCCCAGTCGTAACCGCGGTACTTGGGCAGGTTGCTCAGAACCTTGCGGACCGCCTGCCGGTATTTCTCCTCTCCCGTGGTCTGGTAGAAGCTGTAGAGTGCCCCGTAGACGTAGCCCCAGTTGTCGCTGAGCCTGGTGTCGCGCGGCGAAAGGTCGGAATTGACGATGGTGTTGTACAGCATCCCGTCCGGGTTGGCCGAAGCGAGCACACTGTCGAGCATCTTTCGGATCACCGGCCTCGTTCTTTCCGCGCGCTTAAGGCCCAGGTCCGTTTCGAGCGCGTGCAGCAGCACCAGCCCCACGATGGTTTCGTTGCCGTGGTCGCGCAGCCGCGTGGTGCCCGAGTCGGTCTTCTTCTCGAAATCGTAGCGGTAGCCCGGCAGGTAGTTGTTGGCGGGCAGTATCTCCTCCACATAGGCGTCGCCGATGCGCGTGGCCCAATCCAGGAAGCGCGGATCGGCGGTCATTGGGATCAGGCGGGCCAGGGTCTGCAGCACATCGCCGTTCAACTCGGCACCCGTGTCGGGCAGGCTGCCCCAACGGGTTTTGACGGGCGCCTTCCGCATGTAATCCTCGGTGATGTCCACCATGCGGTAGTACCAGGGCGTGCGGCCGAGCAACTCGGTGACCGAGAGCAGGCCGTCTTTGCAGTACTCGCCGGCTCCGAACAGGGTCGCCGGACCCGGTTGCCTGGTTCTGAAGTCCAGGTTGCCCGGAATGGCGCCGCTCACGTTGGTGTAACGGATCTCGTTGCGCAGCATGTCCATCATGCGGCCGTGGTACAGCGCGGGATCGGTAAACCAGCTCGTGATGATGAGATAGGGATAGTTGTCGGCGCCGGAGTTCTCAGCCCTATAGAGAAGCTGTGAGTTCGGCTTGCCGCGGATCAAGCCGGGCAGGCGGTCCGGCAGCAACAGCGTCTCTTTGTCCGCGTAAGAGAGCCAGGCATGTACCATCTTGCGCGTGCGGGCGAAAATGTCGTTTGCCGCGACTCCGTTTGCCGAGGCCTGCTTCCGGAGTTCTTCAGGCTCCGCAGCATAGAATAGAGAAGGCAGAAAGCAAGTCAACAACGCCAAAAGCGACCACTGACGATGGGACATAGAAGTAAGATTACCGGAATCGCACTCATAGCGCTCGCCTGTCTCGCGGCGCCGAAACCACCGTTTCATAAGCCGCAGATCGTCTGGTGCGAGAAGGTCTGGTCCAGCGCGCCGCACAACGGCTTCACGGACCTGGTGCGGTACAAGGACCGTTGGTTTTGCGCCCTTCGCGAGGGAGCGTCGTACCGCTCCGCCGGCGGCACCATCCGTATCCTGACCTCTCTCGACGGTGAAGTCTGGAAACCTGCCTCGCGCATCACATCCACTGGTGGGGACCTGCGCTATCCGAAGCTCAGCGTGTCGCCCGACGGACGCCTGATCCTGGTGGCCATCGAAGAGCGCCAGGGCATTGTCTGGGAGCGTCACCAGTCCGCCGTCTGGACTTCTCCCGACGGGCGCAACTGGAGCGCGCCCATCCCTGTGTGCGAGCCGAATCTTCAGCTCGGGCGCCTGGCTTGGCACAACCGCCTCGCCTTCGCCGCCGGTTACTCGAACGTGCGCGAAGAGTTCCTCCGCATTTACGGCGGGCCGAGGGCCGACAAGTTCGTCCCCTTGACGCCGGAACTTCTTCGGGACCAGGCCCCCGGCGAGGCGGCTATTCTCTTCTTACCGGATGAAAGCGCCCTGTGCCTGGCGCAGCGCGATGCCAAAGGCGCCACAGTGGCCCTCGGCAGGGCGAAACCTCCCTACCGCGGCTGGATTTGGACGGATCTCAACGTCAGTATTGAAACACCCGCCATGCTGATGCTGCCGGATGACAGGATCGTGGTCGCCGGGCGCACGGTGACCGGAGGAAAGCCGCACCTCGCCCTGTTTTGGCTGGAGGAGCAGGACGACAACCTTCGCGAGTTCCTGGAACTTCCCTCCGCAGGCGATGCTGGGTATCCCGGCCTCGCCTGGCACGAGGGACTGCTGTGGGTGAGCTACTATTCTTCCCACGACGGCAAGTCGGGCATTTACATCGCGAAAGTGCGAACCGGAGACAAATAGATGCAAACCGCAACCCTGAGCCGCCGCGGTTTTCTCGGCTGCGCGGCGGGCGCCGCCTTCGCCCGCGCCGCTACGCCGCCACTGAACTTCGTCTTCATCCTTGCCGACGACCTGGGTTGGGCCGACGTCGGCTGCTACGGGGCCGACCTGCACGAAACTCCCAACATCGACCAGTTGGCCCGCATGGGCGTGCGCTTCACCGACGCTTACGCCGCCGCGCCTGTCTGCAGTCCGACCCGCGCCTCCATCCTCACCGGCAAGCACCCGGCTCGCCTGCACATGACCACGTGGCTGGAGAACGCCTCGACGCCGGCCAAGGACCGCAAGCTCGTCCCGCCCGTCACGGTGGGCAACCTGCCGCATGAAGAGGTGACGCTGGCCGAGGCGCTCAAAGAGCGTAACTACCTGACCGCGCTCGTCGGCAAGTGGCACCTCGGCGAAGCCGGTTACTACCCGGAAACGCAGGGTTTCGACGTGAACATCGGCGGCACGCATTGGGGCGCGCCGCAGTCGTACTTCTATCCCTATCGGGGCAGCCGTTACTACGGCGGCGAGTTCCGTTACGTTCCGCATCTGGAATTCGGAAAACCCGGCGAGTACCTGACCGACCGGCTCACCGGCGAAGCCTTGCGCGTGATCGATCAAGCCGGCGCGCAGCCGTTCTTCCTCTACCTCGCGCACCACGCCGTGCACACGCCCATAGAGGCGAAACCGGCCGATGCGAATCGCTTCAAGGCCCGCCTCCGGCCCGCGATGCATCACAGCAATCCCACCTACGCGGCCATGACGTGGAGCCTGGACGTAAGCGTGGGGCGGGTCATGCAAAAGCTCGCCGAGCGCGGCATCGCGGATCGAACCGTCATCGTTTTCTTCTCCGATAACGGCGGCGCTTTGCGTACGTCGCGCCAGGAAGTGATCACCGACAATTCACCGCTGCGATCGGGGAAAGGCGCGCTTTACGAAGGCGGCGTGCGGGTGCCGCTCATCGTCTACTGGCCGGGTGTGACGCCTCGAGGAGCCGTGTCACATGCGCCCGTCGTCTCCATGGACCTTTACGCGACGTTGCTCGACATGGCGGGGCTTGCCGGAAGTGAATCGCGCAAGCGAGGTGTCGACTCGGTCAGCATCACTTCCCTGCTTCGCGACCCGTCGGCCAGGCTCGACCGCGAAGGCCTCTACTTCCACTATCCGCACTACTACCCCACCACCACGCCGGTGAGCGCCGTGCGCAGCGGGCCGTGGAAGCTGATCGAGTTTCTTGAAGACAACCGCGTCGAGCTTTACAACCTGGAGAAGGACATTGGCGAGAAGGACGACCTGACCGGGCGAATGCCGCAAAAGGCCGCGGAGTTGCGGCGCCGCTTGCACGCCTGGCGCGAATCGGTCTCCGCTCAGATGCCGCAGCCGAACCCCGGCTACACCGCCAGCCGGTGATAAAGGTCCGCAAATCTTTCCAACGTCAACTGCTCGGCGCGCAGGCCCGCCTCGGGGCACGCGTCGATCGCCTCTCGCGGGAACGCACCGGCAAGATTGTTGCGGATGGTCTTGCGCTTCTGCCGGAAGCACCGGCCCACGAACTCCAGGAACTTCGCGCCGTTGTCCACCGGCAGATCCTCGTCCGGCGTTCGCGGAACAAGTTCAACGACGGCGGATTCCACCTTGGGCGGCGGTGAAAAGGCCGATGCCGGGACCGGAAACAGCGTTCGTGCCGAGGCACGAAATGCCGTGCGCACAGTGAGATAGCCGTAATCGCGGCTGCCTGGCGCGGCGCTCAGCCGGTCCGCCACTTCTTTCTGCATCAGAAAAACCGCCCGCACCAGGTCCGGCGTCATTTCTAACACGTGGTCCAGGATCGGCGAGGTGATGTAGTAAGGCAGGTTCCCGGCAACCACCGCTGGCCCCCATTGGGCCAAGTCGACTTCCAGGACGTCGGCCTGAATTACCTCGAAGTGACGGCGACTTGCGAAACGGGCGCGCAAACCTTCGGCCAAGGCAGCGTCCAGCTCGACGGCGATCAGGCGCCCGGCGCGCGCAGCCAGATGCGCCGTAAGGGCGCCGCGCCCCGGTCCGATCTCGATAACCAGCGGCTCGGGGTCCGGACAAACCGCCGCGGCAATCCGCTCCAGGATGGATTCGCGCGTTAAGAAGTGCTGCCCCAGCGGTGGGCGTTTCACAGGAGTTACGAGTCCGTTTAGCCCTTCACGTCTATCTGGCTGCGGCGGATGGTGAGCCGCACGCGGGTCGAGGCCGGGTAGCCGAACATGGTGCTGGGCGTATAGTCGGTGAACAGCAGAGCATTCTCCAGCCGCCGCCGCAGCGGCAGGTTCCGCATCCAGTCCTGGCCGTGGGGCGCGGAATAGTCCACAATACGCCCCTGACCGTCCACCACGAGATCAACCAGGACTTCGTCTTCGTTCATGTCGAAGTTCGGTATGTTATTCACCGTGGCCTCGGTAAAGAGCATGGTGGGGACGTCCTGGACCATGGTCTTTCCGGGAACCGTGTACATGGGCACGAACAAGGCAAACAGCAGAACGGCCGAAAGCAGCCCGCCCGCGAACGGCAAGGCAAACGGCCTCATCAAGCCGTCCAGGCGGAACTGCCAATCTTCCACCCACCGGCTGAACCGCGCCTTCAGGCCCACGCCTTCGCGCCGCCTCTCGATTTCCCGGGATGCCAGCGAGAGAAGCGCAATGCGGAGATCGGACGGAGGCACCCGCTCCGGAAGCATACCAAGGGCAGCCTGGATCCTGACCCGCTCGGCGGAGATTCGATGACATTCGCGGCAATGAGCCAGATGCTCGGATATCCGCCCCAGCACGGGCTGGTCAAGTTGCCCGTCCATGTAAGCCGGCAGTGCTCGCTGCACAGAATGGCAATTCATGGCTTTACTCGGCCGGTTGTGGCGTCCAATTCAGGGCCGGTCCCGGCTCAAGCCGGCCCGCCAGAGCCTTCCTCAGTGCTTCACGGCCACGCAGAATTCGAGATTTCACCGTGCCGAGCGAGAGACCTTCAATTTCGGCGATCTCTTCGTAACTCAACTCCTCGATATCCCGCAAGATCACGCAGGTCCTGAACTTCGGATTCAGCTTGTTCAAAGCGTTCTCTATCAGGGCCCGTTCTTCGCTTCCCAGTGCCAGGTCGAAGGGCGTCCGGCATGGGTCGGCAAGCCGGTCATGATAAGTAGTACCGACTTCGCTCTGATCCTCCAAACCCACTTCGGAGCGGTGATGACGGACGAACCAGCGGCGGTGATTATACGCTTCGTTCACCGCGATCCTGTATATCCAGGTCTTCAAGCTGCTCTCGGCGCGGAATGAAGATACATTCCGAAACACCTTCAAGAACACTTCCTGGACTACGTCGCAGGCATCTTCCGGATCGTTGAGCAAACGGCTGATCAAATTGAAGACGGGGCGCTCAAATCGGGCAATCAAGTCTTCGTAAGCCGCCTGCTCTCCGGACTGGAGACGCTCCACCAGATGCCGGTCGTCTTCCAGATAGGCTTCACACTCCTCCGGAGGAACTCCGGACTCCTCCGGGGCATGTTCTAATTCGATATCGACGATTGGCTCCGCCACGGCAGTGCCTTTGGGGTATCCCCCTTCAACCTACCAGATATCCAACCGCCCTGCACAACGTTGGACGCCGGCTATAGCAGGAAAGTTCCCGCCCTACGGACAGGCTCGCACGGGATAGCCGCAACTGCATGGGAACGTTGGAGATTACGGCTGGTCGTAGCCCCTGAGCGGACGCACCCAGATATTCCGGTACCGCACCGGGACCTCGTGGTCCTGGAGCGAAAGGGGTTCCGTGGCGCCGTGCGGGCGATACTGGGCCACTTGCCGGTGTGTCATCCTCCCAATGATCTTCTGGTGGTGCTGGACGAGCACGCCGTTGAGGAAGACCGTAACGTAAGCCGGCTTAGCGAGTTTCTCCCCTTCGAAGGCGGGCGCCTCGAAGGCGATATCGTACATCTGCCATTCGCCGCGCGTACGGGCCGGGTTCACCAGGGGTGGCCACTGTCCGTAAATGGATCCGGCCATGCCATCGGCGTAGGTCGGATTGTGGTCGTTATCGAGAACCTGGATCTCATAGTTGCTCATGATCAGCACGCCGCTGTTGCCCCTCCACTGGCTGGTGCCGCAGGGCTTGGCGGGTGCCGCCCACTCGATGTGGTATTGCGCGTCGCCGAATTTCTCCTTCGAGACCAGGTCGCCGGCATACGGGACCGCTTCCATGTAGCCGCTTTCCACTTTCCAGGTGATGTTGCCCAGATCCTTCTTCTTGGGCCGGTTGGTCCATTGAGACAGGTCCTTCCCGTCGAAGAGCACGACGGCGTCGCTGGGGGCCTTGCCCGCGCGCTGCTGGCTGCTTTCGGTGCCGGGCGTGATCGTGCGCGGCTGCGGACGTTTGATATCGTGCACGCGCCATGGCTGGTCCGGCAGCACGGGTGTGTCGTCGTAGCCCAACCCCGCCGTGCGGCCGCAATCGGCTTCGGGCAACTTCTTCTGCTGCGCCTTGACCATAACCAGAGAAAGGGTTGCGGCGAACGCGATGACGGCTACAAGCAGAATCCTGATTGGCTTCATATTGGGTACCTTTCCGGCCGGGCGAGAGCCCTTTTCGTGTAAGATACCATGTCGGGGAGGCTCTTGAACGATGCCCGACAACCGGAGGCGATTTCTACAGGCGGCGGCGACGGCCGCCGCAAGCAGCACGGTCTGGGGGGCGAACGATCGCATCCGCGTCGCGCTCCTTGGATCTGGTGGCCGCGGGCGCTACGTCACGAGCCTGGCGCTCAAAACCGGCCAGGTGGATCTGGTGGCGATTTGCGATGTTTACGAACCGCGCCGCGAACAGGCACGGAAGGAACTCAATCCCGCGGCGCAACTGTACGTCGATTACCGGAAGGTGCTCGAACGCCGGGACGTGGACGCGGTGATCGTGGGCTCGCCCGACCACTGGCACACGCCCATGACGATCGACGCGGTCCGCGCCGCCAAGGACGTGTACGTCGAAAAGCCCGTCACCCACAACATCCCGGAGGGCGAGGACCTGATCAAGGCGGTGCGCGCATCGCGGCGCGTCGTCCAGATCGGCTACCAGCAGCGCTCCTGGGAACACTTCATCACGGGGCGCGAAATCGTCGCCAAGGGGACTTTGGGCAAGGTCTCGCTGGTGCTCGCGAGCTGGTATCAGAATTACATGGCGCGGATGAACTTGCCTGCCGTCGCCGACCTCACTAAGCTCGACTGGAAAGCATTTCAGGGTAACGCGCCCGAAAGGCCCTTCGAGGCGGTCCGCTTCCTGCGCTGGCGCATGTTCTTCGACTACGGCGGCGGGCACCTGACCGACTTGTACTCGCATTACGGCGACGTCATCCAGTGGTACATGGCCTCGGACACGCCCAAGTCGGTCCAGGCCGTCGGTGGCCGCTATTTCCTGACCTACGGCGACTGTCCCGACACCATCACCGCCGCTTACGACTACCCGGGATTCGGCGTCACTTACACAGGTACATTGAACGGATCGTTGCACGGCGGAACCATCATTTTCCGGGGCAGCAAAGCGCTGATGCACGTGACGCGCGACGGCCTGGAAGTGTATCCGGAAGGCGTCGTGCCTTCGGAAAGGACCACCTACCCCGAGCCGTTGATTCAACTGCCGTCAAAGGGTGACGGCACCGTGGCGCACGTCGCCAACTGGCTGGAGTCCATCCGCGCCCGCAAGGACCCGAACTGTCCCGTGGAGCCGGCGGTAGCCGCCGCCCGCGCCGCGCACCTGGGCAACCTGGCCTACCGCCGCGGCGCCGCGGTCAAGTCGTCGTAAGATGGGCGCGGCGGCAGGCTGCCTCCTCTTCAAGCTGCGTCGCGGACTTCAACGGTCATCTGCTTGCCAAGAACCGCGAGCGCGGCCTGGATCTTCTCTGCCCTTGTAGCATGCTCGGGATCAAGCATTCGGCGCACCACCCCTTCGGAAAGTCCAAGGCGGCGGGCCAGATCGGAGTTGTTGACTCGCTGGTCGCGCATCGCCAGGTAAAGCGCCAGCTTCGGCGCCAGCCAGAGCGGTACGGGCACCAGGCGTTGACCGCGCTGCACGGATGACGGCGCCGGAATCTCCTCCCGGCGCGACAAGCGGATCGAGAGGTCGGACCCCAGCGCATCCATCGCTTCTTCCATCGCCTCGCGCTCATCTTTGCCGTCGGTGGCGACATGGACGAGATCGATAAACTCGACCATTACGCGGCCGTCGCTGCCGGAGGTAAATTTCGCGGGATAACTGAACAGAAACATGCGTTCCCCTCCTATAGCTCATGCGGGTGGATCTTCAGGTCCCCGCACATCTTGGCCAGCAGGTCGCGGCCAATCTCTTTCTTCCGATCCTTGAGCGTAGTGAATTCATCGCCAAAGTAGAGGCGGCCGTGGCTTCCTTTTCCCCTGCTCGCCACAAATTGACAGGCGACCTTGCGCCTGCTCGCCAACCTCCTGACTCGCCGCTCGAATTCCGCGCCCTTCACCACTCCAGTCTCGTACAGTTCTGTCCGAGTGTCAATCGCCAGTCTCGCTCTGAAGCCGCGCGACTATGGCGCTCGGGATATATCCCGTTACGGAACGTCTTCGAACATCCCGGTTTGGCGGTTCTTGCGGACGTGGCCGGCAGGGAAGCAACGGCCGTTCATGGCGATGTAGACGCCCGGCGAGAGGGTCTGCGCGAAGGCCAGCGCGCTGCCCAGGTTGAACAACCCGTCCGAGCTGCCGAACTTGTACGGGATCATGGCCCCTGTCAGCACCACAGTCTTGCCGTGTATGTTCGCCGCAAGGACGCCGGCGGTTTCCACCATCGTGTCGGTACCGTGCGTGATCACAATGCGGCTCTCGGCGGCGCCGCGCACCTGCTCGACGATCAGCGCGCGGTCGCCGGCGGTCATGTCCAGGCTGTCGATCATCATCAGCGTGCGGACCTCCAGCGGCAGGTTCGCGCGACCCAAACGCAGCATCTCTCCGAGATGCGAGTCCTTGAAGTAGAGCCTCCCGGTCAGCTCGTCGTATTCCTTGTCGAAGGTCCCTCCGGTGATGAAGATCCGAATTGCATCTTGTTTAGCAGGTTCGCGGCTCATGGCAGTTTAGACATCCAGGAACACAGTGGCGCGCCACACGTCGCCGGCACGCTCGATTTTGAGCTGATGATAGGTGACACCCTTGACGATCGCCTTGGCCTGGTGCCGGGCGGCGTCAAAAGGTTCGCCCCAGCCGCGCCCTACCACGGTTTCCGGCTCGATCCGCCCGACCTCGAACCGCCGCAGCAGGATACGCCGCGCGTCCATGTAATAGAGCGCCTCGCTGAGCCAGTTGACCAGCAGCGACTCGTAGTCCTCCCCGGTGACCGCCAAAGGATAAGGTTCGCGCGGCTCGGCCCCGTCCATCTCAAAGGCGATGGATTCGAGCGCCAGGGCGGCGTTTTCGAACATCTTTGCCGCGGTCGGGCCCCAGGCGCGGAAGCCGATGTCGGCCGTGTGCTCGAGAATCTCGAACATGCTCGAAGCGATCTTACCGCGGTTCGGCGGGTTCCGGGACAAGCTGGCGGGTAGCGTCGATCTTAAGCCACAGGATGGCGCTCACCAGTGTGAGCAGCGACATGGGCACCAGCGGCAGGTTGTAGCTGTGGAACCGTTCCACCAGGAAGCCGAACAGCGACGCCGTGGTAAAGGAACCGAGCTGGCCTGCCGTGTTCATGGCCCCGGTGACCGAGCCGGCGTATTTCTTGCCGATGTCCAGGCACAGGGCCCAGGCCGTAGGCAGCATGAAGTCGCTTCCCGCATAGCCCAAAGCAAGAAACACGACCGCCCAGATCTTGTCTGTCGTCAGAGCTGCCGCGATGGTGAAGATGGCCGATGCCGTAAGGCCGCCCGCGGCGCACACGCGGCGCCCCCACTTCAGGCCCACGCGGCGCACCGCGACGTCGCTCGCCCAGCCGCCGAAGAAGTTCGCCGTGCCCCCCAGGATGAAGGGAAGGGTGGCGAACCAGGCCATGTCGGCCTCGGAAAAGCCTCGCCCCTTCACAAGATAGGTCGGCATCCAGCTCAAGTAGAAGAACGACGCGTAGCAGTAGGTGAAGTACATGGCCATGATCAGCCACAGGTTGCCGCTCGATAGCAGCTTGCCGAGCGGCACTTTGTGGTGGACCTGGACGGCGGCGCCGCCGGCGCGGATCTCTTCCATTTCGGCGCTGGTCACACCGGGCTTCTCGGCCGGGTTGTCGCGGAACCACCAGAACCAGACCACCGCCCACACCAGCCCGAGTGCCCCGAAGACCCAAAATGCGACTCGCCAGCCGAAGTGCGCCTGGATTGGCACCACGACCAGCGGCGAGATGGCGCCGCCCACCCGGCTGGCCATCCACACCACCCCCTGCGCCCGGCCGCGCTCATGCGCCGGGAACCAGCGCGCGATGGCGCCGCTCGAATTCGGGTACGCACCGGCCTCGCCGGCCCCGAACAGGAACCGGCAGACCAACAAGTGCAGGTAGCTCGTGGCCGCGCCGGTGAGGCTGGTGAAGGCGCTCCACCACAGCACGATCCGCATCAGGACCTTGCGCGGGCCGATCCGGTCTCCCAAAGCGCCGCTCGGCAATTCGAAAGCGGCGTAGGAAATGGCGAACGCTCCCAGCACGAGCCCCCACTTGGAAGGTGTGATCCCCAATTCCTCCTGCATGCGCGGGCTGGCCACGCCGATGCACACCCGGTCGATGTAAGTAACGACCGACAGGAAGAAGAGGAGAGCCAATACGCGGTGGCGGTAGCGCATAAAAGGGGATTATGGCATAGGTGCGACCACGCCAAATCCGCGGCCGCCTTTGGTCCCCCCTCAGTACCCCTCGAACTGGCGGCTTCATTCAAAAACAGGTCTGCTATTATGAAGCCAGATGAGCTTGCTCTCTCAGCGGCCGCAGCTTCAGATGAAGGTGGCGCAGAAGCAGATCCTGACGCCCGGCCTGGTGCAGATGGTGACTGTTCTTCAGCTGAACCGCCTGGAACTGAAGGATATGATCGCACAGGAAGTCGCGGCGAATCCGGTTCTGGAGGAGAGCGGCGAGGGCGGCGAGGAACTCACCCAGGAAGAAGTGCAGGCTCTGCTGGAAGCCGAGCGCGTAGCCGATCCCGCGGATGCCGGCGTATTGGCCGTTTCCGACGGCGAGCGCGAAACCGAAGCCGCCGAGCAGGCCTCCGAGCTGGCACTGGAGGAGACTGCCAATCCGGCCGGACAGACGCACGCTCCCGGGAGCGAAAGCGAATCCCCGGAGCCGCCTGAAGCGCCCGACGCTCCCGAAGCGCCGAAAACCACCGATCCCTTCGACGAAATCGATTTCGGTTCTTTCTTCGACGACTACCTGGACCCCGGCTACAAGAGCCCGGCCTCGGAATCGCCGGAAAAACCTTCGTTCGAGACCTTCCTCTCGGCTCCGGTTACGCTCTCCGACTACTTGCACAGCCAGTTGAGCCTGGTGATCCTCACCGAACCGGTGCGCGAAGCGGCTGAAGCGATCATCGGCAACCTGGATGAGAACGGCTATCTCACCGCGACCCTGGAAGAGATGACTGCGACCGGCGAGTACAAGGCGGAGGACCTGGAGTCCGCGCTGAAGGCTGTCCAATCGCTCGATCCGGCCGGCGTGGGCGCGCGCGATGTGCGCGAGTGCCTGCTGCTCCAGGTGGCCAACCGTAACGGCGAGGGGGGCGTAGCCTGGCAGATTGTATCCGATCACCTGAAACTGGTCGAGAACCGCCAGTACAGGGAATTGGCGAAGGCGCTCGGCCGTCCGATGCGGCATATCGAGATCGCCGTCGAAGTGATCAAGCACCTGGATCCGCGCCCCGGCTTGCGCTATTCAGGACCGGGCGCACGCCAGGTGGAACCCGATGTCTTCATTTCGAAGGAAGGCGACGAATACCTCATCCAGCTAAACGACGAGGATATCCCGCAGCTCCGTCTGAACTCGCAGTACCGCCGGATGCTCGACCGTACGCGGGAGCCCAGCAAGGAAGTCCGCAATTACGTCAAGGAGCGCTTCCAGTCGGCCCTGATGCTGATGAAGAACATCGAGCAGCGCAAGAACACCATCCTGCGCGTCTGCCAGGCCATTGTGCGGCGGCAGACCGATTTTCTGGACCGCGGCATCGACGAATTGAAGCCCATGATGATCAAGGATGTGGCCGAAGAGATTGGTGTGCATCCGTCGACGGTCAGCCGCGCGGTGGCCAACAAGTTCGCGCACACTCCGCAGGGGGTGTTCGAGCTGCGCTTTTTCTTCTCCGAAGCGGTGCAGGGGCCATCGGGGAGCGTGACTCCCCTGTTGATTCTGAAACGCAAGGTGAAAAAGATGATTGCACAGGAAGATCCCGCTCATCCGCTCACCGATGAGCAGATCACCGAACGGCTTCGCGCGGAAGGCATTCAGGTCACCCGGCGTACGGTGGCCAAGTACCGCGAGGACATGAACATCCCATCCACGCATCAAAGACGTACTCGCAAGTGAAATTTCCATTCTCACGGAGAGACGCATGATCATCAGTTACAAGGGCAAACAGGGCGTATTCACGCCGGCACAGCAGCGCAAGATCGAGTCCCGATTCGACAAGCTGGGCAAACTGTTGGACCGGCACGGCGGCGTCGACAGAGAAGCGCATGTCGTGCTCAACGTCGAGCGCCACCTGAACCACGCCGAAGTGACCATTCAATTCGGAGATCATCCCTTGGTGGGCCTGGCCAGCGACGTCGACCAGTTCGCCGCCCTGACGACGGCCGTGGACAAGCTCGAGAAGCAGGTGCTCAAGCTGCGCACAAAGTGGCGCGACACCAAGCGCGTGCCCAAGCGCGGCGAGTACGAGGAAGAGGCTGGCGCCGAGAGCACGGGGCCCATGGCCGCCGAGGTCGAGGCGGAGGAAGGCAACGTGGTGAAAGTCTTCCACATC
This sequence comes from uncultured Solibacteraceae bacterium, assembly GCA_964561215.1. Classification (GTDB taxonomy): domain Bacteria; phylum Acidobacteriota; class Terriglobia; order Bryobacterales; family Bryobacteraceae; genus JAJFUV01. The sequence continues at coordinate 56,485 of CAZLOS010000011.1, read as the reverse complement.
GACCAGCACGCCAACCGCAAACCCATGACGGTGGAAGAAGCGCTGATCGCGATCGGCGCCGACCGGGATTACTACGTCTTCCGCGACGCGGAGTCCAACCACCTGTCGGTCCTGCTGCGCCGCCGCGACGGCCATTTCAACCTGGTGGAGGCCTGACGGCGCATCCACGATGGCCAAAAAGAGCACTGGGGAAAGAGATTCCGGCAAAGCCGAACTCGTCGTCCTGACAGGATTGAGCGGATCGGGCAAAGCCACAGTGCTCAAGTCGCTTGAGGACCTGGGCTACTACTCGGTGGATAACCTCCCGGTAGGGCTCATTCCCAAGTTTGCCGAACTGACCAAGGAATCACCCAGCATCCGGCGGGCGGCGCTGGTGGTGGACATTCGCGAAGGCGTGGAATTGAAGCGCTTTCCGGAAATCTATCGGAAGCTGCGGCAGAACATTGAAACAACGCTCGTATTCCTGGAGGCCGACGAGGACACGCTGGTGCGCCGCTTCAGCGAGACCCGCCGGCCTCATCCGCTAGGCACCGACCGGAGCGTAGCGCGAAGCCTGGCGGCCGAGCGGCGGCACATGGCGCCGATCCGCGCCCTGGCCGACCACATCATCAACACCTCGAAGTTCAACGTCCACGAACTCCGGAAAGTCATCGAAGATAAGTTCCGCGGCTCGAGCGAACAGACCCGGATCATGGTTTATGTAACCAGCTTCGGCTTCCGCTACGGCGTTCCGGCCGACAGCGACCTGGTCTTCGACGTCCGTTTCCTGCCCAATCCGAATTACATGCCGGAGTTCAAGGATTTGAGCGGCCGGCACCCGCGTGTGGCGGCTTATATACGCTCGTTCCCTCAGACGGTCGAATTCATCGAGCGCATCTCGCAACTGCTGATCTACCTGATGCCGCACTATGTGCGGGAGGGCAAGAGTTACCTGACGATCGCTTTCGGATGCACGGGCGGACGGCACCGTTCGGTGATGATGGCCGACGAGATTCGACGGCGGTTGTCCCGCGGCGGCTACACGGTGAAAGCCACGCACCGGGACATAGCCAAGTAGACCGGCACCGCTAAATGGCGCGGTGCTCGTTCCAGATGTCCTGTAAGGCCTGGACGGCCGCGCGGGGATCGGGCGCCTGGGTCACGGCTCGAACCACGGCATAGTTCACCGCCCCGTGGTGGAGAACTTCCGCCAGATTCTCCCGGTTAATGCCGCCGATGGCGACCGTGGTGAGCGTCGTGCCGCGGATCATGCGGCCCATCCGGTCGAGACCGAGCGTGGGGTCGGCGTCCTTCTTCGTTGGGGTGGCAAAGACCGGGCCCACGCCGATATAGTCCGGGGCAAGTTCTTCCGCGCGCCGTTGCTGGCCTTCGGAGTGCGTGGACCAGCCGAAAATCTTCCCCGGCTCGGGCCAGCGTTTGCGGGCTTCGGCAAGGGTCATGTCCTGCTGGCCCAGGTGCACGCCGTCGGCGTCCGCTTCGCGGGCGATCTCCACGTCGTCGTTGACGATGAACCGCGTCGGGCTGCCCGCCGTGATCCGCCGCAAACGCAGCGCCATGTCGAGCACTTCTTCCCGGGAGCTGTCCTTCATTCGCAGTTGCACGTATCGCACTCCCGCCTCGACGGCGGCTTCCGTGCACTTCTCGTAGCCGGTGACGGGGTCCGTCAGCACCAGGTAAAGGCCGAATGTTTCTTTCATATGGCGTCCCGGTAGGCTGCATCCCAGTTCTTGAAGACGGGTTGCAGGCCTTTCTCGCGGAGCATGGCGCAGAACGCCGGCACGTCGCGCCCGTCGCTGACATCGAACTGGCACTCGGAGGGACTGGCACTGTCTCCGTAACCGCCGACGGTGGTCCGGCTGCCGGCGCTCATCTTGCAGATCCCCACTCCGGCCATACCATCGCGGAAGTGCGGGCTCTCACGCGTCGAAAGGACCAGCGGGACGTCCGGCAGGCAGATCCGGAACGCGAAGATGATCTGTGCCAGCAGTCTCTCGCTCACCGGGAACGGTGGTTTGAAGCCTCCCGCCTCCGGCCGGATGCGCGGGAAAGAGAGCGCGACGCCGCCCTTCCAGAACTCCCGCTGCAGGTGGGTGGCATGGCGGTAGAGACAGAGCATGTCGAAGAAAGGATCGCTCAGACCCAACAGCGCGCCCAATCCGGCTACACGCAGGCCACCGGCCAGGGCGCGCGCGGGAGCTTCCAGACGCGCAGTGTAGTTGCGTTTCGGTCCCCACAGGTGCATCCGCTCATAGGTCAGCGGATCGTAGGTTTCCTGGTAGAGCGTGATCCCCGTACATGCGGCCTCGGCCAGCCCCCGGTACTCCGGTTCGCTCATCGGGAACACTTCCACCAGCACCGTGGAGAATCGGGACGCCGCACGCTCCACGCAATCGCGTACGTACTCGTAGCCCGCCGCGGGGTTGCGCTCGCCCGTCAGCAGCAGGACCTCCTCCATGCCCCGCCGCTTCAGCGCGTCCAGTTCCGCATCCACCTGCTCCAGCGTCAGCATGTGGCGCGGCGTTTGACGGTTCGAAGCAAAGCCGCAGTACACACAGCCCGAAAAACAACGGCTCGACAAGTACAGCGGCGCATAGAGTGTGATGACTCGCCCAAAGTGACGCTGTGTGATCGCGCGCGCCCGCTGTGCCATGGTTTCCAACTCCGGCGCGGCGGCCGGGGACAGCAGGACCGCGAGTTCCCGGATCCCGGGGTTCTTCGCGGACAGGGCCGCGGCGACCATGAACCGATCCGCCCGTTTGATCCATTCGAGCCAAGGGGAAGGGTCCAGCCAATCGGGGATTGTGGCAGCCACCATGTTACTCTCCCAGAAAAGCGGTGAGCGGGCTGGTGGCGACTGCCACTTCACTCCTCGGCATCAATCCGGCCTGCCAGGCCTTCCGGCCGGCCGCGACCGCCGCAGCAAACGCCTCGGCCATCAGTTCGGGATTGTCCGCGGCAGCGATGGCGCTGTTGACCAGGACCGCGTCCCCGCCCATCTCCATGACCGCGGCCGCCTCGGACGGCGAACGCAATCCCGCATCCACGATCACGGGGACGCAGGCGTCGCGAATCATGATTTCAACCATCCCCGCGGTGGTTATTCCCTGCCCGCTGCCGATGGCGGCGCCCAGGGGCATGACCGCGGCGCAGCCGGCGTCCTCCAGGCGTTTGGCAAGCACGGGATCTGCGGGCATGTAAGGCAGAACGAAGAACCCTTCCCGGCTCAGTATTTTCGCCGCCTCGTAGGTTTCGATGGGATCCGGCAGCAAGTGGTGCGGATTGGGATGAATCTCCAATTTGACGAACGGGCTGCCGCTCAATTCACGCCCCAGCATGGCCGCCCGGACCGCTTCCTTTGCGTTCATGGCTCCCGAGGTATTGGGGACGATGGTGATCCCCGGCACGGAGGATAGCGGACCGTAAACATCGTCCTCGGCCCGGCCTTCATGGAACCGCCGCAGAGCCACTGTCACCAGTTCCGCGCCGGATGCGCAAACAGCGCGCAACATGGCGTCCGTGCTGGAAAACTTCCCCGTTCCCAGGAACAGCCGTGAAGTAAAAGTGCGGTTTCCTAACCGAAATTCGCCCTGCATCGCTTACCCACCGGCCGCGAACACAAGCATCTCGACCTGGTCGCCCTCCACCAGCTTGACGGCATCCCACTGGCCCCGGCGCACGACTTCGCCATTGATCATGACGGCGACCTGCGAGGGATTCGCACGGCATTCCTCCAACAGTTCGGCGAGCGTGCCGCCGCCGCCGTGGCTGTGGGGTTTTCCGTTTACAACCAGATTCATTCCGGGAACCTCGGGAGGGAAGTCATCTCCACGGATCCGGGTCCGCGGGACCATTCCACTTATTCTCAGGATACACCCGGCGCCCATTCTCCACGGGATTCGGATTGAACTGCGATGAGCCTTGCACTAAGATGATTCGGTGCGATGTAGCTGGGCAGGATAGAGGAGGCGTAATGATTAAGGGATTCAAGGATTTCCTGTTGAAGAACCAAGTTCTTGGGCTCGCGATCGCCGTCATCATCGGCGGGGCGATTGGGAAAGTGGTTTCGTCGCTTGTGGCGGACATCATCATGCCGCTGATCAGCCTGCTGATCCCAGGGGGCGAGTGGCGTACGGCGAAGATGATCCTCACCAAGACCGTCGGCGCCGACGGCAAGGAAGTGGTGAACGCGATCAACTTCGGCAGCTTTGCGGGAAGTATCGTGGACTTCATCGTGATCGCCTTCTGTATTTACCTGATCACGAAGAGCTTCATCAAGGAAGAGGCCCCGGCGCCCGCGGCACCCACAAAGGTTTGTCCGCGCTGCAAGGAAACCGTGGCCGCCGAAGCGAGCAAGTGCAAGTTCTGCTGCTCGGACATCTGATCCAGACGCGGCGGGCTTATTTCTTGGGCTTGGGGTGAAGCGCTTCGTTCAAAGCGTTCACCACGTGTCCCGCGGTCTTGTCGAGTTGGGTAGGCGTGTTGTGCTTGGGGCGCGCGTGTATGGACCAGAGCACGGCGCGCGACTTCACATCGACGAGGAACAGGTTCCCTTTGCTTGCGCTGAAAGAGCTGACCCGGGGCGGCGCTCCCGCGTAGGCGGCAACGCCCTTCGAAGCCGGACTCGAATTTGAATCTGTCGCCTCGTCCTTCTTTTCTTCCTCGGGCTTCGGCTCCGGGTAGAATCCCTTCAGTTGCGTCTCCAGCGCCTCGCCCAGACGGTCGGTGAAGACCGCGTCCGCGCGCTTGGGATCCGTCACGACCTGGTAAACGCCGGCCTTGACCAGATGGTTCGCCAGGTATTGATCCATCCCGTGCGTCATGGGCAGCAGATAGACCGATTTGACGTCCGTCAAGCCGGCCAGCGCCGGGAAGCTGCATAATAATAAGGCGATCCACTTCATGACACCCACCATCATACTGCATGTATAAGGGCCTCAAGATCACCGTCATCATTCCGTGCCTGAACGAAGAGCAGGGCATCGAACAGGTTTTGCGCCCCATGCCGGCCTTCATCGACGAGGTGATTGTCGTCGACAACGGCTCCACCGACAACACCTCGAAAGTGGCCGCCAGCCTGGGCGCCAAGGTGATCCGGGAGGAGGTGCGAGGCTATGGGCGGGCATACAAGCGGGGCTTCGCCCAGGCTACCGGCGATGTCGTCATCACGCTCGACGGCGACCACAGCTATCCGGTGGATGCCATTTCCTACCTGCTCGAAGCCTTCCTGCACCTGGAGGCGGATTTCCTGAACGCGTCGCGATTCCCCGTCCGGGACCGCCAGGCCATGAGCTTCAAGCACAAGTTCGGCAACCTGGTGCTGTCGCTGGCGATGTCGATCCTCTACCTGCGCTGGGTGCGCGACTCGCAGTCCGGCATGTGGGTGGTCCGCCGTTCCATCCTGGACAGGATGGACCTCACCAGCGACGGCATGGCCTTCAGCGAGGAGATCAAGATCGAGGCGCTCAAGAACCCGCGCGTGCGTTTCCGCGAGATCTCCATCCAGTATTCATCGCGCTTGGGCGAAATCAAGCTCAATCCGTGGCGCGACGGCTTCCACAATTTGTTCTTCCTGGCCAGAAAACGTTTTGCGCGCAAGCGCCGTTAGTGATAAGATCGAATTTACGTACCCGCCTGCTGTTTCGTATTCCCCGTCCATTCACGCGTAAGGATTGACTCTGTGTCGATGGCCGTGACCGCAATCATTCCGAACTGGAACCGGCAGGACCTACTTGCCGCTGCGCTCCGTTCGCTTGCGGCGCAGACTGTTTCGCCATCGGAAGTGCTGGTGGTGGACAACGCCAGCAGCGACGGCTCCGTCGAGGTAGCCCAGCGCGCCGGCGCGCGGGTGGTCCGCATGGAGCGCAACCGGGGATTTGCCGCCGCCGTCAACCACGGGGTAGCCTTGTGCCGCACCGATTGGGTCGCGGTGCTGAACAACGACGTCGAACCGCAGCCGCGCTGGATCGAGAAGCTGCTGGACGCCGCGTCGGAACCGGACGCGTGGTTCGCCTCCGGCAAGCTCGTGAAAGCCGAGCGCCCGGACCTGCTCGATGGCAGCTTCGATGCGGTGGCGCGCAGCGGTTGCGCCTGGCGTTGCGGCGATGCCCGGGCCGACGGTCCGGTCTGGAACCGGAGACGGAAGATCCGCTTCGCGCCATTGACCGCCGCGTTGGTCCGCCGGGAGCTGTTTGAGATGACCGGAGGACTGGACGAGCGCTTCGAATCCTATCTCGAAGACGTGGAGTTCGGGCTGCGTTGCGCTCTGGGAGGATTCCAGGGCGTCTACGAGCCTTCGGCCATCGCCAGCCACCGCGGCAGCGCGACGCTGGGCGCCTGGCATCCGGAAAAAGTGAGACTGATTTCGCGGAATCAGGTCCTGCTGGCCGCCAAGCACTATCCGCGGAAGTGGCTGCGCCGGTATGGCTGGCCCGCGATCGCCGGACAGTTGTTGTGGGGCCTGGTGGCGCTGCGGCACCGTGGTGCGTGCGCCTGGCTCGCGGGCAAGCGCGAGGGATTGCGCTTATCCGCGGCGGTGCGGGGCCGCGAGGACCATCCGCGGATCGACGAGGTTCTGGGGGCCAGCGAAAGCGAGATTCGGGAACTGCAGAAGGCCGTCGGGCAGGATTGGTATTGGAGGATGTACTTCGCGCTGACATGAGCGAAACGGGAATCGTCATCGTCGCCTGGAACGCGGAAGCCGAAATCGGCGCCTGCCTGGACGCCGCTCTGCGTTTTTCCGGCGATGTGGTGGTGGTGGACAACGCCTCCACCGACTCGACCCGCGACGTTGTGCGCGCCAGGCCCCCGGTCCGCCTGATCGCCAACCGCGAGAACCGGGGCTTTGCGGCTGCGGTCAACCAGGGCATACGGTCGCTCGATCGCCCGTTTGTGTTGCTGTTGAATCCCGATGCCGTGCTCGAAACACCGCTCGACGCGTTAGTGGCAGCCTGCCGCGATCCGAACGTCGCGGCGGCCGGTGGAAGGTTGCTCGATGAGAGCGGGGCACCGCAGACCGGTTTCCTGGTCAGGCGCTTCCCCACCGGGTGGACGCTCGCATTCGAGGTGCTCGGATTGAACCGGTTGCTGCCGGCGAATCCCGTGAATCGCCGCTATCGCGATCTGGATTTCGACCCCGAGCGGGCGGCGGAAGTGGATCAGCCGGCAGGCGCGCTTCTCATGCTTCGCCGCGATGTTTGGGCATCTTTGGGGGGATTCGCCGAAGAATTTTATCCGCTCTGGTTCGAGGATGTGGACTACGCAAAGCGCGCCCGGGACCGCGGTTATAGGCTGCTTTACGTGCCGGATGCCGTCGCCAGGCACCGCGGCGGCTATGCGGCGAAACTCCTAAGGTGGGAACAGAGGCAGATTTATTGGTATGCTAACTTACTGAGGTATGCGGCAAAGCACCTTTCGGGGACGGCCACCCGGGGGGTGGGAACCGCGACGGCTCTGAGTGTTATTCCGCGTACAGTAGCGGGGATGCTGGCGGAGCGGAGCCTACGACCGGTATCGGTTTGTGGCGACTTGTTGAAGTTGTCGGTTGGACGCGTACTGGCAGGCGCGGAGAACCGCAAGAATGGAGAACCGGTTCCGGCGCTGTGAGAGGGTGGAACCAAACTCCAGTGTGCGAGTGTTTGTGAATGGCAGCTAACGAACTCGTCTCGGTCACCATCGTCACCTACAACAGCGGGCGGTTCATCAAGCGCTGCCTTGAAAGCGTGCTCGCCCAGAAGTATCCCGCCAAAGAGATCATCGTAGTCGACAACGCCTCCACCGACGGTACCTCGGATATTCTCGAGCAGTTCGAGGACCGTTGCCAGATCATTTACAACAGCGAGAACTTCGGGTTCGCCGCCGCCCAGAACCAGGCCATCCGCATGTCCGGCGGCGATTGGGTTTTGGCGCTGAATCCGGATCTGCTGCTGCTTCCCGGCTTCATCCAGGCGCTGGTCGAAGCCGGCAGCATCAGTCCTAAGGTTGGCACCGTCTGCGGCAAGCTGCTGACCATGACCGCCACTTTCGACCTCCCCGATAAACCACTGGTCGATTCCACCGGCATCTACTTCACGCCCATGCTCCGCCACCTGGATCGTGGCAGCCAGGAAGTGGATAACGGCCATTTCCTCAAGCACGAGTACGTTTTCGGGGCCTCGGCCGCCGCCGCCCTTTACCGGCGCGAAATGATCGAGGACGTCTCCATAGACGGCGAGTTCTTCGATACGGATTTCTTTGTGTACCGCGAAGATGCGGACGTGGCCTGGCGAGCGCAGCTATTCGGCTGGAAGTGCATCTACACACCCCTGGCGCGTGGCTACCACGTTCGCAGCGCCCTGCCCGGCAACCGCCGCGCGCTGCCGGCTGTCATCAACATGCACTCGGTGAAGAACCGCTTCCTGATGCGCATGAAGAACATTACGCCGGATCTATACCGCCGCAACTGGTTTTCCATCACGCTGCGGGATTTGCTGGTGGTGATCTACTGCCTGGCCTGGGAGCACAGCTCCTTGAAGGCGTTCTGGTACCTGGCCTGCAATTGGCGCCGAGTGCTCGACAAGCGCGGGGAGATCATGAAGCGCCGCAAGGCGGACGACCGTTACATCGCCAGTTGGTTCCGTTACCACCCGGTGAGCATTCCCGCCCCAAAGCCTACGGCGAAAACCGTGGCGCGCACCCGCGTGGCCCGCGGCTAGCCTCGCTGCTAGAACGCCCGGATCGAGTCTATCCCCGCTTCTTCGAGCGCCGTGGCCATCTTCTCCAGGGCCGCTTTGTGGATCTGCGAGACGCGGCTTTCGTTGATGCCCATGATGCCTCCAATCTCCTTCATGGTCATCTCGTTGGTGTAGTAGAGCACCACCACTTTCTGATACCGCTCCGGCAGCCGCGTCATGGCTCCCTGGAGAAGCTCATGCAGCTGACGCCGCGCGCACATGTTGTCGGGTTGCGTTTCGGGTTTGCTGGGAAAATCGGGTGCGGGAAGGTCCTCCTGCTCGGCTGCCCGCGTGGAGGCGGATACCAGGCCCACGTTGCGGAGATCGAGCGCCATTTGCCGCCAGCGTTCCACCTCGACGCCCATCTTGGCGGCGATTTCGGTCTCGGTGGGGGTCCGTTGCAGCGATGCGGCGAGGTCGCGCGTGGCAGTCTCTACCTGCTTGTGGCGGCGGCGCAGGTCGCGCGAGGCCCAGTCGAGCTGCCGCAGGCTGTCGAGAATGGCGCCCTTGATCCGATGCTTCGCATAGCTCGAAAACGCCACCTGCTTGTCCGGATTGTACTTGGTGGCGGCGTCGAACAGACCCAGGATGCCCGCGTGCACCAGATCGTCGAGGTCGACGTGAACAGGCAGGTTCTCGTGGACCCGCACCGCGATGGCCTTCACCAGCGGCAGGTGTTCCAACACCACGCGATCCCGCTTGCCCGTCGCGCCTTTCGTCTTCTGGGCGGCTGTGGTTCTTGTTGGCATCGGATCTCGTTCTCCCTTCCCTTTTCGTCCGGCTCGCGGACGTCGCCGGGCCTTCGCGGCCGGTGTACAGGGAAGTGCACGCGTCGCGCCAAGTTGCGCGCGGGTGCCGGCTACACCCGTTTGGGGTGAAGGAGAACCAGATCTGGAATCGTCCAGGGAGGGGCTATCTAGTTGATCTAAAAGAGTTAATTGCTCTGGAGAATGGTAGCGAGGCATCCGGGCACTCCTTGAGCGCGTCCGGATGAGTCTCAGTTCGGAACAGTACTCTCGCCCGGTCTAGTTCTAGGTTGCAACGGATGTTTCAGAATGAAACTCGGTCCAACCCTGCTCGTCGCTCGCTGAGTACTAATCGGCTGTTATCGAGGAACCTTGAGAGGAATAGCAGCCGGAAAACAACCTTACTACCACGGGCTAGGGCCGCTGCTTCAGCACGGCCAGGTACGTCTTGAGGCCAAAGGCCGCCAGCAGAATCCAGACCGCGATGCGAAACTGGCCGTCCAGCGTGAGACCGGCCGCCAGCGCGAGGATCGCGTAAGAGGACATGGCGGCATAGAAGCGGATCGGCATCGGAGAATTCAATTGTCGCACGGCGGGCAGGTGCCGCACTTACTGGCCGCGCAGGTTGTAACTGAAATTGAGCTGCAGGCGAAGCTGGTTGCCGCGATATTCGGCGGGCAGCGGCGGGAACGGGTTGGAGGCGCTGATGCCCGCCACCGCGGCGCGGTCCAGAGCGTCGGTTCCCGACGGCATCACGATCACAAGCTTGGGCACGCCGCCGTCCTTGGCGATGGCGAATTGGATGACCACCCTGCCTCGCCGTCCGTAGCGCACGCTTTCCGGCATCACTGCCATCCAGTTGTGACGCACGGCCGAGAGCACATGCACCAGGTACGGCCGCAGGTCGATACCCATCGGATCGCTGAGCAGTTCGAGTGAACTCGCGTTGCGGCCCGGCGAAGGCGGCAGATTCAGTCCTTCACCCAAACCGCCCATGCCTTCTCCGATGTCGCCGATCGTCAGACCGCCGCCGCCCCGCCCCCTGGCCGCGACGCGCCCCGCCTCTTGCACGGACTGATTGGGAGCGGCTATGCCGGGGGTGTGTGCCAGGCTGCCCGACGGCGCCTGCCGCGCTCCGGTGGTGGCGCCCGGCTTTTCGAAAGCCAACTTCGGCTTTTCGACGGGCTGGATCTGCGGCACCGGCATATTGGGCGCACCCAGGGGCGGTCCCTGCGGCACTTGCGCCGCTGCCTCCATCCTGGGCGGCTCCGGCAATGACGGCGGCGCAATGAGGCCGGGTGCGGAGGCGGCCGGACGCGTGGTCGAGACGATCCCCGGAGGCACCGTGATGCGCGGCCGCGGCAGCAAGCCCTGCAAATCGAGCTCCTTGCTGATGCGACCCCGGTTCTGCGCGGTCTGGGTAAGTTCGCTCGGCGGCGCGATGAGCGGGGTGATGCGCTGCGCCAGTTCCCGGGCCGGAAGGTGGTGGAGAGCGGATCCCGCCGGCAGCAGGGTGAGCGCCGCCAGGACGAGGACATGCAGGCCAATGGAACCCACCCCGGCGCGCAGGATGCTGGCCCGGTCCCGCGGCTTCTCGTATTGAAACAACAGTGGGGGCGCCGTGGTCTCAGCCTGCTCGGTCTGGACGGGCGTATTCATGGGCCATCTAGTCAGGACGCTCGGCGGAGTGCCGAGGTTGCCCGGCGCGGGCTATGCGCCATGTGAGGCGCGATACGCAGCAACGCTTTGCGCGACCAGCCGGGTGTGCTCTTCAATTTTACCAAGAATGCCGAGCGCGACCTCCAGGGCCCGCATAGCGTCCTCGCCCGCCACGCGCGGCCGCGTGCGGGTTTCCACCGAGTCGAGGAAGCTCTCCAGTTCCAGCCGGAGCGGTTCTTTCGTCTCCACCGTAAGCGGTTGGAGATGGATCTGATGGTCCTCGCCCACCTTCAGCACGTGGATTTCCTGCCGTGTGTAGTCCACCGAGATGTACTCCCGCGGCTGGAAGAGGCGCAGCTTGCGCACTCGCTCGGTGGATACGCGGCTGGCGGTGAGATTGGCGATGCAACCGTTCGCGAAGGCCAGCCGCACGTTGGCGATGTCCACCTTGCGCGAAAGGATCGAGATGCCTGCCGCTTGTATCTCCGTGGGCGCCTGCCCTACCAGGGCCAGCACGATGTCCAGGTCGTGGATCATCAGGTCGAGAACGACGTCCACGTCGAGGCTGCGCGGCGTGAACACGCTCAGGCGGTGTATCTCGAAGAAAAGCGGCAGCTTGCTGATTGCGGCCAGCGCCGCGATGGCCGGATTGAATCTTTCGAGGTGGCCGACCTGGAGAATGCGCCCATGTTTAGCCGCTGCGTCAACGAGCCGCTGTGCGGAAGCCAGGTCCGGCGCGATGGGCTTTTCGACCAGCACATCCACGCCGGCTTCCATCAGCGCGCAACCCACCTCCGCGTGCGCGGTGGTGGGCACAGCCACGATGGCGGCGTCGATCTTCCCGGCAAGCTCCGCGACGCTCGTCGCGTGGCCGCACCCGAATTCCGCCGCGGCCTGTTCGGCGTTCGCTTCATTGGCGTCCACGGCGGCGACGAGCTCGGCGCGGCCGCACTCGCGTATCACGCGCATGTGACGGCGCCCGAATTGGCCGGCGCCTACTACAGCCATCCGTATCTTGCTCAATTCGCCTCCTCGGGAGCGCAGCCCACCACGGCCACCTGGGCTTCGCACGCCTTCTCGATCATCTCTTCGCGGTCCAGCATGAGGGTGCGGCCCGCGTCCACGGCTACCACGGTGGCACCGGTTTCCTTCATGACGTCGATGGTCGCCGGGCCCACCACCGGCACGTCGAACAACATGTGCCGCCGTCGCCGCGACACCTTGATGAGCCGCAGGGGCTTGCCGTTGGCGAGCGAGGCCGCGCGCCGCAGCGTGGCGTCCGTGCCTTCCATGGCCTCCAGCGCCACGCAGGCGTGGTCGGCCACCACCACGCTTTGCCCGATGTCGAAGCCGGCCAGGGCGTTGGCGATCTTGCGGCCGTAGCCGATATCGGCAAGCTCGTCGCTCGATGGTTTGCGTCTGGCCAGCACGCCCTCGCCGGCCAGCAACGGTCTGAGCAGCGCCGTCGAGTCCATGACCGAAATACCCTCGTCGGCCAGCACTTTTACGACGGCGCCGATAAGCGAGTCCGTGTTCTTCCGGGCCAGCGAGGCAAGCAATTTCATAAGCCGCCAGTCCGGACGGATCGACGAGAAGATCTGCGCGTGCCTGACCTGGCCCGCCATGGTCACTTCGTGGATACCCTCGTCCTTGAGGATTTCGATGAGGCGGCTCAGCTGGCCGAGCGAGATCCAGTAGCAGCGCGCGGCCAGCGGCTCAACCTCGACGCTGGCTTCTTCCTTGATGGCGATGACGACCACTTCGTGGCCCAGGGCTCGCGCGGATTCGAGCGCCAGGATGGGAAATCGTCCGTTGCCGGCTATCAGACCGTATCGCATACTTGTGCGGCGGACAAGCGCGTCCACCCGTTGCCGCTATTTCACCACGCCCCGTTTGCTCGAGGCGATGAATTCGAGCAGTTCTTCGATTTCAGGCAGCGCGGGGACCTCGGCGCGTATGCGCTCCACCGCCTGCGTGGTGTTCAGGCCGGCGTGCGTCAGAAGCCGTAGGGCCTTGCGCAGCGCGTCGATGGTCTCGGCCGGGAAGCCCCGCCGCTCGAGTCCCGTCTTGTTGGCGCCGAAGACCTTGATCTCGCGTTCGCTCACCGTGGTCGAGTAGGGCATTACGTCCTGCGTGACCACGCTGTAGCCGCCGATCATCGCATGGCGGCCGATGCGGCAAAACTGGTGCACTCCGGTGGATGCGCCGATCACCACCCAGTCGCCCACGGTCACGTGCCCGCCGAAGGTCACCGCGTTCGCCAGGATCGTGTGGCTGCCGACGGTCACATCGTGCGCCACGTGGACGTAAGCCATCAGCAGGTTGTCGTCGCCGATCGAAGTCACCAGCCCCCCGCCTTCGGTGCCTCGATGGATGGTGATGAATTCGCGTATCCGGTTGCGGTTGCCGATCCTGGTATACGAGCGCTCGCCTTTGTACTTCAAATCCTGCGAAGCCACACCGACCGTCGTATATGGGAAGAAAACGTTGTCCTCGCCGATGGTGGTGACACCTTCGACGTAGACGTGGGCCATCAGGCGCGTGCGCGCGCCGATTTCGACCTCCGGGCCGATGTAACACCAGGGGCCGATATCGGCCGTCTCCGCGATCTTCGCCGCCGGATCCACGATGGACGACGGATGGATGGACATGGAGGCCGCCTCAGGCGCCGGGCGTCTCGGCAGGCTGCTTGTCGGGCCGCTCGGCGAGCTTGCACATCACTTCCGCTTCGGCCACCACGGCGCCGTCCACCGTGGCCTCGCCGCGCATCTTCACCACCGAAGCCTTCTTCTTCACCATCTTCATTTCGATGCGCAGTTGGTCGCCGGGCAGCACGGGGCGGCGGAACTTTGCACTGTCCACGGAAGCCAGTAGCACCAGCTTTTCGTTGCGGTCCTCGATTTCCTTGAGCACCAGCACGCCGGCCACCTGCGCCATCGCCTCGATGATCAGCACGCCGGGCATCACCGGGAACTCGGGAAAGTGCCCTGCAAAGAAAGGCTCGTTCACCGTGACGTTCTTGATTCCCACGATGCGATCGGGCTCCATCTCGAGGATGCGGTCCACCAGCAGCATGGGGAAGCGGTGAGGCAGAATCTCGCGTATAGCTTGAATATCCAATACACTCATTCGGTTTCGTTATTATACCAAGCGATGGACCCATACCTTTCTTATGCCCGCGAGCATTTGAGCGACGTCAAGGCGCTGATCGGCGAATTCGTCGCTTGCGAGTCGCCCACTGACGATCCGGCGGCGGTGAAACGCTTCGTGGATCTGGTCGCCTCCCGCGCCTCCGATTGCGCCGTACCACGCACGATCCGGTGCGGGAAGTTCGGCCCCATTCTGCGCTTGAAGTTCAAATTGCCGGGCCGCCGCAAACAAGGGCAGATCATGGCGCTGGGCCACGCCGACACCGTGTGGCCAGTGGGTACGCTGGCGACCATGCCCTTCAAGGAAGCCGATGGCCGGCTGTGGGGACCGGGCGTATTCGACATGAAATGCGGCATCGCGTTCTTCCTTTTCGCGATGCGCGCGCTGCGCGACCTGGACATCCCCGTCGCTCACAATGTGGTGTTGCAGCTCAACAGCGATGAGGAGGTGGGTAGTCCTTCATCCCGGCCGCACACGGAAGCCGAAGCGCTACGCAGCCTGGCCGTGCTGGTGATGGAGCCCGCACTCGGCCTGGACGGCCGGCTAAAAACCGCGCGCAAGGGGGCGGGCGAATTTCACGTCGCCGTCCACGGCAGGGCCGCCCACTCGGGCGTGGATTTCGCCGCGGGCGCCAGCGCGGTGGTGGAACTGGCGCGCCAGATCGAACGCATCGCCGCATTCACGGATCTCGACAAAGGCGTCACGGTCAACCCGGGCGTCATCCAGGGCGGTACGCGTTCCAACGTGGTGGCCGAATCCGCGTCGGCGGAGTGTGACGTGCGCGTGTGGCGCGCCGGCGACGGGGCCCGCGTCGAGAGGCTGTTCCGAGCACTGAAGCCCTTCGACAAGCGCTGCACGATCGCCGTGGAAGGCGGCGTTACCCGCCCGCCGCTCGAACGCACGCCCGGTGTGGCAAGGTTGGTTCGCCTGGCGCAGAAGCTCGCCCGCGAGCTTGGCGTCGAACTCAAGGAAACCTCGACGGGCGGCGGCTCCGACGGCAACTTTACCGCTGCCGCCGGCATCCCGACACTCGACGGCCTGGGCGGCGTGGGCGAAGCCCTCCACGCACCCAAGGAAAGCATCCTGGTGGACCGCATCGCGGATCGCGTGGCCCTCACCGCGAAACTGGTGGCGGCACTGTAGAGAGCTACGCGAGACGGGCGATCACGGTAGCCACGGACATCGGCGGCAGCTCAATGGCGATCGAGCTGCCGCTCACGTTCACCGGGTGTTCGCGCGGCATGATGCGATCCGCCGCGTCGAAGGTGTTGGCGGCGTTGAAGTCTTCATGATGGAGCAGCCGCGCCGCGGCGCCCACGGCCCGGGCGCCGCGCAGCGGACACTCCAGCTTCACGCCGGTATCGTGCTTGGGATTGGCCAGCGTGAGCACGAGTTCGTTGTTCTGCCTCGAAGCGGCGGCCGACACCGCCAGCGGCGCGGCGTTCTGGCTCTCCAGGCGCACGGCTGCCTTGCCGCGGTGCGGCGCGGCCAACTGGAAGGCGTAGTAGCTGGGCGTACGGATGCACTTGTCGCGGTCGGTGAGCAGCATGGCGTGCAGCACGTTCACCGTCTGGGCGATGTTGCACATCGCCAGCTTGTCGGCCTGGCGGTGGAAGACGTTGAGGCCCATGGTGGCAGCCACCGCGCTGCGGATGGTGTTTTGTTGGAACAGCCGGCCCAGCCTTTTTTCCTCCTCGGGAATCATGCGGTCCCACACGCCCCATTCGTCGATGAGCAGGCCCATCTTGCGGTCGGGATCGTAGGTATCCAGCAGGGCGCGCTGCTGCAGGACCGCCTGCTCCATGCGGGCGAAACTGGAAAGTTGCTCGCGCATGTTCTCCACCGTGTAGGCGAGCGGCGTGTCCTTTCCTCCCGAGTAGAAGTGCATGGAGACGCCGTCGGGCCGCCGCCGCAATTTGGCCGCTTCCATGGACTGCATGAAGCGGCGGGACCAGTCGAGATCGTTGCTGTTCGGACCGCAGGCGATCAGGTACGGCTGCGTGCCCCCAAACGGCCGCACGAATGTGGCAAACTGCCGGTAGAGCGTGCAGTATTCCTCGGCGGTCATGGTGCCGCCACAACCCCAGTTTTCGTTGCCGACGCCCCAATAACGAACACGGAACGGCTCCGCGCTTCCATTGGAGGCGCGCTCGTCGGCGAGCGTGCTGCCCGCCGGGTAGTTGCAGTACTCCACCCAGTCGCGAAGCTCCCTGGGCGAGCCGCTGCCGACGTTGCCCGCGAAGTAGGGTTCGGCGCCGATGGCCCGGCACATGGCGATGAACTCGTGCGTGCCGAAGCTGTTGTCTTCGGTGTAGCTGCCCCACCAGATGTTGACGCGCTTGGGACGCCGCGCCACAGGACCGATGCCGTCCCGCCAATGGTAATCGTCGGCAAAGCACCCGCCGGGCCAGCGCAGAACCGGCACACCGAGTTCCTTGAAGTACTGGACGGCCTGTTTGCGGAAGCCGTTGGCGTCGGCGAGCGGCGAGCCCTTGCCCAACCACAGGCCGCCATAGATGCAACTGCCCAGATGCTCCGCAAAGTGCCCGTGCAGTTCCGGCCGTATGATCCCGATTTCAACGTCCGCATGGACCGCGATGCGGCGCGTCTCGGCTTGAAATCCATAGGACTTGCGCGCGGTCAACGCGAAGAAACTGGCCGCGGCTCCGGCGGCGAACCGGCGGCGGCTGACGGTATTGGGCATAGTGCGGGTCCTCATCCCTCAATACTGTTTATCACAATCCGGCGGCGTGGCCGTGTGGCGGCCCGATGGGCTATCTTGAAGGCATGTTCCGCAACGTGAATGATTTCTTCAATGCCTGGGATTACGAAAGCAACGCCACGCTGAAAGTCTTTCGCGAGTTGACCGATGCTTCGCTCGCTCAGAAAGTGAGCCCCGAAGGGCGCTCCCTCGGCTTTCTGGCCTGGCACATCACTACGACGCTCAGCGAGATGATGAGCGCCGCGGGTCTCGCCGTGCATACGACCGCCGAAAACCAACCGGTTCCGTCCACCGCGGCCGCCATCGCCGGCACTTACGAAAAAGGCGCGAAGGCCGTGGCCGATGCCGTGCGGGCCTCCTGGACCGACGCGCAGCTCACCGACACCATTCCGATGTACGGCGAAATGTGGACCAAGGCCGGCGTGCTCGGAGCGCTGATCGGTCACCAGTGCCACCATCGCGGACAGATGACGGTGCTGATGCGCCAGGCCGGCCTGCGCGTGCCCGGCGTCTACGGCCCGTCGAAGGAAGAGTGGGCCGCCATGGGCATGGCGCCGCAGCCGTAAGAGGCCGGCGCGGGCGCCACTGCCGCGCCCTGTTACAATCGAAGAAAGTCTTCAATTCATATGACTGGCGGATATCAGATAGTCGTCTGCGGCAGCATCGTGCCCGATCCTCTGCAAACCCTGGAGCCTGTTTCGACTCCCACCGGACCGGGGCTCAAGAACGAAATGATGCTGCCCGCCGTGCTCGACCCGTGGGCCGGACACGCACTTTATGAGGCCGCGAACCTGGCTAAGCACGTGGCCGGTAGCAAGGTGTGGCTGGTCACCCAAGCCCCCAAGGCGAAGCTGCAGCAGGTGATGACCACCGTCGCGCAGAAGGTGCCGTTCGAACTGGTAGCCATCGATGGTTCGGCCAGCGGTTTCGCGGAGAGCACGGCCGTGGCGCAGGCGCTAGCGGGCGCAATCAAGTCCATCGCCGGCCTGGACATGTCCCGGCTGCTGGTATTCGGCGGTTGGGAATCGGCCTCGCGCGGCGCCAGCACGACCATGCAGGTGGTCGGCGAACTGCTCGGCATCGTGGACCAGTTCCAGGGCGTCGATGAGCTGACGGTGAATCCCGACGGTACGCTGCGCATCCTGGAGCGCGTGGAAGGCGGCAAACACCAGGTATCGGTGTGCGCCGGCCCGCCCGCAGTGTTCGGCTGGGCCACCGGCAATCTGCCCGAGCCGCGCAACAACCCGCAAGTCGGCATGGCCAACATGCGCACGGTGATGCCCGCGCTGCAACGTGCCAAACCCGCTCCGGCCGCCGCCGCCGGCGCGAAGTTCGAAAGCGTCACGCTGCCCAAACAGCAGCGCGAAACTCGTGTAGTGAAAGACATGCCGGTGGACGAGATCGCCAAAGAGATCGTCGACTGGATCCGCAAAGACTGACCGCCGTCGACTAACATAGCTTTCATGCGATGGATTCTGTTGCTCGCTGGGGCGTGGTGCGCCCTGGCGCAGACGCCGTATGACCTCGTGCTCAAGGGCGGGCACGTCATAGATCCGAAAAACAAAGTGAGCGCCGTGCGCGACGTGGCGATCGCGAAAGGCCGGATCGCGGCCGTCGAAGCCGGCATCCCGGCGGCGAAGGCCAAGCGTGTCGTCGACGTCCGCTCGCTGTACGTTACGCCGGGGCTGGTCGACATCCACGTGCACGCCTTCGCGGGCTCGTGCGCCGTGGGCGAGCACACCGGCGAGTTGGGCGTCTACCCGGACGATTTCACGCTGCGCAGCGGCGTCACTGCGGTGGCCGACGCGGGCAGTTCCGGATGGCGCGGCATGCCGGAATTTTACGAGAAGGTGGCCAAGCGTTCGCGCACGCGGGTTTACGCTTTCGTCAATATCGTTGGGCGAGGCATGAGCGGGAAGCCGGAACAGGATCCGGCGGAGATGGATCCGGCCGCGGCCGCCGAATGCGCGCGCCAATACAAGGATTTCGTGGTCGGTATCAAAACCGCGCATTACGCGGGGCCGGAATGGGTTGCCGTCGACCGCGCCATCCAGGCCGCCGAGCTGGCCGGGCTGCCCGTGATGGTGGACTTCGGGGAGTTCGTCCCCCAGCGCCCCTTCGCGGAGCTTATCACCAGGAAACTGCGCCCCGGCGACATGTATACGCACCTCTACCTGGAACGCGTGCCCATGTTCGACTCGGACGGGCGTGTGGCCCCGTATCTATGGGAAGCGCGTAAACGCGGAGTGCTGTTCGACCTGGGCCACGGCGCCGGCAGCTTCATTTTTCGCTATGCGGTGCCGGCAATGAAGCAGGGCTTCAGGCCGGATTCCATCTCAACCGACCTGCACACCGGCAGCATGAACGCCGGCATGAAAGACATGCTCAACGTGATGTCGAAGATGCTGAACATGGGAATGCCGCTCGATGAGGTGATCCTGCGCTCCACCTGGCAGCCGGCGAAGCAGATCCACCGCGAGGTTGTGGGGCACTTGTCGGTAGGCGCTCCGGCGGACGTGGCCGTGCTGAGGCTGGCACATGGCGATTTCGGCTTCGTCGACGTCTACGGCGCGCGCATGAATGGCACTTCAAAGCTGGTGGCGGAGCTGACCCTGCGCGATGGCAAGACGGCCTGGGACCTCAACGGCCTGGCCAGCCAGGACTGGCAGAAGCTGGGCAAGTACGGCCCGCCGAAGTAGGCCGGCGGTCGCACGCTGCTATACTGCGGTTTGCAGTGTGTTTTTCTATCTCTCTGTCTCGCCATAGCCTGCTTGGCGCAGACGGCCAAGGTTGATGTCTCGACTCCCACGGGACAGGCATTCGTGCGCTTGTACAACACCGACTTTGCCGGAGCGCACGCCACCCTCGATCGGGCCATCGAGCGGGAGCCGCAGGCGCCTCTGTATCGTGCCGTCAAGGGCGCCACTTACTTTTTCGGTGAGCTGGATCGATTGCACATCCTGCAATCGGATTTCTTCTCCGACGACGAGCGGATCATCGACCGCAGGAAGATCACGCCGGACCCGGCCGTTCGCGCCGAGCTGTTCCGGTTCATCGCAAAGGCCCGCGAACTTGCGGACGCGCGCCTGGCGGCCGATCCGGGAGACCGCGACGCGCTGTTCGCGCAGTGCATCGCGGCGGGACTGGTGACCGACTATGCCGCGCTGATCGAGAAACGCCGCCTGGCGAGCTTTTCGCTCGCTAAACAGACGCAGGCGTGGTCCATCAGGCTGCTGGCGCTCAATCCGCCCTTTTACGATGCACACCTGGCAGTCGGCTCGGTGGAGTACGTGTTGGGCAGCCTGCCGTTCTTCATTCGCTGGTTCATTCGCATCGATCAGATTGAGGGCAGCAAGCAGAAAGCGGTCCGCGACCTCGAGCTGGTGGCCGCGCACGGGCGTTACTACGGACCGTTCGCGCGCGTGCTGCTGGCGGTCATCCACCTGCGCGAAAAGCGGCCGTGGGAGGCCGAGAAGCTGCTCACCGGCCTGGTCGAGGAGTATCCAGCGAATCGACTGCTGCGCAAGGAACTGACGCGAATTCGCGCCGCGCGGCGGCGGTGAGCGGTCCCCCAATCGAGGGATCGCCGTCTCCGGCTTGATGGTGATGTGCGGCGGACCGGCGCGCCATACACTTGAAACATGCGAACCGGAGAGAGACTGGACGCTCTTGATACGAGGATGGTCTTCCTCTGTTACGCCATTGTGGCGGGGCTAGCGGGCTTGCTCCTGATCGCGTGGGGGCCCATGTGGTTCGGAACTCATCTGCCCGGCCTGCCCTATGGAAGAGCGGCCTTGATCCGCATTCTGGGAGCACTGTTCGCGGCTGCGGCATGCTTCGCCGCCGCTATGGTCCGCGTCGATGATTCCGTGGCGCGCTACCACGCCTTGGCTTGGGCCGCCGCTGCACATTTCATCTTGTGTGCGGTGGTGGATGTGGAGCGTCATGTGATCCTGCTGGAGTGGATTCCGGAGTGGGTGACAGCTGTACCGATGTTGGCCTTCCTGATTCTGTCCTTCGCTTGGTGGCAAGCGCGTATCGATGAACACGGATCGATCGGGGTTTTGACGACGCTGTTCGGCAAGGAATCCTCGCAAACGCCCCGGCAGCTGCGTTCCGCTTACGAGCGGCAGATTCGCGAAGCGGCGGGCCAGGAGGAGCGTCACCGATTGGCCCGGGATCTGCACGACGCCATCAAGCAGCAGATCTTCGTGGTGCAGACCGCTGCGGCCACAGTGGAGGCACGCTACAATAATGATCCCGATGGCGCCCGGAACGCGATCGGGCAAGTGCGCGAGGCGGCGAAAGAGGCCATGGCGGAACTGGAAGCCATGCTTGACCAACTGCGTGCGGCGCCACTGGAAGTCAGGGGGATGGTGGCTGCGTTGCGTAAGCAATGCGAGGCACATGGATTCCGCAGTGGTGCTCGTGTGGAATTTCAGATGGGCACCCTCCCCCCGAATGATGCGCTCGCACCCGGAGCATCGGAGGCTGTCTTTCGAGCAGCGCAGGAGGCACTTGCCAACGCCGGCCGCCACGCGCGAGCAGCCAACGTGATGGTCTCGCTCGATACCGTTGGATCGAAGCTCGAACTCACGGTGCGCGACGATGGCAAGGGATTCGATATGAATCATCCGGCGAGTGGCATGGGAATACGCAACATGCGGGAACGTGCGGCGGAGTTCGACGGTGATTTCGAGATTGCCAGTACGCCGGTTCAAGGCACTGTCGTACGTTTTTCGGTGCCCGTGGCAAGTGTGGCTGTTGAGGATTATCGTGTCCAATTGTGGGTGACCGGAGCTGCCACAGCAGCGTTGACAGCTTTTTCTATCTGGCGCGGCGCTGTCGGTCTGTGGATCGCAGGGGCAATGTCCCTTGTCCTGTTTGCTCGTGCGATCACCGGCTATCGCCGCACACGGGAGCGCCGCGAGGTCTGTCAATGAACAGGACAACTATCGTCATCGTGGACGACCACCGCGTGGTGGCGCGCAGTTTGAAAGCGTACCTGGAATCCTTCGAGGATCTCGAAGTAATCGGCATCGCATCCTCCGGCGAGGAGTTACTCGAGCACCTCGGCGAGTGGCAACCCCGGATCGTTTTACAGGATCTGCTGCTTGCCGGAGGCATCGACGGCGTCGAAACCACGCGCCGCATCGTGGAGGTCTCGCGCTCCACGCGCGTGATCGCACTCACCGCATCGACCGACGAGGCGCGCATGATGGGCGTCTTGCGGGCGGGCGCCGCCGGGTACGTTCGCAAGGACGCCGAACCGGAAGTGCTGCTGGCCGCGGTGCGCGCGGTGGCGCGCGGGAAGACGTACATCGATCCGGCCGTAGCCCGCGCGGTACTGACAGCCGCCGAACCGCACGAGGAGCTGACACCGCGTGAAACGGAAGTCCTGAGGCAACTGGCCCTGGGACGCGCGAACAAGGAAATCGCCGGGACGCTCTCGATTGGAGAGGAGACGGTGAAGACCCACGTGGCAAGCATCCTCGCAAAGCTCGCAGTGGAGAACCGGGCGCAGGCCATCGTCCAAGCCCTCAAGCGCGGCTTGGTGTCGCTTGAGGAATTGGATTAGCTCAATTGGTCACTTCAGCTTCAGCTGCCAATCCAGGTTTTCGGCCAGACGCGTGGCTTTGGCTGCGTCCAGAAACTCGATGAGCGGCGTGAGGGCGACGCCAATGAACTTGCCGCCCGGCGGATAGAACAAGGTTCTGGTGTACCCCCCGCCGGAGTGAGCGAATTTTTCCGAGGCCCCGGTGTGGATTTCGAAGCGGCCGTTCATGTTGGCCAGGAAGTATTCGATCTCCGGCAAGCCCGCCTCCAGGTACTTTATGTCACCCGAGAGGCGGTAGGCCTCGCCGAGCAGTTGTAGAACCAGCAGCGTGGCGCCCTGGAATTCGAGCGAGGGAAGTTCCTTGTAAAAGAACAGGCCGTTGGCGTTCCGCGTATTGCGGATCAGATCGTCGGTTTCTTCGAGAATCACCCGCTTCAGTTCCTCGTCGGGGAACCGCCTGTGGTAACGTGCCAGCGACACAAGCGTCAGGCTGTTCATGAAGACGACGCGCACCTGGCTGTGATCTGTATAGGGCGAGAGCAAGCCCGGATACTCGGCGTGCCAGCGCTTGAACAGGTCGACGATGGGGCGTGCGGCCTCGGCGTAGCGTGCGTCTCCCGTCTCGCGGTGAAGCGCTAGCATGGCGCGCAGTGCCCAACCCATGTCGCGGGTGCTCGAGTGCGCCGCGTCCCGGTAGCGGGCAAGCGCCATGTGCCGCAGGATATTCTCGCCGATTCCGAGCGCCGCTTCGCGCGCACTCTCGTCGCCGAACATATGCCAGGCGTCGAACAGCCCTTCCACCCATTGGTGCGAGGGGGTCACGCCGCCGGTCACGTGGCGCGGCGAGTGCGCGATGTGCCCGCCGCGCAGAAGGGGGTCCGACGAAACGTGCGCGATATCGACGTCGCGCCAGTGCCGCGCGCTCGAGAAGGCGTAATCGAGGAAACGCCGTTCGCCGGTGCGCGCGCAATGCAAGAACATCTGGTGCGTTAGGTCGTACTCGTTGTTGAGCCAAACGACGTCGTCACGGCCGCGGCCCTGGCCGGTATAGCCCCAATCGACCTCGTCGCCGAAATTCCACATGCCCACCCCGACGGGGCGGTTGTCCAGCACATCGTAGCGCAACGCACCAACCCGTCGGCTGGACGGCGCGCCGAAGACCGGATCTTCCCACACGCCCGCACGGGCATACCAGGCGGCGGCAAGCTTTGGAATATCTGGGACCTGGAATTGCAGCGAACGAGCTGAGATCTCTTTCACCGGGAGCGACGGCTCGTGGAAGTGCAGTAGAATCTGGTGGGATTTCGCCGCGCCGAGGGGGAATCGCAATGCTTCGCCGGAAGATGGATAGAGCGAGACGGTGACCGCATTGTTCGTGACCTCCATCCCTTTGGGGAAGTTCTGCTGCGCCTGGCGCAGTGTTACGGCCAGGGCGCTCGACGCGCCCACCCAGTCGCCCCAGAAGTCACCCCAATAAGACTGCATGCTGTGCTCGACGGCGTCGAAACGGAATTCGCGGAGCCCGAACGAGTAGGCAGCTTTCTGACCCGACTCTCTGACGGCGACGCCGTAGTGACCGTGCCCCTCGCGAACGCGCGGGGCGGATTCGACGGTCCGGGCCTCCCAGGTCCAGCTATCGATCAACAGCTCTTTATCTCCCCTCGCGGCGAGTACGCGGTAATCGACCTCCACATACGGCTTGCCGGCCCAGAAGGTCAGGTTTGCCGTGAAATCGAAGGGAGATTGTTCCGAGCCGTGCCTGCCGCTCACCTGAACTACCAGAGCCACAGGACCTTGCTCGACGACGTCGATCTTTACCGGGCCTGCATCCGCAGTGGACCATGTGCGCGCCCCAGCGTGGAGCGCAAAGCCTGCCATGCGGCCAGGGAACGCCACGCCGTTCAGTTTCACGTCAGTGAGCGGGAAGAAGCCCTGCGACGGAATGCGCGCCGAGACCGGCCCGGTGGATACCAGGAGCGAGCCGTCCGCGCAAAGCTCGGCTTTCAATGCGGACGTGCGGGTTCGCGCGCGCCCGGCAACCTTCCAGGTAATTTGCTTGCCGCGGTTGCCCGGCAAATCCACCAGCGTGCGTACGTAAGCCCACCGCACGCTGCCGTCCGGCCATCGTGACGTGACTCGCGTCTGCGACGGCACCGCATTGGAGCCGTCACTTACCTCAAGCAGCGCGGCGTCGCGCAACACACCTTGTGGAAATGGGATGCCGAATGACGCTGGTTCGGCCGCGCGGTCATACTTGGAAATCTTGTCAAAAGTGAGGACACCCTCTTGCGCGAGGGCGGCCGAGGAAATCAGCAGGAGCAGGCAAAGACGTTTCATGGCGATTTGCCACCTGAGATGGAATTGTAGAAGGCGCGCAGGCGCTCGCGGTAGGCGGGACCCGCGGTTTCCACGATGTCGTTGTGGCCGGCTCCGGGCACGGCCCAGAAGGTCTTCGGTGGGGCCGCCTCGTTGAAGAGGGCGCGACCCATTTGCAGCGGAATGAGGTCGTCGCGATCCCCGTGGATGATCAGCAACGGCGCGCGGACACTGTGGATCCTGGCTCGCGAGTCGTAGCTCCAAACCAGCAGCGGCCCAATCAGCGGCAGCAGCTTCGCCGCGACGTCGCGAGCAGAAGTGAAGGGTGCTTCGAGCACGACGCCGCCCGAAGCGTGGCGCGAGGCAAGATGCACCGCCACCGCGCTGCCCAGTGACTCGCCATGAACGACAATCTGGCCGGGCTTGTACCCGCGAGCCAGCAGGTGCGCGAAGCCGGCTTCCGCATCCGCATAGAGGCCCGCTTCTGTGGGACGGCCACCGCTTTTGCCGTAGCCGCGGTAATCGGCCAGCAGCAGCGACGAGCCCGCCGCCGCAATGTCGCGCGCGTGGGCGGCGCGGTGCGTGATGTTGCCGGCGTTGCCGTGCAGGAATAGCGTGGCGAGCCGCGACCCGGCACAGGGAATCCACCACGCATGAAGCTTCACACGGTCGTTGGTTTCGAGCCAGACGTCCTGGGCCCCCAAGGCGGCCTGTACTTGCCAGTCACCTTGCGGGTACACATACGGGAAATAGATGCTACGGTTGGCGAACCAATAGAGCGCGCCGTAGCCGGCGGCGGCGATTAGCGGCAACCCGAGATAGTTCGGAATGCGCGCCATGGCGCTCTAGCGGAAGCGGTAGCGCAGCCATGCTTCCAGAAAATCCTTGCCGAAGTACTGGATGGTGCGGTCGTCGATCACCTTCGTTCCGGGCATCAGTTCAGCGTCGGTACTGAGCGAATTGCGGGTGGTGTGTTCGATCTCGAGAGTAACAGGCCCCGTGATCTTGTAAGGGCGTATCTGGCCGATCTTGCTCATGGACCGGCGCGCGGCCTCCCGAATCGTACTGCGCGCGGCTTCGGCCGAAAGACTGATGCAGGCGTAACGCTGCAACCCTTCCTTGACGGCGGCGGTTTCCACGTTGGGAACGATGGACCGCATTTCCTCCGTCGCGGCGTTGTCGCCGGTCAACAGGATCACCGGAATGTCGTAAATCCCGGCCAGCGCCGTCGCTGCTTCGATTTCGCCGATCGGTTTCCCGTTGAGCAGCATGTTTTGAATACCCAGCGAATTGTAGCTGTGCGACATGATGCCTTTACGTGTGTTGGCCCTGCTGTGCTGGCCGACGAAGGCCAAGGCGGTGTAATGGCGGTCGAAAGTATACTTGGCGCCAATGTAGCCGATGACCAGCTTGGCGCGCGGGTGGATGGTGGCAACGGAAAGTGTCGAGCTGCCGCCGTGACCATCCCACACGATGACTTCATCCGCACCGCCGTCGTAAAAGCCCTGGACCGCGGCGTTCACCTCTCCGGCGAGCAACTGGCGCAATTCGGGGTCCTTGTTGTTGGTCTGCTCCTGGCGGCAGATGCCGGCGACGCCTTCGGCGTCCGTGATCACAAAGATGGTTTTCTTGCCCTGCGCGCAAAGCGTGAGCGAGCACGCTAGTAAGAGGGCGGCGCTGAATCTGGTCATGCGGCCAATTTTACACCTTGCGCCGGCTGCCGCGATGCTGTTAGTTTCAATGCGAGAATTATGATCCGGTCAATTGTGGTGATGTGCGCGCTCGCGTTTGCCGCGACGGCTCAGACGCAACCCGTCCCCGGGCAAGGCCTGGTGGAAGGGTTGTTCCAGCTCCACGAGATGGACATGCACCTGCACGCCGGCATGGAGCGGCCTGTGGACATGAAGACGTGGATCGACCTGGCGGTGAAAGACGGGCGCAAGGTCTTCGTTCTGCTCGACCACATCGAGCTGTACCGCAGGTCGCAGGCTGAGTACGATGCCTGGCGCGAGAAGAGCAAGTTCTTCGCACTGTATCCGCTCGGCGCGGCGGGCCATCGCGCCCTGATGACGGATTTCGACAACGTGGCCCGGCGCGGCGACGTGATCGTTTTCAAGGGCTGGGAGGTGTCGGAGCGCGAGCTGGACAGCGGTCTCGAAGACGCGCCGCTCCGCATGGCCGACGTATTGGGCTTCCACATTTCGCCCAATAACGGCGGCGCCCCGCCCAACGGCCGGACGCTCATCCGGCGGGCCCGGCAGTTACTGGCCGCGCAAAAGAAGTACCCCGTGCCGATGATCCTGTTCCACCCCTTCCCGATGCGCTTCGAAAATTTGCAGAGAACGGCCCAGAAGCAGGGTCGTGACGTGAAGACGATCACGGCCGCCGAGTACCGCTTCTTCCAACCTGGTGAGCAGGAGGAACTGATTCAGCTGCTGAAGGGTCAGTCCATCTACATCGAGATGAACTGGGACACGGAAGCGTACTGGAAAATCCCGGCCTGCCGCGAGGCGCTTATTGCCGACATCAAACCCCTGGCAGAGGGCGGCGTTCAGTTTACCGTGGGAAGCGACAGCCACTACCTCGGACACATGCGGAAGCCGTTCCGTCCCGCTTCCTGGTGCGAGCCGGCCGGAGTGACGGCTCTCAACACCAACACCGTCGTAAGGGAATTGCTCGCAATCCGGGCCAAGCGTTCAATCGAGGGAAGGTAGGCAGAATGGAGCGGGAGACGGGATTCGAACCCGCGACATCAACCTTGGCAAGGTTGCACTCTACCAACTGAGTTACTCCCGCCCTGCCAACAGCTACTATTCTCCCCCGGCGGCGTACCCTCTGTCAATTTGACCAGGTTCGCGGCGGGCGATCACTGCGCTGAGACAGCAACGCGCTCCATCTCGCGTGCTTGCTGGTTGCGTGCGATCACATCCCGTTCAGCCTTTGAGACGGGTATCTCAAATCCCCAGTGCTCCGACCGCACCCAGATCTGGGAGAGGAAGTAATCGTCGCCATACCGCCGGAATATCACGCGTGTGTCACGACGTGTGGTCGGGGATTCAATGGGGGTGGCCATGACCACCTTGCGAATCGCGCCGTTTTTAGAGGTGAGCACGACGCCTCCAGTGGGCCCTCTTTCAATCGCGTACTCCCCTGAGGGAAGTTGCGCGTCCTTCAGGTTGAACTGGAAGGGGACTTTCACTCTCAGGGCTCCGTGGTTCTGGGACAACATCGTGCTTGCCGCCAGCAGGCAGACACCGGCAAAGACTGTCATGGTTTTTCGTAGCATTCTCTTCCTAGCCATCCTTTCTTTCGTTGAAGTGCGCTTCGAGCCTTCCCCTCCCGGCGCGGCTATGCCTATAATCGATGCATACGCAACACTGGGAAATTGGGCAGGACCAAGTTGCACATCACGATACTAGGGGCATTACCCGGCAAAAGCGTCTCAAGAAGGTGTCAGGTCTTGTTGACGAAAACCTAAAGATGCCCGATTATGCAAACACCCACCGTGTCGTATGAGTTCGGTCCTTTTATCCTGGTGCCGAGCGAACACCGTCTCTGGCATGCAGGGCAACCGGTTCACCTTTCGCCCAAGGCATTCGACCTGCTGGTGGCTCTGGTGGCTGCGAATAGGCGTCTTGTGGAAAGAGCCGACCTTATGCGATCCATCTGGCCGGACACGCACGTCGAGGAGGCCAACCTGGCGCAGACGGTTTCTCTGATACGTAAGGCGCTTGGCGTGGCGCCAGGCGGAGCTTTGTATGTCGAGACGGTGCCGAAGAAGGGTTACCGGATGGCTGTCGAGGTCAGGACGGTCAGCGGTGAGCCTGCCACGGGGAATCCGCAATTCTCTCCTGAACGGTCTCTCCGATGGAGGCCAATCCTGTCCGTTGGAGCGGTGGTGGGCGCCACCCTGGCGGCAATTATCCTGGTTCGGTTCTTTGCAGGTCTGTAGGATTTGCTTCAATAGGGAACAGGAGCACGAATGATGACAAAGCAAGCAATCCGTTTTACAGACTACTACTCCGAGACTCTGCAGAGGATGCGGGAGGACGGGTTGCTTCTCGTCTCGGCAGGCCGCGCGGGCAAGCCAAACGTGATGACGATTGGCTGGGGTGCCATAGGCATCATGTGGGGAAGGCCGGTGTTCACGGTCATGGTGCGGCCGACCCGCTTCACCTACAAACTGCTGGAGGAAGTCCCGGAGTTCACCGTCAACGTGCCACCGGCGGAGTTGGCCGAAGCTGCGAAACACTGCGGCACGGTTTCAGGAGTCACCCATGATAAGTTCCTGGAGATGAACCTCGATGCTGTCCAGAGCCGCGAGGTGGCCCCGCCGATCATCGGGCAGTGTGTAATTCACTACGAATGCCGGATCGTGCATCGATGTGACATGCGTCCCGACCTGCTCATTCCCGAGGTTCGCGATGAGTGCTACCCCGGTGGCAATTTCCACCGCTACTACTTCGGGCAGTTGGTCGCTTCCTATGCCGATGCGGACGCAGGGGCACGTCTGGTGGGCTAGGCTGGTCAGGCAAAGCCGGAGGCGATTCCGAAGGCTTAAACGTATTTGAAAGAACTTGTTTTACTACCATAGTAGTAAAGTTTCTATCCTAGCCAACATACAGATAAATAACGAGATAAAATGTTCTGTTATTGATGGACACACCTCGCTGGAAGTGTGTTAGACTATCCTTCCGTTGGACATAGTGAGGCTGACTCGCAGGGGCTGGCCCTCCATAGACGGTCCAAGATTCCGAACAAGCCACCGTCCCCGGGTTGATTTCCACAGATGTGCAAAACCTGTGGGAATCTTGAGCGGTAGCTTTGTTGTGGCGGTATGTTATGAATGCGTGGGATTCAATCAAACAACGGCTATCGGCTCAGGTGAGTGCCGAGAGCTATCAGAACTGGATTGCGACAACATCCTTGCTCCGGGCGGAACCATCCCGAATCTGGGTATCGGTTCCCGATGAGGCTACGAAGGAGTGGATGGAGAAGGAATACGCGGGCCGGGTCCGTGCCGTAGTCGCGGAGCTTGGTTTGGGTCTACAGGACGTCTTCTACCAGGTGAATGGGGCTCACGTGGACGCTCCGGTAGTTGCTACGCTGAGTGCAACGCCTTCACGAGAGATTGTTTTCCAAAGCCCTGGAAGCCAACTGAATCCCAAGTTCACCTTCGACAATTTTGTTGTCGGGTCGTGCAACCAGTTTGCTCATGCGGCTGCGAAGGCCGTTGCCACAATGCCGTCGCGCTCATACAACCCGCTGTTCATCTATGGCGGCGTGGGAATGGGCAAGACGCACCTGATGCATGCTATTGGGCGAAGCCTGCTGGATAATTTCTCTGGCATGCGTATTGCGTACACTTCAGGTGAACGTTTCATGAACGAGATGGTCAACTGCATCAAGCTCGACCGCTTGCCTCTTTTTCACCAGCATTACCGCCAAGCGGACATTCTGCTGGTTGACGATGTGCACACTCTTGCGGGGAAGGAGCGTACACAGGAAGAGTTCTTCCACACTTTCAACGAGCTTTACGACCACCAGAAGCAGATTGTGATTTCGAGCGATTCCAGTCCGAAAAATATACCTGGTCTCGTGGAACGCGTCCGTTCGCGTTTTGAGTGGGGCCTGATTGTAGATGTCCAACCGCCGGACCTCGAGACGAAGATGGCAATTCTGGACAAGAAAGCAGACGTCGAGGGAATCGAGTTGCCCTCCGATGTCCGTATCTGGATTGCCACGAAAACCAAGTCTAACGTTCGTGAGTTGGAAGGCGCGCTGATCAAGCTGATTGCCTACGCCTCCGTCACAGGGTCTCCAATTACTTTAGGCATGGCTCAACAGGCGCTGAAGTACCTGATTCATCCCCAGGAGCGGAGAATCACTATAGAAGCCATCCAAAGGGCTGTAGCGGAGAAGTACGGCCTTCAGTTCTCCCAGTTGAAGCAGAAGACCAACGCACATAGTATTTCTTTCCCACGGCAGGTAGCTATGTACGTGGTAAAGGAGCTTACCTCCGCGTCGTTGCCGGAGATTGGACGGGCCTTCGGAGGCAAGCACCACACCACCGTCCTGCACTCGGTCCAGAAGATTGACGGCATGAGACAGAAGGATCCCGATTTCAACCGTCTCGTCCACAGTATAATCGATTCATTCAATTAGACTTATTATGTTTTCCACAAAGACGTCGAGAAACGCCCTCTGGAAACCTGTGGATGACCGGAGAGCTGCCGCGCAACGCTACTTGGAAGCAAACTCCTTCCACATCCGGTAGGGACAGCAATGGCATGGATTTTGTATAATTTAGAGAGATTTCGACATTTCAACAGGCCATCTTATTCTGGTTCTTTAAAAGTTATATAGTACGAGGGAACAGCAAGTATGGAGGCGCACCCTGATGGAACTCAGCGTTAGCAAGGTAGACTTGGTTCGGGAACTTAGCCTTTCTCAAGGCGTTGTTGAGAAGAAGACCACGATACCGATCCTGTCGAACGTACTTTTTGAAGCCTCCGGTGACCGTGTTTTGATGACGGCAACGGACCTGGAACTAGGTATTCGTTGCTCCTGCCCCGCGCGTGTGGCAAAAGAAGGAGCCGGGACTATTCCCGCTAAGCGGCTGCTGGATTATGTCAGGCTTCTTCCGGATACGGATCTGACAATTAAGATTGCGGATAATCAATGGGCTAGCTTGCTATGTGGGCGCTCCAGGACTCGTATAGCGGGGATGTCACGGGATAGCTTCCCCGAGCTTCCCCAGATGCCAAGCATGCTAGCGGAGATTCCCATTGGAATCCTGTGCTCGATGATTGCGAAGACCATCTTCGCAATCTCCATGGAGGAATCTCGCTTTACCTTGAGCGGTGCATTATTACTCCTTAAGAGCGACGGCTTGACCATGGTAGCGACCGACGGCCACCGTCTGGCACTAGTTGATGTTCCAGCCGAGATCTCCGGACTTGAGGGAAGTTATCGGGCTCTGCTGCCAAGGAAAGCTATGCTGGAGATTCTGAAGCTGGCGCAGGAAGTCGATCCGAAACAGACTGTACAGTTCTCGGGAGATGACAACCACCTCTTCTTCCGGCTTGGCGAGAGGCTTTTGATCAGCCGGAAGCTTACAGGCAATTTCCCGGACTTTGAGAGGGTCCTACCGAAAGAGCAGCCCCACAGCGTCACATTGCCCCGCGAAGAGTTTCGGCTGGCAATCGAGCGTGTTTCTCAGTTCTCCGATGAACGCTCGCGCTCGATCCGAGTCCAGTTCGGCGATGGCGAGGTGAAGGTGTACTCAGTAGTGAGCGAGACGGGCGAAAGCGAAGAGAGCCTTCCGATCGAGTACGACGGGCCGTCCGTGAGCATTGGTTTCAATGCAATGTACCTGGTGGACTTCCTCCGGGCAGTTTCAGAACCAAATATAAGCTTCCATTTCAAGAGCCACGAGACAGCCGGTGAACTGCGCCCCGCTGGCGAGGGGATCACGTATGAATACCGCTACGTGGTCATGCCGATGAGAGTGTGAGTACTACCAGTGCTCGAGAACCGAAAGGCAAATAAGAAAAGAATTCTGCATGGGAAGTAAAGAGAACGAAGTCAAGAACGGTGAAGTCTACGATTCCAGCAGCATCAAGGTACTGGAAGGCCTGGAGGCCGTGCGGCTGCGCCCGGCCATGTACATTGGGTCGACGGGCGAGATGGGCCTGCACCACCTGGTCTATGAAGTCGTCGACAATTCCGTAGACGAGGCGCTGGCGGGCTATTGCAACGAGATCCGCGTCACAATTCAGATCGACAACTCCGTTACTGTGATCGACAACGGCCGGGGCATTCCCGTGGACCTGCATCCGGAGGAGGGCGTGTCGGCGGCGGAAGTCGTAATGACCAAGCTCCACGCCGGCGGAAAGTTCGACAGCAAGAGCTATAAGGTGTCCGGCGGCCTTCACGGTGTGGGCGTAAGCTGTGTCAATGCGCTTTCGGAAAACCTGGAGTTGGAAATCTGGCGCGACGGGTATACCTGGGAACAGCAGTACGAGCGCGGCATCCCGAAGGCGCCCCTGGCCAGGACAGGCAAGGCGGGGCGCAAGACAGGTACAAAAGTCACTTTTAAGCCGGACCCGACCATCATGGATGCGGTCGAGTTCAACTACGATACGCTGGCGCAGCGGCTGCGAGAGATCGCGTTCCTGAACAAGGGCCTCACGATCATCCTTGCCGATGAACGCGTCGAGCCCGTAAAACAACACGAGTTTCATTACAGCGGCGGTATCGCGGAGTTTGTCAAACACCTCAACCGTGGCAAGAACGTACTGCACGAGAAGCCCATCTACATGGAAGGCGATCGCGAAATGGGAAACGGCGCGACGCTGAGCATGGAGATCGCGCTGCAGTATAACGACGGCTATTCGGAGAACATTTTCAGTTTCGCCAACAACATCAACACAGTGGACGGCGGCACGCACCTGACGGGTTTCCGCAGCGCGCTGACCAGGACGATCAACGCCTACGGCCAGCAAGCCGGCCTGTTCAAGGACGTAAAAGAGAATCTCTCCGGCGACGATGTGCGCGAGGGCCTGGTGGCAGTGGTGAGCGTGAAGCTGCCGCAGCCGCAGTTCGAAGGGCAGACCAAGGGCAAGCTCAACAGCGATGTCACCGGCTACGTGACGCAGTTCGTCAACGAAAAGCTCAGCGAGTTCTTCGATAAGAACCCGGCCGTGATGCGGAAGATCGTTGGGAAGGCCATTGAGGCTTCCCGCGCGCGCGAAGCCGCCCGCAAGGCCCGGGATCTCACGCGCCGGAAAGGCGCGTTGGAGTCAGGCGGCCTGCCGGGCAAGCTGGCGGATTGCCAGGAGCGCGATCCGGAACACTGCGAGTTGTTCCTGGTCGAGGGCGAGTCGGCCGGCGGCACCGCCAAGGGCGGGCGCGACCGCCGCTACCAGGCCATTCTGCCGTTGCGCGGCAAGATCCTGAACGTGGAGAAGGCGCGCTACGACAAGATGCTCAGCCACGAGGAAATCCGGGCCATGATCACGGCTATCGGGACGGGCATCGGCGCGGACGACTTCGACATCTCGAAGCTGCGCTACGGCAAAGTCATCATCATGACCGATGCCGACGTCGACGGCTCGCACATCCGCACGCTCCTGCTCACGTTCTTCTTCCGCCATATGCAGGAACTGATTATGCGCGGGCACGTGTTCGTCGCGCAGCCGCCGCTGTATCGCATCAAGAAGGGCAAGAGCGAGCGGTACATCAAGGACGAGAAGGAGTACATGCGCGAACTGCTGCGCCGGGCCACGGATAACGTGTCGGTCGAAGCGGGAGGAGCGCGGTTGGAAGGCGCCGAGTTGCGGGCCTTCCTGATGAATCTGGATGAGTACCAACATATCTTCACGCGTGCGGAGCGGAAGCTGCGGGATTCGCGCGTGGTAGATGTTGTTTCGGACGTCAACCTGCACCTGGACGTCAAGGCGGACTTCGCCAACCCGGCCAATCTGGAACCCCTGGTGAAGCGGTTGGAGGCTCTGTCCGTATCGCCGGAATTGAAGCCCGACGAAGAACATGACGCCTGGATGGTCACCTATCGGGATCATTCGAACGCGGAGCGGGTCATCGGTCCGGAACTGGCGTCACACGCCGAATACAAGAAGCTGCGCTCGCTGGCCAAGCAGATAGCGCGCTTCAACCAGCCTCCGTTCGTGGTGGCCAAAGACTCAGCCCGTGTAACGTTGGAGGACTGGGAAGCGCTGCTGGCGCACGTCAAGGCGGAAGGCATGAAGGACGCGAGCGTGCAGCGTTACAAGGGCTTGGGCGAGATGAACGCCGAGCAACTCTGGGTGACCACGATGAATGCCGAGAACCGGACGCTGTTGAGGGTGCGGCTCGAGGATGCAGTGGAGTGCGAGGACATCTTCTCCACGCTGATGGGAGAGAACGTCGAGAACCGCCGCAAGTTCATCGAAGAGAACGCCCTGGACGTCCGTAACCTCGACCTGTAAGCGCGCGACGGGCTACGGCCGGCGGTTGCGCATTTCAGTAAAGAGCTTCTCATAGGCACCGGTGACGGCGTCCCAACTGTAGCGTTGGAGCACGCGGTCGGCGGCTCGGCGGCGAAGCTCAGCTCGCTCGCTTTCGGGCATGGCGAGAACCGACTTCATGGTTTCGGCGAGGGTGCTGTGTGTAAAAGCGATGCCCGCCCCGCCGGCAACCTCCTCATTCTCCGGAGTGCTGAGATAGAGCACCAGCGCTCCACGGCCCATGGCCTCGATGAGGGCGGGGTGCGTGCCGCCGACCTCGGTGGCGTGAATGTACGCGAAGCAGTGGGATTGCAGCTCGTGGTATCCCTGCCCGTAGATGGCGCCGGGCATCACGATGCGCGGGTCGGTTGTGTCGCGCACGCGGCGGATGTAATCGGCCGAATAGGGCGCGTCGCCGACGAGCGCCAGGCGCAGATCCGTGTCGACGGTTTCAAACACCTGGCGGACCTCCAGGGCGTTGTTCTCCGGTTCGAGGCGGCTCACGTACAGGAAATAGCGCCCCGGTACGAGGTGCAGCCGGCCGAGAGTCTCCTGGGCCGGCACCGGGCCCGTCTCAGCGCCGTACGGAATGAAGTGTGTCCGGCGTCCATAGCGCTTTTGGTAATAGGCGGCGATTTCCCGGGCGTCGCTCACCACCTCCGTCGGCGCCCAGGTGGCGATCCATTCCGAAACACGGTACCAGGCGCGGCCCGCCCATCCCCACTTGCGGCGCTTGCGTTCCAGGCCGTCCACATTCAGCGCGCAGGGAATACCGGTGAGGCGCGGGACGAACGTGAACAGAGCGTTAGCGGCGTTACAGAAAAGGGCGGCGTCGGGGCGACGACACAGAAGGTCTATGCTGGATAAACAGGTGTGAAAAACTGTATCCAGATACTTATGGCGGACAGTGGGCAGGTAGCGGAGCCGCACCCCGAGGTACTCCGGCCCGGCGCAGCGGGAGCGGCAATACACGACGACGTCGTGGCCGCGCGCGGCGAGGCGGCGCGACAATTCTTCGGCGAACGTCTCGAAGCCGCCGTAAGAGGCTGGAATTCCGCGGGTGCCCAGGATGGCGATCTTCATAGCAGGGGTCCGGTTACCGCACCGTAATCGAATAAGGCATCACGCGCATGAGGCCGCCGCGCATCCACAGCGCCGCGTGGACCTGCTTCAGGAGTGCGGCGAGGCGCGGCTCGATGGCGGCGGCGCGCTCGCGTTCGAGCACCCAATCGACGATGGTGCGCTTGCCCGGGTAGTCGATCAGCCTGATCTTCTGGTCCTTCGGAATGCGTGCTTTCTGCTTCACGAGCTCGATGGCGCGGTCCAGGCCACCCAACTCGTCCACCAGGCCGCGCTCGCGGGCCTGGCTGCCCAGCCACACGCGGCCTTGCGCCAGCGGCTCGATCTCTTCGTACTTACGCCGGCGCGACTCGGCGACGCGCGTGACGAAGCCGTGATAGTTCGCCTCCACGCTCCGGCGGATCTTTTCCCTGCCTTCAGGTGTCAGGGGAATGTACTCGCTGTCGATCTGGGCGAACCGGCCTCGCGCCAGCGAGTCCTTCGTGATACCCAGCTTTCCGTAAAGCCCGCGCAGATTCACACGGCCGTAAAGGACGCCGATGGAACCTGTGAGGGTGTTCGGGTAGGCGAGGACGGGGTCGCCGGTCATGGCCATGTAATAACCGCCGCTGGCGGCGAGGTCGGACATGGAGACGACCATCGGTTTTTTCCTGCCAAGGAGGTTCGCTTCGCGCCAGATTTGATCGGAGGCCAGCGCATCGCCGCCCGGCGAATCGATGCGCAGGATTACGCCCTTGATGGACGGATCCTCCGCCACTTCGCGGAGTAGCTTTGTCATGCCGCCGGGCGTAATCGCCTCGTCGTCAAAGGGGCCGCCGTAGGACTGCAAGATGTCGCCCTCCGCGGCGATCAGCGCGATGCGGTGAGGGCCTTCCAGGCCGACAGACGCGGCGCTCACTTTGGAGTAGTCTCGCGCAGAGATTTTCTTGAGGGGCTGGACCTTCACGCGGCGGGCGAGGGCGTCGTAGGTCTGATCCTCATACTCGAGCGCGTCCACGAGGCCTTTGGCCAGGGCGTCGCTCGAAAGAAAGGGGCCTTCGTCGATCATGGCCCGCATTTCGGCGGGGCTCTTCTTCCGGGACCCGGCGAGCGTTGCGGTCATGCGGCCGTAGAGGTCGTCCAGGATGGAGTTCAGAACCTCCTTGGATTCGGGACCCATCGAGGTGCGGGCATACTGATCGCCGTAGTCTTTGTACTTGCCGGCGTGCTCAATGTCCACCTGTACGCCCAACTTGTCCAGCGTCCCGCGGAAGTACGTCCGTTCGATGCGCAGGCCTTTCACGTCCAGCAGGTCTTCGGGCGCCATGGCGATGCGGTCCGCGGCCGTCGCCAGATAGTACTCGCGGGTCCCGGCCGAACGCAGGTAAGCGACCAGGGGCTTGCCGCTACGGCGGTAGGCGGTGAGGGCGCCGCGGATCTCCTCGAGCTTGCCCCAGCCGGCGTCGATCGAGCGAGGCATCAGCACCACGGCCTTGATGCGATCGTCGACCGCGGCTTTGCGCAGCATCTCCCAGACTTCGCGCGTGGTGAAGGGAGACTGGCTCTCAAAAAAGGGCAGGGGAATTTCCGAGGGAGTCCGCTCGGCAATCTCACCGCTGAGCTTCAGGACGAGGGTGGAGCTATCGGCTACCGAGGGAGGGCGGCTGCCCAGACGGGCGAGCGCGGCAACTACGATCAGGATGGCCAGGAAAGCGAGCAGGACGCCGGAAGCGAGGCCCAAGAGAAACTTCTTCATACCTCGATGGTAACCGCTCGGGCGTGGGTGCGCGAGACAACCGGCACGGAGGGCGCCTGTCCCGCGGCCCCATGCCCGAGAGTGGTTTCTATGCTCCGGTCAGGATGAGATCGACGCGGTGGCTCACTTCCTTGAGGTAAGCTTCGTCGCCGCCGGCGAGTTCGACCGTGGCCGTGCCCTGGTAGCCGATCTCCTTCAGCGCGCGGTAGACTTCCTGCCAGTCGATAGCGCCTTCGCGCAGGGGAGTGAAATCGACGCGGCCCTTCTCGAACTTGAAATCCTTGAGGTGCAGCTTAGCGATGCGCTTGCCGAGCGTGCGGATCCAGTCCTGGGGATAGCCGTAGAAGACGATGTTGCCGACGTCGAAGTAGGCGCGGACCCAGGGGCTCTTGAACTCGTCTACGTAACGCGCGAATTCGAGCGGGCTCAACAGGAACTTGTTCCAAACGTCCTCGACGGCGATGACCACCTTCAGCTTGGCGGCAAGGGGAATCAGTTTCTTAATCTCTTTCTGCGACCGCTCCCAGGCGTCCTTATAACTGGTCTGCGGGTTTACCACTCCCGGGACCAGGAGAACGGCGCTGGCGCCCCACAGCTTGGCGTCATGGAGACTCGCCTCCATGCCCTTGACGCTTTCGGCCACCACGGTCCAGTCGCCCGACGAAAGCGGATACTTCCAGTGCGCCATGTTCATGACGGAATGGATGGGCATCTGGGTGGCTTCGGAGGCTTTCTTGATCTCCTCGGCGTCCTTCTCGCTGGTAACGGTGCCCACCTCCATCTCTTCGAACCCCACATCCTTGGCCAGCTTAAAGCGGTCATAGACGCTGAGATTCTTGGGCAGCATGCTGTACAGCATCCCCTTCTTGATAGGCAGCCGTGTGCCACCGGTTTGGGCCGCGGCCACCGAGGCGGCTGTCACCGCCAGGAATTCACGACGTTGCATGTTTGATTCCTCCTTATGCAAAAGCCAGACCGAGTTCACGGCCGACCTTGAAGATATAATTGCGCGCCTCATCGTACTCGGCGGCGCCCTTGAGGTGCTCCATCATGAGAGGGGCATCGTTGGGGAGGCCCGCCATGCCGAGAAGGTAAGCTCGATAGTCTATTTCGCCACGCCCGGGGATCACCTCTTTGAAGTGGACATTCAACTCGACCACCCATTCAAGGTCCTTGGCGTGGCAGGAAACGATGTGAGGGCCCAGCTTGCGAAAACACTCCTGGATGAAGGCGGCGTTCGCGTAGAAACGGGCCGGCGAGTTGATCCCGTTGCAGACGTCCAGGTGGACGCCGAAACCCTTGCGGCCGACGGCCTTGATGAGATCGAGGTACTCATCCGGGCCGCTCGGCAGGGCCCAGCCCATCATTTCCAGGGCGAACCTGGCCCGCTTGGGCTTGACCGCGTCAATGACGCGGCGGACGTTCTCCACCGTCGCGTCGAAAAACTCGCGGGAGAAATTCCTCTTGTGCGGGCCGTACCAGATCTTGGGATTGTAAGAGCCGGCGATGTTCACGGCGCAGCGGGCGCCCACCTCGTCGGCCAGGGCCAGCCGTTCGGTGACGTACTTCAGGTTCGCCTCGCGCTTGGCCGGATCCGAATCCAGCATATTGTTCCACGCGCCCACCTCCGCGATGGCGACGTTGTGGGCCGCGAACTCTTTTTCGGTGGCGCGGATCTTTTCCGTTTCCTGGAGCTTTACTCCGGGGCAAAAGGCGGCGCTGTAACCCAGGCGGCGATGCTCGCGCGCGAGCTCGCCGGGATCGTCGCTCTTGAGGAATATGGGACCGCCGAAGCGGATGGGCCTTCGGGCGGAGGCGGAAAGAGATGCAGCAGTCAAGGCCGCGAAGACACTCCGGCGCGTATAACAGTGGGCCACGGAACGATTCTACATCGAATCCGGAGCGGAAAGTATGCTAGACCAGGTTCGGGATCTTGATGATTTTCTTTTGAATGGCGTACTGGACCAGTTGCGCTTTGTTGTGGATATCGAGTTTGCGCATCAGGTTGAACTTGTGAGCCTCGACGGTCTTTACGCTCAGGTTGAGGTCGCAGGCGATCTCCTTGACCGAGTTGCCCTCAGCCAGCATCTTCAGGACTTCCTTTTCGCGCGTCGTGAGCGTGGCGAAACGAGGCAGGCGGTTGGCGGACTTGATCCGGGAGCGGAAGTCGTCCACTAATTGGGCCAGCATGCGGGGACTGAGATAGCTGCCACCGCGGCAGACATCGCGCACCGCGGCCAGCAGTTGGGCGGCGGGGGAGTCTTTCAGCACATAACCGCTGGCGCCCGCCTCCATGCCTTCGACCAGGTAATCCTCGTCGTCGTACATGGTGAGGAAGACGACACGGGTTTCGGGACGGTTCTTCTTGATTTGCCGCGTGGCTTCAAAGCTGCTGAGGCCTGGCATGCCGATGTCCATCAGCACAACGTCCGGCCGCAATTCGGCAGCTCGATCAATGGCATCGCCGCCGTTGGAAGCTTCGCCCAGGACTTCCATGTCGGCTTCCGCGGAAATCAGCGTTTTCATACCCTGACGGAATAACGTGTGGTCGTCCGCCAATAGGATTCGAATCTTCGCCATACGTTTACTCGACTTGTCTCAAGATCCCTATTGTCTTGATTCTGTTCTGGCGCGGCCAGCATTTGCTCGACGCGCCGCCGGACCCGCTTCGTGCTTTGCTCGTTGCGGGATCGGCAACTCGATTTTTATCTTCGTCCCGGCACCGGGACGGCTACGGATGTCAAATCGTCCACCGAGAAGCGCCACGCGCTCCCGGATGCCAGCCAGGCCGAAAGAACCCCGTTTGGCAAGTGCTTCCTCAACTCGAAAACCGACACCGTCATCCTCAACATTCAGTCTCAGTACTCCATCGGCTGAACCCACGGAAAGGTTTACATGCGTTGCCGAGGAATGTTTAATGATGTTGTTGCAGCACTCCTGCACAAGCCTGTACACGGTAGCTTCGGTCTTTTCCGGAAGCCTCCCTAAGCGAGACACCTGGAGGCGGACGCGGGCGGGATGCCGCCGCCGGAGCTGGCTGACGAGCTGCCGCAAAGCCGGCGCCAGGCCCAGTTGAGCCAGCACGGCGGGGCTGAGGGCGCCGATGACCCGCCGGATTTCGATGATGTCCTTCTCCAGCAGGTCGCGAATATCCCCCAACTGTGCAGCCAACGCCGGATGTCCGCCGGCGACGGCGCGCTCGAGCATCTCCAGTTGCAGGCGAATGTAAAGGAGAGATTGTCCGGCTTCGTCATGCAGTTCGCGGCTGACCCTGCGGCGCTCCATCTCCTCGACCTGTATGAGGTGCTCCGCCAGGCCGCGAACCTGTTCCTCGCGTTCGGCGAGTTCTTCCATCAGGCGGGCCTTTTGCGCGGCCAGCGTGCAGCGTTCGGCGGCCACCTCGAGCAGCTCCAGTTCCCGAGGCAGCCATTCGTAGGGTTTGTCGAAAGCAAACTGCATCACGCCGAGCGCGCGGCCCTCGGCCGCCAGTGGCACGGACCAGCAGCAGGCGTAACGCCCGCGCCAATCGGGGAGCAGCCAGCAATCCTGGCCGGCGCCGCCTACGCGGAGATAACGGGGGCGGCCCAACCTGTCGAAGCGGCAGTGGCTTTCTGAGCCCGGCGCAGCGTCGGCCGCGGCGGCCGGCACAACCGCGCGCCGCATCCAGGTGCGAGCGGAGCCGTCGCGCAGGAAAAGAGCTCCGGCTTGGGCGCGGCTGAAGCCCGTGAGGATCTCGAGAAAGCGCCGCAGCAACTGGTCGAGGCTGCGCGATTCCACCTCGGCGCGAAAGAGTTCGTAGAATGTCCTGGTTTCGGTTTCGCGCACCTGGTAGAAAGCGTTGTTCAGAGTGAGGATGGCGCAGAAGTGCAGTTGATTGCGCGCCCAGCGGAAATTGGCGGCGTCGGGCGAAGTCAGTGGGCCCAGGCCGGAGAGCCGGATGTTATCGTATTCGTGCAGGGCGCGGGTGATTTCAGCCGGCGAGAGGCGAAGCTTTGCCAGGCGGCGGCCGCTGTACTCCACTTGTTCGAAGAAATGCGCCGGAGGACGGTCTTCGGCGAGAATGCGCGCGGCGGCGCCCGGCGTGATGGCGGCCAGGGCTTTACGCTGCCGGGCGTCGAAGCCCAGCCGGGCGAGCCTGGAGAGAAACCGGCGTTCCGCCTGGGCGGCGACGGGCGCAAACAACGACGACCAGCGCTTCAGGTGAGCGCGAAGCTGCATGCTGAGCACCTCGGCGGCGGCGGCCAGGTGCGTGTGGGAACTACGGGCTTTCACCAAGCTAGTACATCGGGAGCGGCAGGGCTATTCTTTAGCGCCTCGGTCGCGCAGCAGGGCGGCGAGATCTTCGTGGCCGTTCTTGAGGGCGATAGCCAAGGGCGAGACACCTGCCTTGTTGCGGGCATTGACGTCCGCGCCTTTGGACACCAGCAGCGCGGCGACATCCATGCGTCCCCAGCTTGCGGCGAGGAACAGCGGTGTGGCCCCGGACTCGCTGTCGCGGGCGTCGACGGCGGCGCCGCGTTCGATGAGCAGTTCCGCGACGGCGCGATGGCCTCCCAGGGCGGCATCGTGCAGCGGCGTCGCGCCGGAGCCGTTGGGCGCGTCGAGGCGGGCGCCCCGGCCGAGCAGCAGTTCGACGATCTCCTTATGCCCCTTGAGCGCGGCATCGTGCAACGGGGTGGAGCCTTGGGCGGTCTTCGTGTTCGGGTCGGCGCCCTTTTCAAGGAGCAGGGTCACCAGGTCGGTCTGGCCGCGAAGCACGGCGTCCTGCAAGCGGCGCGCGGAGGAGGGATCGGCGCCTTCGATGCGGGCTCCGTGCGACAGGAGCAATTCCACGACCTGGGCATGGCGGAAACGCAGGGCTTCGTCGAGCGGCGTGGCGCCGCTGAGATCGCGAAGGTTCGGGTCGGCGCCGGCGGCGAGCAACGCGGCCACGGCGTCCGTCTGCCCCTTGGCGGCGGCCTCGTGCAGCGGCGTGGCGCCTTCGTCCCGATCCTTCACGTTGATGGCGGCCCCTTTCGAGATGAGGAACTTCACCATGCCGGCGTGCCCTTTCCAGGCGGCTTCGTGCAGAGGCGTGGATCCGGTGGCGTCCGCCGCGTTGACGCGGGCGCCGTGGGAAAGCAGGAATTCGGCCAAACTCAAGTAGCCGCGGTTCGCGGCCAGGTGCAGTGCGGTGATGCCGTTGCGGTAGGGGACGTTGACGTGAGCGCCCTTGGAGACGAGCAGCGCCGCCAGCTCCGGATGATTGGTGATGATGGCGTAATGCAACGGAGTCGAACCGCCCTCCTCGTGCCTGGAGTCGGGGTCGGCCCCGTGGGCGAGCAGGAGTTCCGCCACGGCGATGTGCCCGGCCCAGGCAGCGTCGTGCAGCGGTGTTCCGCCGAGGGTGTCGCGCTCGTTGGCAGACACGCCGGCATCGAGCAGGGTGCGGACCCGGGCCACGTCGCCGGCGCGCGCGGCGGCATGCAAGTCGCCGGCCTGGGCGAACATGGCGGCGAGAGCGAGGAGGATCCCGCACCTGAGGTACCGCATGGCTTCAGGGTAGCATCCGATAAGCGAAACTACCGCTTGTCCCGCACCGCGGAGCGGTAGGTTTCCAGGAGGGCGTGCGTCATCACGCGCATGTCGAACTTGCTCTCCACCAGGGCGCGGGCGCGTCCGGCCAGTTGGACGGCCAGGTCCGGGTCCTCGAAAAGGCGCAGGACG
The DNA here is from genome assembly GCA_964561215.1 of uncultured Solibacteraceae bacterium. Classification (GTDB taxonomy): domain Bacteria; phylum Acidobacteriota; class Terriglobia; order Bryobacterales; family Bryobacteraceae; genus JAJFUV01. Next base: position 13,099 of record CAZLOS010000011.1, on the reverse strand, counting down.
CTCCCGGCGAACTCCTCAGGCGTGTCAGCCACCAGGCAAGTGTCACCACCATCGGTTAAGCCTTCAGCTCCTACAGATGTAGAAACGACTGGAATGCCCGCGGCGAATGCCTCCAATAGCTTCACGCGCATTCCGGATCCGCTCAGGATCGGGCAGACGAAGACGGCGCATTCGGCCAGCGGCTGGCGGACCTCTTCGACAAAACCGCGGAACTCGACGTAGGGCAGGACGCCCTGGGGGAGGAAATGCCGGGGCGGCGGGTCGGAACCGACGACGACCAGGCGCGCCTCGGGACACCGTTCGACGACCAGCGGCAGCACGCGCTCGGCAAACCAACTCAGCGCGGCCTGGTTCGGCAGGTGGCGGAAACCGCCGAGGAAGAGCATGGTAAAGGGGCGGCGGCCGTGCGGCGAGAAATCGTAGCGGGCAGTGTCGATTCCGGCGCGGACGCCGTCGTCGATGCGGTCCTTCACCCGGGGTAGGAAGCTGACGAGGAAGTCCCGGTTCTGGGGGCTGCAGACCTGGATGCGATCGACGCGCGGGAGCATGTTGAGTTCCCAACGCAGCGCACGGAGGTACTCGAAGCGGCTCGAGAGCTTTGCGGCAAGGCCGCGGGCCTGGGCGAAGCCGCGGGCGATGGACTGGAAGTAGACGTCGTGCTCGAACAGGATGACGGCGATGCGGTTGAAGGCGGCGGCGTATTGGCCGAGCGGGGTGTATTCAAGCTGCACGACGTCGATGCCGTACAAATAGATCTGGCGGTGCAGAAGCCAGGCGAGATCCTGGTTGGCGTACTCGCTGACGGCGTGGGGCAGGATGGAGCCGAGGGTGTTCCGGCGGCCCTTCATGCGCGCGATGAATTCAGCCGAGCCGCAGCGAGCCACCAGCGGGTCGTGGGCGGCCTTTTGCCAGGCTTCGTCGATCAGCACCACCAGGTGGACTTCGGTGAGGCCTACCAGCGTGTCGAGGGTCTGGTACATGAACACGCCGCCGCCGTGAACGGGCGGGCAGATGGAATAGGGCGAGACGAAGAGGACCTTGGGGCGCTGGGGGGCGGGCTCCATTTGGGCGAAGCGGTCCCGGAAGTAGCCGCCCAAGGGACGGCGGAAGGCCTCGGTGTCGTCCACGGCGGAGAGCGAGCGCGCGCGCCAGCGCGAACGGATCAGGCGCGGGAGCGAGAGGAACGCGCCCCACCAGCCGGCCAGGCTGGTACGCTCCTGCGAATTGCCCAGGAACACGCTGAGCAACGCCGCGGCGTAATTGTACGCGTAATGGCTGACCATGCGGTGCCATTCATGGATGTTCTTCCAGGTCCACAGCAGGCAGTTCTTCTTTACGACGCGGTCTATGTACGCCGGGCTGAAGCGGCGGCCGATGGTGCCCCGGTGCTCGTGGTAGACGACGCTGCGGGGCTGATAGTAGATTTTCCAGCCGCGCTTCCAGGCCTGGTAGCCGAGGTCGGTGTCTTCGTAATAAAAAGGCTCATAGAGCGGATCGAACCCCCCGAGTTCGAGGAACTTCCAGCGGTCGACAGCGCAGGAGCCGCCGCCGGCGTAAAAGCACGGGTAGAGGTCCTTGATCCCGGCGTCGATACGATGGCGCACGCGGAAACAGCCATGCTCCCACCACCCTTGTGCCAGGCCGGTTTCCTCGCGCGTCTTCTTCGGGTCGCTGATATAGATCTGGCAGGAGACGGCGAAGACGGTCGGGTCGCGGAAGGCTCCGAGCAGAGGGGGGAGGAAGTCCGGCGCGACGCGCATGTCGTTATTGAGGAGGATGACGATGTCGTTGCGCGCGGCGCGCACCCCTGCATTAGCGCCGCCGCCGAAGCCGAGATTGCGTTCGAGGGCGAGCACGCGCACGCCGGGGAAGCGCTTGCGCACCATGGCCGCGCTCCCGTCGGTGGATCCGTTGTCCACCAGCACGATCTCGTTATCGGGGTTGTAGCGAAGGGCTTCAACGAGGGGCGGCAGGTACTTTTCGAGCAGGTCGCGTGCATTCCAGCTGGGAATGACGACGCTGGCCGCCTGGTTCGAGATGGGTCGCGGCGCGTGCGGCCGCCTTCGGCCGAACAGGATCCACATCAGATCCGTTGCGGCTACGGCCAGGGCCGAGAGAACTACGAGCAACGGGGAGACGACCAGCAACGGAAGCGCGCGCAAGACGCGGGCGAGCAGCGTCATCTCAAGCGTCTCCCAACTTGGGACCGAGGCCGAGGGACTTGCCGAGTTTCACCCAACGTGAGGCGCGCACCAAGTTCAACTGTTCTTCGAGGGCGGACTTCTCCTGTTCCAAGCTGAGCGCCCACTTTGTACGTTCTTCCAGGGCCGCCTCCGTCTTGCGGACCCACTCGACCTCGCGCACGTGTTCGGCTTCGAGTTCGGCGATCTTGGCGTTGTATGCGGAAACCTTCTCGGCCGCTTCCTTGAGTTGTTCGCTCAACTGTTCTGCCCAGCGATTGCTCTCTTCGAGCTCGGCGTGTAAGGCGCGGAACTTCTCGACCAGGTCGGCATGCTCGGACTTGACGGTGGAGAGCCACTCGTCCTTGAGGACGAGCTCACCTTCCAGGCGGGCGATGTGGCGCTCGCGTTCAAGCAGGACGTTGCTCGCGCGGGGAACGTACACGTAGGTGGGCGCGCCGGTTTGCGTCGAGGCGGCGCAAACGGCGACGTAAAAGCTCGCCTCGTGCGCTTCGGCAGAGCCTTCTTCCATCTTCACCAGCGCCGCGCCATCCGGAGAGACGGGTTGGAAAACAATGCTCTCGCTGTGGTTTTCGAGATATAGACAGACGCTGGGGAAGACTTGCGTGAGCTCCTGGAGGAATTCCTCGTAGGTGAACTCGTGCACGTGGTACGGATTCAAGCCGGACGCGCCGCGGGAGGCCGTGTAGTAGTCCTTATTCGGAGTGGAAACCACGAATTGGCCCGAGGGACGAAGCACGCGGCGGGCTTCGGCGAGAAAATCGCGCCACTCGGCAATATGCTCGATGACTTCGAAGGCGACGACGAGGTCGAGGGAAGCCGAAGCGAGGGGCAGCGCGGCGCAGGAACCTTGCGCGAAGAAGAGATTCGGCTCGCTGTAATTGGCGCGGGCGTACGCGACAGCTTCGGGTTTCAGGTCCACCCCGAACACTTCGAGGGCGTCCTGGGCCAGAAGCGCCGAGCCGTAGCCGGCGCCGCAGCCCGCATCGAGCACGCGCTTGGAACGCGCCAGGCGTGATGCGAAGTGGTAGCGCGCCAGGTGTTCGTTCCAGAGGTCGACATCAACCTCGCCGGGCACCACGCGTTCACCCGTGAATTCAGCCATTCTGGGCCTCCGGAGGCACTGTTGGTCCGGCGAGTCTCGCGTTCACTTCGACGCGGCAATTCAAGCGCATAAAACCGTAAACCTGTCCCTCGCCGTGGCCCATTTGAAGCACCACGGCGTTATCGATCCAATCGCACATTGTGTAGCTCAACAGCGTCCCATCTGCAATAGCCGGGGAAAAGGAGAAGGACGCCGGATAGAGCTCGGGGAGGTCGACGTGAAAGTCCACGGTCGAGATGTCGCCGGCATGCATGGGAGCAAGCGGATATCCTTCCCGGGCGGTGTTGGTGCCGGAGAAATCCATACCGAGGTGATTGCGGAACATGAAGCCGACGATGGGCAGTGGAACGTCGGCCTTGGCCCGCACGCTGACCCGCACGACGATGCGCTGATTCGGCTCCATCAGGGAAACCCGCCGGCCGAACTCGTCCAGCACGGCGATGCCAAGGATCTCCGCGCGCCCGTCGCCGTAACGGTAATCTATATTCGGAATGCTTTCGACGACCTCGGGGGCTTGAGAGCGTTTGGCTGCGCACGTGGCCTCGGGGCGGGCGCCCAAGGTAAGGTAGGCGGAGTCTTTCTCGACCATGGCGGCAAGGTACTTGGAGACCACCATGTCGGTGGCGCCAAGTTCCTTGATGCGGCCCCGATCGAGCCATAGCGTGCGATCGCCGACGGCCTTCACGTCGCCCATGGAATGCGAAACGAAGAGGATGGTGATGCCGCGCTCGCGCAATTCGTGGACCTTGCGCATGCACCGCTGCCGGAAGTACAGGTCGCCCACGGCGAGCGCTTCGTCCACCAGCAGAATCTCGGGGTCCACGTGGATCACCACGGCGAAAGCGAGCCGCACGACCATCCCGCTCGAGTAAGTCTTGACAGGCCGGTTGATGAAGTCGCCGATCTCGGCGAAGTCGGCGATCTCTGTGTATTTCCGATCCATCTCGGCGGTGGAGAAGCCCAGGATGGAGCCGTTCAGGTAGACGTTATCCCGGCCGCTGAATTCGGGATTGAAGCCGGTGCCCAACTCGAGCAATGCGGAGACGCGTCCGTCGACGGTGACGGTGCCGGTGGTGGCGGGAAGAATACCGGCCACCATTTGCAGGAGGGTACTCTTGCCCGAGCCGTTTTCGCCGATGACGCAGAAGGTTTCGCCGCGCGGTACGCGGAAGCTCACGTCGCGCAAGGCCCAGAAATCTTTGTGGTAGCTGCGGCGGTTGAAGGTGGCCAGCTCCTTGAGACGGTCGCCGGGCGATTCGTAGATGGAGTAGCTCTTCGAGACGCCGTCAAATTCGACCATGGGAGTCCTTCAACCTGTTTCGTCCCATTGTTTCACGCCGGATGGTCACGGCTCCACCACGATCACTTCATATTCGGAGACACGTGGCAACGTGAAGGCTCCGCCATTCAGGGCGAGATCCCGCGGTGAGACCAGGGAACGGGCGTGGCGGAAGCGGGCCGGAACCCTAAGACGCAGGTTCTCGAAGGGGATGACCTGCCGGATAGGGCGCGTCATTTCGGCCGTGAAATTACCCAGGTGGATGAGCCAGCGGCGGCCGTTGTCCTGTGATCGCACCACGAGTTCCATCGATCCTGGACCGCCTTCGACGGTCACTTCGGGGGGGGCCAGCGAGCGGACGGCATTTTCGACCAACTGGTAGAGGTCGGTCATGCGGTAGGTGGCGAGCGTCGCTCCCAAGTCACCGGGGATGTAGGCGGCCTGCCCGGTGCCCCACGCGGTGACGAGGACGGCAGGGTCCGGGCCGGGCGCGGATTCGCCATCGTAAGGGCCTATCGCTTTCCGGGTGTAGCGCGCAAGCACCTTGGCGGTGCGCGGGGCGGCATGCGCGTAGTAGGTGGTGGAGGGGGCGAAGCGCGGAGCGAGGCCGGCAAGGAATGGATGCGCGAGAGCGGGGCTCATGTAGTCCCAGAGGCGGCGGCCTGCCACAGAGCCGGAGCTGGAAGCGCCGAATGCGCCGGCAAGGGCGAAATCCGGGCGCTTCTCGCCCAGTTCGTTATAGAGCGAAGTCTCGAAGGTGGCGAGCAGATGGCCGCCGGAGCGAACGTGCTCGCGCAGGCGAGCTGCGGTGTGGTCGCTCATGGAGGCAACGTTAGGGAGCACGACCAGGCGGTAGCGCGAGAGCGGATCGCGTTCCAGGGTCCAATCGTCGATTACGTCGAAAGGCACGTGGGCGCGCAGGAGCGCTTCGGCCAAGCCCCAGAACTCCGATTCGGGATTGCCGATTTCGCGGCGCGCGGGCACGTCGTACATGTCCATGAGCTGCGCGGCAGATCCTTCGTAAGTGTTCACGGTGGTATCCGACCATACCAGGGCGACACGGGCTTCGGAGCGCGTGCGGCGGTAATAGTCGAGGTTACGGGTAAAGAAGGCGTTGATGTCCGCGATGGCGCGGGTCTCGGGCTGGTCGAGCATAGTGGGCGTGAGGCTGTAGTAGATGCCGGCGCCGTTTGCCATCGAGTCGGCGTAGAGCAGACGCAGTTCGGCGGGGGGCAGTACGGTGTAAGTCCAGGGTTTCTGCATGGCCCCGGCAATGACGACCACTGGTTTGCCGCCGGCCTGCGTTTCGAGCAGCCGCGCGCGCATGCCCGGCTTCCAGAGGGGCGTGCGGGTGAGGTCGTTGTAAATGAACCCGCCTTCGCTCGCCAGCCAATCCTGTTGTTCCACAAGCCGGCGGTTCATGCGGCCGGTGGCCCAATTGCCGCCCAGCGCGCCGCCGTTCATATAGAAACCGATCTCCGGGTTGGCGGCTTTGATGACGGCGCGTGTGTCGCGAAGGAAATCGACGAGGCTCTCCGTTTGGAATTCGAGCAGGCGCTGCGCGGCAAGCCCCTTGCGCTGCTTTTTCGAAGGAAGATCCGTGCCGTAACGGTCTTTGAATTTGCGGCGGCAATGCTGGCAGTAGCAGGTGTCGGGGCGGAAGATGGGACCGTCGAAAAAGATGCCGTCAATCGGGTAGCGACATAGATCGGCGAGTCCTTGTTTGACCCACTCGCGCCAGGGCGAGTTGACGCAGAAATCCGTGCCGGAGCCGTATTCGGCGCCCAGCGGCTGGCGGTTCTCGCGCACCTGCAGCCAGTCGCGGTGCTTGGCGCCGAACTCGTTCGTGTAGTAATGGACGTTGAAATACGCCGTGACGCGCATACCGTGCCTGCGGGCGGCGGGCAGGTAAGGGCCTAGGAAGTCGGGGCGTTGGCGGGAGGCGAGGCTGGTCTTGAAATAGAAGCCTTCGTCGTCGAAGCCGTGCTTGAGCAGGTGCACGTACATGTTGTCGACGGGGAAGCCGAGGGCGGCCTTGCGGCGGGCCGTCTCTTCTGGCGGCCACATGTCGATCTGATCGTAGAAATTGAGGAGGTCGAGAATGCGAATGGGTTCGCGCTGCCACCAGTGTTCCGGTTGGGCGGTGAGGGGCAAGCCTGTGAAGAGACAGAGAAGGAGGACAGCTCGGACTTCCATAGGAGAAGTGATTATTGTAGCAAGGCTGGCGCAAGGAACCCGATTAAAGAAGGGCGAAAATAATACAGGGCGGCCGCCGGTTCCTTCTGAACGGATTCCCTTCCCCCAATACCGCCGGGGGCGTCCTCTGACTCAATAACTGACCGTCAGAGCGGTGCAAGTACCGCACGCCAGCGGCCACGCATGGCCGTTGCCGGCGCGACGAGGTCTTGAGCCAGTCAGATCAGGAAGCCGGTAGCCGCCCGCAGTTGTGGACGTTCTCTATGGACTTCCTCCTTCAGTTATCAAACCGCCCCCCTCGGAGGGAGCGATCACCGGCCTCCCCGATGAGAGGAGGCCCGAAGCAAAGCCCATTACGACTCCACTTCTACCCCAAATATGGACCTACTTAATAAGGCTGTCAAGTACTAGGGGGAGTGGTTTCGGGATAAAGATGTACCAGGCGTTTGAAAGAGAGTTCGGCACGTTACGTGCTACACTACGCGCCGGCGAGGGAGTTCAGTTGCCTGGGTCCGAAATGGTTGCCGCGATATAGCGTTCAGTGTGGGGATTGTCGTTGTAATAGTAAACCGTGACGAGGTTTGAGTGGGGCCGTTGGACGGTCCGGGTGTAGCCGATGTCGCTGGCCCCGGCGTCCGCGGCCAGTGTAATCCGCAGGGCGGCTGATGAAGCGCGAACTGCGGCCGGGGCGAGAAGCGCCAGGGTCGGCAATGTGGAGAGTTTCATTGTGGCAGGGGCTGTGACTCAGGCGGGGACGACCTGCTGCCGGGCAGCGTCCCACTTCATGTACTTGCGTTGTCGATAGGAGAGGATGCCGAACTGGCAGGCGGCAACTCCGTAATAGCCCAGGGTTGCATCGCACTTGAGGGAGACGTTGGAACGTATGGCGGCGAGGAAGTTTTTCAGGTGCAGGGCGGTGTCTTCGCCGCCGGTCTTCTTGTGGACGAGAGGTTTGGCGGGATGGCCGTAGAGCTTCTGCGGCCGGATGAGAAAGCCGGTGTCGGTGAATTCAAGGGTGGCTTTGTGGCCACGGAGGAGGTGGGGCACGGCGGTGTCGTTGGCCATGGAGGAGATGAGCAGAACCGTAGGACCGCCGGGGTAATCGAGGGCAATGTTGATGGTTTCGGGAATCTCGGCGGTGCTGGCCGAAAACTCGAACTTGCCGCCGTGCGCGGAACCGTAAGCCGGAATGGTCAGATCGAGGGAGCGGATGATGCGTGTCGCCCGGTGCACCAGGAGGCCGGCGGGCACGCCTCCGGAATAGTCCCAGTAGCGGATCCAGTTGAAGAAACGGTCCGGGTCGTAGGGGCGCCGCGTGGCGGGGCCGAGGAAGAGGTCCCAATCGAGGTCTACGCCCGGGCGGGCGTCGCGGTCGATGTCTTTCAACCAGAAATCACCATCGTAGTTGCGGGAGTAGTCGATCTGCGCAAGGACCACTTTGCCGAGCGCGCCCTGGCGATAGTACCTGTTGGCGGTCTCGTAGGAGTCGTCCGACATGCCCTGCACGCCGACCTGCATCTTGATGGCGGTCTGGCGGACCGTTTCGACGACGCGCTGGGCCTCCTCCACCGTGTGGGTCATGGGCTTCTCGCAGTAGACATGCTTGCCGGCGCGGGCGGCGTCGATGGTTATGGGCGCGTGCAGATGGTCGGGCGTGGCGATGACCACGAAGTCGATGTCCTTGTCGTCGAGCAGGCGTCTATAGTCGCGGTAGGGCTTGGCCCCGGTGCGGGCGGCGGCGGCTTGGGCCCGCTTGTCGAACACATCGCAGACAGCGGCGATCTGCACGTTTTCGGTTTCCGCCATTTTGAGGAGTTCGTGAATGTGGGCGCCAAGGCCTCGGATGCCGCAGCCGATGATGCCCGCGCGGAGGCGATGGGAGGCTCCGAAGACGGAGGGTGCGGCAAGCGCGGCGGCGGCGAAGGACCTGCGAGTGATGGGAGGCATACACATCGATTAGACCGCAGGCCGCGAACAGGGGTAAGGAAGGTGAAACTCTGTATATAGGAATGGCTGGAATTGACAAAGAGGCGAGCGGCTTCGTACGCTGAAAAGAGATATCCTGCCGTTTACGCCGGTGTAGCTCAGCGGTAGAGCGAGGGTCTCATAATCCCTAGGTCGCAGGTTCGATTCCTGCCGCCGGCACCAGTCTTCAGTTAACCTGTTGATCTCCCACAATTGCGAGATAGATCCGATGCAGGTCGTCCTGTGAATAGTATTCAACCTCGATGCGTCCACGCTGCTCGGTTTTCGGGACTATGCGGACGCGCGTGCCGAGGGCGCGCTCGAGTTCCTCGATGGCAACCTTGACGTTGGGATCCTGGGCGGGAGGTTCCTCGACCTTTGGTTCGCGCGGCTCGAGAACACGTTGGACCAGGTGCTCGACCTGGCGCACGGAGAGGCCTTGGGCGGCCGATTTTTGCGCAAACTCGCGCACGAGTTCCTCGGTGGGAAGGCCGAGGAGCGCGCGCGCGTGTCCCATCGCGATCTTGCGGTCGGCCAGGAGCAGTTGCACGTCTTCGGGCAGTCTTAGGAGGCGCAGGATGTTTGTGATGGTGGCGCGATCCTTGCCGGTGCGGCGGGCGATTTCCTCATGCGTGAGCTTGAACTCGCGGCTCAGTCGGTCGAAGGCGTGCGCGGATTCTATGGGGTTGAGGTCTTCTCGCTGGATGTTCTCAATGAGGCTGACCTCGAGGAGGCGTTCGTCCTGGACCTCGTGAATGACGGCGGGGACCTCGTCGAGGCCGGCCATCTTGGCGGCGCGCCAGCGGCGTTCGCCGGCGATGAGTTGGTAGCGATCGCCGCGGCGGCGCAAAACCAGGGGCTGGATGATGCCGTTGGCGATGATGGACTGGGCGAGTTCGTGGAGGCGGTCGGCCTGGAAATTCTCGCGCGGCTGCACGGGATTGGGATCGATGAGTTCGATGGAGATTTGGGAGACGGCGTCGACGGGGCGGGGGGCGGGCTCGGGTTGAGGCGCGGCGGCGCGGGGAGGGATGAGGGAGGAGAGTCCGCGGCCGAGAGCCTTTCTGGTAGTTTCAGATCCTTTAGTCATGACTTAGAATCTCCTTGGCTAACTTGATGTAAGCCTCGGCGCCGCGGGAGCGGACGTCGTAGAGGACGATGGGTTTGCCGAAGCTGGGAGCCTCGGCCAGGCGAATGCTGCGTGGGATGATGGTCTTGAAGACGTCACCGGCAAAGAACTCATTGAGATCCTGGGCAACCTGCTTCGTTAGGTTGGTACGGTCGTCATACATAGTGAGCAAGATGCCTTCGATCTTGAGAGGGTGCTGGAATGTGCTGCGGACGCGGTCGATGGTATCCATGAGCTCAGAAATGCCTTCCAGCGCGAAGAACTCGCACTGGATGGGTACGAGGACGGAATCGGCTGCCAGGAAGGCATTGAGGGTCAACAGATCCAGGGCCGGCGGGCAGTCGATCAGCACGTACTTGTACCGCTCGCGGATGTTGTTGAGTTTGCGGCGGAGACTGAGTTCGCGGTTGGGGAGTGAAACGAGCTCAAGGTTGGCGCCGACGAGGTTCTTGTCTGCCGGGACGATGTCCAGACCGTCTAGTCCGGTGGGTATGGCGATCTGCTCAAGCGGCGTGGCGGCGAGCAGAGCGTCATACATGGTAGGCCGGTCGGGGTCTTTCGCTATGCCCAGTCCGGTGGTGGAGTTGCCCTGGGGGTCGGAGTCGATCAGCAGGACCGGGATATCGTTGACCGCGAGCGAGGCCGCGAGGTTGATGGCCGTTGTGGTTTTGCCCACGCCGCCTTTTTGATTTGCGATCGCGATTACTTTGCCCAAGCGGACATCGTATCACAACACGTTCCACGTGGAACACCAACTACGTTGTTTCACGTGGAACACTGTGGCCGATGCACAGAACTCGCGCTTCAGCACCGGGCAGACGTTCGATCAAATCCCAAGATATCGCGCTGGAGAGTTGCGCTGCGTCTTCCTCGCCAAGAAGAAGAGCGTATGCGCTGGCAAGGCTGGCGAGCGCTGAGTTCCATTTCACCGCCCGCATGGTCAGCCAATCGAAATGCTCTTCGACCGCCTCCGCCCTCAGCGGGAGTACACGTACGTTCGCCATCACCCGGCTGGCCTCACGCAGGAAGGCGCACTTGCGCTGATCGCTCTCGACGAGGGTGATTTGGCAGTCCGGCCGGGCCACGGCAACTACAAACCCAGGAAAACCAGCGCCACTGCCTACATCTGCGATCCGGAGCGGGCCAGCCGGGAGCTTCGAAGCCAGCAGAAGGGATTCTCCGTAATGACGCGCCTCGGCGTCAGCGAGGGATCGCCGCGAGACGAGGTTGAGCTTAGGGTTCCAGCGGCAGAGCAATTCATAGTGTTTGCGCAACTCTGGATATCGGTCGAGTGGCGTGGTCATTGAGCTTGTCGCGGGAGACTCAAGTAAACATCCAGGATGGCGATGGCCGCGGGTGTCACGCCGGGAATGCGGGCGGCCTGGCCCAGGGTAGCGGGCCGCACGCGCTCCAGTTTCTGTTGGATCTCGCACGAAAGGCCGGGAATTTGTTTGAAACAAAATCTGTCTGGAATGTTTCTGCTTTCCGATGCCCGCAATCTCTCGATCTGGCGGCGTTGTTGCGCGATGTAGCCCGAGTACTTGACCTCGGTTTCGACCGTAGTGAGCAAGCCCCGGGCTGGTTCACCGGCGAGAACCTGCCGGACCCAGTCCTGAATGCCGGAGATCCGGTTGCCTGTCTGCTTCAGCCAGTCCAGTTTCGCCGGCGACCTCTCCAGGGCGGCATCCAGAAGCGCCCGCTGTGTCTGTTTTATCTGGAACTGCCTCCGGCGCTCCTCGGTTGCGAGGCCGAGGTGGACGGTGATGGGAGTCAGCCGGGCATCCGCGTTGTCGATGCGGAGATGGAGGCGAAACTCGGCGCGCGAAGTGAACATGCGATACGGTTCGTCGACGCCTTTCGTGATCAGGTCGTCGATCAGGATGCCTGTGTAGCCTTCGTCGCGGCGAAGCACGACCGGTTCGATGTCCTTTATTAAGCACGCCGTATTGATGCCGGCCATCAGTCCCTGGCACGCGGCTTCCTCATAGCCCGAGGTGCCGTTCACCTGTCCCGCCATGAACAGACCGTCGATCGCCTTCACCTGCAGGCTGTGGTTGAGTTCGCGGGGATCGATGGCGTCGTACTCAATGGCGTACCCCGGGCGAATGATCTCGGCATCTTCCAGGCCGGGTATGGACGCGATGACAGCCTGCTGCACATCGATCGGCATGCTCGTGGACAAGCCGTTGACGTAGGTTTCGTGTGTGGCGAGGCCTTCCGGCTCGAGAAAGAGCTGGTGCCGGACCTTGTCGGGGAACTTCACGACCTTATCTTCGATGGAAGGGCAATAGCGCGGGCCCACCCCGTGGATTTGGCCGCTGAACAACGGGGAGCGGTGGATGTTCTCGCGGAGGATCCGGTGGGTCACCTGATTGGTGTACGCAATGTGGCAGAGGACCTGTTCGCGGTCGATGCGTTCGGTCAGGAACGAGAACGGCGTCGGCTCGGCATCGCCCGCCTGGGGCTCGAAACGGGACCAATCAATGGTGCGCCCGTCCAACCGTGCGGGCGTACCGGTCTTGAGCCTCACCCAGCGCAGTCCGAGACCGCGCAGTTGCTCGCCGAGCAAGTCCGACGGAGGCTCCCCGTTGCGGCCACAATGGTAGGTCGTCTCGCCGACGTGCGCAAGGCCATTGAGAAAGGTGCCCGCGGTCACCACAACAGCGCGGGCCGAAAGCGTCCGGCCGTCCCGTAAGCGCACCCCGGAAACGCGGCGCCGGGGTGCCTCTTCGAAGCAAATGGCCGAGGCCTCGGCCTGAAGTAACACGATATTAGGTTCTGTTTCTAGTATTTCGCGCATGAGCGACCGGTACAACCTCTTGTCGCACTGCGCACGCGGACTCCACACGGCCGGTCCACGGCTGGTATTGAGAAGACGGTACTGGATGCCGGCCCGGTCCGTCAGTTCGCCCATAATGCCACCCAGGGCGTCGATCTCGCGGACGATGTGACCCTTGGCGATGCCGCCCACCGCCGGGTTGCAGCTCATTTGCGCGATCAGGTCCAGGTTCATGGTGAGCAGGGCGGTGCGAAGGCCCATGCGCGCCGAGGCGCGCGCCGCCTCACAGCCGGCATGACCTGCGCCGATCACCACTACGTCGAACGAAGACCGCATCAATACCATTGTACCGGCCGGGGACAGGACGGCCGACGTCGCTCCCGCGGCGGGTCCCTGATCCGTCCGTAAGGAGAATCAGAGTGCAGTTTCGGAACCGGTAGGACAG
>CAZLOS010000010.1:0-72953 GCA_964561215.1 uncultured Solibacteraceae bacterium | reverse complement strand
GCCCAGTTGTTCGACCGACACGATCTCGCCCACGCCGTCCACGTGCCCCTGAACGATGTGGCCGCCCAACCTGCCTCCGGCGGCCAGGGGGCGTTCGAGGTTTACCGGGTCACCTTTCTTGAGCTGGCCGAGCGTGCTGCGGCTGAGCGTCTCTCGCGCCACATCGGCCGCAAAACCGCCGGCGGCCAGTTCGATCGCGGTGAGGCAAACCCCATTCACAGCGATGCTTGCACCCGTCGGAGAGTCTTCCAGCACCGTGGTGCAGCGCACCCGTATGCGGGCGCCGTTGGCGCGGGCTTCGATCGCTTCCACCGCGCCAAGCTCTTCAATGATCCCCGTGAACATTGCTCACACGCTCTTGACCAGATAGGCTTCCACTGCGAACTCATCCGGCGCCACGTCGTGCAGCGTCACATTCTTGAACTGGATCGCGTCGACGCGGCGCAGCCGGCCCGCGCCGCCCACCACGGGCAGCGATTGCAGTCCGCCCAAAATCTTCGGCGCATAGTAGAAGTAGATCTTGTCCACCACACCCAGTTCGAGCGCGGACCAGTTCACTTTGCTGCCGGCTTCGATCATGAGCGAAAGATATTTCTCGCCCGCCAGGTGATCGACCACGCGCCGCAGATCGGTGCGGCCCTGCTTGCCGTCGAACGTGAGAACGCGCACGCCGTGCTGTTCCAGTACGCGGCGCCGTTCAGAGCTCGCGGCGGATGTGCATACTACGGTGACATCGTCCTGGCAGCTGGTCACCATGCGCGAAGCCGGAGGGATACGCAGTTGAGAATCCAGCACGACGCGCATCAGCGGGCGGCTGCGCTCGAGCCCGCTGCGATCCGTCAGCAGGCTGTCATCGTTCAGAACTGTCCCGATGCCCGTCAGGATGGCGTCTGATGCGTGGCGCAGGCGTTGCACGTCGGCGCGCGCGGTCTCGCTGGTGATCCAGCCGCGATTGTCCTCCGGCGCGGCGATCTTGCCGTCCAGCGTCACGGCGGCCTTCAGCATGACCAGGGGTTTCCCGGTGCGCATGAAGTGGCAGTAAGCTTCGTTGAGTTTCTCGGCTTCGCGCGTGTATTCGCTGGCCAGCAACACCTCGATGCCCGCATCGGAGAGCTTGCGGAAACCTTCGCCCGCCACGCGTGGATTGGGGTCCACCATCGCCGCCACCACTTGCGAGATGCCCGCCGCGATCAGAGCGTCGGCGCAAGGTCCCGTGCGGCCCTGGTGCGAACACGGCTCCAGGTTGATGTAGAGCGTCGCCCCGCGCGCCCGTTCGCCGGCCTCCTCAAGCGCCAGCGTTTCGGCGTGCTTGACGCCGTTCCAGGTGTGGAAACCGCGCCCGACGACTTCGCCTTCGCGTACCAGCACCGCGCCGACCATGGGATTCGGGCTGGTCGCGCCGCTTCCTCGCGCGGCCAGTTCCAAGGCCTCGCGCATGTATCGTGGATTCATGTCTCAAACAAGGATGCCACGAATTTGCCGGCATCGAAAGGCAGAAGATCGTCCAATTGCTCGCCCACTCCTACATAGCGGATGGGCAGATTGAGTTCGCGGGCGATGGCGATGACGATGCCGCCCTTGGCCGTGCCGTCCAGCTTGGTGAGCACGATGCCCGTGACTCCGCTGGCTTCGGTAAACTTGCGCGCCTGCTCCAGGCCGTTCTGGCCCGTGGTGGCGTCCAGCACCAGGAGCACTTCGTGCGGCGCTCCCGGCACCACCCGCGAGGCCGTGCGGCTCATCTTTTCCAGCTCCGCCATCAGGTTGGACTTCGTGTGCAGCCTTCCCGCCGTATCCACGATCACGTAGTCGAACTTGCGCGCCACGGCCGCCTGCAGCGCGTCGAAAAGAACCGCGCTGGGATCCGCGCCGGGCTTCTGATGGATGACCTCGGTCCCGGTGCGGGTGCCCCATACCTGCAGTTGCTCGATGGCCGCGGCCCGGAACGTGTCGGCGGCGGCGAGCAGCACGCCGCGGCCCTGCGCCTTGTAGCGGTTGGTGAGCTTGCCGATGGTGGTCGTCTTGCCCGAGCCGTTCACGCCCACCACCAGCACGACCTCCGGGGGCGCGTCAACTTCGGCCGGCGGCTTCTCGCTGCCCTGTAACACCTGGAGAAGGTGCTCGCGGATCAGGTGCTTGAGTTCGCCCGCATCGTTCACCAGGTTGCGATCCACTTTCTGGCGTATGCTCGAGAGCACCTCCTCGGTCGTCTTCACGCCGATATCGGCGCTGATCAAGGTGTACTCAAGCTCCTCGAGCAGGTCCTCGTCGATCTTCTTGGTCGTCGAAAGAACTTCTTCGATACGCGAGGTGAGGCCGGCGCGCGTCTTTTCAATGCCGCGCTTGAGCTTGTCGAAGAAACCAGGCTCTTCCTTCTTCTCCGAAGTGCCGAACAGGGTTTGAAACATAATGGAAGGTGCTTCTCTCTTGATTGTACAGGCAGGGCCGGATTGGGCGCTTTCAGCGTCCCACGATCCGTCCGGCTTTGTTCAATCGCAGCCGCCGGTTCCGCCAAACCACTTCCTTTCCGAACAAACCGGCGAACCAGATGCAAAACGCCCAGACATCCCAGAACGGAATCAGGTAGCAGTACTTCAGGGCGATGGAGCTTTTCACGATGCCGCGCCCGACGGCGACACCCGCCAGAATCCGCAACGCGGCCAGCGGTAAAGCCAACTGCCAGAGTCCCGCCAGCGCCGCCACCAGGGCCCACAGGCCCGCATGCGTCACGGGAAGCCCCACGTAACCGTCGCCGCGGCACAGCCGGATGGTGCGCGCCCAACGCAACTGGTGCTCCCACAGGCCGCTCCACGTGTCGTCGCCCAGGTGCGTCGCGATGACCACTTTGGCCATGTAGGCGCGCAGGCCCAACTTTGTGATGCGGCGGGCGAGTTGATAATCGTCGGCCAGGTAGTCGCCCAGGGCCTCGAAACCGCCGATGGCCCGCAGCGTTTCGGCGCGGAAGGCCAGCGTGGCGCCCAGCCCGAATTCGTTCACCCCCACCAGGGGCGCCACCAGCGCGCTGGGCATGAAGTTGGTGGTGATGCCGATGGCTTCGAACCGCCCCGGCCAATGATCGGCCTCCCCGCGGAAAAGGCAGGTCACGATGCCGACGCCGGGCTGCTCCAGTGGAGCCACCAGGCGGCTCAGGTAATCCAGCGGCACCTCGATGTCGCTGTCGTTCATGACCAGCACCGGAAAACGTGCCTCGCGCGCCAGGTCCTCCAGCACGCCCACTTTCAGGTTCGCCGAAGGGGTAGTGCTGTGGATCAGGCGGATCCGCCTCTCGGGGAATTCCGCAATCAGGCGCTCGATCTCCGGCACGGCCGCGTCGTCCGCATCTGCAACGCCGAAAAGCACTTCGTATTCCGGATAGTCGAGTAGGGCATGCGAGCGGATGGCCTCATAGAAGTGCGGATCGAGGCCGCGGACGGGCTTGAGAATGGAAACGGGCGGGAACTGGCGCGCCAGCGGTTCCTTCACCAGGGTGTGCCGCAAGGCCGCTGCCAGCGTCACCATCTGGTAGGCGGCGGCCACGAGCGCGATGGCGAGCGCGAAGTAGATCACAGCGCCACCAGGAGCACCCCGCAGGCCACCAGCGCCACCCCCGCCCAACGCTTCCGGTTCACTTGTTCCCGCAAGACGTACTTCGCCAGCACGGTCTCGACAACGTAAGTGGCCGCCGTCGCCGGCACTGCAAAACTCAGGTCCGCGATGGCCAGCAGGCGCAGGAAGCAGAAAAACGACACCGCCATGAAGAAGACCGCCAGGATCAGGAACCGGCGCCGCAGCACGGTGGAGAAAACACGGCCGAGCGCGCCCGGGCGGAAGTCGTCAATCTCGCCGTGGCGCTTCATTTCGATGGTCTGGAGCAGATCCGCCGCCACAGTGGAAGCGACGATGCCCGCGACGAGCGCCCACTTCACGGGCGGTTCTCCCCCCTGGGCGCCGTACACGGATCGGTGGCGCCCACCAGGATCACCCCCAGCATGATGAGCACGGTGCCGGCCCAGCGCTCCAGGCTGACCTGTTCGTTCAGGAAGAACTTGCCGGCCAGCGCCGTTAGAACGTAGCCGGCGCTGGTCACGGGAAGCACGAAGCTCAGGTCGGCCCAGCTCAACAGCGCCATGCGCGCCAGTGTCCACACAATCAGCAGCGCCACGCCCAACACCACCCACGGGCTCAGCATCGCGAATGCACCACTGCACGGATGCTTGACACCCCAACTGAGCGAAAAATTCCCGGCCACGTTGCTGAAAACGACGAGGGTGGTTACCAGGACTGTTTTGCGCATGAGGCGTTGGTCCCGGCTCGCTTCTGGTCCTTCACGAACTTCTTGCGCTTAGCGCGCAGCGAGAGGTACTCCCGGGCTTCCTTGTAAAGCCGCTTGCGCTCGCCCGAATCGAAAACCGCGCCTTTTACTATGCGGAGAGCGGCGCGCGGCCGGAAGTAGTATTCACCGTAGAACTTCTCAACCCAATCCACCAGTTCGGCGCGATCCAGGCCCGGATAGATGATGTTGGGCAACTGGTGGCCTTTCTCGTCCGTCATCGAGTCGACCGTGATCAGGTTGTTGTCGCGGACATAATCGTAGAATTCGGTGCCGGGATAGGGATGCGCGATGGAAACCTGGACGGTTTCGCAGTCCAGGCGCTTGGCAAAGTCGATGGTGCGGCGGATGCTCTCGCGCGTCTCTCCGGGCAGGCCCACGATGAAGTCGCCGTGCACCCTCAGGCCCAGCTTCTTGCAGTTGCTCTGGAAGCGCAGCGCCATCTCCACCGTGGCGCCCTTCTTGATGTTCTTGAGGATCTGCGGGTCGCCGGATTCGTAACCCACGATCAGCAGCCGGCAGCCGGCTTCCTTCATGGCCTTCAACGTCTCGTAATCGGTGGTGACGCGGGAGGTACAGCTCCAGGTGAAGTTGAGCGGCTTCAGGTGGCGGCACAACTCGATGGTGCGCGCCTTCTGATAGTTGAATGTGTCGTCGTCGAAGAAGATCTCGCGCAACCCGGGGAAGTTCCCCATCGCCCAGCGCACCTCGTTCGCCACGTCGGCGCCGGAGCGCTTGCGCCAGCGGTGGCCCGAGTGCGTCTGCGGCCACAGACAGTAAGTGCACATGGCCGGGCAGCCGCGCGAGGTATAGAACGCCAGGAACGGGTGCTTGATGAAGGGAACGTTGTAGCGCGTGAAATCCAGATCCCGCTTGTAAATCTTGGTGACCCAGGGTAGCGCGTCCAGGTCCTCAATGGCGGGGCCGTCCGGATTGTGCACAAAGCTTCCGTTAGAACGGAAGCTGGCTCCCGGCAACTCGTTGACCGGCGTGCCTTTGGCAAAATTGGCTACCTGGTAGTCGAACTCGCGGCGCACCACGAAATCGATGGCGCGGGAGGATTTCAGCACGGTTTCCGGTTCGATGGTGACCGGCGGACCCACGAACGCGATCTTCAGCTTCGGGTTCGCGTCCTTCATCATCTCTGCCATCTTCACGTCGACCCAGAAACCCGGCGTCGAGGTGAACAGCACCAGGAACTCGAAGTCCTTGGACATGGCCACGGTCCGTTCGATGGAGACACCGTGCGGAGGGGCATCCACGACCTTACTATCCGGGATGAGACCGGCAGGGTAGCAGAGCCATACCGGATACCAGTAGGACTCGATCTCGCGCGAGGCCGGCCAGCGGGAACTCGCGCCGCCGTCAAACTTCTCAAAAGACGGCGGGTTAAGCAACAGCGTTCTCATGGGTTCTATTTAGAGCTTACTTCGCACAGCCCTGCCCGAACAACCATAGTGCACGGAATCGCAGATAACCGGCCCCCCTACTGGGACTCGGTCGGCTGAGTGGCGGCGGCGTGGGTGATTTCCGGCTTGGAGAAGCCGCCATAGTTGATGTTGAGCGTGGCCATGCCCACCAGCCGGGTCTGAATCGTGCTCTCCATGTGGCGAGGGAATGCGATACCGTCGCGGATATCGTAGTCCCGGATGAAATCCACCCGCTTCAAGAAAAGAGACGGGTTCTTGACCATCCTGCCGGACTCGCGCAACGGCATATAGGTAGCCGCGTCCACCCAAAGCTCACCCTTGAAAAGTCCTACTTTCTTCTTGCGGGGAGAGAGCTGGAAGACGTGCATGGAACGGCCATCCCGCTCGACCACGCCCTTGTACTTGAATTTGTAGTTGGCGGGCGTGATGCCGATGTTCAATTCTTCCGAAGTGGTGGCACGGGTCTCGGCCGTGAGAAACCGGGCAATCACATCGTTGCGGATCGTCTTGTCGCCGACAAAACTCAGCGCATTGTATGTGATCTGACCCAGCTTGGAAATATTGCGCAGGGCCTGCAGCTTGCCTGCTTTCTTCAACTTAGGCATGCTGGCATCGATGTCGACCTGCATGGAAAGACCGCGCATCTGGGCTTGCTGCGCTTGAGACGCAGCCAGGTAACGCTCCAGAACGTCCGCGCCTGGACTGGGGTCCGGGGATGCGCCCACCAGCAGGGACGCAAACGCCAAAAGCGACGATACTCTCAGTGCGCGCATGGACGCCATCAGTAGACCGGAAGCCGGGGTACAGTATTCCTCTCCCATAATCTACCAGTTTTAGGACGCCTCTGGCAATCCCCCGGTTACGACCGGTTGCGACTTGAAGTTGGCCCGAAGTTGACACTCATCAAGCTCCTGCATAGGCTGGCTTAGTATACTGAGGTTCCGAAGGCTTCTTGATCGGGTGTGGTTCCTTTACCAGATCGTATGAGCCCGTCCGCGTGCCTGGCATTGTGCGAATCCTGACCAATTTCGAGCGGTTTCCAGAGAACTGGGAGACCGCTCCCGGGCGCGCTGGCACTGCCCGCATTGCGTCCGGCTTCAGCCAGTTTGCACGCCGGCTTGACGATTGCGATATCGTGATCGTGAACTGCGACGTCCGGCTGACGCTTCATTTGCAGGCTCTGTTCTGGCTGGCCCCCTGGAAGCGTAGACCAATGGTAGCGGTGGATCTGGTGCTGCGGGAACCGCGAACGCTGGCCGACCGTCTGCTCGTCCGGCTAAAGAAGCTCCTGCTGGCTCGCGTCGATCTCTTCCTGCACTACTTCAAGGACCTGAACGGCTACCAGCGGTACTACGGCATCGGTGGGAACCGGAGCCGCTACGTGCCCTTCAAACCGAACATTCGTTTTCGTTATCAGGTGGAACCCGATGCTGAGGGCGAGTACGTCCTTTGCATGGGGCGCTCCATGCGGGACTACGACACCTTCTTCGACGCCATCGCCGCGCTGCCCTATCCCGCGGCCATCCCGCGCCCGAATTTCGACGACTTGCGGACGCATCAATCGCGGTTCAGCCGGCCCGTCGAACAACTGCCTCCTCAGGTGCGGGTGATCGAGGATGACGGCAGCCCCGAGGCCATGATCGCTTTGATGCGGGAAGCGCGGCTGGTGGTGTTGCCGGTGCTCAAAGACAGTATCTGCGCTTCCGGCTTGGGGACCTATCTGAACGCGATGCTCATGGGTAAGTGCGTGATTCTCTCCGAAGGCCCGGGCGCCTCCGACGTCTTGGAGGATCAGGCGCTTCTGGCGCCGCGCGAAGACCCGCAAGCGCTGGCCGCGATGATCCGCCGCGCTTGGGAGGACGACGCGTTGCGGCGCACCACGGCGGAACGAGGCTATCATTACGCACTCGCGCTGGGCGGCGAACAGGAACTCTATCAACGCATACTGGCGGAGTTGGATGGTTGGGAGACGAAAGAAAGCGCATGAACGGACCTTTGCCTGGTTTTGGGGATCGCCGCTCCGGAAACCGCTCGAAATCTGTCAACACCATAACGCCGGCCCCGCCGTCGCCCCTTCTCTGTTAAGCGAAACGGGGCATGAGCGTTTTCCGAAGTCCCGCGGCTATACTGGGACTCTGGCGCCGCCACGCACCATGACTCGCTCAAACCAATCGCTGCAGGCCGCGCGCCAGGTATGGCTGCGAGCCATGCCCGTCGCCGCTGTAGGGATAGCTCTGGCAGCGCTTCTGATCGCCGCCAATTATCGGGTCGGCCAGCCCGATGAAGGCGACTTCTCCTCGTCGGCTTATAACCTCGCCCATCATGGCTTTCTCGGCATGACTGTTGTCGACCCCGTCGTGGCGCGTCTGCCGGGCATCCATCAACGCACTTATTGGATCATGCCGCTGTATCCCCTGCTGCAAGCAGGCTGGTTGCTGGTGTTTCCCGCCACGCTGCTGTCTATTCGATTGCTCACGATTCTGCTGGTTCCCCTGGTGGCATGGCAGGTCTACCGCCTGGCCGTCCTTCTGACCGCGGACCGTGCCGCGGCGCTCCTCGCGGCCACGCTGCTGCCGCTCGAATATGTGTTTCTGTTCACATCGAACTGGGCGCGGCCGGATTTGCTTTGCTTGTCCTGCGGGCTGGGCGGGCTCATCGCTTACTTGAACGCGCGCGAGCGCAACTTGACGTGGGCGCTGGCGTGGTCGAATTTCTGGATTGCGTTGAGCGGGCTGTCTCACCCAAACGGAGTCCTGCACCTGGCCGCCCTGGTCATTCTGGTTCTGCATTACGATCGCTCGCGGCTGCGTTGGCGCATGCTCGCAGCGGTGGGGGCGGCTTACCTGGTCGCGGCTTTGCCCTGGTTCGTCTACATCGCGCAGGATTTCGCGTCCTTCCGCGGACAGATGGCGACCAATGCTCTCAACAACAGCCGCTTCGCCGGCAGCTGGAATCCGTTGCGTTGGATCGCCGGCGAGATGATCGAACGTTATGGCCACGCCTACGGCCTGCAGTCGTCTCAATGGTTGCCGCGCTTGAAATCCGTGGCGTTGCTGTCCTATCTGGCCACGCTCGCGGCCGCCGCTTGCTGCGGGGCGCTGCGAGCCAAAACCGGCGTTCGTCTGCTGCTGTTGCTGTGGGCTGCGTGCTTCGGAATTCAGTGCGTGTTCAATCAGAAGCTGGCCATGTACCTGGTGCACATCCTGCCCGTTTACATCATGCTGCTGGCGGTTGCCTCCGTTTACGTGTGGCGTGATTTTCGCGGCGCCAGGCCCTGGCTGGCCGCCTGGCTGGCGTTATCGGCGCTGCTGCAGGTGGGCGGGATGGCGTGGGCCGCGCTGGGGAAGAGCGACGTTCAGACCCAACGGGACGCCGTGCGCTTCTTGCAGCGTCACGCTTCGTCGGCGCGCACGATTTATGCCAGTTCTTCCCTCTTGTATCCGATGCGCTTTGATTCGCGCCTGGTGGATGATCATTACGTCGGCGTTCTCACGGGCAAGCGGCCCGATGTGATCGTTTCCGATCCGTTTGTGCGCGGCGGTCAGCAAACCATCGCCGAGCGGCGCCCCCAGGCTTACGCCTTGATCGAGCGCCGCTTGGCCGAATATCGGCTGATGTACGAAGCGGGTGAGTACAAAGTACTTTTCAGTCCGGAATTCGCCGCCGCTCGGATGTCATACTGAGGTCTATGCCGTCGGATGCAACCGCTCGAGATGATGCGCGTGAATCCTGCTCTCTGGTCAGCCCAGGCGATCGCCCACTGTACCGTCTCCTGCTGATTACGGTTCTCCTTCTGATGGTGGCTCCGTTGTGGATCGCCCCGTACAACACGCTCGTGGATTATCCGAGCCATCTGGCGCGTGCCTATGTTCTGAAAAACTACGCCCAGGTGCCGTTCTTCCAGCAGGTCTTCACCATGGTGCTCGAACCGCTTCCGAATACGGGCTGCGATCTGCTCCTTCCACTTCTGCTCGTTTGGTGGACGCCGGTCATCGCGGGTAAGGTTTTCTTGAGTCTGATCGTGCTCCTGTTCGGATGGGGATGTCATCTGTTGGCTGCAAGCATCCACGGCCGGCCCAGTTGGACGGCGCCGCTGTGCGCTCTGCTGGCGTATCATTCCAACTTCTTGTACGGCTTCGTGAATTACTCCCTGGCCCTGGGATTATTTCTGGTCTCCCTGGCGTTGTGGATGCGGTTTCGTTCC
Source organism: uncultured Solibacteraceae bacterium (assembly GCA_964561215.1). GTDB lineage: Bacteria > Acidobacteriota > Terriglobia > Bryobacterales > Bryobacteraceae > JAJFUV01. The sequence continues at coordinate 62,992 of CAZLOS010000010.1, read as the reverse complement.
GATTGGACCGTTGCGCGAGGCTGGCTGGTAGCGTGCTTGGCGGTCGCCGCTTACCTGGCGCATCTGTCCGCGTTCGTGTTTCTGGGGATGGGCGCCGGTTGGCTTCTGGTGTGGGATTGCTTGCAGCGGCGTCGTGTGATGTGGCGCGAGGTGCTTCCGTTGCTGATCCTTGCACCATCCGTGCTGCTGTATCTATACCCTTGGACCAACCGGGTCCAGCTCCATCATCCGGAGTGGCCGACGGCGTCTGAGAAAGTCTTCGGGGTCGGCGCGCTGTTTACCGGTTACGAGTATAGCGTCGACGTACTGCTCCTGTTAGCGCTGGCTTCGGTAGCCGTGCTGGTTTGGCGGCGAGGCCACGCGTCCTGGAACCAACCGGTCCTCTGGCTGGCAGCCATTCTCCTTTTGCTGTATTTCGCCGTCCCGAAGCACTTCTCGGAAGGGCGCATCGGCTCGGCCGACAGCCGCTTCGTCGCTCCGGCGTTTTTGCTCGGGCTGCTTGCCGTGACGATCACGTTGCCAACATCGTGTGCGCGCGGCGTCTTCTTCGTCGTACTAACCTGCGCCCTGGCACGTTGGGGCGCCACCGCTTGGCAATGGAACACGCTGGGCCACGAAACAGCCGCAATGGTGCGTGTGCTTCAAAGGGTGCGGCCGCAAAGCCGAATCTACGTTCTGTCCCCGATGCCGGCCGGCCGGCGAGAGGCGAAGCGGTCCCGGGCCATGCTGCACACAGCTTCCTACGCCGTCATCGAGCGTCAATCCGTACCTGGCAATTTCTTCGCCGCCAGGGGCGTCGAACCGCTGATCCACCGTCACCCCGAGCAGTGGGTGGACGAGGAGTCCCCGACACGGTTCGATCCGCAAATGCTAGCTCAACGGCTCCGCCACTTTGACTATCTGTGGGGATGCAACCTGGACGCTGGCTCTCGTGGCTTCGTTTCCGCGCGCGCCACGCTGCTTGGCGAGGCTGCTTCATGCGGCTTGTGGGACCTGCACCACCCGTAGGTCACGTTACGAGGCGATCTGCCGCTCCTGCGAATACGGGCCGGCAACCATCTCCAGCGCCGCCGCTTGACCGGCCAACAGTGGTAGAAACGGTGAGTAAGCCAGGTGGTGGAACATCCCGCTCACAGCAAAACCCACGAGCATAGCAAGCAAAGAGAACGCCACGCTCTCGCATGGGCCCGTACTCACACGCGTCCGCGACAGCCTGAGAAGGCGGATCATACTGCGAATCGAAAGCCACAACACACTGATGAACAAGGCTGCCGCCGGGATCCCGCACTCGCTGGAGATCTGCGTGTACATATTGTGCGTACCCAACCACGACGACCGCTCCCCTTCAGCGATTGCATCCCCTCCGACCTTGTTGATGAACTGGCCCTGACCAACGCCGAATACCGGATTGGTGATGGTATACCACACGCTTAGCTTCAACAACGCCCATCGCTGCATCTGAGACGCCACCGATGACGCCTCCTGCTCGCTGGTGACACGGCCACTGGCTGCGGCCGATCCAGGATCCAGAAAGATCAGCGTCAGCCTGCGCAAGGTTTGCCCCGGGACCGTCAGCAGCGCCACCGCAAGCGTGATACCCGCAATGGCCGCCAGCATCCCCCGGACCGCGGGCCGGGAATAGTAGCTGATCAGAAGAAACACCACGACGGCCGCCAGAAAAGTTCCGCGGGATCCGGTCCTTAGCACGTAATACAGCGCCACCGGCAAGCCGGCGAATCCGAACATCCGGGAAACCAGACTCTTCTGAGAGGCCAGGTAGAAGAATGCCCCCGACGAGACCAGCAACTGGATCGCAAGATCATTCGCATTGGCCAGGAACATGCTATCGGGAATCGCAAACCGGCCCGTTACTGGATCGATCTTCCCGAAGGCGAAACACCAGATCAGGTACAGATAACCCAGCGCTCCCTGACACCGCATCAGAAAATGGACTTGCCGGAGATTAACCACGAACGCGCACACGAAGAACAGCAGAAAATGCGCGCGGGGAACGTAGTTGATCAGCATCGCCAGAGTCCCACTCTTCCAGTAGCTGAACGGCGCCGCGACGATCATCCACACCAAAAGCGCCCACCAGAGTTTTCCCACCCTGGTGTTGATCGTGCGAAGGAATCCTCCGCTCAACAGAAACGCCACCAGCATCACGGACATGGCTACGATGGACAAGTAGAGATGTCCGCCGAACAACCGCAAACTCAATTCCGTGATGAGCCCTACCGGCAGATAAAGGCAGAGGGCCAAAAGTCCCACCCAATGCAACAAGGACGCCGGCTCCTCTCTTGCGAATGAGGCGACTTGCGCTCTCTCCGCGGCTGAGGATAAACCCGGCTCGGCAGTCACCGCTTGCCCGCCTGCAAGCACCTCCTGCCGCTCGGGAGTCGCCTCCGTTCCCTTCGCCAGATTGAGGAATCTCCCCATATGTATTGGTGCACGCAAGCCTCCGCGAGAATCAACTCGTGGAGTCCCTTGGTTTCACGTTCAGTGAACCCAGTATACACTCACTCCCTCTGGCGCCTTTGGTCCGCCGATGGCCTAGCGAATGGAACACGATTGTTTCTATGGGACCGCTCGAACCTTGATCGGACCCTGAAACACGCTGCCGCCGTCGCTGGTCAACCGCTCCTCACGATAGTAGAGAATGCGACCCGGAATGGCCGGTACCGAGATACTGCAACCGCCCTGGCACTCTGCGGGAGTCAGTGTTTCCGACTGTGCGTAAGCGAACGGCGTCAGTTGGTTGTCCGTCACGCAGGCTTCCTGACGGCTGGTGCAAAAGAGACTGTCCACGGGCCCGTTTTCAGCGTAGCCGAAACGGATTCTGGCTTTGCTGTACTGTTCGTTGGGTTGCAAATCGACCTGTACCGGAACAAACCCGCTGCGTGTTCCGTCCTGCTGGGCGTTCGGCCACGGCGGTAGCTTCAACATCATCACCTCCGGGCGTACTCCATCGATCCAGCCGGGACCGAAGAACGCCCACTTGCCTGACGGTGTCGCGTGCGCATTGGTGAAGTGATACTGCCGCCCCGGGCCCGTGAATCCCATACTCAACCGCCGCCCGTTCACGTAAGACGCATCGTCGCGCGAAATATCGGATTGCGTGATCCAAGCCCCAAACCAATACCCGTTCGTGAAGCAAGGGTAGTTCCTGCTGTGCTGGTTCACCACGCAGGTTGTCGAGATGCTCGCTTTGGGAACATTCACGAACGTGTCGTTTACGTTGCTGCCAGACCTGCATTCACCGGCCTTCAGTGCTACACAGAATCGCCACGTGTCCGCGTCCGTAATCGCGGAGTTCGGCCCGCTCATGTCCTTCAGCAGGTTCGGACCCGCCCATGCCAGATAAGGCAGCACCTTGCCGTACACTCCAGCGTTGTCGATCTTGTAAATCTGAGTTGTCCCCGAGACCAACGAATAAGTTTGATTCCAGATCCCGGATGGCGACTCTCCCCCCACCCCGCTGCTTGGATTATAGTGGCGCAAGTCCAACGCCCAGACCTGCTCGGATGCCGGCGCCACCCACTGCCCCTTGTTCAGGTAGCTCTGCACATCCATTCCGGATGTCCTTTTGAGCCCTCCGAACTGCGAAAAGCCATGCTGCTGCACATACATCGGCGGACGGCCGAACTGCTCAAACAGAGGCAGGTTGTATCGTGATGCTGTGCCGGCCACCAGCATCGTGAATTGATCCGGCGTGACCCCACTGCCCAAGGTCCCGTGCCCGCCACTCAACACGCTGTCTTCGGCATACCATCTCTTCGATGAGTCCGTGGCGTCGATCCACCATCCGTTGCCCGCGCAAAGCCCCGAACCGGACATAACGAACGTCCAGCCGTTTGCATGCGTGCGCTTCGTGTCGTCGTCGTAGTAAGTCACGCCCCGGCATGTGGCCATTCGTATTACTTCCAACTCGTATGCGCCACTCCCAATGTCCGTCTTGGAGATGACCCGCATCTTCTCGTTCTTGCCGTCGAAGTATCGGTCTGGATTGATCACCCACAGGTAATCGCCCGGCTGCAACGCTTGGGGCATTGATCGGTTGGCATCCCACGGACAGGGATATTTCTGCTTCTCCATGCTCGTCGCATAGGCCGAGCACGCTTCGCCGGTAATGCGAATCTTGAGGCAGTTATTGCCTTGGGCGCCCTCCGCCTCGAAAGGCGTCCCCGGAGTACAGGCGTTGAAATCGCCCGTGGAAATGGCCGTGTTCGTGCTCCAGCCGCCCGCCTTATACACCTCGCTGACCTGGCGAACTTCGTAAGGCCCTCCGAACGCCGCCGAACTGTTCTGCTTGTTGAGCAATGAAGCGAGAATCATGTTCCAATTCCCCGCTCCCATGGTCTGTATGCTGTGACACCCGGCCCAACGTCCGGTCGGAGACGATCCGCCAAGCGTGTCCGCAATCTGCGCCAGGGCGCCGTCGGTCAAGCTGAACCGCATCACGAAGCACGGTGCGTCTTGCCCACCCCCGAATCCCAGGCTGAACAGCGCGTAGTTACCCACAATCCCCGCATAATCCGCGTTTGTACCCATCGAGGAATCGTAGAACGGGTTCGTTTGGATGGCCGCGGCAATCTGCTGCGTAATGCCCTTATTCTGTGCATATGGCGTGAGGTTGACCCACTTCAGGTAGTCGCTCGGCCGCGAAATGTAACTGTAATTGCTTCCCGTCCAGTTACGGAACTTCCCCGTTTCCGCATCGTATGTGACTTTGTACAGCGCCGTGCATCCCGTGCATCCGCCGCTGTTATCGGCGAAGGTGGTGTAAACCGTCAGCGGATCGGTGGGTGAGAACGGGCCGTACGGCACCTGCGCACTCCCCGACCGCCATTCCCCGGCCGCTCCTGTACTGAAGTAGAAATCCGAGAGCGTTCGCACTTCTCCCGTGCTCTCAATCAGCAGCACGAGCATGGAGGTTCCAAAATAACTGTTTGCCCGTAGGACGCACATCCGGCCTTCCACTGGAGTTATCGGCGTTATCCCGTCGGCTGCATACGATACCGTGGTGGTCAGCTTCGAACAGAAATCCGCCACTCCGTTCAGCGGCATGGCCGCCCCGTAACTCCAGGCATAAGCGAATGAGGAAGCCAAGTCCACCGTTCCAGTGGCGCTCTTTTTCCTGATGCGCACACCGAAACTCGCCCCACGATAGTTGGCCCCGCTCAAAGTGCCAAGCGTCTGCTGAATCGTCAGTTGCGTGGCACTCCGCACTTCCGCGATCGTGCAAAGATCCCCGGGGCACGTCGGCGCCGAACCCTGAATGTAAATCTTCGTGCCGGAACTCCACCCTGTCGAAAAGAACTGCGATGTGGCATCGGTGCTTGTCAGAGTCACTACGTTCCCACTTACATCGACTTTCCCCGCCTGAGTCCCAATCTCGGGTTTACGTAGATAGCGGGCAAGTCCCCACCCGCTAAACTGCAGATGCGGATAATTGGACGGAGCGCTGACTGTCCCCGCACCCGTCGGAAGCACTAGCTCCAACTCTGACGACAGGCACGTTTGCCCCGAATCGCTCGAAAGGCACGCCAGCACAGTCCGGTCCTCGGTGCTGCTCCCGCTCCCGGATCCGTATAGCTTCAGCCGCACGTCGTCCAGTTGTACTGGAGATCCCCAGCCGCTCGCGTTCGTGGAACCGTAAATCTCAGGAAACGCCAGAAACACTGGATCATGATTGCTTCCTGAATAGGTGGCGAACGGCCCCGATGTGGAGGTGTTCAACAAATTGTCGATGTTTGTCCAGGCTCCGTTGCTATCGATGGCGTGCGCGAACGCGTACTCGACGTTGTCGCTCCCCCACCGGCTGTTGCCTTGTTGCGCCGGTACCGGGTAAGCCATTCTTGCCAGCACACCCGTCATGGGGTCTATATACGTCTTGCTCGGATCCGCCCAGTCGATCGTAGGCCACGCGTAGTTGCCGAAGCCATCCGCGTTGAACGGCGGCGGTTCCGGAAAAGTGTTCCCCAAAGGAATGTTGGCCGTCGTGAACGTGCCCGTGGCCGTCCCCGAGGAACATTCCACCGAGTAGTAATGCTGCGTGAAAGTCTGCAGCGCCCGCGAATACAGCCACCCGTTCGAGGCTTTCTCCGAGGTTCTAGTCCCAATCGTCACCGTCCGGTATTGCCCGTTGACCGCAGTCGTCGCCCGCGTCAAATCCTGGTTCGAACCGCTGAACAACGCGGCGTCCACATCGTGTACCAGCGGAGTCAAAGTGTCCGATTCGCTCACCCTCACGGTACAGGCAGCATTGTCCGGCGCCTGATAGCTCAGCACGGCCTGTGTCGAACTGACTCCTTCAACCTTCACCACTGGTTGACCCCACGCCGCTGCCGCCAGGCTTCCGCAAAGCCAAATCAAGAGCATTCGTTGCAGCATTGCTTCACCCCACATTGAAATCGCCGCCTTGTCCCTTCTCTTCGCGCTTGTTCCAAAGCTTACCATGATGCCAAAGCCGTTCTTTTCCATGCATTCGTGGCCACGCAAAGATAGTAATACGAAAGATCCAGTGCCCACTGCCCCGCCGTGCAGCTTGCCCCGGCGCTCGACGGTGCCGCGCTGCGCAGGCCGATAACCGCCTGGTCCACGCTAATGCTCTGGTAGCCTGCTCCGCTGACCAGTACGAGTCCCGCCCCCGTGGTCAGGTAATCCCGGCTCAGGAAGCTCCGCACGTCGGACCCGCTCGACGACCACACGCCCGAAGTGGCCGTCCAACTCGCCAGCGGGACGCTGTCGGCGGGAAACGCAGTGATGCCCGCTTGAGCCGTGCAGCCGCCCGAGCAACTGAGCGTCAGGTTGTGCCCTACCGTGAGCTGTCCGCTGCCGGACACGAACACGTAAGCTGTTCCCGTGCCGCCCGTGATCGTCACCGTCGAGCTGTTGGTGAACGAAAGAATGCTGCCGCCCGTCCTCACGTTGCACGGTGAGTTCGCCGCGCAGCCCGCGCCGATGGTCAGCACCGTGTCGCTCGTCCTGGACACCACCGACGTGTTTGGCGCGCCCGGGCTGGAGCTCCCTCCCTGCAGATTCCATGTGTTTGTAGCCGTGCACACGTATACATTGCTGCCCGCCGGAGCCGACGTCAGAATGTACATCTCACCGGTCCCGCAAGTGACCGGCAAGCTGGCGCCGCTCTTAGCCGGTTTTGTGTAAGTCGCCCCCGAAAAATCGACCGCGCGGGTCTGATTCTTCAGATCGATACGCGTCTGCCCCGCCAAGGGCCAAGCCAGGATCGTTAGTGCGCAAATAGTCAGGAAATGCTCTTTCGCCATCGTTGGAACTCCCGTGTTTTCGTTCCACACCGCGCCGGACTACCGGCCGGCTCTCAACCGGAACTCTCAACGAAAACTCTATCGTTCCCACCTCTGTGCCCCAACATCCGCATCACTCCGCCCTTCGGCGCAAATTGCTGATAAAAGGAGTCTAGCCCGCTTCAAAAAATAGCCGCCAGACCTGTGACTGCAAAAAACCAGTGTGTACGCCTGATAAGATGGCGTCATTCCCATGAAGATTCTGCGTATCGCCACATTCCTGGTTGCCGCTACCGCCGTTGCGGCCAGCGGTCCCTGGGATCTCAACCGGTTGCGGCAGCCGCCAACCGTGGACTGGCTGCAGCAGCACGGTACGCTGCGCGCGCTCTACTATTCGAACGAACCGTTCCATGGCAAGCCCACGCGCGTCTTCGCATACTATGCCATCCCCGAAAAGCTCACCGGCAAAGTCCCGGCCATGGTGCTGGTGCACGGCGGCGGCGGGAAGGCGTTCGCCGAGTGGGCCGGGTTATGGGCCAAACGCGGCTACGCCGCCATCTCCATGGACCTGCGCGGAAGAGGTCCGGACGGCAACCGCCACGCCGATGCCGGCCCCGAGCAGGACAATCGAGAGATCTTCACAAACATCGAGGATGGCCCGCCCGAGACGTGGCCCTATCATGCCGTGGCGGCGGTGATCCGCGCCGTGTCGCTGCTTGCCGCGCAGCCGGAAGTGGATGCCTCCCGCATTGGCATCACCGGCATCTCATGGGGCGGCTATCTCACCAGTATGGTGTCGGGCCTGGACGACCGGCTCAAAGTCGCCATCCCGGTCTATGGCTGCGGCTTCATCTACCAGAACAGCCCTTGGGCACCCGCCATCGACAAACTTCCCGAACGCACCCGGTGGATCGAAAACTTCGATCCCTCCCGCTACCTGCCCCAGGCGCGCATGCCCATGTTGTGGGTGAACGGCACCAACGATTTCGCTTACGGCCTGGACAACTACCAGTTGAGTTATCGCCTGCCCAAAGGGCCGCGCACCCTCGCCGTGACCGTGCGCATGAAGCACAGTCACACCGATGGCTGGAAGCCCGTCGAGATCGGCTTATTCGCCGATCAACACCTGCGCGGTGGCCTCCCGCTTGCCCGTTTGAGCCCGCACACGCTGAAAGGCGACACCGTGGAAGTGCGTTGGAGCGGCCGCGCGAAAATCCGCGAAGCGGCGCTCTGCTACACGCACGCGACCGGCCCGTGGAAAGATCGCCTCTGGCAGTCGGCTCCCGCCGAAGTAAACGGTAAACGAATCCGCGCGAAACTCCCCGCGGCGCGCCCCATCGTGTTCTTCCTGACCGCTACCGACACGCGCGGAGCCACGGTGAGCACGGAACACGAGACGCGCTAGACGATCAGCATGCAGTCGCCGTAAGAATAGAAGCGGTATTCCGCCTCCACGGCGTGACGATACGCCTCGAGCACGAACTCCCGGCCCGCGAACGCCGCGACCAGCATTAACAGGCTGCTCTTGGGCAAGTGAAAATTCGTCAGCATGGCGCCCGTAGCCCGAAACTCGAAACCCGGTTGAATGAACAACTCGGTCTCCGCACCGGTTTCCGCAAGACCCCCGCGCAGCATGGCGCTCTCGATGGTGCGCACGCTCGTTGTGCCTACCGCCACGACACGACGCGCCGCCCGCATCTTCGCCGCCGCCTCTTCCGTGATGTGGTAGAACTCCGGGTGCAGGCGGCCCGTCCGCAGCATCTCCTCGTGCAGTGGCTGAAAGGTGCCCAACCCGACGTGCAGTGTCACATAAGCCAGTTCGGCGCCGGCCGCGCGGCACTTTTCGAGCGTCTCCGGAGTGAAGTGCAACCCGGCGGTGGGCGCCGCCGAGGATCCCGGCTCGCGCGCAAACACCGTCTGGTATCGCACGCGGTCTGCCGGCTCGTCGGGACGGTGCAGATACGGCGGCAGCGGTACGTGGCCCACTTCATCCAGCTTCGCGAAGACGTCCCCGCCATAGTCGAAGCGCAGTGTGCGCTGGCCGTACTCGCCGCGGCCCACGATTTCCGCTTCGAACCCTTCGGCAAACGTCACCCGCTCGCCCGTCCTCATCTTGCGCCCTGGATGCACCAACGCTTCCCATACATGCGGATCGCCCCCGACGGGCCGCACCAGCAGCGCTTCCACGCGCCCGCTCAGGTTCGCCCAGCGCTTCGGATTGTTCTTCCCCACCGGGAGCGCGTGCACGCCGGCGCGTTGGCCGTAAAGCCGCGACGGGATGACTTTGGAGTCGTTCAGCACCAGGCAGTCGCCCGGACCGATGTACTCGGGCAGGTCACGGAAGGTTCTATCCTCCCACCGCCGCTCCCGGCGATGGAGTACCAGCATCCGCGACGCCGCGCGGTCTTCAAGCGGCCGCACCGCGATCCGTTCCTGCGGCAGGTGATAATCAAAGTTGGGGATGATTTCCAAATTCCCGGTTTTCCAGTTCCAGAATATCAGTGGAGCACTGAAGCTTGCGCATTCTCGGTATCGAATCGTCCTGCGATGAAACCGCCGCGGCCGTGGTGGAAGACGGCACGCGCCTTCTCTCCTCGGTGGTCGCCTCGCAACTGGACACGCACGGCCGTTACGGCGGCGTAGTGCCGGAATTGGCCTCGCGCGAGCACCTGCGCGCCATCGTGCCGGTGGTGCGCGAGGCCATGGAACGCTCATCGAGCGATTGGAGCGATCTCGCAGCCGTGGCCGCCACTTCGGGCCCCGGCCTTGTCGGCAGCCTGCTCGTGGGTCTGACCTACGCCAAGGCGCTCTCGTTCGTGCGTGGCCTGCCGCTGGTCGGCGTCAATCACATCGAAGGGCACATCTACGCGGTTGTGCTCGAAGCCGCGCAGCGCGGCGAGCCGATCCCCTTCCCGGCCATCGCACTGGTGGTGAGCGGCGGGCACACGCACCTTTTCGAGGTCGGCCAGGAGTTCCACTACCGCCTCCTCGGAAAAACGCGCGACGACGCCGCCGGCGAAGCCTTCGACAAGGTCGGCAAGCTGCTCGGGTTCGGCTACCCCGGCGGACCGGTCATCGACGAGCTTGCCCCTCATGGCGACCCGTCGGCGGTGCGCTTCACCCTGGCGCACATGAAAGGCAACCCGCTCGATTTCAGCTTCAGCGGCCTGAAGACCGCCGTGCTGCGGTGGGTAAAGGCGCACGATATGAGTGCGGAAATCGACCGGCGACGGACCCTCCTGCGCACCACGCCCCAGCCCACCGTCGAACAGTGGCTCGAAGTCACCCCTCGGGCCACGCTGGACCTCGCGGCCAGCTTCCAACGCACCGTCATCGATGAACTGCTGCGCCGTGCCGCGATGGTGGCCGATTCCACCACCGCGCGCGCCCTCATCGTCTCCGGCGGCGTGAGCTGCAACGCCGGTCTGCGTGCCGCCGCGCGAACGGCGGGCTTGCCCTACCCGGTGTATTTCCCCGCCCCTGGGCTTTCTACCGACAACGCCGCCATGATTGCCACAGCGGCTTTCCCCAAACTGGCGCGCGGCGAGACGGCGGATTTCACTCTTCGCGCCCAAGCCAACCTGACTCTCGCGGAGTGACACATGCGAACAATCCTTGCCCTCCTTCTAGCCGCCTGGACGCTCCTGGGCGCCGGCAGTTGGCGCGCCGGCGTTGCCAAGGTGGACGTCACGCCGGACGAACCCATCTGGCTTTCCGGTTTCGCCAATCGCAACCGGCCCAGCGAAGGCGTCCTCCAGCGCATCTGGGTGAAGGCCCTGGCGCTCGAAGATGAAACGGGCGCGACAGCGGTCGTCGTCACAAGCGACCTGCAGGGTTTCAGCCGGGCGATGAGCGACCGGATCGCCGCCGAGGCCGCCGCCCGCTACAAACTGTCCCGCGAGCGCCTGCTCCTCAACGCCTCGCACAACCATAGCGCGCCGGCGACCAATGACGTTTTGCCGCTCTATTACAACCTGGCCCCGCCGCGTCAGGCCGTGGTGGACCGCTACACGGCCGCGCTCCCCGGAAAGGTACTCGAAGCGATCGGCGCGGCCATCGCCAATTTGAGCCCCGCTACTCTCTCGTTCGAGCAGGGCCTGGCCGGCTTCGCCGTCAACCGTCGCCGGTCGCGGCCCAATACGCGGCATTTGCCCGGCCCGGTGGACCAGGACGTCCCCGTGCTCGCGGTTCGCCACGCCTCCGGTGCGCTTAAGGCGGTGCTGTTCGGCTACTCCTGCCACACCACCACTCTGGCCGGCTATCAGATCGGCGGTGACTGGGCGGGATATGCGCAAGCCGCTATCGAGGACAAGCACCCCGGGACGGTGGCGCTGTTTCTGAACGGCTGCGGCGCGGACTCCAACCCGCTGCCGCGCTACCACGGTACGGACCCGGACCCGACTCCCTACTCGGTCATGCTTGCCGAATCCTATGGACGTATTCTTGGCGCGGCCGTCGACCTGGTGCTGCATGGCAAAATGCGCCCCGTCAACGGACCCATTCGATGCGCTTACGGCGTGACCGAATTGCCGCTGCAGCAGCCCCCATCCCACGAGGCCCTCGAAGCAGCGGCAAACGGCCGCGACGCGCTCAGGAGCCGCCACGCCCGGCATCTGCTGGCGCAGTTGAACCGTGACGGCAAGCTCCCCACCAGGTGGCCCTACCCGATCCAGGTTTGGCGCATAGGTTCCGACTTCAATCTCGTGGCGCTTACCGGCGAACCGGTCGTCGACTACGGCTTTCGGTTCAAGCGCGAATACGGTTGGGAAAACACCTGGGTCTCCGGGTACAACACGGACCTGACCGCCTACATTCCTTCCCTGCGCGTCCTGAAGGAAGGCGGCTACGAAGGTACCGAAGGCCTGTGGGAGTACGGCATCCCGGCGCCGTTCGGTTGGGCCGTGGAGGAAGTCATCGCAGATAAGGTCGCGGAACTGTTCGCGCGCTGCGCGCACGAAGACCCCAGCTTCCCCCATGTAGAATGAAGGTATGGCTTCTCAATCACATGCCGAGTCTACTCTGCCCATCCCGGGCGTCAATCACCTGATCGCGGTGGGGAGCGGGAAAGGCGGGGTCGGCAAGACCACCGTCGCGGTAAACCTGGCGGTGGCTCTGGCCTCTCTCGGGCACAAAGTCGGCTTGCTGGACGCGGATGTCTACGGCCCCAATGTGCCGCTGATGATGGGGATCCGCGAGACTCCGGAAGCCATCGACGAACGCATCCAGCCCATCATTCAATACGGCATCAAGTTGATGTCGATGGGCTTCCTGGCTCCTTCGGACAAGCCCCTGATCTGGCGCGGCCCCATGCTGCACAGCGTCATGCAGCAGTTCCTCCGTGGAGTCGATTGGGGCGAACTGGACTACCTGGTCATCGATCTGCCCCCTGGCACCGGCGACGTGCAACTCAGTGTCATTCAGACGGTCCCGCTGGCAGGCGCCATCGTAGTCACCACGCCCAGCGACGTGTCGCTCGAGGATGGCCGCAAGGCCGTGCAGATGTTCCGGCAAGTGCGCGTGCCGATTCTGGGCCTGGTCGAGAACATGAGCTATCTGATCTGCCCCCACTGCCACAAGCGCATTGACGTCTTTTCGACCGGCGGCGGCCGCAAAACCGCCGAGGAGATGGGGGAGCACTTCCTGGCGGAACTCGCCCTGGATCCAGCGGTCCGCTCCGGCGGCGATTCCGGCAGCCCGATTGCCCTTCGCGACTCCGGCGACCCCAGTGCCGCCGCCTATCACGCCATGGCCAAGGAAACCGTCCGCCGCGTATTCGAGGTCACCGGCGCCTCGGGGCCGAAAATCGAGATCGGCGACTGACGCTGAGTAAATATTTCGTTAAGGGTGTAACCGTTTCCTTCCGGCGTGCGCTTATATAATCAAATCCCCGTTACGACAGCGGGCGCACTCACCTAATCACCCAAAGCCGCGCCCGCTTCTCTATTTTGGTAGACTGGCTTCAGCCTCTCGATGTGGTGTCCCTCCTACCTTGCCTTGCACGACTCCGGCGAACTGGCGCGCCGCGCCGGCTTCCTGGAACATCGTCTGGCCTCGTGCGACATCTGCCCCTGGATGTGCCAGGTGAATCGTCTGGCCGGCGAGCGCAAGGTTTGCGCCGCTGCCAGCCTGCCGATTGTCTCCTCCTGGGCCCCGCACTTTGGAGAGGAACCCGCCCTGAGCGGTTCCCACCTGTCCCGGGGCCAGGCCCGCGGCACGGGGAACATCTTCTTTGGGCACTGCAACTTGCGCTGCGTGTACTGCCAGAACCACGAGATCAGCCAGGACTTTTCGGCCGCTGCGGAAGCTCAGGAAATCTCATGCCAGCGGCTGGCTGAAATCATGCTTGAGCTTCAGGGGCGCGGCTGCCACAATCTGGGCCTGGTGTCCCCGACGCACTTCGTCCCCCAGATCCTGAAGGCCCTCGAGATTGCCTCCGGCCGCGGTTTGCGCCTGCCGCTGGTTTACAACACCAACAGCTACGACAACGTGGACGTCATCCGGATGCTGGACGGGGTGGTGGACATCTACCTGCCGGACCTGAAGTACTCCGACGACGAGACCGCCCGCGAATACTCGAAGGCGCCTGGTTACGTGGCACGGTCCCGCGCCGCCGTGGCCGGGATGTTCCGGCAGGTGGGCGACACCCTGGTGATGGACGAGCGCGGCCTTCTCCGGCGAGGCCTGGTGATCCGGCTTCTGGTGCTGCCCAACGATCTGGCCGGACTGCGCGGCACGCTCGAGTGGATTCGGGAGGCGCTGTCGCCGCGCGTCGCCTTGAGCGTCATGTCGCAGTACTATCCGGATCACAAGGTGAACGAGGAGTCCTACCCGCTGCTGGCGAGGCGCCTGCGCCCGCGCGAATACGAACGCGTGATCGAGTGGCTGGAAGAACTCGGCTTTGAAAACGGGTGGCTGCAGCCGATCGAGGAAGGCGCCGCCAACTACTACCGGCCGGACTTCCGTGACCGCGAGGAGCCCTTCCGGGACGCCGCGGACTTTAAGTCTTGACCACGGGCGCTTTCCAGCGCCCCGCGATGCTCGTCTGGCACTTCGGGCAGCGGCCCTCGGCCGTGACCAGATTTTCCAGGATATGGTATCCGCGGCGGCGCACCAGACGCTTGCCGCAGTTCGGGCAGAACGTGTTCTCGCACTCGCCCACCAGCCCCGGCGCGTTGCCTGCGTACACATAACGCAGCCCGGCAGCGCGTCCGATCTTCACCGCTCGCTCCAAGGTCTGGACCGGCGTATCTCCGACTTGTGACATTTTGTAATCACTGTGAAACGCCGTGACGTGCCACGGGATGTCGGGTGAAACACTGCACAAGAATGCCGCAATCTGGCCCAGCTCGGAGCTGGAATCGTTGAACCCCGGTACCACCAGGGTAACCACTTCGAGCCAGAAACCCATGTCGTGGATCCGCTGGATGCTGTCGAGGATCGGCCCGAGGCGACCTCCCAGCCGGCGATATTGCGCGTCGGAGAAGCTCTTCAGATCCACCTTGTAAAGATCCAGGTGGGGCCGCAGGTACTCGAGCACTTCTTTCGTGGCGTTGCCATTGCTCACAAATCCGGTGGCCATTCCCACCTCGCGCGCCGCCTGAAAGATGGCGACTCCCCATTCCGCCGTGATCAGCGGCTCGTTGTAAGTGCTGACCATGAATCTGGCGCCATCCGCCAGTGCTTGGCGGACCAAGCCCTCCGGCGTGGCGCGGATGGCGCCCGCGACGGCGTCCGGATCGCGCAGGGCCTGCGATGTGATCCAGTTCTGGCAATAGGAACAGTGCAGGCCGCAGCCCAACATGCCAAAGCTGAAAGCCGCCGACCCCGGCGCCACGTGATAGAAGGGCTTCTTCTCGATCGGATCGCAGTGCGCGCCGCTGACATACCCCCAGGGGACCATCAGACGGCCCTCCTGGTTCCGCCTCACCTTGCAGACGCCGGCCTGCCCCTCGAAAATCGGGCATTCATGCCCGCAGGCATGACAGCGGATTCTTCGTTCGTCGAGCTTCTCCCACAAATCCCCCACCCGCGTGTACCGGGCGAGGACGTTCTCGAGTGTGGTCATCGCGCCTCTCGGTCCGCGCCTGCGCCGCCCCGCCGTCCGCTTCCGTCAACTGTTATGCGACGCGCCGGTCAGGGTATTGCGGTTCCCTCGGCTGCCGTTAGATTCAAAGCGGGAAACCCATTCAGCCACTTCCTCCTCGTCGTGGAGCAGGTCTCGCAAGCTGGTTCGGGCCAGCACATCGTTTACCCGGCGCTGGAGACTGATCCAAACGGGTCGCACGGAGCAATCGCGGCGGTGGGCGCACGTGCGCTCCGCCCCCGTGTGCTGCTCGCAGAATCTTGCACTGAACAGCGGCTCGCCCAGGACCTCGATCACCTGATCCAGGGTGATGTTCTCCGGAGGCCTCGCCAATACATAGCCGCCTTCCTGACCCCTCACGCTGGACACCAGCCCACCCAACCGCAAAACCCGCATCAGCTTCGCAACATTCGGGGCCGACAACCCTTCCGCGCGGCTGATTTCCGGAATACTCAGGCTTGCTTCCGCCCCATTACGAGCCATCTGCATGAGGCAGCGCAGCCCGTACTCCTCCTGGGCACTCACCTTCATGGTCCTATTGTAGGTCCGGCTTACACTCGCGCAAAGCAAAAAACGCGCATTTGGCGAGTTTCGTCTCCGATTTCCGAAAGACATCCCGGAAACATCTGTAACGTTACTGCCCAAAATGGGCGGCGTTGATTTGCGCGTATTCCCGCCATTTCTCCGGCAGGTCGTCCAGCGCGAAAATCGCGGAAACCGGACACACGGGAACGCATGCTCCACAGTCGATGCATTCCACCGGATCGATATAGAGCATGGTCGATTCGCCGAAGCCCCCCTCGTCTTTCCGCGGGTGGATGCAATCCACCGGACAAGCATCTACGCAGGCCGTGTCCTTAGTCCCGATGCAAGGCTCCGCGATCACATAAGCCATGGAATCCCCTCCTTGGCTTGAGGGTAGCGATACCTGCACACTTTCGTCAAGTTTTGCCCGGTGTCGCGAGGGGGCCGAAGCTGCACGTTGGCGTTTCGGCTTCTGCAACCAACTTGTAGATTCACAAACGCCCCTCCCCGGCTTCTTGGCTTGACATTGCGAAACCGGGCGTTCTAAACTAATAGCGTAATGCAACTCAGTTTCAACAAGGTCTGCGGGCGAAGGCGGCGCGCGCCCGCCACACTGGGTGAGCTGCGACTCGGGGAACAAGGTATTCTCGACCGCCTCGACCTGCCTGAAGGCGATGCCCGGCGCTTGATGGAACTTGGCTTCCTCCCTGGTAGTACCGTGTTTGCCGCCTGTTGCGCCCCCGGTGGAGATCCTCGCGTTTTCCGCGTCGACGGCAGTGAAGTGGCTCTGCGTGCCGACATGGCTTCCCGGATCGCCCTCCGTCCCGTCCCCACCGTGAAGTAAGGGAGAAAACGCGGATCATGCCCAAGGTTGTGGCCCTTGTCGGTCCGCCGAACTCGGGCAAATCCACCCTCTACAACCGGCTCACCGGCTTGCGGCAGAAGGTGGCGAATTTCCCGGGTGTCACCGTCGAACAGCATATAGGCGAATCGCGGCTGGCGGATGGGCGCGTGGTGACGCTGATCGACCTGCCTGGCGTGTACAGCCTGACGCCGCGCTCGGAGGACGAGGAGGTAACACGGGACGTACTGCTGGGCCGCATGCCGGCTGTCGCGCGGCCGGACGCGGTTCTGCTGGTTCTTGATTCGACCAACCTCGGCCGCCACCTGATCCTGGCGCCGCCGGTACTCTCTCTCGGCCTGCCGGCCCTGGTGGTTCTGAACATGGCGGACGACCTGGCCGAGCGTGGCGGCGACGTGGACACCCAGGCGCTGGCCAGGCAACTCGGCGCACCCGTGGCACTGGTGAGCGCCGCGCGGGGAGACGGCGTCGAAACCATCATCGATTTCCTGGCCGGCTCGATGGGTATTCCCGCCCAGGTGGAACTCCCTGTGCTGCAGGACATTCCACAATGCCGGGAGTGGGCCGCGAAGATCGGCCGCCGCGCCTCCTATCAGCCTCCCGCGCCTCCGGTGTGGACCAGCCGCCTGGACAAACTGTTTCTGCACCCTGTGGCGGGACCGCTCATTTTCCTCACGGTCGTGGTTGCCGTATTCCAATCCATCTTCACCTGGGCGCGCCCGCTCATGAATGGCGTGCAGGCCCTCGTTACGATGTCGGGAGGATGGATGGGGCACATCATCACCAACCCGGGCTGGCACTCGCTGATCGTGGAAGGCGTCTGGGGCGGCGTAGGCAGTGTGGTCGTTTTTCTGCCTCAGATCCTGCTCCTGTTCCTGTTTATCGGCGTTCTCGAGGATTCCGGATACCTGGCGCGCGCCGCGATCATCGCGGACCGGACGATGGCGCGCGTCGGCTTGCAGGGCAAGAGCTTCATTCCCCTGTTGTCGGCATACGCCTGTGCCGTGCCCGCCATCTTGGCCACGCGCACAATCGAAAACAAGCGCGACCGCTTCGCAACCATCCTCATTGCGCCGCTGATGACCTGCTCGGCCAGGCTGCCGGTGTATACGCTGATCATCGCCGCCTTCATGCCCGAGCGGCCCCTCGCCGGGGCCCTGCTGGGCACTCGGGCGGCAGCGCTGCTGGCGCTGTACGCGCTCGGTTTTGCCGCTGCGTTCGCCACCGCGCGGATTCTGAAGAGTTCGATCCTGAAGAGCGAATCGGCTTCCTTTGTGCTCGAGATGCCGCCGTACCGCTGGCCCACTCCGGCCGGGATCGGCCTGAGGTTGCTAGACCGCACCAAGGTCTTTCTGCGGCGAGCCGGCACGGTCATCCTGGGAGTCTCCGTATTGCTGTGGGCACTGGCGCACCTGCCGCTCAAAGACGGTGTGGCACCGCCTATCGAAGACAGCCTGGCCGGGGAACTGGGCCGCACCGTCGAACCCGCGATCCGGCCGCTGGGATTCAACTGGAAGATCGGGATCGGCCTCATCACGTCCCTGGCAGCCCGGGAGGTGATTGTGGGCACCTTGGGGACGATCTATGGCATGGACGCAGATGCGCGCTCGCTCGGACTTCAGAAAGCCATCCATATGGATCTCTCCCCAGCGGGCGCCGTCAGCCTGCTCGTGTTCTTCGCCTTCGCCATGCAGTGTATTTCCACCATCGCGGTGGTGAGGCGCGAAACGGGTAGTTGGAAGTGGCCGGCGATTCAGTTTCTATATATGGGATCAATCGCTTACGCCGGATCCTTCGCGGCCTATCAACTGCTTCGATAGACTTAGTACTATTCCGCCACGCAGTACTGCCTTCCTATGGAAGTCCTGGATCCACAATGACTTCCATTCTATCGATCGGTACTCCGGAAAATGCGAGTCTTGATCAGGTGAATATGATGAAACTGAGTCTCTCCCTGACCACCGCATTGCTCGGCCTCGCAGCCATCGCGGGTGCCGCCCCATTTACCTTCAGCGATCCATTCAATGCCGGCAGCCCCGACGTAATTGGCGCGCTGGATCGATTCGACATCCAGAAAGTCGTGGTTGACGTCAGCGCAAGCGGCGTCACTGCCGACATTTACATGAACTACGGCCCGGGGAACACCAGCATCGCTCCCTACTCCGACTACGGCAAGACATTTTACATTGGAGACCTGTTCTTCACCATCGGCGGGACGCTTTCCTACGGCGTCGCGCTCAATGACCACCTGGGAGCGCAACTCAATGGTGGACAGACGGGCAATACCGTCACTGCCGGGCATCTGTATCGCATCAACGATGTCAACAACGGCACGCTGACCGCGGCTGAAGCGCTCAACGGTTACAGCGGCGCATACCGGCCAGACGAGATCGTCCTACTGCGCAACTACAGTACCTATCTCACGGATCTTGGCGCAGGCTCGGTGAACGTGAACGCCACCGGCAGCAACCCCGAATTCAAGATCACGGTTTCCATTCCGCAGTCGCTTTCTTCGAGCTTTTACTCCGACATGAACTCCGGTAACTGGGGCATCCACTTTGCTTCGGCGAATTGCGGCAACGATATCATCGATGGCGTCGACCCGGTCCCCGAGCCGGCCACCCTGGTCATGCTCGGCAGCGCGCTGCTCGGTTTGGGCCTCGTCCGCCGGCGCGTCCTGTAAGTGCTTTCAAAAGATAACGTTTAACCTCCTCCCGTGGTAGCATGATGGGTTGGACCTGGGCAGGTCCAACCCATCATGCGCAACGTCGTCATCGTAGGTTCCGGCTGCGCGGGCAATACCGCGGCCCTTTACTCAGCGCGCGCCGGCCTTCAACCCCTGGTGGTCTCCGGGAACGAGCCCGGCGGCCAGCTCTCGCTGACCACTCTGGTCGAGAACTTCCCCGGCTTTCCCGAAGGTATTCAAGGCCCCACGCTGGTGGAGAACATCAAACAGCAGGCTCTGAACTTCGGCGCCGAGTACCTCAGCGGCGCCGTCGAGGAGGTCGACCTCTCCAAGCGCCCCTTCCGGCTGAACGTCGAGGGCGAGTGGATCGAGGCCAACGCCCTGATCATCGCCAGCGGGGCTTCGGCGCGCTGGCTGGGCCTGGAATCGGAGAAGAAACTGATCGGCCACGGTGTCAGTTCCTGCGCCACCTGCGACGGCTTCTTTTACCGGGGCAAGAAGATCATGGTGGTGGGCGGCGGCGACTCGGCCATGGAAGAAGCGAACTTCCTCACGCACTTCGGTTCGGAAGTGGCGGTGGTGCACCGGCGGGAACAGTTCCGGGCTTCCCGCATCATGGTAGAACGCGCCCGCCGGAATCCCAAGATCAAGTTCCTGCTGAACACGATAGTGGAAGAAGTTTTCGACGTTGAGAAGGGATACGTGACCGGCGTGCGGCTGCGGAACGTGCGGACGGGCGAAATCACAGACCGGGAGGTAGACGGCTTCTTTCTCGCCATCGGGCACATTCCCAACACCGCCGCCTTCGGCGGCCAGATCGAGCTGGATGCCGAGGGCTACATCGTGAGTAAGGGCGGCGCGCGCACCAGCGTCGAGGGCGTTTTCCACGCCGGCGACGTCCAGGACCGCGTCTACCGGCAGGCCATCACGGCGGCGGCGGCCGGCTGCGGCGCGGCGATCGAGGCGGAGCGCTACCTCCAAAGCGTACAGGCGTGAATACCCTCAGCGGCATACATTCGGTCCGCGAAGCGCTTCAGGCTGGCCACCCCATCGAGCGCGTAGTGGTGGCGCAGGGGGCCGCCGGCCCGCGGCTGCAGGAAATCATCGACCTGTGCCGCGGTAGAGGAATCCCGGTACGCTTCGAACAGCGCACGATGCTGGATAGGATGAGCGGCACCAGCACGCACCAGGGCGTGGTGGCAGTGGGCGCGGCACATCGATACAAAGAGTTAGGCGACATTCCGGCCGGCGCGCGGCTGGTGGTGGTGCTGGACGGCGTGGAGGACCCGCACAACCTGGGCGCGGTTCTCCGCACGGCGGACGCGGTGGGGGCGGCGGCGGTCGTCATCCCGGAGCGCCGCGCCGTGGGCCTAACCGACGTGGTGGGCAAGGCCGCCGCGGGCGCGCTCGAACACGTTCCGGTGGTGCGCGTGAGCAACGTCAACCGCGCCCTGGAGCATCTCAAGGAGCGCGGCTTCTGGATTTATGGACTGGACGAGCGATCGAGCGACCTCTATTCGGCCATCGACTACGCGACGCCCACCGCCGTAGTCCTGGGCGGCGAGGGCAAGGGGCTGCACGAACAGGTGCGCAAGCATTGCGACGGGCTGGTTCGCATTCCCATGGCGGGGCACGTCTCGTCGCTCAATGTATCGGTCGCCGCCGGCGTGGTGCTCTTCGAATGGAAGCGCCGCAACTCTTGATGCGGAGCCCGGCTCAGTAAAACAGATACTTGCGCCATTGGACGTCGCTGCGCGCGAGCAGGCGCATCAGGTGGCGGTTGGTGTGCAGGCTGAAGGGCCGCGGCTGGCGTTGCAGCTTCATGCCGGCTTCTTCCGGCGTCCGGTTGCCTTTGCGGTTGTTGCAGTGGTGGCAGCAGGCGACCAGGTTTTCCCAGCTGGTTTCACCGGCGCGGGAGCGCGGAATGACGTGATCGAGCGTCAGGTCCGAGCCGGGCAGGGTGCGCTGGCAGTACTGGCAGGTGTAACGGTCGCGCATGAGAATGTTCTTGCGCGACAGGGCACGCGCCTGGTGCGGGATGCG
The DNA here is from genome assembly GCA_964561215.1 of uncultured Solibacteraceae bacterium. Classification (GTDB taxonomy): domain Bacteria; phylum Acidobacteriota; class Terriglobia; order Bryobacterales; family Bryobacteraceae; genus JAJFUV01. The sequence goes on along the minus strand of CAZLOS010000010.1, from coordinate 41,528 downwards.
GCGGTATTCGAGCAGGCGGATCACCGAAGGCAAACGGAAGACCGCGCGGGACGAGCGGACATTTTGGGGTGAGGTTTCCTCGGCCGAGGCCACACCCTTGAGGACCAGCACCAGGGCGCGGCGCGCGGCGCACACGTTAATCGGCTCGAAACTCGCGTTCAGCACCAGTACGGGCCTCTCGATACGTCCGGCAGCCTCCATCTATCCTTCACCTCCCACCAAAAGAACCGGTTCCGCCACGGGGTCGAAGACGCGCCGGTCGGCGCGCGCCAGCGTTAATACCGCCACCGAACTCGCGCCCGCGCGCTTGAGCACCGCCGCGCAGGCGTTGGCCGTGGCTCCCGTAGTGAGAACATCGTCCAGAAGAAGCACGCGCAGGCCGCGCGCGTCCACGCCCCGCCGCAGTTCGAAAGCTCCGCGCACGTTCCGGCGCCGCGCGGCGCGGCTCAAAGACGCCTGGGACGCAGTGGATCGTCTGCGGCGCAGCGCGTTAGCCATGGGAATCCCGGTGCGCCGCGCCAGATCCCGCGCGAGCAGATAGGATTGGTTGAAGCCCCGCCGCCAGCGCCTCACCCAGTGGAGCGGCATCGGCACGAGCATGTCGAAGCGTTCCTCCCGCGGCAGGGCCGCACTCAGGAATCCGCCCAGCACGGTGGCCAGCGGCCGCACGCGGTCGTACTTGAACAGATGAATCAACTCGCGCATGGCTCCGTCGTAAGACGAATACGCGTAAGCGGAATCGAACTGGTTCAGGCCCGCGCGGCATAGGCCGCAGCGCCCGTCTTCATCAAGCGGGTAGGGCGTCGCGAAAGGCGTGCGGCACGAGCGGCAGAAGTACTCGGCATTGAGCGGCTGGGGCGCTTCCAGGCACTTCCCGCACACCGGGATCCTTGTCAGATCCGTCAGGGGAGCCCCGCATATGCGGCAGTCATCGGGGAAAACGAGGTTAAAGACTTTCGAGCAAGCTTTTCTGGAGCCGCGCCGCAGCGTGGAAAGTGGGGCTGGCTTGTACCAGCTACTAGGGAAAACTCACCTCCCGAAACCATCAGTGTACACCTTGCCGGGCGCTGGTGCGAGCGCAGGAAATCGTGAGAGGATCAATATCTATGCGAAGATTCATTGCGGCTGTTTTCCTTCTCGCCCTGACCGCGCCGGTGTGGGGCGCTTCGGGCTGGGTCTCGCTGTTCGACGGCAAGACGCTCGACGGATGGGTGCTGAAGTCGCCTCACGGGCGCGGGTACCTGGTGGAGAACGGACACATCGTGGCGCCCGCCGACGGCGGCGGCAACCTGTTCACGGAGAAAGAATACTCGAATTTCGTCTTTCACGTGGAGTTCCGGCTCTCGGTGAACGGAAACAACGGGATCGGCATTCGCGCGCCGTTCGAAGGCGACGCGGCCTGGCAGGCCATGGAAATCCAGATTCTCGACGATGACGGCCCGGCTTACAAAGGCAAGCTGCACGCGTTCCAGTACACCGGCAGCATCTACTGGGCTGTGCCGTCAAAGACGGGCCATCTGAAGAAGACCGGGGAATGGAACAGCATGGAGATTACGGCGAACGGGCGCCGCATCACCGTGAAGCTCAACGGAAGCGTCATCACCGACGCGAACCTGGATGCCATCAAGGACGCCGAGATTCTGAAAAAGCATCCGGGACTGTTCCGCCCTTCGGGCCACATCGGCCTGCTCGGGCACAAGTCCCTGGTGGAATTCAGGAACCTGCGTGTAAAAGAGCTATAACAGGACGGGGAATGTCCTAAACCTGAGCGCCTCCCGGACCGATAAGCAAGAGTGAAGGATAGGATTCATGGACGTTCCCCAGCAGTTAGTTGGCCTGAACAAAGCGTTAGTGCTCGAGAGGCTCGGCGGCGATGAGCAGTTGTTGGGTGAAATCGCCGGGCTCTTTCTCAGCGACTACCCCGGCATGATGGAGCAGATACGCGAGGCCGTCGTGCGCCGGGATTCAGACGCCTTGCATCACGCCGCTCACACGCTCAAGGGCGCGATTGCGAACTTTTGCGCGGATGCACCGTTTGAGAGCGCCTACAAGCTGGAGCGAATGGGCCGCGAGGGCGACCTGGCCGGCGCCGAAGGGGCGGTGTCGGAACTGGAACGCCAGTTGCAGAGTCTGGAGCCGATCCTGGCAGGCCTCCACAATGAGTCCGCCTCCAGACCCTGATTCCGGCCTCTTCTGTTAATCGCCTTCGTCGGGAACTTCCGGGTTTGCTATAGTGAGGGAGTTCCATCGTTTATGAATCCCACCGAACCAGTTGAAATTGTCTGTGCGCACAGCCCCGATTCCGACGATGCGTTCATGTTCTATGGCTTGGCCACCAAGAAGATCCGTTCGCGGCGCCTGACATTCCGCCACATGCTGGAGGACATCGAGAGCCTGAACCGGAGAGCCATGGAGGGGCAGTACCACCTGACGGCCATTTCCTACCATGCTTACCCGTACGTGGCCGATAAGTACTTCCTCATGGCCAGCGGATCAAGCGTGGGGGATGGGTATGGACCCATGGTGGTGTCCACGCAGCCGCTGGAGCCGTCGGAACTAAAGGGGAAGCGGATCGCTGTTCCAGGCAAGAAGACTACAGCCTACCTGGCCCTGAAGCTCTTCGAGCAGGACTTCGAGCCTGTGGTCACGCCGTTCGACGCTATTATCGGGGCGGTCAAGGACCGCATGGTGGACGCCGGCCTGATTATCCACGAGGGGCAATTGACCTTCAGCACCTCCGGCCTTCATCAAGTGATCGACTTGGGGCGCTGGTGGAAGCAGACCTACAACCTCCCGCTGCCGCTGGGAGCGAATGCTCTGTTACGGTCGCTCGACCGCGACATCCAGAGAGAATGCTGCACGCTGATGCGCGAGAGCATCCAGTACGCTCTCGACAATTCCCAGGAAGCACTGCACTACGCGCTGCAGTTCGCGCGCGACATGGACGCGCGCCTGGCGGAGAAGTTCGTTCACATGTATGTGAACCATTACACGGTGGACTGCGGAGACCTGGTGCCCAAGGCGGCGCAGAGACTCCTCGACATGGGCTACGAGGCGGGCCTCATCCCGCAACGCATCCAGGTGGAGTTCATCCGGTAATCCGGCGAGAAGGGAAGCCTTCGCTCACCGGCGGAGTGGATCTTCCACCCACGGTGGAGTGGCTTCGATGAGCCGTCCCAGTTCCGGCTCCAGCTCCTCCATCCTGCATTTCATCTCCCAGGCGATTTCGCGATAGGAGAAGTGCCCTTTCACCCAACTGCGCAGCCGGGTGATGTACTCGGCTTCGGCGAAGTCCATCTTGAACAGAAACCGCGAGCGGGCGCCGAACGGGATCAGGTAGTGCGCTCCGGGTTCGGGCAGCGTATGCAGTGCCTCGATGGCCTGGCGCATGGCGCTTTGGTAAACGTCGTTCAGGCCCGCTTCGACGATTGTCTTGGGGGTTTCGAATCCCAGCCGCGCCGAGTAAGCCTGCCGGAACTGCTGGGAGCGGCGGTGCCGGTGAAGGTCGCGGTAGGCGCCGATGTCCATTACGATGTCGTAGACATAGATACCGCCGCGGAAACCCCGCGTGAGTTCGTCGCGGACCGTGCGGGAACGCAAGCCGAGATCCAGCACTTCGCGGCGGCGATCCGCACCGATCGACAGGGCGAATTCGTACAACTGGCGGTAGGGCCGATCCGTGACCGGGTAAAGCAACGTCGCCGCGATGTCCGCGGCCGTGTCCGAGGGCTTGACCAGGTCCACCCGCTTGCCATCCGCAGGCGCTGGCGCCGACAGGTTCGCCGCGGCCCACTGGCGCAAAGCCTCGCGCGAATCGAGCGCGTACCGGTCGGGCCCTGCGTGTTCGGCGAGCGTGGGCGCCACGGGCTCTCGCGGCGCGCCTTCGAGGCAGCCGTAGTCCGGCTCGGAGCGCAGTGCCTCGGCGAGTTCCCCGGCCAATTCGCGCAGCTCCGCGTATTCGCTCGCCAGCAGCCGTTTCATCTGCCGCTCCAGCGTGCGGATGCTGGTCACCTGCCCCACGTTGGTCGGCACCCCGAGAAACAGCAGGTAGCGCGCCACGTCGAAAGCGCGCGCCGCGATGTTGCGCTCGTAAGCGTCGGGCTTCATGCCGTCCGGGCGCGGGTGGCGATCGGCGAGGAACGTGTTGATGCCGGCGTGGACTTTACGGTAGGCATCGAGCAGATTCTGGCCCGCGGTCTGGTAGGCCGACGCCTGCTCCGCGTTGAACTCAGGCGGAACGACGAAACCGCACCGCGAGAAGTCCTGGTAGCGGGACGACTTGGCCTGGCCATCCCAAAGCTGTTCGTCCTCGACCTCGGTGGCAGCCAGCTCCGAAATCCCTTCGAAACATACCACCACGTGACCCAGGTCCGCGATAGAGGCGTGGCCGTACTGGAAGTAGAAGCTTTCCAGGAACTTGCGCGAGTCGTGCGCGCGCACCCATTCGATGGATTTCTCGATCGAATCCGGCGACCGGCTGTAACGCGCCAGCGCGTAAGCGCACCTTTCGGGATTCATCGGCGCCAGCGTCTTGACCCGCCTGTTTTTTTCGATCGGCATAACAACGTTATGATAACTATTCAGCCCGCATGAACTCCACGCGCATTCGCATTAAACGTCTCGTGTCCGAAGCCACTCTGCCACGCTACGCGCACGGCGCCGGGGAAGACGCCGGCATGGACCTGTGTTCAGTGGAGGACGCGCTGCTCGAACCGGGCGCCCCGCGCACGGTGGCGACGGGGCTGTCCATCGAGTTGCCTCCCGGCTTCGAGGCGCAGATCCGCCCGCGCAGCGGCCTGGCGCTGAAGCATGCGATCACGCTGCCCAACAGCCCGGCCACCATCGATCCGGGATACCGCGGCCAGATACGCGTCATCCTGCTCAACCTGGGGCGCGAGCCGTACCAGGTCCATCGCGGCGACCGCATAGCGCAGATGGTGATCGCGCGCTACGAAGCGGTCGAGTGGGAAGAAGGCGAACTCAACGACACTCGCCGGGGCGAAGGCGGCTTCGGCTCTTCCGGCCGCTAGGCCGTGAGCACCCGGTACGCACGCCGGGCCACCACGATTTCCTCGTTGGTGGCGAAGACCACTACGGCCACTTTGGATTCCGGGGCGGATACGATGCGGTCGCCCGACCCGGTCCGGTTGGCTTCGGGCGAGAGCTTCACGCCGAGGAATTCCAGGCCCGCAAGGCATTGTTCGCGTAGCGGCGCGGAGTTCTCGCCGATGCCTCCGGTGAACGAGATGGCGTCGAGGCCGCCCATGACCGCCGCGTATGCGCCGAGATTTTTCTTTATCTGGTAAGTAAAAACGGCGAGAGCCAGGCGCGCGTCCTCACTGCCTTCCGCGGCGGCTTTCTCGATGTCGCGCGCATCGCCGCCAGGGATCCCGCTCAGCCCGGCGAGCCCGCCTTCCTTGGCCAACTGGCGGCGGATCTCCTCGGTCGTCCAGCCGGTGCGGTCCATCATGTAGAGGACCGCGAAGGCGTCGAGCTCCCCATGCCGGGTGGCGTTCTCCAGGCCGGATTGCGGCGAAAAGCCCATGGTGGTGTCGATCGAGCGTCCGTCGCGGATGGCGCACATCGAACTGCTTCCGCCCAGGTGGCAATTCACCAGGCGCAGCCCCTGCTTGGGCACGCCGAGGATCTGGGGCACGCGCTCGCTGGCGCACCAGTGCGAAGCACCGTGGAAGCCGTAACGCCGCACGCCGTATTCGGTGCGCCAGGCGGCGGGCACGCCGTAGCGCGAGGCGTACTCGGGCATGGTTTTGTGGAACTCTGGCTCGAAGGCCGCCACCAGCCGCACGCCCGGCATGGCCTCCTGGAAGGCCCGGATGGCCGCCAGGTAGATGGCGTTATGCGCGGGCGCGGCCGGCAAAAATGCCTCCATGGCCGCCACCAGGGCGTCGTCGACGAGGAATGTGCCGCGGTACTTCTCTCCGGCCATTACCGTTTTGAAGGCGACCGCATCCACCTTCGCGTCCGCGGTACGGATGCTTCTGATGGCGTCGCGGTAGTCGGTGACGCGTTCCATGCGCCCGCTGGCGATGGTCCGCTCGGAGGGCATATCGAGGATCCGGTACTTGAGTGACGTGGATCCTAAATTAGGAATAAGAATATTCATGCTTTACTTGACAATGTACTCACGCCGGATGGCCAGGATGTTCTTCTTCGCCTGCGCCTGGAAGGGACTGGCAACGGCGGCGCACTGGTTGAAGAACTTGACGGCATCCGCGATCTTCTGCATCTTGTAGTTTGCCAGACCCAGGTAGAACAACGTGCCGGGCAACAGCTGATGGTTGGTCTGGATCAGAGGCAGCGCCTTGCGAAGCGCCGCGTCGGCGGGCGCGAACTTGTTCTGCTGGCTATGGATGACGCCCTGCATCCAATAGCCCAGGCCCAGCATGAGGTCTTTTTTCTTGGTCCAGTCGGCCTCGCTCATGCCCGCCGGGGGGGCCTTGGTGGCCACCACCTCGGTGAGCTTGGTCGAGTACAGGAGCGCCTTGTCGTTATTCTTGGCGTTCATGTAGTAGTCCGCCGCGGCAAGCAGCATGTCCTGGTTGTCCGGCTCCTTGGCGACGATCTTTTCGGCCACCAGCGCTGCTTTCTCCTTCTGGCCGAGTTGCGTGTAGCCGAGGAACTGCTGGCCGGCAATCTGCACGTAGTACTTGCTGTCCGGATTGCGGCGCTCGATTTCCTCGCCCAGGGCGGCCTTCTGCTCCGGAGACTGGGTCTGCAGCGCGACCGCGTAGAGCGCGTACTCGGTGTAGGTGTCCGCCTGCTTGGCGTAGTCCACGCGCTTGGTCCAGTCCTCCACTTCGTCGGCTTCCTTGGGTTTGGGCGATTGCACGACCTTCCGGCACGCGTCGCTGGCCCGCGCCGACCACTTGATCACGGCCGCCGGATCCTTCGTCGATTCGGCCGCCTTGAGGCACTCGTGGGCGTTCTCGGCGTCTTCCGCGTCGGCGGTGAGAAGCTTGTCGCACGCATCCAGCGCCTTGGGGACCTGAGCGGCTTTGACGTAAGCGGGAATCATCATCTCATAGACCCAGAGGATGCCTTCGTGTTTCGGATACTTGGCTGCAAACTGCTCGAGCAACGCGATTTTCTTGGCTTCGTCGGCTTCCTGGCCGGCTTGCTGCAGCAACTGTCCTTCAGGGGTTTCGGCGTTGATCGTTATGCTGTGGCGCTGGGCCGATGCGACGGCAGTGACGGCCAGGAGCGCGGCGATAAGAATCGAGAGTCTCATTCAGGCCTCCAAATTGGAACGGGTGTTATTATAAAACAGATTCAGGAAAGGCAGACAATGATGTCCGTTAAACGCTACGCAGGTGTGGTTGCATTTCTCGTTCTTGCGGCTTCGGTCTTGGCCGCGGTACCGATTGTCGGCACATGGGATCTGACCACGGTGGATCCGGACGGCAACCCGATCCGGGCCACGCTCACCATGAAGGAGGACGGCGGCAAACTGGTGGGCAGTGCGATGGTCGAAGACATGCTGCTCAGCATGAGCGATCCCGCCATGACCGGCGACACGTTCACCTGCAAAGTGACCTATGAGGGCCGCGTGTTCGACGTGAAGATGAACGTGAAAGGCGATTCCGTCGAAGGGGCGTGGAAATCCTCGGGTAGCCGGACGGGCGACATCAAGGGCAAGCGGACGAAATCCTGAAAGCACGGCGCGGCGCAAGGCGAACACCCATGATCGTACCTCAAACCTATCTCACGGCACTGGTAGTCACGATCCTCAGCATGATCTGCTGGGGCAGTTGGGCCAATACGCAGAAGTTGGCGGGTAAGTGGCGCTTCGAGCTTTTCTATTTCGATTACGCATTCGGCGTGCTGCTGGCCGCCACCATCGCGGCCTTCACAGTCGGCAGCGCCAGTTTCATCGGCATCTATAACTTCACCGGATTCGAGTTTGTCGACGACCTCCTGAAGACCGGCAAGCGGCAGATTTTCTTCGGCATGGCGGGCGGGCTGGTGTTCAACCTGGCGAATATGCTTCTGGTGGCCGCCATCTCGGTAGCAGGCCTGGCCGTGGCGTTCCCGGTGGGCATCGGCATCGCCCTTGTGGTGGGAGTTGTTCTGAACTACATCGGCAACCCGCAAGGCAATCCGGGCCTGCTGTTCACCGGCACGGCGCTCCTGGTGGCCGCCATCGTGGTGGATGCGCTGGCTTACAAGGCCCTGGCCAACGCCAAGGCCGACAAGGAGCCTCTGCCGCCATCCGGCCCGGGCAACAAGGGTGGCACTGCCCACCAGTACGCCGCCAAGAGGTTTTGGAAGGGGCTGATCCTGAGCATCGTGAGCGGCCTCCTGATGGGACTGTTTTACCCGCTGGTGGAAATGGGCAAGGCCGGGGACCTGGGCTTGGGCCCCTATTCGATCGGCTTCGTCTTTGCCACCGCCGTCTTCTTTTCCACGTTCTTGTACAGCATTTACTTCATGAACCTGCCGGTGGAGGGCCCCCCGGTCAGCCCGGCCGATTATTTCAAAGGCACACGGAAGCAGCACCTGTTAGGAGTGCTCGGAGGAATCATCTGGTGCATCGGTACGCTGGCCAACTTTGCCGCGGCCAGCGCGCCGGAGAGGGTGCAGGTGGGGCCTGCCGTGAGCTACGCCCTGGGCCAGGGCGCCACCATGATCAGCGCGCTTTGGGGATTGTTGGTATGGAAGGAATTTGCCGGAGGAGGCCCCAAGGTGAACGCGCTGGTGGTGACCATGCTGTGCCTTTTCGCCGTGGGGCTGGGGCTGGTTTCCATCGCGCCGCTGTACGCCGCGCATTAGTGTCCGGTTTTGCATGAGCTCCGACGCCGATTTCATGCGGAAAGCGCTCGAATTGGCCTGCCAGGCGGGGCGCGCGAACGAAGTGCCGGTAGGCGCCGTGCTGGTGCACGAAGGCGCAATCATCGGGAGGGGGCATAACGCTCCCATCGGTTTGAACGACCCCACCGCGCACGCCGAGATCCAGGCGCTGCGCGAGGGCGCCGCCGCACTCGGCAACTACCGCCTGGAAGGCACCACGCTTTACGTCACCATGGAGCCTTGCGTGATGTGCGCCGGGGCGCTGGTAAACGCCCGCGTCGCGCGCCTGGTGTTCGGCACACGCGACCTGCGTTTCGGGGGCGTGCGGAGCAAGTTCCGCCTGGCGGATTCCGATCTGTTGAACCACCGCGTCGAAGTCGTCGAAGGCGTGCTTGGGGCCGAGTGCGTGGAACTGGTGAAGCAGTTCTTCGCCGCGCGGCGCTGAGGCAGGATCCCGCTGCTCTATTTCAACTTTGAAAAATCCGTAGGCGTGAGGAACACGGACTCCACACGTTCCACAATCTTTCCGCTGGCTTCCGAGTCATTCTTCGCTTTGATCCAATCCGGATCGTCGCGGAACGCGGCCCAGGACGTTGCCGCCGCCTCACGGCTTTTGTGCCGCAGGATGTAGTGCAACGTGTTCCGGGATTTCGGCGGATCCGCCGGCACCCAATAGCCGACATTCTCCATGCCGTGTTTCTCAAAAATCCTGGTCGTGTGCTCGCGGAACCGCGCCAGCAGGGCCGGCAGCTTCCCTTCGAACGTGGTGTAGGTGCGAAGCTCGTAAACCGGTCCGGGAGATTGGGCGGAAGCGGGGGATGGCGCCACCAGGACAACACCCAGCGTCAGCGCCAGTGTCAAAAGCGCATGGCTCATCATAGTGCCTCCCAATATGACAGATTCCCGGCAACGGCTGGAGGGCTGTTCCGACTCAACGCCGGCTGAACTTGTTCCACTCGCGGTCGAGGGCAAGCTTGTCGGGGCGTCCCGGATGGACCAGGATGCGATAGCGCACCGTGAGGCTCTTGCCGGCCGGCAGCGTGTACGGTTCGCTCCAAAGCGGCGCGGGACTGAAGTAGCCGAACGGATGCTTCTCGTCGACGATGTTGTGCCACTGGGTGGGGTGGCGGAAACTCTTCGGGTGTTCCAGGATCGCCAGCCCCGCCGTCTTTCCCGAAGCTTTGTCCACAAGGGAGAAATCCTCCCAGCGAGCGCGTTTGCCGTTCAAGTTCCTGGCCATCCCGGGGCAGGCGGTGTCCTCGATGCCATCGTTGTTCACCAGGCGCCAGTCGCGGCTATCCTGCGCCATTCTTGCCGACATCCCCGCGTAGCCGCCTCCCGAAACGCCGCCTTTCATGAACACGGGCTCCGGCCCGGCTGTGAAGACTGCCGACCAGTCAATCCGGTACGATCCGTCCTTGGCGGGCGGGGTGACCGTGATCGTGCGTTTCTCGCTGAGTATGGGCGCGCCGCCGTCCGGATGATAGCTCAGGGTCAGTTCGAACCGCGCCGAATGGTCGCGCTTCGGCTCCACCCTGGCGGTCAAGACATCGGTGGTGCCTGCCAGCTTGGACGCGTCGCTCCGGTCCCAATAGTTGGCATGGTTCAGTTCTTTCCAGGAGAACCAGAGCGCGTAATGCCAGCGATGATCCTTCGGGCCGAGAGCGGTCAATTCGGTCCCGTCAGGAAGGCAAAGCGGGAAGAAGTACGGTTTGGGCAAGTCCTTCCCGTAGTTGAATTGCCAGACGACGCGGTCCCCGTTGAGCAGCGCCAATGAAGATTCGCCTTGCCGCCATGCGAATGAATCGCCGCCGGCGGCGAGCGTGCAGAGCAGCATGGCCAGAGCGCAGGTGCGGATGGCTATATTCGGGTTCACATTACCTCCCCGTTCAATTGTCCGAAAGCCATGCGAACGCTGCAAGGGTGCCGGAGTACGTTATCCTACGACCGTGCCCGTGGCGGATGCCCAGCGCCGTGTGAGCGAGATCGCCGAGGCAGTCACATTCTTCCTCGCCGTGCTGGCCTACCTCTGGTTCCTGGCCATTCCGCTTCCGTGGACGGGCGTACTGGTGCTCCTGGCCATTGTCCTCTCGTGGCGCAGGCGCTCGCTCACGCCGAAATCGCTGGGGCTGGGATGGGCGGAGTTCCGCGCGTCGGTAGGGCGCTGGTGGATACTCTGGACCTTTAGCCTCTCTGTGCTCCTGATTCTGGAGAATCGCAGCCTGTTTACGCTTGCCGCGCTGGCGCATGGGGTGGTGTACTTCGCATGGGCCGCGGCGCAGCAGGTCGTCTATCAGTCGATGACCTACATGCCGTTGCGGCACAACCTGAAGAGCCGCGCAATGGCGGCGGGGATCGCGGCCATCGCGTTTTCAATCATGCACGTTCCCAACCCGGTTCTGGCGCCGGCGACCTACGTGTGGGGCTTCGCGTCGAGCCTGCTCTTCGAGCGCTGCCGCTCGATTTGGGGACTGGCGCTCTTGCAGTTGATGCTCTCGTCAGCGCTCTTCTCGATTGCGCCTCCGGAGTTGAGCCGCAATTTCCGGATCGGGCCGTATTACTACAAGGCACATTCGATACGGAGTTCAGTTCCCGCCGGCGCTCCCCACCGCGATCACCAGACCCGATTGGACAGGCGTTCCGCCCACCGTCAGGGACAGGGCTTGCTCCCCGGCCACAACCGCCGGGATGACGACATTGATCTGTACAAGGCCCGGGCTTACGGTCCCTGCGTATGTCACAGTGGCGGTAGCAGCGCCCATTCTGGCGACCACTTGATCCGTGAGTGGCGCGGCTGTGGAAACAGTCTGGCCTGCGGGGACGGATGGACTGCTCGGGCCGAAGCCGGTGCCAAACAACTCGATGGACTCACCTGGGAGGGCCGGCCTCGTGACCAAGGCTGTCCCGTAAAGCCCGGCGGGGCCGAGGTAATCGACGCCGCCATCCGGTCTTGCAATCACGGCGGCGGGGTATTTTCCCCCGCCGGGTTCGAACACAAAGAGTCCGGGAGCAGCTCGCCGCACCTCCGCCGCGGCCGGGCTACTGGTTCCTTTGGAATTGGCGACCACGACGTCCACCGAACCGGTTTTGGCCACATCGGGAACCTGGAAGTTGATCTGTCCGGGACTGACAAAACAGATGGCGGCGGGCCGGCCATCCACGCTGACGGTAACTCCGTCGAGCGAGCGCGGCAGTTGACCGTTGACGATTTCGTCGCCCCGCCAAGCCCGAGTCGCAGTTGAAAGATTGGTTCCCATGACGGAGGCCCACGAGCCGCTCTGTATGCCGGAAGTGAAAGTGGCTCCGTTGACAACCGCGCCAATCACGGGAGGAGTCTGCGCCGCCGGGCCGAGCCGCAGGATGCGCCGGTTGATGTAATCGGCGGCAAAAATGTTGCCGGCGTTGTCGATTGCCATGCCCACGGCTGAGAAGTTCCGCGAACCGTCTCCCGCCACCGTCGAGATCGTCCCTCCGGAGGCCGCCACCCGCCGGATCCGGCCGGCTCCGACCTGGATCGGGAAAGCGGCGGAGGGACTCGATGAACCGAGATTGTCCGCGACAAAGACGTTACCGGATGCATCCACCGCAACACCGTACGGGTAGGAGAGCGTGGCGCTCGTCGCCGGGCCGCCGTCGCCCGAATAGCCGATCGACTTGTTGCCCGCAACTTTGGTGACAGCTCCCGTCGCAGCATCGACCCGCAGGATCTGGTGGTGATGCGTGTCCGCTATGAACAGGTTGCCGGATGTATCCAGAGCCACGGCTGAAGGAGCGGAGAGATTGTCCGCGCCCGCCACCGTGGAGATGATGCCCGTCGCCGCCGTCACTTTCCGGATTCGACTGTTGAACCTATCCGCGATAAACAGGTTACCGGCGGCATCGACGGCCACGGCTTGCGGATAGCTGAGCTGGGCGCTCGTGGCCGGTCCGCCATCGCCGGAGTAGCTATAGCCTCCGGCTCCCGCCACGGTGGAGATCGCGCCTGTGGCCCGGTCGATCTTCCGGATTCTATGATTGCCTGTGTCCGCCAAGAATGCGTTGCCGGTCGAGTCCACGGCAATTCCGGATGGATTGTTGAGCTTGGCGCTGGTAGCCGGCCCGCCGTCGCCGGAGAAACCCGCGGACCCATTGCCCGCCACCGTGGAGATCGTACCGTCAGCGGGATTGACCTTCCGGATGCGGTTGTTCGCCGTATCCGCGATCAGAATGCTCCCCGTGGCATCGATAGCGACCGCGGAAGGATTGTAGAGGACCGCATTCCGGGCTGTTCCGCCATCGCCTGAGTAGCTGTAGGCACCGTTGCCCGCCACCGTGGAGATCGTGCCTCCGGAAGCGGCGACCTTCCGAATCCGGTTATTGTTTGTATCGGCAATAAACAGGTTCCCCGAAGCATCCGCAGCGACAGCCAGAGGATAGTGGAGCCAGGCGCTGGTAGCTGATCCGCCGTCGCCCGAATAGCCGCAGGCTCCAACACGGTGGGTACCAAATACACCAATGGTCCCGGCCACGGTCGAGATGATACCTGTGGACGTAACGACTTTCCGGACCAGGCAATTATACATGTCGGCAATGTATAAGTTGCCGGCGAAGTCTAGCGCCAATCCGGACGGATACCACAGACCCGCTGAAGTAGCCGGCCCGCCATCGCCTATAGGCTCCGCATGGTCGTCCAGGCCTGCAATCTTGGTCACGCTGCCAGTAGCGGCATGGATACGCAAGACTTGGGGACCGGCAGCCACGTAAACGTTGCCGGATTGATCGGCGACCATGCCTGAAGTATTGAACGTATAGTAATTCGCCGGCATAATGTTGGCGACCTTTGTTATCAGGCCGCTTGCGCTATCCACCTTGCGGATGTTGGCGGTGGCGCATTCGGCTATGAAAACGTTCCCAAAAGGATCGACGTTCATGGCGCACGGACCGGGGATGCCGGCGGAAACGGCCGGCCCTCCGTCGCCGGAGGTAGCCGACGACCCGTTTCCGGCCACCGTCGTAATCACACCGCCGGGAAATGAGACCTTTCGCACCCGGTTGTTGAGTTCGTCGGCAATGAAGAGGTCTCCGGAGTTGTTCACCGCCAGGCCGGTAGCTTTGTTGAGACTTGCGCTGGAAGCAACTCCTCCGTCCCCGCCGTAGCCACAAATCCCGTTTCCGGCTATCAGGTCGATTTCCCCGTAAGGTGTCGTCCGGAACACCTGACAGCTTGCGGCGTTGGTGTAGTAGACGTTGCCGGAAGAATCGACGGCCACGCCCGGCGGCTTACCTACCGCCGCCGAAACGGCCTGGACTCCAGGCAGCGGTCCGCCTCCAGCGACGGTTGCAGTAGTGTATTGCGATTGCGCTGCCAGACCGGCCGGCATGACCAGGAGCACGACGACCGCAGAGACCATAGGACCGCCTACGAGTCTCATGACAACGACCTCCTAAAGCCAGGGACCCATCTGGGTCCCGAGACCTCCAGAGATTATACACCGAACATCCCTTTGAGACCCGCTCTTCCGGTTCTTTCAGCCCGGGCAGTTCCCGCGGACAACCTGCGCCGCTCGGAGAACGCAGTCCCGCTCAGTCCTTGATTTCCTTGGCCAAGCCCTTTATCCTGGCCCGGAGTTCCTCGGTCGCGTCGCGGATCTGGTTGGTGTCGTAAATCACCCTCGGGGTCAACAGGACCACAAGTTCCGTGCGTTCTTTGGAGTAGGAGCGGCTGCCGAACAGCCCGCCGACCAGCGGGATCTTGTGCAGGACGGGAATCCCGGCGCTCGACATCGTGCGGCTCTCCTGAATCACACCCGCGATGGCGACCGTGTCGCCGTCCTCCACCGTAACCTGGGTGTTCACGCTGCGATGCGAGAACGAGGGCGATTGGATAGCGGCGCTGGCGGCCGGGGCTACCGGGGCGCTGACGTCCTGGTTGATGTAAAGCGTCACCACGCCGCTGGAGTTGATCCGCGCCATGATGTTGAGCGTGATGCCGCTGCTCCGGTTTTGCACCGTGCTGGTGAATAGTGAGTTACTCACCGCGGAGGAATACCCCTGGCTGGTCAGCGTAGGCACCTCATCGCCCACATTCAGCGATGCCGGAACACTGTCGGTCGCGATAATGCTGGGCGCGGACAGCACCTTGGCCTTGCGCGCATCCGCCGCCGCCGACAAGTACGCCATCAACTCGCGGCTCTTGCCCACTACCATGCCCGCCGACAGCGACGTGGTCAATGCACCGTTGACGGACGAAAGGGAGCTCAGGAACTGACGGCCGGTCGCGTTCGCTCCCGTAGAGCTCGTGTCGCGCTTCTGCAGGTAAGCCTGCACGCCGCTCGACAGCGCGTCGGTGAGATCGACCTCGTAAATCTTGGCATCGATAAGCACCTGCCGGGGCGCTACGTCCAAGTCTTTCAGCAGCTTCAGCACCTGCTGGTACTCCTGTTGGGTACCCTGGATGAGCAAGGTGTTGTCCATGGGATTCGGCACCACGCGCGGTCCCTTGATGCCGGCACCCGCGGCGCCGGGCGTGAGGTACGAGCCGGTCTGGTCCGCCGCCGATGCCGCAGCCGCGGCAGCCGACGTAGCGGCCGGAGTAACGGCCGTGCCGGTGTAAACAGGTCCGCCGCCGGTGATGGGAGGCAACATGTTGCCTCCGTAAGCGCCATAGCCGCCGTACATGCCACCCATGCCGCCGTACATACCGCCCATGCCCCCGTACATGCCGCCCATGCCGCCGTACATGCCGCCCATGCCGCCGCCCATACCGCCCATGCCCCCATACATACCGCCCATGCCGCCGTACATACCGCCCATGCCCCCATACATACCACCCATACCGCCGTAGCCGCCCGACATACTCATCAGGCTCATCAGGGCCATGGGGTTGCCCGAATAAAGCGACATGATGGCCATGGCGAGCATCTCGGCCCGGCCGTACTTAACCCGATACACGTAGTTGTTGGTGGAACCGGCCGACTCCGTCACTGCCACGTCCAGTTTCTTGATCCAGCGCTCGACGTCCTCAAAAACACCGGGGTTCGGCGCCACCGCCAGGATGGAGTTGATGCGATCCAGGGGCTGGATCTTGAGGGCCCCGCCTTTCTCGCTGAACGAGATGGCCTTGAACAGCTTCTCGAGTTCCTTCGCGATATCCGCCGGACGGCTGTTCTTGACTTCGAACAGGCGCACGCGCTGGCTGGCAAAAGCTTCGCTGTCGAACAACGCAATCAGCTCCATGGTGCGCCTCATGTTACGGCCGTTGTCCAAAAGGATCAGGAGATTGGCTGCCTCGTGCGAAACCATGGTGGCGCCTTCGCCGATGAACGGTTCGAGCAGCTTGGAAAGATCCGTGACCGTGGCGTAGCGCAGGAAGACGAGGTTCAGGATCATCTGCTCCTCGTCGGTGGGCTTCTTTTCGCCGACCACCGGCGAGATGGGCAGGCGTGGAACCAGCTTGATGGGCACGATGCGGTACACATCGCCCACCTTGACCATGGCCGCCCCGTTGATCCGCAGGATGGTGTCAAGCAGGTGCCGGACATCCAGGTCTTTCGCCTCGCCGTAGGTGTTGATGGTGACCGAACCCTTCACCTGCGGATCGAAGATATAGTTGATCTTGAGAATCCGCGCCAGCGTATCCACGACTTCGGTCAGCGAAGCGTTGTGCAGATTGAGAAACGATCCCACCGAAGGGGGGCCGGCTTCCGCTGCATGAGTTGCGGTGGGCGCCGGCGTCGAGGGCGACTTGTCTTTTCCGGCCTCCGGCTGGGGTGCCGCCTGCTGCGGCTGTTCCGAGGGAGGCACGGGCTGCGCCACACCGCCGAATCCTGGGGGAACGCCCCGCTGCTGCACCTGTGTAGCGCCGGCCGCAACCAGGGTTGCCAATAAGAGCGCTATTGAACAAGCTGGGATTCTCATCATGTCGTTATTCCTGCGCGGGAACTCTGACGCTCCCGGCGTCCTGCTCGGGCCGGATTGTCCGTTCGAAGATCTGTTTCTCTTCTTCGGTCATATCCGGCTTCTTTCGTGTCCAGCGTTGCACTCCGAACGGCGTCTGGCGTTCGAAGCGCACGCTGTCGCCATCCTCGAAGACCCTCGTCTGCGGCGCTGCGGCAACCGGCGTGGCGGCTGACGGCTTCATGTCTTTCTCCTCGCCTTTCATCCACCCGAACGGAGTCCGGCGATAGTTCCAGACTTTCCCCTGCGCATCGACGTAACGGTAGGTGCCTGGCGAGACCTCGACGGCCCCTTTGGGCGGGCCGGCGGGCGCGGACGGCGCCGCCTGCGTGGCGGTCTTGCGCGGTGGGGTCTTCTTGACAACGTCGGCGGCCACCAGGCCGGTGGCGATCATCACCGCGAGAATCGAAATCCGTATCATCATGCGCGAATCCTCTCTAACTCTCTTACTTAATGGCTTGCCAGCGGCACATATTGCCGAAAGGCGTTTTCTGCATGACCTTCTTGTACCCGTCGCTGACGGTGCCGTCGGGCGCGGTATCGCCGGGCTGGCAGGCGCGCACGTCGGTGTCGAGTTGGATGCCCGGCTGACCCGGCGTCGTATTGCTTATCGTGGTCGGAGCCGCGTTGGCGGCCGCGGCCGCCGGAGCATCGTTCTGCGCCGCCGCGCCAGGCGAGCCCGCCCGCGCGCGCGCTTCCATCAGCTCAGCCAGGCGGCGGGTGATCTTCTTTCCTTCCCACTCCAAGGTCAACTCGTCGCGCGAGATGGCCAGCAGCTTGAACGCGCCGATGGTATCTCCCGCCGTGTAGGCTCGGTGCGGCATGGCCGGCTTCTCGCTGAGAAGCGCCATCATCACGCCGCCCAGTTCCATGGTCCCGTGGGCCACCGGCAAGGGCGGCATGACTTTCACGGGCGCCGCTTCCACGATCACGTTCGGGTTGCGGTCCGGCGCGAAGAGCATTCTCTGCGCCACCTCGACGTACTCGCCGGCAACCAGGGGAGCCACTTTCGCGATCGGGACCTCCGGCTTGGCAACCACGCGCGCCGGAGCGCCGCGGCGCAGTGCATCTTCACGGGCGGCGAGGGCCTGCCCCATCGAACGCAGCCGCAATCCGGCGAGCACTATGAGGCCGATGAGCGCCAAATCCAACAGCAGGAGCCGCTTTTTCAAAACGCCGGACCTCCCTTCTTTTCAGGAACCAGCGCGCGCGGCACCACGCCGGCGATGGTCAGCCGCACCTGGACGGTCTTGCGCTTGCGGTCGCCGCTGGTGATGCGCAGGTCCGAGGGCGACACCAGCTCGGGTTGCGCCGTCAGGTCGGCCAGCAGGTTCACCAATTGCTCGATGCGGCATTCGAACATGACGCTCACGGAGGTCTGGCCATAGGCGCCGAACGGCTGCGTCTGGCCCAGTTCGGTGGAGCGCAGGTCGATAGGAGGCGCCTGTGCCTTGCCGATCCGGCGCACCACCTGCAGCAATTGCGCCTGAGCCTGCGCGGCGGTCTCGGCGCGGATGATGCCCTTCTCACGCTCCGCCAGGCCTGTGTTGAGGCGCTTGAGAGCCGCCTCCCGCACATCCACCATCGCCGCCACCTGCCGGTAGCGCGCGAGCCGCTTTTCCGCCGCGGCTACGGACATCACCGGCGTGGCGGACTCTTCAGCGTTGCTCTTCCACAGAGAGGCCCACCGGTAGATCGCCAGGATGGCAAGCAACGCCGCCACCGGCGCGAACAGCAGAAGCGTACGCTTGTCCCGCGCGCCGATGGTCATTGGATCATCCCCCGGCGCTGCGTGCGGATGCGGAAGATTTCCCCCGCGCCCGCTCGCGAAATAGGGCTGGTGAATTCCGAGTTGTGGAAGAACCTGGACTGGTCCAACGTCTTCAGCAGTCCGGCGGCCTGGTCGGCTTCACCGTTCATCGTGACGGTTTCGCGGCTCAGGTCGACGCCTTCAAGCCAGATGGGAGGCGCGAACAGGCGCGTCAACTCGTGCAACGCGTCCAGATCGTTCTTGGGACGGATGCGGAAGTTATCGAGCTGAATGACACGTTCCCTCGACTGTTCCGCGGCCTTTTCGGCCGCCTGCGAGCGTTTCACCTCAGGCTCCAGGCGCGCGATTTCCGACTCCACGACCGCCAGATACCGGCGATCCGCAAGCATGGACTGTACCAGGAGAACGACCGCCAGGATCAGCAGCACTCCGGCCAGCACGGCTGTCGGAATGTACATGACGCGCGAGGTCGTGCTGCGGTTCTCGACGGGAAGCAGGTTGACCTTCAGCGCACCGCGGGGGCACGCGGCGGCGAGCGCCGTCGCATAGGCCAGCGCCCAGTCCGCAACCGCGAACGCCTCCGGCGCCCGGCGCGGGACCGGCAGAATGTCCGCGAAGGTGCGCGGTTCGGCGCCGGGGGCCAGGCGCAACTGCGATGAAGCCAGGGGCGCCACTCGCTCCGGCGTCACATCGAAGAGCGCCGAGAAGGCCGGCTCGGTGGGACTCTCGCCGTAAGCTTCCACTTCGCCCACGCGCTCTTCCAGCGCCACGAAGCCATCCGGATCCGGTTGCGCGAGCAGCCGGGAGGCCGAATAGAGGGCCGCGCCCGAAAAAGTGAAGCCCGCCACCTTGATGCCGGCCTGGGCGAACAGTTCGCTGTAACGCTCCACCGTCTCACGCTGCGTAATCGCCACCAGCAGGGAGCCCGCCACGTGCAACCGCGCGGAATCCCAGATCACGTCCTCTTCCGCATACGGATGCAGGGAGTCGATCTGGTAGCGAATGGCGCTGTCGAGATCCTTCGCTTCCACGCCGGGCAGAACCACCTGCCGGGCCACCAGTTCGCCGCGCGGCAGCAGAACGGAAGCGGCCAGGTGGGACGCGCCCGTGTGTTTGAGAAACTCGGAGTACTCGGAGCCCCATTCGGCCGCCGGCCGTGTGCGGAAATGCTCGATCGAAGCGGCCCCCAGGACGACGGCGCCTCCGGGGCGCACGCGCACCACCACCACACGCAACTGGTCACCCAGGATTTCGATCCCGACTCCGGAGCCAATGGCCAGCCAGCGGCCAAGGTCCGTTCTTTTCAGCGAACCCATACGTCGTCATACCACCGTAGGATGTGATAGCGGTCTTCGTACTCGCGGGGCAGGAACTTCACCAGCGCCGCCACCGACCGCCGCGTATCTGATAATTGCCCGTTCGCCACCCGCAGCCGCGCCGTGGCCCGCAAGGTGTACATCACTTCTCCCCCCACTTCCAGCCGCGCCGCCGCCGGACCCAGCCCCTCAAGCTGTTTCATGTCGCGAAAGGGTGCGCGGTTGCGCGCTTCGACCACGGCGGCGACCTGAAAAGGAGATAGCCCGACGGCCGCGAGCAGAATCGGATCGGCCGTATTGACATCGAACTGGCTTGTCGCGCCATAGACCGACAAGCAGTCGCGCAGGCCGCCGTGCGGGAGCAGGCGTCCGTCGGGCTCGGGATGGTAGCCACCGTAGAACAATTCCGGGGTCATGCCTTTCACAAGGAGTAATTCCTCAACCTCTTCAAATGACGCATGACGGGACCGAAAAGACGGCGTGAGCGAAAGATAATACTGGTCGAACAACGTCGCCAGGCCCGAGGGGGCCGGCATGCGCCAGTCCAGGATGCCCCGCACGATCTCCTGGGCGCGGTCCATGGGAGCGCCCGCGGCCAGCATCAGGCGCAGCAGATCCTCCGGCGATGAAGCGTTCAGATTCATCTTGGAGGATTCCGGGATGATTTCGGCCACCGCCTCGCCCGTCGGGAATGCGAAGTGTAACCGCGACATGGGGGGCGCATAATAGCGCGGGCTTCCGTCCGGGTTCCTGGCCGCGCCGCCCCACAGCATATAGAGTAGAGCGCGGTCCACCGCACCCGAAGCCAGGAAGTAGGTGCGCACGCCTTCGGAATACGTCGAAGCGCGCTCGGTTTCGGCGCGCACGGAATTGGCCACGGCGAAGGCAATGGCGCCGAGGGCGGCGGAAAGCCAAAGCACGGTGAGCAGTGCGGCACCCCGTCTCCGGGAGGCTCTAACGGGTATTTGCATATGGTGCCAGCACATCGCGATTCACATGCAGCGGCAGCGTCACCGACAACGGCTGCAGCTTCGCTGCGTCTTCTTCAAGCGGGGCGATCTCCACGCGGATGGCCTGGGGAAGCTTCGACAATACCCAGCGTGAGGTCCACCGGGCGATTTCAGGCTCGGGGCGCGGTTCCAGGTAGGCAAAACGACAGTAACTCAAGCGGTCCGCCAGCACGAAGGACTGCGTCCCCACCTGGATGGGCCGGAAGAGCGGAACCTGGCCGCCCAGGGC
Organism: uncultured Solibacteraceae bacterium; assembly: GCA_964561215.1. Lineage (GTDB taxonomy): Bacteria > Acidobacteriota > Terriglobia > Bryobacterales > Bryobacteraceae > JAJFUV01. The sequence goes on along the minus strand of CAZLOS010000010.1, from coordinate 20,459 downwards.
GGGATCCGTCGAAGATCCCAGGCACGAAGCGCCGGTGGACAGCGGACCGCTGTACAGCGATTCATTCACCACCAGCCGCACGCCCTGGGAATTCTCGCCGGGGATCACCTGGAATTCCAGGATCCGCGGATAGCCTCTGCCCGCCTCCTGGATCGAATAACTGCTGACGAAGCGCATCGACTGCCCCTCGCCCTGGAAGAACACCATCATCACGCCTGGCCGATCGGGCGCCGTGCGGCACTCGGCCCTGGCCGGCATGATCCCCATCACCTGCTGTTCGAGGATGCGCTGCGCTCCCAGCACCCGGCGGTTGGCCATGAGCCGCTTGTTGGTCTTGTCCATGGCGTTGAGCCCCACACGGATGGACATCAGGATGCCGATCGACATCAGCCCCACCAGCGACACCGCGATGAGCACTTCCATGAGCGTGAGACCGCGTTCGTACCGGGATCTCATGGCGCGGGCGCCTCCGGGACATCGCCACGGCGGAGAATGTCGCGGCGGAACGCCTCAAGGTCGAAGGTGCGTTTCTGCTCGCCGCGCTGCCACCACACCTGAAGGCCGATCCGCATCAGGTACGGGGCACCCGGTGCGGCCTGCGGCGGGGCCTCGAAGATCGAGGTGTGCGCCGCCCATCCGCCGTTGAGCCCGCCGCCTTGTGCCTGATCAAGCCGGCCTTCCAGCCGAGCGCCGGGACGCAGCAGCGGATTCGCGAGCAATTCGTCCATCTTGCGCTGCGCCACCAGCGATGCGCGGTCGTATTCGGTGAGCCGGGAGGCTCCTCTCATCGAAGTGCTGATCGCGGCGAGCAGGCCCACCACGGCGATCGCCATGATGGAGCTGGCGACGATGACTTCAAGCAGCGTGAATCCGCGGCGCTTCATGGCGCCACCGCCCTCTCGATCTGCGGCACGCCGGTGACCGGGTCGAGGCGCACAATGCGCCTGGCTCGCCGCTGGTTTTCGATAGTCACGACAATGCGCGGCGGCGTTCCGCCGGGATAGAGCACAAAGCGGAACAGGCGATTCTCGTACTCCGGCGGAGCTGGCGGGGCCGGCTCCACGCCCTGCACGGCGACGCCTTCCGGCATCTCCAGCTTTCGTGTCCAGTCCGTCTCGGGGGAACTCAGGCGCAGCGCGTTGTCGTCCCTGGAAACTTCGACCATCACGGGGACGCGTCTCCGCTCGGCGTGGTTCATCCCGGCGTTCATGAAGCTGGCAATGGACTCCGCCGCCGAGTTCAGCCGCAGGGAATCGAATCCTGAAGCGATCGAGGGATACGTGACGCTCACCAGCAGCCCCAGGAGCGTCATCACGATCACCATCTCGATCAGGGTGACTCCACGCCGGGGCGCGGACGGGCTGGGCAACACAGGCACTATTGGCTCTTCCAGCTCAAGATGTCGGCGTTGATGCTTTCCCCGCCCTGCTGTCCGTCAGCGCCGTACGAGATGATGTCGGGCTCGTCGCCGTGCTCACCGGGATACTTGTAGATGTAGGCATGGCCCCACGGATCCATGGGAACTTCCTGCGGAAGATAGGGCCCTTGCCAGTTCGTCACGCCGGAGGGCGCCATGCGCAGGGCCTGCAAGCCCTGCTCGGTGGTAGGGAAAACGCCGGTATCCAGTTTGTACTGGCCCAGGGCGCCGACGAAATTGCGAAGCTGCACCCGGGCCGCGGTCACGCGGGCCTTGTCGCTCTGCTTAAACATGCTGGGCGCGACCAGCGCCGCGAACAGCGCGATGATGGTCACCACCACCAGCATCTCGATCAGGGTGACGCCCGACCGCCGTCTGTCTTTTCGTTTCCTGTTCATAGCTCACACCGCCACTTCGTTAATGCTGGTGATAGCCAGCAACATACTTAGGATAAACGCTCCGACGACCACGCCCATCACCAGGATGAGCAGCGGTTCGAACAACGACGTGAAGCGCTTGATGGCCGCGCGCGTGTCGGCCTCATAGATGTCGGCCATGCGGGCGAACATCTGGTCCAGCCGTCCGGTTTCCTCGCCCACGCTGAGCAGGTGGCCGGCAAGGGGTGGAAACTCGCCGGCGCGGCGCAGCGGATTGGCGAGGCCTTCACCGCGTTTCACGCCCTGCGAGACGATTTCGAGGGATCCCGCGATCCGTTTGTTGTTGAGGATGGCGCCCGCGATCCCGATGGACTGCACCAGGGGAACGCTATTGGCGATCAGGGTGGCCATGGCGCGGGCAAAACGCGCCGTCTCCGCTTTGCGCAGAGCGTCGCCGATCAAGGGTACCCGCAGGCGCAGCGAGTCCCACCACAGCCGGCCCGCCCGCGTCCGGGTGTAAGAATAGAGCGCCAGGGCCAATGCCGCCGCGGCCGCCAGCGCGATCCATCCGTAGGTTTGCACGACGCGGCTGGTCTCGATCAGGATCTTGGTGGGCAGCGGCATCCTCATGCGCGACTCTTCGAATACGGCGGCGAATCTCGGCACCACGAAGGTCATCAAGATCGCGATGGACGCAATGCCGACCAGAGTGAGCAACGCCGGGTAGATCATCGAGCTGATGATGTAGCCGCGCAGTTCGTCCCGGTTACGCTCGAATTCCGAAAGGCGCTCGAACACCACACCAAGCGAGCCGCTGGCTTCGCCGGCCCGCACCATGTTCACGAACAGGTCCGAAAAATAGTCGGGATGCGTGGCGAGGCTGTCAGCCAGGCTCTTGCCGCCCTTGAGCACGCGGAGCACATCCAGCACGATGGAACGGAAGCTGGCATGCTCGGTGAGTTCGCTGGTGATCGAGAGCGCGCGATCCAGCGGCACGCCCGCGTTGAGCAGCGTGGAAAGCTCCTGCGTGAAGAAGAGCACATCACGGCGCTTGCCGCGCACGAACTTCGGCAGCTTGAGTTGGAATCCCTTCTTGGGTTCCAGGCCGATGTAGACGGGCGTGAGCCCCTGGCGGTGCAATTCCTTGGCGGCCGCGGTTTCCGTGTCGCACGCCAGAACGCCTGTGCGCAAGTCGCCGGTCGAAGTCACCGCCTTGAAGTAGTAGCCTGACATCAGAATTCCTGGGTGACGCGCATCACTTCCTCGGGAGTCGTGACGCCCTCTCGCACCTTCAGCCAGCCGTCCTCGCGCAGATTGCGCATCCCGTTGCGCCGCGCCACGGCCGTGATGGCCACGGCGTCTCCGTTCTCCATGATCAGCTTGCGGATCTCGTCGTCGAGCTCCATCAGCTCGAAGATGCCCACGCGGCCGGTGAAGCCGGAGCCGTAGCATTGATCGCAACCGGCGCCGCGGTAGGTGGTGATGCGCTCTCCGAGCGGCGTCATGCGCTCGCCCGCCCCGGTCCTGCAATTCTGGCAAATGACCCTCACGAGCCGCTGCGCAAGCACCGCCGTGACCGAGGATGTGATCAGGTAGCTCTCCACGCCCATGTCGGTGAGGCGCGTGATGGCGCTGGGCGCGTCGTTGGTGTGCAATGTGGAGAAAACGAAGTGCCCGGTGAGCGCGGCCCGAATGGCGACGTCGGCCGTTTCGCGGTCGCGGATCTCGCCCACCATGATAACGTCCGGGTCCTGGCGCACGATGTGACGCAGGCCGCTGGCGAACGTCAACCCGATCTGCGGATTCACGTGGATCTGGTTGATACCGTCCATCTGGTACTCGACCGGGTCCTCGATGGTGATGATCTTCTTGTCGGTCTGGTTGATGCGCTTGAGCGCCGAATAGAGCGTGGTCGACTTACCGCTACCGGTGGGACCGGTGACCAGGAAGATGCCGTGCGGCAGCGAGGTGAAATGCTCCATGCGGCGGAGCATCTTGTCGTCGAAGCCGAGCTTGAGCAAATCGTAGAAATCGCCTGCCGAACGGTCCAACAGGCGCATGACAACGCTCTCGCCGTAAAGCGTGGGCAGCGTGGAGACGCGCAGGTCCACCTCGCGTCCCAGGATTTTGATCTTGATGCGGCCGTCCTGCGGCAGGCGCCGCTCGGCGATGTTGAGCTTGGCCATCAGCTTGACGCGGCTGATGACGGCGGCCTTCAGTTCGCGGGGCGGGGCGTCCTGCGGATAGAGCACGCCGTCCACGCGGTACCGTACGCGGAATTCTTTTTCGAACGGCTCGATGTGAATGTCGCTGGCGCGCTTCTCCACGGCCTGGGCGATCATGGCGTTCACCAGGCGGATGACGGGCGCCTCGCTGGCCATGTCGCGCAGGTGTTCCAGGTCCTCGCTGGCCGCCGCGGCATCGCCTTCGATCTCCTGCTCCTGCTTCTCGCTTTCGCCGTAGTACTTGTCGACGGCGTCGAGGATTTCCTGCTCGCCGGCCAGCACCGGCTCGACCTTCAGGCCTGTGAAACCGCGCACGGCCGAGATGGTTTCGAAGTCCAGCGGGTCCGCCATGGCGAGGGTGAGCGTGGAATCCTTAAGCTCCAGCGGCAGGCAGCGCGACTGGCGAAGAAAGCGCGGAGCGAGCTCGTCGAGGGTGGGATCGGAGGGCGGCGCCGACTCGATCGTGACCAGTGGGATGGTGAGCTGCTCCGACAGCGTGGCCAGCACGTCGTGCATGGCGATGAAGCCAAGATCGACCAGGATCTTGCCGATCTTCTCGCTCCGTTCCTTCTGGATCTCCAACGCCCGGTCCAGGTCTTCCGGCTCGATGAGCCGCCGTTCTATGAGCATCTCGCCGAGGCGCATGGGCACTAGAGTTCCTCGGTCCGGATGCCGGCTTCGAGCGCGGCGCGATCAATACGCTTGAGCGAGTAGTCCAGCAGCAAACGCCGTTGCGTCTGCATGACGATCTGGGCCGGCACGCCGCTCACATCTTCCCAGGAATAATGAAATAGAGTAACACCGACGACGATCTTCTCATCCAGCGGCACGGTATCCAGCGACTGGGCGCTGGCCACCAGCATCTCCTTCATCTGCTCGCGCAGCCGCGGCAGCCGCTCCACCTTTCTCTGATGAACGCGAACGATGCTCTCCTTGCGAATAGTCGGCTGAAAGGGAGAAATCGCCGGGCCGGGCATGAGGTTCATCTCCGCCGTGAAGACCGCCCCGTATCCTTCCAGATACACGCCGCGCGTCGTGCCGAGCAGCATCACCGGCTCGTCGACGCTCCATCCATCCAGACGCCGGTCGAAGGACTTCTCCAAGGGTGCCAAAGCCGCGCGGCTGACGCGCGGCTTGTCCGCCGCGCCCACCCACAAGGCACCGCCAAGCAGCAGCGCCAGCGTAAACAGGCGTTTCATCAGCGTCCTCCCATGTTGGCGCTGGCCAGGTACATCACGTTGAAGCGCTTGCGCAGCACGTCGAGGTTCTCTTCAAACGCCACCATCTGCGCTTTCCGCTCGATTTCAGCGCGTTTCTCGACGGCCGCCACCGCCTCGCGGACCTGCACCTGATGACGCGCTTCCAGGCGCGCAACGGCTTCGTCCAGCGCTACCGGCAAGCGGCGCGCCAACTCCGCCTCGACACGAGTTTCGAGCCCTTGCGCCTCGATCGCCGGGGCCGCCGCAGGCCGGTACATATAGCCGTGAAGCAGGATGGCCGCGGCTACCAGTCCGGCCGAAACCAGCGCCCACTGAGGACCGGGATGCCACAAACGCTGCCACCAGGTTGGCTCGAAGATCTTGTCGGAGACGAAAGCAAGCCGCTGTGGGATCTCTTCGTCCGGGATTGACGCGAGCGCCGTCTGGGTTACCCGCAGCCGCTCGAGTTCCGCGCGGCAAGCGGCGCAAGCTGCTACGTGCTCTTCCACACCGCGGCGCTCGTCCGCGGGCAGCTCGCCGAAATAGGAGGCATTCAAATCAAACGACGTGCACTTCATTCGACACCCCGTGCGTCAATCGGAGCCAACTCGGCTTTCAGCAGTTCAAGCGCCGTGTATAATCGCGACTTCACCGTCGAGACCGGGCAGCCGAGAACCTGGGCCATTTCCTCGAACTTGAAGCCCTGGTAAATCTTCAGCACCACGGCCTCGCGCTGCTCGTCGCTCAACCTGCCCAGCGCGCCTTTCACCGCCAACCTCAATTCGACCGGATACAGCCGGGGCCGCTCGGGTCCTTCGGCTATCTCCGCGGGCATTTCCCCCTCGGGCCGCCGCTTGCGCAGCAGCGAGTATGCCTCGTTGTGCGCTATCCGGAACAGCCAGGGAGCGAAACGCCCCTCGTCCTCCAGTCTGCCGAGGCTCTGATACGCTTTGAGAAACGTGTCCTGGGTCGCGTCGAGAGCGTCCTCGCGGTCTCCCACCAGCCGGAGAATGTAGTTGTAAATCCGCTTCTCCCAGCGGGAAACCAATAAGTTATACGCTTCAACCTGCCCCCGGCGCGCCCTCTTTATGAGGTCGCGATCCTCGACTTCCCGGAAGATCAAATCGTCGGCTCCTTGTCTAATGACGCCCACGGGCCGAAAAAAGTCTGCCGCAGGTACTTTGAGTTTAACCCGGAAGAGGGGCGTGAGCCCACATCCGTGCTGGCGGCTATTTCTTCAGCCGGCTCAACGGGATGCGAACGGAACCGAGGACGCCGGTGGGCCTGTCCTGCACGATCACCCGAAGCTCGATGGCCTCCGGCTTGGGGCGCACGGTCTTGGCCATGGCCAGCCAGTTTTCCTGGCGCGTCGCGTACCGCCCGGCGGTCAGGTTCAAGTCGATCGAGTCTCGCGTCGTCTCCAGTTCTTTGCCTTGCGTGTCGCACTGCGTCAGATACACGTCGAGGCCTCCCACCCAGCGGTCCTGTTTCTGTTCCAGGGTGAACGTCTCGGGGTTGATCGAGAGCGCGAGGTCCACGCCCCCGTCGTGCGCATCCGCGCGGGCGACAATCTCGATCGAGGAGGCATCCAGCGGACTCCACAACGTGTCCCGCAGCATCGTCTTCCGCTCATCCGCGCCAAGGGCGGTGTCCGTCACCGCCATATACCCCTTGCGATGGCGCACGTCGAGTCCCTTGCGGGCGATCTTCACATTCAACTCGTGGTACTTCCCGTCCAACGAATGCTGGTCCGGATAGAAACCCAGCGTGTAGGTCACCTGGGCATCTTCGATGGCTTGTCGAAGCGCCTTGCTCAAATCGTTGGTGTCCTTGAACATCACCCCACCTGTCCCGTCGGCCAGCATCTTCATGGCGTCGCGATTGTCGGGATGAAATGGAGATGGGGAAGTCTCGATCTGAAACCGCTGTATCCTATGCCGACGATCGGCGCCGTAACGCTCAATGCTGAACATGCCGCGGGCGTCCACCGGATAGATGGCCATGTTGGCATCACTGAATAGGCGCGTTGTACGCCGAACATCCTCCATGAAAGGCTCTTGCCGGGTAGTCGCATACCGGCCCGAGATGACCTGGAATCCCGGATAGATGGGAAAGCTTCCCGCAATCCAGACCAGATTCTTGCGACCGGGCAACTTGGCCAGATGATTGGCGATGGAATCCAGCGCGGAAATCGTGCGCCGCACACGCACCGATTCGTAGTAGACCTTCTCGTTCTTCTGGGAATTTTCCATGGTCTGGTGCTTGTCCAGCATCTGGATGACGCCCAAATCGATCTCTGCACCAATAGCCTCGGTCACCTGCCCCTGGCTCAATCGCGCCAATACCTTCGCCAGATGGTCGCGGTCGTCGCTGAAATCGTGAATCACAGTCAGGCGCTGGCCCAGGGCATAGATGGCGATTCGCTCGCTGGGATTCAGTTCGCTCAGGAAGCGCAGGATCTGATCCCTGGCAAAAACCTGATCGTTCGGTTCCGTATTAAGGCCGTCCACCAGCAGCACGGTCGCGGAGTTGGGTGCTTCGGACCGGGTCTCGCCGCGGTTGGTGAACACGTTCTTCGGAGCCCGAGCCGCCTCCAGATGGAAGGCCGCCGCGGAATTCATCGCAAAGAACGCGATCTTCCGCGGATTGCCGCCATCAAAGACCTCGAATTCGCGGGCGGTGAGATCGGTTACTGGAGCGCCCTTGGAGCGGACGACTACATTAACGGTTACCAGGCGCGTGGTGACCCGTATGACGGGCTCAGGCGTCTGGGAAAGGAGAAGGAGCGGGAACAGGAGCAAGTTGACAATTCGCATGAGCTAACCTCGTTCCAATGATAGTAGAATAAGCGGCAAGTGCTGGAAAAGATCGACCTCTCCAAGAGACTCTCGAAGAAGCAGTTCGAGGCGGAGATGCCTGCATTAGAGCGCCGCCTCTACGATCTCGAGAAAGCCTGCTGGGACGCGGGCATCCCCAGCGTCATCGTCTTTGAAGGTTGGGACGCGGCAGGCAAGGGATCCATCGTCAATCATCTCACGCAGCACCTGGAGCCGCGCGGCTTTCGCCTCTACCCGATCCGCGGACCGCGCACCATGGAGCAGCACCTGCCCTGGCTGTGGCGCTTTTGGGTCAAGTTGCCCAACTATGGCCAGATGGCGATCTTCGACCGGAGCTGGTACGGGCGGGTGCTGGTCGAGCGTGTTGAGAAACTGGTCGCGCCGAAACTGTGGAAGCGCGCCTATCAGGACATCGTCGACTTCGAACACACCGTCGCCGACGATGGCTACGTCGTTCTGAAGTTCTTCCTGCACATCAGCAAGAAAGAGCAGGATCGTCGTTTCCGCAGGCTGGAGCGCGATTCGCTGGAGAGCTGGCACTTGCAGAAGGAAGACTGGAAGCATCACAAGCACTACGAGGAGTACTTAGAAGCCATCGAGGCCATGCTGGAACGCACCCAGACCGAGTGGGGGCCGTGGACCGTGGTGGAAGCCACCGACCGGTGCTGGACCCGCCACAAAGTCTTCTCGACCATCGTGGCGCGCCTCGAACAGACGCTTGTGGAGCGAGGGAAGCCGATCCCTCAAGCGCAACCGGAAGCCAAGCCCGGGAGGCGCCGCCATGCTTGAAACCGTCGACCTCAAACGCACACTGACGCGGCCCCAGTACGAGCGCTCCCTGTTGAGGCTTCAGCTCGAATTGCGCGAACTGGCGTTGGAACTCTACCGCGAGAAGCGGACACTCGTCGTGCTCTACGAAGGCTGGGATGCGGCCGGCAAGGGCGGCAATATCCGCCGCGCCACTCAAATGCTGGACCCGCGCGGCTACGAAGTGTTTCCCATCTCCGCGCCCGCGGGCGAAGACAAGACGCATCACTATTTGTACCGGTTCTGGCGCCGTCTGGAAGCACCAGAAGAGAAACAGATCCTGATCTTCGACCGCAGCTGGTACGGACGCGTGCTGGTAGAGCGCGTCGAGGGTTTCTGCACGGAAGCCGAGTGGCGCCGTGCATACAGGGAGATCAACGAATTCGAGCGCCAATTGGTCGATTTCGGCATGATCCTGGTCAAGTTCTGGATCCACATCAGCCAGGATGAACAACTGCGGCGCTTCGAGGCGCGCAAGAATAATCCCTACAAGGCCTGGAAGCTCACCGACGAGGACTGGCGCAACCGGAAGAAGTGGGGAGAATACGAAGCTGCCGTCGAGGAGATGCTGCTCAAGACCAGTACGATCACGGCGCCCTGGACGGTGGTCCCCGGCAATTCCAAGTGGGTGGCGCGCGTCGAGGCGCTGCGCACGCTCACGACGACGGTCCGGCAGAAGCTTCAGTGAGACGTTTTGCCTGGTTCCATGCCGATGCTTGCCTGCGCGCACTGCGGTTTGCCGGTGGCGTCATCCGGAGATCGTGAGCCCGCCTATTGCTGCGTGGGCTGCTCCATCATGGCGGCCGCGCTGGGATCGGCCGCTTCGCCCGGGGCGGCCAATGTCGCCGTTGTCCGTTCGCTGATCCTGCGCTTGGGACTGGGGGCGTTCTTCGCCATGAACGTCATGGTGCTGAGCCTGTTTCTTTACTCGCTCGCGGCACCCGGCGCGGTTCCACCGCCGCAGAACGCCCTGGCAATGGTACGTTCGCTGGCGTTGCTGCTGGCCGCGCCGGCCTTCGCGCTGCTGTTTCCGCCTTACGCCGCGGGGCTTGCGCGCGACGTGCGGCGGCTGCGGTTCTCCATGGACAGCCTCATCGCGCTGGGCGCGGGGACCGCATTCCTTTTTTCAGCGGTTTCGGTCATCCGGCGGTCCGGCGAGATCTACTTCGACACCGCCTGCATGGTGCTGCTGCTGGTGACAACCGGCCGCCTGCTCGAGGCACACGCGCGAAGGCGCGGCCGGCGCGCGGTGCGGGAGTTGATGGAACTGGCGCCGTCCTCGGCCCGTGTGCGCCGGGATGAGGCGTGGCTGGCGGTGGACGCCCCGGCGGTGAAACCGGGCGACGTGATTCAGGTGCTCACGGGCGAGCGGATTCCCGTGGACGGCGTCGTCGAGCGCGGTACCTCGGCTGTGGATGAGTCCATGCTCACCGGCGAACCGATGCCGGCCGGGCGCGCGCCGGGCGACGCGGTGAGCGCCGGATCGCTCGTGTTAGACGGCGCGATCGAGGTGCGCTGTGTGCACCCGGCGGATTCCTCCATGGTGGCGCGCATCTTGGCGAGCGTCGAAGACGCGCTCGGACGCCGTTCGCACATCGAGCGGCTGGCCGACCGCGCGGCGGCGCTGTTCGTGCCCCTCACCGTGGCGCTGGCGGCGGCCGTGGTGATTGCCTGGTGGGGCCGGGGGGCGGAGCGCGCGTGGATGAACGGCCTGAGCGTGCTTGTTGTAGCCTGTCCTTGCGCGCTGGGCATCGCCGTGCCGCTGGTGAACACCATCGCCATCGGGGAGGCTGCCAGGAACGGGATCCTGGTGCGCTCGGCCGAAGCGCTGGAGCGGTTGGCGCGCGTCGACACGATGGCCTTCGACAAGACCGGCACGCTCACCGAAGGCCGCTTGCGCGTGACCGGAGTTCTGCCCGCGGAACCTTTCGACGAACGCGCGCTGCTCTCGTTTGCCGCCGCGGCGGCCGAAGATTCGCTTCACCCGGTTTCACGCGCTATCGCGCGCCATGCAAGCAAGGCCGGAATAAGCGCGCCGGTCCGCGACAAAGTGACGGTGCAGGCGGGACTCGGTGTGGCGGCAGTGCTCGCCGGTGGCCGTCGCGTGCTGCTGGGCCTACCGGATTGGGTCGAGCGCGAAGTGGAACAGGTTCCCGAAGCATGGCGCGCAGAACTCGACGGGAGAGCCGCCTCAAACGGCGTGGTCTACTGCGCCGTGGATGGCAAGCTGGCCGGCGCGTTTTGGCTGGCGGATTCGATCGCGCATGACGCGCCCGCGGCCGTGAGAGCCTGCGCCGCGATGGGGATTCGCACGCTCCTGCTGAGCGGCGACCGTCGCGAGACCGCTGGCCAAGTCGCGGCGTCGCTCGGCATCGGCGATTACGAGGGCAGGCTGACGCCCCAGGAGAAAGCCGCGCGCATCCAGGCGATGCAGCGGGGCGGGCGCGCCGTGGCCATGGCGGGCGACGGCATCAACGACGCCATGGCGCTGGCAGCCGCCCAGGTGGGGCTCGCCGTGGCCGGAGGCACCGACGTCGCACGCGAGGTGGCCGAGGTCGTTTTTCTGGAGCCGGGACTGCATCGCCTCCCCTGGCTTCTCGAACTCGCGCGCCGCGCGCGCCGCACCGCTGTCCGGAACCTGTGGTGGACGGCCGGCTACAACGCCATCGCACTGGCAGCCGCTGCATCAGGTTGGCTTACTCCGATCCTCGCGGCCGCCCTGATGCTGCTCAGCAGCCTGTTCGTGATCGGCCGTTCCCTGCGCCTTCCTGCTAGCATCAAGAGTTCGTGACACATTGAAACCCATGCAAAGCGAACCGCGTCCTCAGCCCATTACGCACGCCCCTGTCTACGGCCCGCACGGCGTCCTGCTCGCCTGGGCGCCATGGCGTGTATTGATCGAGCGCGAGATGAACTGGTACCTGCAGTGCCCCGTCGAACACGGCTACCCGCGCTTCCTCTACACCACGTTCATGGATGGCAACTACGAGCCGCAGAAGCGCGCGCCATCGTTCATTCCATGCACCCAGAACGGCATGGGCATCATCTCGTACCTGAAGTATTACGCATGGTCGGGGAGGAAGAATCCGAAGGTGCTCGAATTCGCCCGCGCCATGGGCGACTATCTGGTGAAGGAAACGCTCACGCCCGGCACCGGCAAGTATCCACGGTTCACGCGCTCCACCGGATGGCGCGCGCAGTCCCCCTTTCCTCCCGATTGCGGCTCCCAGGCCGATAAGCCGTACGAGATCGAACCGGACAAGGGCGGCATCGCGGGTTTCGCGCTCATGCTGCTCTACGAGGAAACTAAAGACCGCCGCTATTTTGACCAGGCGCTCCAGAACACGCGCATGCTCGCGGCGAACATGCGCGACGGCGACGCGGTGCGCTCCCCCTGGCCTTTCCGCGTGGACTATCGCACCGGCGTCGCGCGCGGCGAAGTGTCCGGCAACATGAGTTTCATCCTGCGCCTGTTCGACAAGCTCATCGAGCACGGACAAACCGAATTCCGCGCTCCGCGCGAGCGGCTGTGGAAGTGGATCCTGGAATATCAGATCCCCAACCTCGCCAAGGACGGTCTGCTGTGGGTGCAATTCTTCGAGGACCACGAGGAACTGGACAACCGCACGGCCTGGAGCCCGCTCAACCTGGCGCGGTACTTCATCGAAAAGAAGGAAGCGCTCGACGCCGGCTGGCAGCAACACGCCCAGGCGCTCATCGAGTTCGTGAACCGCCGGTTCATTACCGTGCGCAACGGAGTGGCCGTGTGCGGCGAGCAGACTTACGACGCGGAGCCCTGGAGCGGCGTGCTGTCGACTTACGGCGCGGTGCTGGCCATGTACTCGGCGGCGACGGGCACGCGCCGGTATGAAGCCGTGGCCCGCCAGGCGCTGAACTACGTGACCTATGGCTCGGACGACGACGGCTGCCCTGCCGATCGCGGCTTCGACAAAGCGCGCGGCGGATGGCAGGAAGACGCGCACACCGACAAGATCCACAATTTCATGGACGCCATTGCCGCGTTCCCGGAGTGGGCCAGATAGAAAGTCTTCATGCGACTAAAAGACAAAGTAGTGGTTGTGACGGGCGCCGCCGGCGGCATCGGCGGCGCGTGTGCCAGGGAATGCGCGGCGCAGGGCGCTCGCGTGGTGGCGGTCGATATCAACACTGTGGGTCTCACTGAAACCGTGCGGATGATTGCCGCTGCCGGCGGCGAGGCGCGCGCGGTTCCCACGGATGTGTCGGATGAGGCTTCGGTAGCGGCGCTGGCCGCAGAAGTGGTGCGTGTCGAGGGCGCGGTTCACGCGCTCCTCAACAACGCCGCCATCTTCTATGGCAAGACGGTCGAAGAAACCACGATCGAGGAGTGGAATCGCCAGATGGCGGTGAACGTCGGCGGAATCTTCCTGACGTCGAAATATTTCCTGCCTCACCTGCGCGCGTCGCGAGGCGCCATCGTGAACATGAGTTCGGCCAACGCGTATTTTGTCGAGCCGAGTTGCGCCGGATATTGCGCTACCAAGGCGGCCATCGTGGGACTCACCAAAGCCATGGCCATCGACTACGGCAAAGACGGCGTGCGCGTAAACTGCATCTGCCCCGGCTACATCGACACGGGACTGGCGCAGGCGTATTTCGATGTGCAGGGGGACCCTGCGAAAGCACGGGCGGAAGCCGGTAAACTGCACGCGCTGTGGCGCATCGGCCAACCGGAAGAGATCGCCCGCGTGGCGGCATTCCTGGCGAGCGACGAAGCCTCGTTCGTCACCGGAGCCGCCATCGCCGCCGACGGCGGGTTCACCACCGGCCTGCCGCCGAGGTAAGGGTTCCGGGCTCAGGCTACGCGCGCCAGGTGCGGTCGCGTTTGAAGCCCTGGTCGAACATCGATGCCAGCAGGTTCACGTCGTCGACGATCTGGAAATCGTACATGCCGACGCAGATGAAGTCCGCCCCACTGTCGAAGGCGTACTTGAAGCCGACCTTGGGCTCGATGGCGCCCGCGGCCAGCGTCTTGAAGGCGATCCACGGCTCGGGCCGCTGGCGCATGTACGCCGCCACGTCTTCCGGACTCTGGCACCAGATGTTGTCGCACTCGGGCTCCAGGCGCGCCGACCAGTAGTCCACCTTGTGCAGCGTCTTCATCCAGAAATCCGGCAGGTAGCCGCGATCCACACAGGCCTGGATGGTCGACAACTTGTGCCCGCCGATCCCCGCCGGCAAGCCGTTACGCCGGATCAGTTCAATGCCCTTTTCGATCAAGTCGAAGCGGCCTTTGGCCACCAGATCGTCCGCCGTGCCGCCCTGGATGTAGCAGGCGCAGGCACCTTGGTCGACAGACTTCTGGATGGCGACCAGAATGTCCTTGCCGCCGCAGTCCGAGATGAACTGGATCTTGCCGCCGCTGCGCCAGTAATCGCTGATCACGCCGCACAGCACCGGGTTCGTGAGGATGGTGTTCACACCGCAGGCTTCTGCGAGGTCGAAGGTCTGGAAAATCTTGCTGCGGTTGTGATACGCCTTGACCAGCTTCGAAACGTAAATCAGGTCGCGCGCGTGCGACCAGCCACCCATGAGGTTGCCGCCCAGGATCATGCGGCTGAGCTTGACCTTGCCGATCCTCCCGTAAGGCAGTTCGCCTTTGAGATCGCGCAGTGAGCTGAACTCAAACCGCTTGGCGGTGGCGCTGGCCATGACGTTGTCGCCGGGGTGCACGCGCATGCGCAGGTTCATCTCCTCGAAGCTCTTATAGCCGTGCTTCTTCAGGACCGCGAGAACGAACGCGCCCAGGACGGGCAGCCCCACCAGTCCGCCGATCAACTCGCGCCGCTCGACGCCGGCGAGCAGCGGCTGCGGCGCAGTCCCTGCCGGCTGTTTGTTGCGCAAGCGCGCGAGGAGCGCGCCCAGGCCGATCTCGGAGGCCGGCAGGAACGCAACCACCAGCAGCGCGCACAGCTCCACCAGGTTCTTGTTGACCAGCAGGTACGCGCCCTCGGTCATGGCGCCCGCGGACGGGCTGAACAGGGGAGGCTGTGCCAGGTAGTACAGCGCCAGCAGCGCCATGCCGCCGCCGGCCGCCGTACGAATGAGAACGCCGAACATCAGGCCCAGCCCGACCAGCACCAGACCCCAAATGTTAAGGGCGTCGATGATACGAGTCAGGGAATCATTCGACGCCAAATTGTAGAAGAAACCCGAAAGGGGTCCGGTAGCCGATTTCAGATACCCCGTCGCCGTCCAACCCGGCGTCATCAGCTTGATGCACCCCTCGTAAAGGAAGTGCCAGCCGATTACGATGCGAAGAACCGCAATGGCCCACTTTTCTTTCGTCATGGTTCGGACCCCACCTTGCAATGGAAGATCGTAGATGCGACTAGCGCAGTTTCATCGGCTTGCCGCCGGCTTCCTTGCTGCGCTGCGCCGCGTCCATGAAAGCGAACAGCTCCAGGCTTTCCTCATTCGGAACCGGGGGCTGGCCCGTCTCGAAGAACTTCACGATCTCCTTCAGCATATTGTTGTAGGCGACGCTGTACTTCTCGGACGACTGCAGCACCTGCTTGGGACGAATCACCGTGGCGCCGTACGGGCCGTAAGGCCGGAGCGCAACGACGGTTCCAGTGCGGCCATCCTTCCAACGCCCGGTGATGATGTCGTGACCCGTTTCGCCGGTGCTTGCGACGCGCGTGACTTCCACGCAACCCGTCCCCAACAATGTGTAAAGCATTTCAATGGGGTGGATGGCGTACCAGGCCAGGTCCAGATAGTGCTTGGCGTTCATCGGGCCGGGGCCCCAGGTGATGACGGCCACGGCGTCGTCCGCCTTCACGCTGGACACGATGCTGCTCCAGCGCAGGCTCGACGACGTGAACCACGGCACGCCGGCTTGTTTCGCCAGCCGCGCGATCTCGCGTGCGTCTTCGAGCGTCGACGAGAGCGGCTTATCGATGAACATGGGTTTCTTGGCGGCGATTACTTGCTTGGCCTGCGCCAGGTGTGGGCGCCCGTCCACGCTCTCCAGCAGGATGCCGTCAACCTTCGAACACAGTGTCGGGATGTCGGGAACAATCTCGACGTTCCACTTGGTTTTCAACTCTTCGGCGTATTTCTCGACACGGTTCCAGCTCTCGGGCAGGTCCGGGCTACCGCCCTTGTAAGCGGCTACAATCTTGGCGCCCGGGACGTAGTCCTTCGAAGCCGGATCGTTCAGCGTCTTCACAAACGCGATGACGTGGGACGTATCGGTGCCGATAATGCCTAATTTGAGATCGGCGGCAGAGGCGATGCCGCACAATACGAGGACAGCTAGTGCAATGCGCTTCATATCCGGCATTGTACACTAGACATCTCGGTGGATACCTCGACTCCCCTCATGTACGTGAAGGGCGTGGGCCCGGCCCGCGCCCAGGTTTTGGAGGCCAAAGGCCTCTCGACGGTCGAGGATCTGCTCGCCTATACGCCGTTCCGATACGAGGACCGCTCCAACGTCAAAACCATCGCGCAACTGGCTCCGGGCGAAATGGCAACCGTGGTGGCGACGGTGGCATCGGCCAAGGCCTCACGGTTTCAGCGCCGCAACCTGGGCCTGTTCGAAGCCCGCTTCGAGGACGGTTCCGGGCAACTCCTGCTTGGTAAGTGGTTTCACGGATCCTACCTCTCCGGCGTGCTGGAGCAGGGCCGCCGCATCGCGCTTTACGGCAAGGTGGAACTGGACACGTACACCGCCGAGTTGCTCATGATGCACCCGGAATTCGAGATGCTGCCCGAGGACGATTCGAGCGACGCCTCATTGCACCTGGGCCGCGTGGTGCCCATCTACGAAGCCGCGGGACGGATTTCGACGCGCGTGTTCCGCACCCTGGTGCACCGGGTGCTCGAAACGCTCGTCCCGCTCGACGATCCGCTGCCTGCCTCCATCCGGGAGCGCCTGAAACTGCCCGCCCGCTGGGACGCCATCCGCCTTACGCACTTTCCGGAAGAGCGCGACGAAATTCACGTGCTCAACGAGTTCCGTTCGCCGGCGCAGTGGCGGCTGATCTTCGACGAGTTCTTCTGGCTGGAGTGCGGCCTCTCGATTAAGCGCGCGCGGGCCCGCAAAGAGGATGGCATCGCCTTCGCGCTCACCGGCAAAGTGCGCGAGCAGGTCAAACGCATGCTGCCCTTCAAGCCCACTGCGGCGCAGAAACGCGTGCTCGGTGAAATCGCGCAAGACATGGCGAAGCCTCATCCCATGCACCGGCTGCTGCAGGGAGACGTGGGCAGCGGGAAGACGCTGGTCGCCGCCGAAGCGGCCATCATCGCTATAGAGAACGGCTGCCAGGTGGCCGTGCTCGCGCCCACGGAAATCCTGGCCGCGCAGCACTACTACTATTTCAAGAACCTCTTCCGCGATCTTGGCTACACGGTGGTGCTGATCACGGGATCGCTCAGCGCGCGCGAAAAATCGCAGCTCAAGAAGCTGGTCGCGGAGGGACTGGTGAACGTGGCCATCGGCACGCACGCGCTGATTGAAGAAGACGTGAACTTCCGGCGCCTGGGACTGGCCGTGATCGACGAGCAGCATCGCTTCGGCGTCATGCAGCGTCTGAAGCTGCACCGCAAGGGGGAGCGGCCGGACGTGCTGGTGATGACTGCCACGCCCATTCCGCGCACCCTGGCGCTGACCGTCTACGGCGATCTGGACGTTTCCATCATCGACGAACTGCCGCCCGGCCGCCGCCCCATCGTCACCAAGCATGTGAACGAGGATCAGGTGGAACTGGTCTACAGCTTCATCAAGCGTGAGATCGACCAGGGACGCCAGGCGTACGTAGTCTATCCGGTAATCGAGGAGTCGGAAACGCAGGCGCTCAAGGCCGCTGAAAAGATGTTCCATCATCTTTCAGAGGTTGTCTTCCCGAACGTTCGGGTGCGACTGTTGCACGGGCGGCTGCCGTCGGATGAGAAGGAAGCGGTTATGGAGAGCTTCAAGCGCGGCGAGACGAAGATCCTGGTTTCGACAACGGTGATCGAGGTAGGCGTAGACGTACCCAACGCGACGGTGATGGTGATCGAGCAGGCCGAGCGTTTCGGCCTGGCGCAGCTCCACCAGTTGCGCGGGCGCGTGGGCCGGGGTGCGCAGCAGAGCTACTGCGTGCTGGTCACCGGGAAGCTGGGCGACGCAAGCCGCGAGCGCATACGCACCATGGTGGAGTCTTCCGACGGATTCCAGATCGCCGAGATGGATTTGAAGCTGCGCGGGCCCGGCGAATTCTTCGGCACGAAGCAATCCGGCCTGCCCGCGCTGCGCATCGCCAACCTGATCCGGGATCACGAGATTCTGGAGATTGCCCGCGGGGAGGCGCAACAATTCGTCGAGCACGCGCCGGCGGAGGAACTGCGGCAGGTGGTGGCGCACATTCGCAGGAGCTGGCAGCGGTTGTACGGACTGGTGGAGGTGGGCTGATGCGTGTGATCGCGGGTGAATTTCGCAGCCGTCGTCTGAAGACTCTGCCGGGCATGGCGCTCCGGCCCACGCCGGACCGCCTGCGCGAATCCCTGTTCAACATCCTGGCGTCGCGCATCAACGGCTGCCTTTTCGTGGACGCCTATGCGGGTTCGGGCGCGGTGGGCATCGAGGCGCTCAGCCGCGGGGCCGCGCGCGCCGTGTTCGTCGAGAAGCATCCCGCCGCCGTGCGCGTGATCCGCGAGAACCTGGCCGCGCTCGGCATCGAGGACCGCGCCCAGGTATTTCAAGCCTCGGCCGCCATGGTTGTCGGGCGTTACAGGGAAGGCGTCGTGTTTCTGGATCCGCCCTATCCGCTGGTAAAGGAATACGACGCCGCGCTCGGTGCCCTGGGCGCCGCGCCGGGTCGGTCGCTGCTAGTGATCGCGCAGCACTCATCAAAGCAGGAGCTGGTCGAATCCGCGGGCGGGCTGAGACGTGTGCGCCAGGTGCGCCAGGGCGACAACACGCTGAGTTTTTACGAGGCGGAGTGATAGCGTCCGCAATACGTTGGATTAATCCAGATCCATCGCGGCCTTGAGACCGCACTCAACTTCCCTCAGGACTAAGGGTGGCAGCGTGCCTATCTTCTGGGTCAGCTTGGCTCGGTCCAGCGTGGTTACCTGGTGGCACAACGCCAGACTGGACTTGGTCAATCCGGCGGTCCCTGCCTGAATCCCCACGGCGGTAGGGCCGCGCCTGCCTTGGGACGCGGAGGTGGAGATCGGGACGACAATCACCGACCGCCAGCCGGGGGTCTGGTTGAAACCGTCGTGGGACACAAGGACCACCGGGCGGCGCCCCGCCTGTTCAGACCCTGAACGCGGCACAAGGTCGGCCCAATAAACATCGCCCCGTCTCACTTCGCCCTCTTCCTGGTTTTCAACAGATGCTCGACCGCGGCGGATTCCAGGTCGGGATCCATGTCGAATCTCGTGCCGGACATCTCCGCCGCATAGGCCGCGATGGCCTCATGCCGCGCTTTCCGTGCCTGTTCTCGCAGCCACGCTTCAATGGCCTCGCGAGCCAGAACCGTCGCGGGCGCTTGTGAGCGCAAGGCCGCCGCTCTCAATTGATCGTAGGTGCTTTCCGGGAGAGGCAGATGGAAATTCTTCATATCCGGCACTCATAAGTATGCCATGAACTGGTGGCACAGAATAGTGGCAACAATCCTGGCCGGGCTAATGCAGGAACATGTGGATCCCCTGGTGCAGGGCGGCAGCGCCAGCGGCGCCGGTGAGGGCCGGCATGAACGCGGGGACGGGCCCGCGTCGGCGCCATTCCTCGTGTACAGCGTGGACGCCGAGGAACAGGAACCCGCCTCCGGCCAGCGCCAAGGCGTAAAAGAGCCAGATGCGGCCGAGATGCCCGGACAGGGAGTCCTCGAGCAGACCGCCGGCAAACGTGGTCCCCTCCGCGATCAGGCACCATATCATGGCGGCTCTGCGAGATCCGTAAGCGGCGCGAAGTATGGAACCGAAGGCCAGACCCTCGGGGACTTTGTGCACCAGGATTCCGGCTACCACCGCGGCTCCCGCGGCACTCGAAACGGCTTGTTGCGAGGCCATGATGCCCCAACCGTCCAGCGCGCTGTGCAACGTGGCGGCGATCACCAGCGGTGTGCCGAAACCGTGCAGCACGGTGCTGCACGCACCATGATCGTGCGTGTGGGCGCAAGTGGGGCACACCGGATAGATGTAGCGGTTGATCAGCCACAGCAGCGCGAAGCCCGAAGCCAGCATGAGAAAACCGTCGCGCCAGCCGTAGCCTTCCGCAAGTTCCGGAAGCACGCCGAACACCGCGATGCCGCCAAGCAAGCCGCCGCCAAATGCGACCATCCGCCGCGCTGTGTGAGACGAACCCGTCAGCCACACGCCGAAAACGGCCGCGAGCAGTGCTACCGCGGTTGTTGCGACAAGAAAGAACATGTTCGAGGAAGACGCGCGTGAGGGCGCGGAATGTCCACTTCCCAATGTAGCGGGTTGCCGGAAGGGTAGGCAACCCGGAACCCGTGCTAGCCCTTACGAGGCGCGAAGAACGAATCGTCCATCAGGTAGAGCGCCAAGGCTATATCGATGATGGCGTTCTGCCATCCGGTCTCCATCACGTAGGCGCTCCA
>CAZLOS010000009.1:0-76993 GCA_964561215.1 uncultured Solibacteraceae bacterium | reverse complement strand
GATCAAGGCCTGTAACGGGCGAGACATGCAGGGGCGCGCCCTCGTAGTGAATGAAGCTCGGCCGCCGCGTGAAGGCGGTGGTGGCGGCGGCGGATTCGGCCGGCGCCCGAGCGGGGGTGGTGGCGGACGCGGCCGCAACGGTGGTGGCGGCGGCGGACGCGGCGGTCAGGGACGGAATCGCTGGTAAGCGCGAGGGCCTCCGGCGCCTGTCAGAGGCCCTTCACCCGCGTCACGATGTCGATGCCCTGACGGACGCTGGCCGTCACCGTGCAGAAGTCTTCAAACGCAGGCAGGCAGGCTTTCATTTTCTCTATGCTCTCCGCCTCCAGCCCGGGATCGATCTCAACCTCCATCCTGCCTACCCTTAAGCGTTTGTTTTCGTTCCGCACGATTTCGACGCGCACGTCTCCGCGCATCGACTTGATCTCAACACCCCGCCTGGCGGCGCAAAACACCAGGCTCGCAGCCAGGCAGTTGCCAACAGCCGCGGCGAGAATGCGTACGGGGCTGGGACCAGTGTCTTTGCCCAACGGTGCGGGTTCATCCATGGTCAATTCCGGGTAGTGTTCCTTGTCGAACTTCACCCGGAACTCGTAACTCCCAACCTGTTCCATGGAAATTGAAAAACTGCTCACTACATCGCTCATCCCTGTTCTCCTTCCGGTGCAAAAGGAGAAGGCCACCCGCCGGGGTGGCCTTCGATAGTTGCGTGTCTGTCAGCGCGGGTCCGGCCTACGCCCAGTAGGCGACGCCGGGTTTTTGCTCGATGACGATGGGTTTCAGGAATCTCACCGCCTTGGTGAAGCCTTCGTCGGGCGACATCAGGCTGTCTTCGTGCTCGATGGACAGCACATAGTCGTACTTGTACATCCGCAGCGTGGAAACAAACTCCCGCCACCAGGCTTCGTCGTGCCCGTAGCCCACCGTGCGGAAGATCCAGCCGCGGTTGGCTTCATCGGTGTACGGCTTCATGTCCAACACGCCGCACTTGGGCAGGTTGTAGGGATAGATCTGCGTATCCTTGGCATGGACGTGGAAAATGGAGTCGCCGAGCACGCGGATGGCGGCTATGGGATCGATGCCCTGCCAGAACATGTGGCTGGGGTCGTAGTTCGCGCCAATGTTCTTGCCGCAAGCCGCGCGCAGCTTCAACATCGTCTGCGGGCTGTAGACCACAAAGCCCGGGTGCATTTCGAGTGCGATCTTCACGCCGTGGTCCGCGGCGAACTTGGTCCGCTTGGACCAGTAGGGGATGACCTTCTTCTCCCACTGCCAGTTGAGCAGTTCCTGGTAGTGCGGCGGCCACGGGGAGACAACCCAGTTCGGACACTTGGCCTTGTCGCTGTCGCCCGGGCAACCTGAAAAGTCGACGACTACCGGGACACCGAGTTTCTCGGCCAGCAGGATGGTCTTGCGGTTGGTTTCCTGCGATCTCTTGGCGATGGCTGCATCGGGATGCAGCGGCTCGCCGTGGCAACTCAGCGCGCTGATGGTAATGCCGTTATCGGCCAGTTTCTGCTTGAATTCCTTTAGCGCGGCTTTGTTCTCCAGCATCGACAACTTGCAGTGCGGGTCTCCAGGATACCCACCCGTGCCGAGCTCGACGGTGTCGATGCCCAAACCCTTCATCTTCTCGATGACCTGATCGAAACTCAGGTCGGCAAATAACGCGGTCAGAACTCCGACTTTCACGTGCGTCTCCTTTGCGAACAAATTACAAAATGCCAGTGACAAGGATATCAGAACCGGATGCAGACCGAATCCGGCGCCATTTGATCCCGGCGTCGTACAATTGACACGTCGGTGCGTGTGCGCATCGGCGCCAAGGAGCAGACTCATGGCCGAGAAGAGCAGCCCACAGCCATCCAAATTGCAGCGCGAGAGCCGGCCGGCGGCACAGACGCCTCCGCCGCCGTGGCGCACGGAAGGGTTGCCGCAGGGGCAGCCATCCAAACCGCGTCCGCGCTGGATCGTGGGGGTGGTGCTTCTCGTCGGATATCTGTTGTTCTTCGGCCTGCTGACAATGCAGGATCGCCTGGCCGGACCGCAAGCCGTATCGTATACGGAGTTCAAGGCCCAGGTAGCCGACAAGAACGTGGCCGAAGTGTTCTCCCGTGGCGACACGATCCAGGGTGTCTTAAAAAAAACGGTCCCGTTGCCCGGCCAGCAGGGCCGGACTTACCAGAAGTTCACCACTGAACGGCCGACTTTCGCCGCCGACGACCTGTTAACTCAACTGACGGCGAGCCAGGCGACGGTGCGGGCGACGCCGCTTGTCGAGGAGCGCGGCATGTTCACCAATCTGCTGATCTCGGTGGCGCCGTTCCTGTTGCTGGCGCTGTTTTACGTCTGGATCTTCAAACGCCAGAAATCCATGATGAGTGGCGGGCTATTCGGAGGCGGCGCGAGCAAGCCCGTCGAGCCCGGTTCGATTCGCGTCACTTTCGCCGACGTCGCCGGGATCGACGAAGTCGAAGCGGAGATCAACGAGGTGGTCGATTTTCTCCGCAACCCGGACAAGTATCAACGCCTGGGGGCGCGCGCGCCCAAAGGCGTGTTGCTGGCCGGGGCACCCGGCACCGGCAAGACGCTGCTGGCACGCGCCACGGCGGGCGAGGCGAATGTTCCGTTCTTCAGCGCCAGCGCTTCGGAGTTTATTGAAATGATCGTCGGCGTGGGGGCCAGCAGGGTCCGCGAACTCTTTTCCGAAGCCCGCAAGGTCGCCCCAGCAATCATCTTCATCGACGAGATCGACACCATCGGGCGCACCCGCGCCGGCGCAGTGGCCTTCGGCGGCCACGATGAGCGCGAGCAGACCCTGAACCAGATCCTGACCGAGATGGACGGCTTCTCCGGGCGAGAGGGCGTGGTCGTGCTGGCCGCCACCAACCGCCCGGACGTCCTCGACCCGGCCCTGTTGCGGCCCGGCCGCTTCGACCGGACGATTACGGTTCATCCGCCCGACCGCAAGGGCCGAGCCGCCATCCTCGGCGTCCACACCCGCAAGGTCCCCCTCTCCCCGGATGCCAATCTGGACCAGTTGGCTGCATCGACGCCCGGCATGACCGGCGCCGACCTGGCCAATCTGGTCAACGAGGCGGCCCTGCTGGCGGCCCGGCGCCGCCAGGATGCCGTTTCGCAGCGCGACTTCACCGATGCGTTGGAGAAGGTCCAACTCGGTGCCGCCCGCAACGTGGTGATGCCCGAGGATCAGCGGCGGCGCACGGCCTACCATGAAGCCGGCCATGCCCTGCTTGGGATGTTACAGCCGGGCGCCGACCCGGTGCGCAAGGTTTCGATCATTCCCCGGGGCCGCGCCCTCGGCGTGACCCTGTCCACACCGGAAACGGACCGCTACGGGTACGACGTGAGTTACCTGCGAGGGCGGATCGTCGGCGCGTTGGGCGGCATGGCCGCGGAACAGGAAGTGTTCGGCGCGGTTACCAGCGGCGCCGAGAGCGATCTGGAGACGGTGACGCGCATCGCCCGCGCCATGGTGGGCCGGTGGGGCATGTCGGACCGCGTAGGCAAGTTGTCAGCGCTGCCCGCGGAAGGCGATCCGCGCATGGCGGGGACCTCGGACGCCGTGCTGAATGCCGTCGACGAAGAGGTCCACCGCATCACCGACGAGTGTTACGCCGAAGCGCGCCGTCTGCTCCGCGAGAACCGCGACAAGCTCGACGCCATCGTGAAGCAGCTCCTGCTTCACGAGACCCTCGAAGAGTCCGAGGTGTACGCCGCGGCGGGCATGACGGATCCGGGGAGCGCCAAGGCCGGAACCGCCGCGAATTAGATCGTCGCTTCACGGCGGCGTGGCGCGCCCGGGTTCCGGCATTTCTTACAATGGCTCTTTATGGCGAAAAAGCGCAGAGCGACGCCGGCGGGCGCGGCAAAACGGCCGGCGGAGGGCAGTCATCGCATCGGCTTTCACCCCGCGGTTGCGTATGCGCTGGTCTTCTGCGTGGTGCTCCTCGCCTATTGGCCGTCGCTTCAGGGCGGCTTTCTATGGGATGACGACGCGCATGTGCCGGCCCCGGGCATGCGCTCGCTCCACAGCCTTTACCGCATCTGGTTCGATGTGGGCGCCACCCAGCAGTACTATCCGCTGCTGCACAGCGCTTTCTGGCTGGAACACCGATTGTGGGGCGACGCGGTGCTCGGCTACCACCTGGTCAATGTTCTGCTGCACGCCGCGGCGGCCTGCCTGCTGATCGCGATCCTGCGCAAACTCGCCGTGCCGGGCGCCTGGCTCGCAGGTTTCGTCTTCGCTCTCCACCCGGTGTGCGTCGAAGCCGTAGCCTGGATTTCCGAACAGAAGAGCACGCTTTCGACCGTCTTCTACCTGGCCGCGGCGCTCGTTTACCTCCGCTTCGATGAGATGCGCCGACGGCACTGGTACCTCTTCGCGCTCGGTCTGTTCCTCGCCGCCATGTTGAGCAAGACGGTCGCCTGCACGCTGCCCGCCGCCCTGCTGCTGGTCTTCTGGTGGCGGCGTGGAAGGATCGAATGGAAGCGCGACGCGCTGCCGTTGCTGCCCTGGTTCGCCGTGGGCATCGGAGGCGGGCTGTTCACCGCGCGGGTGGAAAGGCTCTACATCGGCGCCGAGGGATCTGAGTACGCCCTCACCTTCATAGAGCGTTGCCTGCTCGCCGGACGCGCCATCTGCTTCTACCTGGCGAAGCTCGTCTGGCCCGCGAACCTCACGTTCGTCTATCCACGCTGGACCGTGGACCAGTCCGCCTGGTGGCAGTATGTGTTCCCCCTGGCGGTGCTCGCGATGCTGGCGGTTTTGATCTACTTCGCCCGTCGCAACCGCGGGCCATTGACCGGCTTCCTGTTCTTCGCCGGCACACTGTTCCCCGCCCTGGGATTCTTCAACGTCTACCCGTTCATCTATTCCTACGTCGCGGATCACTTTCAATACCTGGCCAGCCTGGGCGTGATCGTAACCGTTTCCGCCGCACTTGCCGTGGCGGCCAGGCGTTTGCGCCCGGAAGGAGGGTGGCCACCTCCGGCAGCGGGGTGCCTGCTGCTTTGTGTGCTGGGTTCGCTCAGTTGGTCGCAGAGCGCCATGTACCGGGACGCCGAGACGCTGTATCGGACCACCATCGAACGAAATCCGGAATGCTGGCTGGCGCACAACAACCTCGGCGCCGATCTGCTGGAAACCTCGGATCGGATCGACGAGGCCCTCACGCAGCTTGAAACCGCCGTGCGGCTCAAGCCGGACTACGCCCCCGCCCGCACCAATCTGGGTAACGCGCTGGCACACCTGGGCCGCTGGCCGGAAGCCATCGCCGAACACCAGGCCGCGCTACGCATTCAGCCGGATTCGGTGAAGGCGCACAACAACCTCGGCAACGCATACCTGAATACGGGCCGTTTCCAAGAGGCGTTGGCGGAGCTTCAAGCCGCTCTGCGCGTCGATCCCGATTCGCCGCGGGTCCGCAACAACCTGGGCAGCGCGCTGTCCAGCCTGGGGCGCCTCAACGAAGCCATCCCCCAGTTCGAAGCCGCCCTGCGGCTCGATCCCGGCTACGATGAAGCGCGCGGCAATCTGGGCCTCGCGCTGTTCAAGAGCGGCCGAGTGGAGGAGGCTATCGGGGTACTGCGCACCGCCGCGCTGAACCGGCCGGATTCGGCGTCGGTGCGCGGCAAGCTGGCCTTCACGTTGCTGAACGCGGGCCGGATGGCCGAAGCGGTGGCCGAGTTTGAAGCCGCCGCGCGCCTGGAACCCGACTCTCCGCTGACGCATTTCAACCTGGGCTTCGCCTTGTCGCGGATGCCCGGGCGGCTGGACGACGCTATCGCCGAATACGCCACGGCCGTGCGCATCGCGCCGGACTTCGCCGACGCCTACCGCAACCTGGCGAACGCTCTCGCCAAAGCCGGACGCAAGGAAGAAGCCGCCGAAGCTTACCGTGAACTCCAGCGCCTGGCTCAGGGAACAGGCCACGCGATCCCGTAATCCTAAAGGGTGAAGAAAAAGGCTTCAACCGCGGACTCCGGGTGTAGAATCGATGGTGCCTGGGACACCAATAGAGAAGTCCTGACATAGTGAGCGGGCCCGCCCGGCCGGCTCCGGACCCGTCCAAACCATTCGATTCGTGAGGAGACCGAGATGAACTTCTTCGAGAAGATTATCAACGGTTTGCCGGCGGTCGCCTTGGTTCTGATCGCGATTGCGCCGGCGAACGCGCAGTTCACGCAGCAATGGACCGAACTACGAGGATCTGGCGCCGTGGGACAGGCGCAGCAGGGTGAATCCGTGGCAATCTCCGCGGATGGGAACACCGCAATCGTAGGCGGACCGGGAGACAACGGTGGTGCGGGGGCGGTGTGGGTATTCACGCGCAGCGGTCTGGTCCAGCCGCCCTTTGGCCCCATGGAGGGAGTGTGGACCCAACAGGGCCCCAAGCTGGTGGGATCCGGCGCCGTGGGGCAGGCGTGGCAGGGTGCAGCCGTGGCGATTTCCGGAGACGGGAACACCGTGATCGTAGGCGGGCACGGCGACGAGAACTATAGAGGAGCGCTGTGGGTCTTCACGCGCGACAACGGCATCTGGACTCAACAGGGCCCCAAACTGGTACCGGTCTCGGACCAACCGCAATGGTATTCCACCTTAGCCCTTTCCGCGGACGGGAACATCGCGCTGATCGGCCGGCCCGCGGGAGGCGACAGCCGGGGAGAGGCAGTTATATTTGCGCGCAGCGGCGGCACCTGGACCCAGCGCTCGAAGCTGGCATTCACAACCGACTCACCCTATGGTCCGAACTTCGGCAGATCTGTGTCACTTTCCGGGGCGGGAAACCTGGCGCTGGTCGGGGGGTCAAATGATTGGGAGGATCTCGGCGCAGCGTGGATATTCGCCCGCGTCGGGAACAATTGGCAGCAACAGGGCCCCAAGCTGGTGGGGTCCTATCAGACTTCCGATCAGATGGAGGGCACTTCTGTCGCCCTATCCGCGGACGGGAGCACGGCCATGTTTGGCGGTTGGGAGACTTCCTGGGTATTCACTTGCGCAAACGGTGTCTGGCGGGAGCAAGCAGGCTGGCTGCCAGGAGGCTCGCTCGGTCTGTCCGGAAACGGGAACGTGGCTGTGGTGTTTCCCCCCTATTGGTGGATGGAGCGAATTCTGGTGTACACGCGTACCAACGGCGTGTGGAGCCAACAGGCGAGCCCTGGGCTGTACGTGCCCGGTAAGTATAATTACGGAAAGCCCATCGCGATTTCGGCGGATGGCAAGACCATCATTGCGGGATCGCCGGATCTCAACGACGGCAATCCGGGTTCAGCCTGGGTGTTCGAAGCGCAACCGGTCACCAGCGGCCTTTCCGCGCAATGGACTCGCATCGCGGTCCCCGTCGGGG
Organism: uncultured Solibacteraceae bacterium; assembly: GCA_964561215.1. Lineage (GTDB taxonomy): Bacteria > Acidobacteriota > Terriglobia > Bryobacterales > Bryobacteraceae > JAJFUV01. The sequence continues at coordinate 69,623 of CAZLOS010000009.1, read as the reverse complement.
TGCCCGGCGGAGTGACGCGCGACGGCTCCGACAGGAACCTGGAGGCGGCCGCTTACGGAACCTTTCTTTCGGGTGGCAGTACTTTCGCCATCGCGGGCAGAGGCGGCAACATCATAACGTGGAACGGGAGCGCGATTGTCAACCGGGTCGTGTCGGCGGACGGGTTCAACGGCTTAGCCTTCAGCGACGATGGAACCGCCGTCGCCGTGGGCGACAACGGCCGCATCTACCGGTCCACCGACGGGGTGCAATGGTCCGGGCAGCAGGTAAACAACAAGCAATTCAAGGGCGTCGTTTACGGGGGAAGCCGCATATTCGTGGCTGTACAGGCCGGCGGGCGCATTTTCCGGTCCAACGATTCAGGACAGAGTTGGCAGGAATCGTCGAACCTGGGACAGCCATGGACCACCAAGGATCTGAACGCGGTGGCTTACGGTGATGGCTTGTTCGTGATTGCCGGCAGCGGCCCAACCATTCTGGTCTCGGCCGATGCCGGGATCACCTGGAGGCCCATCACCCTGGGATGGGACACACCGGTGACAAACCTCCAAGGCGTTGCCTTCGGGCACGGTTACTTTGTTGCCGTGGCGGAAAACGGCGCCGTGTTTGAGTCTACTTCTGGCGGCATTGACGATTGGGGATGGGAGTTCGTCGGTCCCGCGGGAAGCGCGAGTCCCCTTTACGGGATCTCGTACGGTTCCTGGTCCGGCCAGGAGCACTTCATAGCGGTGGGCAAGGGCGGCGCGATTCTGGACGGCTGGTTCAGGCCCTTCGTCTCGGAGCCGGAACCAGAGGGCCCAGTCGACGTCAGGATTGCCTGGAGCCGTAGCAGTTTCCCAACGACCCTTCTCAAAGGCGTTGCTTTCGGCGCGGGCCGCTTCGTGGCGGTGGGCAGCGGCGCCACGATCGTGCAAACCAAGCTTCTACCTTGGTGATCCGTGACGCCCGCGCGGGTATGATGCCGGCCAGCAGGCCTACTCTACTCCCCGGGCCAGGCGCAGATCGTCTTCGATCTCGTAAATCTTGTCCTCCAGGTTGCCGGTCAGCGTACCGGCGGCCTTGGCTGTTTCGAGCTTCCTCCTGGCCGTATCCAGGCGTTTCTGGAGGCGCGCGAGCTTCGGGTCGGGCTTGGCCGCCGGCTGCTCCGGCTTGGGATCGACCCGTGTAGCCGGCTTCGCCGCTTTCGCCTTACCGGCTTTCCTCGATCCCGCCTTGTAGCGGAAAGCGGTGACCGCGGGCGGCGGCTTGAGCGTTCCTCCGAAATCGCAGCGATACTCTTCGGCGAGCCGGATCGCCTCGGTCAGCAGATCGCGGAACCGGGCCTCCATCGCCTGTTTTGCCTTCGTCCGCAGGCTCTCGCCCTGCTGCTTCCAGCGTTGATACTCAGAAATCACATCGCTCATGGGACTCTATCCTATCGCGCCGCGAGGCATGGGCGAGCGCAGTCGTCAGTCGCCCGTGGAGGCAGGGGAGTTTCCGCGTCCATAAGTGGCAGATTCGTACTTCGCGGTCTACTGCGATTTGTTCCTCGGGGACTTCCTGTTCAGTGTCGCAATCAGTTGCTTTGCGGAAGCAGGTACTGCTGCACGGCCGTTTAGAACGATGTCCTTGGCGTCAATCTCCTTCCCGTACAGCTTCTTGTTGGCGTCGTTGTCCGGGCGAAGCGTGGAGCCTTCCAGCGACACGCCCGCGAACAGGCCGCGCGCGCGCGAATACGTCAGGATCTCCGCCTTCATGGTTACATCGGTGGACGCGGCGGCGTCCCTTCCCTTCGGCCCGGCCGCGGCCGCCGCATCGGCTCCCAGCTTCACCTTGCTGCTGAGTATGCCTTCCGCGCCGCGTGGATTCATCACCAGGAGGACGAAATCGGTCGCCTGTCCGCCCAACTGTAACCCAAAACTCCCGCCTTCGAGGGCGATCATGGAGGGAGCGCCCCAGGCGCCCTTGAAGGTCTTCCCGCCGCGGCAGGTCATCGCTCCGCGGCCATAGCTGCCGCCCAGGCCGATTGCAAACTTCAGGACTCCGGGGAGCACGATCACGCATTCGGCCTTATCGATCAGCTCCTGGGGAATGTTGTCCGGAACGTTGAGAATCTCCGTGATCACTCTCCCCGCATTGGCAGCCCTATCAGCTTCCTTTTTCTGCGAGAAGGCAGGCAACGCGAGGATGAGAAGCGAAATTCCAATGACCGATAGTCGTTTCATCAGGAACCTCCGCCCTTGAGCATACCCCAAACCTGCCCGGAGGCATCCCGCATCCCACCAATGCGCGCATGTTATACTAGGACTTTCCCGACCATGCCTAAACTGAAGACACATAGAGGTGCGGCCAAACGGTTCAAGAAGACGGGTAGCGGCAAGATCAGACGTCATCACGCATTTACCCGCCACATCCTGACATCGAAGACCCGCACCCGGAAGCGGCGCCTCGGCAAGGGCGTGACCGTCGATAAGGCGGATCACAAAGGCGTGGCGCTGATGCTTCCCAACTAAGCAGTTAGTCCGCCCCATGTGGGCGGCGGCGGGTGCGAACGGTGCGCGCGGCACGTGCCCGATTCGCCCCATTTATTGAACACAGCCAAAGGAGACAAACGTGCCTAGAGTAAAACGCGGCACCAAACGCCGCGCGTCCAGAAAGAAAACCCTTGCGCTCGCCAAGGGCTTTTTCCTCACCAAGAGTAAGCTGCACCGTTCCGCGCAGGAAGCCGTTGAGCGTTCGTTGCGCCACGGCTACGTCGGCCGCAAGCGCAAGAAGCGCGATTTCCGCTCGTTGTGGATCGTGCGCATCGGCGCCGCCTGCCGCGCCGCCGGAACCAGCTACAGCAAGTTCATGAGCGGTCTCAAGAAAGCCGGCATCGACCTCAACCGCAAGATGCTGGCCGACATGGCCGCGAACGATTCCGCGGCCTTCGCAAAACTGATTGAGCAGGCCCAGGCCGCGCTGAAGACTGCGTGATGCCCATGCTGCGCGAAGAAGAAATGGATTCGTTGGCCGGCCTCGAGGAACGCATCGTCAAGGCCGTGGAACTGATCGCCCGCCTCAAGAAAGAGCGAGAGGCGGCTGTGGCGGAGGCTGCGGAAGCGCGCGCCCAAGCCGCCAGTATGGCCGCGGAACTCGAATCTTTGCGCAACGATCGCAAGCACGTTCGCACGCGCATCGAGAAACTGCTTGGCCAAATGGACCTGCTAAGCGAATAGAATAGTGGGGATGGATCCCGGCGCCCCCGACAAGCAATCTGTTCGCGTCACCATATTTAACCAGACCTATGTCCTGCGTGCATCCGTGAACGCCGACGAGACGGCGGCCCTCGCATCGCGCGTGGATGAGATTATGTCCGTCATCGCCGCGCGCGCGGGTGCAAGCGACCCTACCCGTGTGGCCGTACTGGCTTGTCTCCACTTGGCGGACCGCCTGCAATCGCTCGAGCGACAGGTGGCCCAGATACAAGAGTGGTGCGCCTCGAAAACCGGCCCGCTGGCGGCCATGCTCGACGAAGTCATCGAGCCCGACCCATCGAAGAACGCCTCCTGAGGCCAGCAAGGGTGGCAATACACTGGAGTACCAAAGTATGCCGGATAATCTTTTGCATCCCCGAAGGACTTTTCTAGCGACGACGCTGGCGGGCGCGCCCGCCTTACTTGCGCAATCCAAGCCCGGAGAGACGATTGGCGTAGGAATCATCGGCGTCGGCCTGCGTGGCAAGCGCCTGCTGGGCTGGGCGCAACAGGCGCCCAACACCGAGATACGCATCATGGCGGACCTTTACGACGCCAACCTCCGCAAGGCGCAGGACATGTGCATGAACCGCAAGGTGCGCCTGACCAAGGAGTGGGAGCGCGTAATCGAAGACCCGTCGATCCAGGCGGTGATTATCGCCGCGCCGGACTTCTGGCACGCGCCCATGGCGATCGCCGCCGCCAAGGCCGGCAAGCACATCTATTGCGAAAAGGGCTTGTGCTTGAACCTGCAGCAAGCCAAGGCCATCCGCAAGGCGGTTCTGGAGAACAAGGTCGTGTTTCAACTGGGGCATCACTACAACAGTTGGCCCACCTATGTTCGCGCGAAAGAGATCTTCAAGACCGGAGCATTGGGCAAGGTGGCGCTCGTGCGTTCCTGCTACGACAACAGCGGGCAGTATCCCCACTGGAAGTTTTACGCGAGCGACTACGAGACGCACACCATCCCCGCCGACGCCACGCCGGAACACATCGACTGGAAGCGCTTCCTGGCCAACGCCCCCCAACACGAATTCAGCGCGGACCGTTTCTTCACCTGGCGCTGCTATTGGGATTACGGGACGGGCCTGGCCGGCGACGTCATGAGCCATATGTGGGACGCCACGAACATGATCATGGGCCTGGGCATCCCCGAGATGGTTTCCGCGCAAGGCGGCCAGTAGATGTGGAAGCAGTTGCGGGACGTCCCGGACGTTTGGAACACAACATTCGAGTATCCCTCCAAGGAAGTGGCCGTCACGTTCTCCAGCACGGCATCGAACATTTACAACTTCCGTTACGTGCAGTTGCTCGGCTACGAGAAGACTCTCGAGGTGAACGATCAGTACTGCCGCCTCTACGACGCCGAGTGGAAGCCCAGCCACGCGGCGCGCTTGAAAGCGGCGCAGATCGATGCCGCCAAGATCGGCGTGCAACAGTTGGACGCCAGGATCCGGCCCGAGTATTCCATGAAGCCGGACGAGTTGAAGGTGACCAGCCACATGGAGAACCTGTTCGACTGCATCCGCACTGGCGGGAAACCGCGTTGCGGCATGGAGCGCGCCTTCGAAGAGGCCGCGACCATCTGCATGTCGGTGGAAGCCTACCGCAGACGGCGTACCGTCCGCTGGGACGCCGCCCGTGAGGAGATTATTGATGCCTAAAAGCTCCCGGCGCGAGTTGTTCGGGTTGCTGGCCACGGCCGCTACGGCCGTGGCCGCGCCCAAGACTAAGATCCCGGTGGGCGGCCATCCATGGCTGTACGCCAAGTTCCGTCCCAATTACGACATCGACGGCATTCTGGACCAGATCTTCGCCGACTTCCGCTACGCCGGAATGGACGGCATCGAACTGATTTACACGGTAATCCAGAAGCCGGAAACCGTCGACCAGGTGGCGGCGCTCTCCAGCAAGAACAAGTTGCCCATCATCGGCATGTCCTACCAAGCCGACATGTGGGATCGTTCCAAGCACAACGCCATCGTCGACGAGGTGAGCGTGCTGCTGCCGCGCTTGCAGAAACTGGGCGGCCGCACCATGGGCACGGGCGTGGGCACACCCAATCGCAAGAAGACCGCCGAGGAGTTCGACGCGCAGGCCGATGTCTTGCGCAAGCTCATCCCGCTCTGCCGCAAGCACGGCGTGGTTCTGAATCTGCACAACCACACCTACGAAGTGAAAGACGGCGAGTACGACCTGAACGGCACGCTGAGCCGCATACCGGACGCGCCGCTGGGGCCGGATCTCGGCTGGCTGGCCGAAGCCGGCATCGACCCGGTGGACTTCATCCGCCGCCGGGGCAGGCAGATCGTGTTTGCGCACTTGCGCGACCGCAAGGCCGACGGCAAGTTTGCCGAAGTGATGGGCGAAGGCGTGGTGGACTACGCGGGCGTCGCACGCGAACTGCGCACGGCCAATTTCAAGGGCACGCTGGTCATCGAGTTGACCAGTTCCACGGGGAGACTCCCCGAACGCCCGCTTCGCGAATGCTTCAAGCTCAGCCGGGATTACGTGCGCCGGGTGATGGGCTGGTAGGAGCCGCTAGAACAACCGGTCCTGCTTCTTAAGCGATCCGAAGCTGCCGATATTGGCCACGGCGAATGCCACGCGGAACTGGTTTTCGTTGCGCGTGCCGAAGCTGAACCGCCGGTACTGCACGCTGAAACCGCAGCAATCGGTGTTGTAGGTGACTTGCGTGGTGGCGAACTGCATGATGTGCTCGCGGAAGTCGTAGACCGCGTTGAAGGCCGCATTCCAGCCGCGGCGGTTCTCGTTGCCCCAACCAAAGGTTCCGCGGAACTGATTGGCGCCCTGCTCCAGCAGCGGGACGTCGGCGATGTGGTTATGTCCCAGTGAGATGAAATACTGGGAGAAGCGCGCGTCGGCGTACACCCCGCTCGATGTGACGCTCTTGCGCAGCGGATCGTAATCGGCGCGCCACTCCACGCTGAAGATGTGAGTAGGGTTCAGGCGCATGGCCGAAACCACGGGCGAGTAGTTCCGGGGCCCGTCCAGGAATGCGTAGGGCGTCATTTCAAGCGCGCTCAGCACCTGGTTGCGCTGTCCGGCCACCACCGCGCCGCCGAAGCTGGGATCGAAATAGCGGCGCTGCCACACCTGCCAACTGGCCACCTCGCGCACGTCCGTCCCACGCTTGGCATAGAAGCGGTTCGTGATGGAATACTCGACTTCGGTCGTGTTCGAAAGAAGTTCGGTTTCATCGAAGCGGATCAGTTGGTCGAAGCTGTCGATCCCGTTCACATAACGGAAGCCGGCATGCGGTTCGATCACGTGCTTCACTTTGTCGCCGATCCACTTCGGCCCGTCGAAGATCCGCGACAGGGAAGGCATTTCAAGTTCGGCGGCGAATTCACGCGAGTTGACGTTGAGGTTCTCGCCCACGATGCGGCCGTCCTGCTGCCGTTCTCCGTAGTGACGCTCGCGGAATGAAAAGCTCGGCAGAAGCGAAAAGCCCTTCCACCGCAGGGCCGTCATCACGCGCGGCGCGAAATCGAGGCGCTCCAGGTACTGCCGCGTCTGAAACAGCGGCTGGTTGCGGCGCACCAGGCCGGCCGAGGATTCCAGCGACACCCACACAGGAAGCACGCGCCTGACCACCTGTTTGTCGCGCGTGCGGAATTCAGCCATCGGCAGCTTGCGGATTACGATCCTGTCGCTGTCGTCGATGCCGCTGCGGTAGTCCTCCGAACGCGAAAACACAAAGTCGAGATCGTAATATGACCAATGTTTGGTCACGTAACCGGTGGAATGGACCTGGCTGGTAATGGCCTCGTTGAACGACTCCGTAAAGGCCTGCCGGAACACGAACGAGGACAGATAGTTGATGTCTGTGCGGAAAACGAAGCCGTGGCCAAGCTCCGAACGGGCTTGCGTGGCGATGATGTAGCCGCCCTGCTTGGTCCTGGTGCCGTCGCTGTTCAGCAGGCCGCGATCGTTTACGCCGTACAGCGTGAAATTGAAGTCGGTGCCCGCGCGGGGTTTGCCGCGGAAATCCACATTGTGTGCGAAACCCCGCTGCGTGAATAATTGCGACCGGTAGGTGGCGTCCAGACTGCGATTGATGACCCAGTAGTAACCGACGCCTACCATCTTTCCGCGACGCGAGCTGTTGCCGATATTAGGCGTCAGGAAGCCGCTCTTGCGGGGCTGGTCCTCCAGCGACTTGTAAAACGCCGGTGCGTAAAATAGCGGTACCCAGCGCAAACGAAAAACGGAACGATGGGCCAGCGCGTAATGGTTCGGCACCAGGTCGAATTTCGGCCCCTTCAAAGTCCACCACGGCCGGGGCATGATGCATCCGGTGATGAAGCCCTGGTGCAGCACGTACTTTTCCTTGAGCCGCTCCGCCCACTCGCTTTCGAAATAGAAGGGGTTCGTGGAGGTGAGCACACGTGGACGCGGTTCGATCTTGGCGTGGGCCGTACCGCGCACGCGGTAGAACTTGCCGGTCTGCTCCTGCAGGTTGTACTCAATGCGGGCGGCCCACAATTCCTCGCCGGTCTCGAAATTCTGATAGTGCACGTTGCCGCGGGCCTCGACGTCGCCGGTCTCCTCGCTATAGTCGATTTCGTCGGCCGCAATGCTCATCTCGGTAACTTCCACCTTGGCGTGGCCGCGCAGCCGGCGCCAGGAGCCGTCCAGTTCCTGCGTCACCGCTTCCACCAGCATTTCACTGCGTGGGATTTTGGCGGCGCGGGAAGCCAGGGAGGCAGGCAGAGGCCTGGCGGAGGGCTGAGCCTGGGCAGTGGGCGCGGGTATGCGCATTGGCAGCTGCTTGAACTGCGCCGGCGCGACGCAGCCGAGGGCCAGGACTGCATAAAGTCTGAAGACCAAACTGCCGAACAAATATTGAGGCGAAGCCCACTTCGACCGCGAGAGGAATGTGGAAAGCGCCAGTGCCAGGGCCGGACACTTTCTCCGCCGGGACGGGCTCATCGGTTGTGGGTCTCGCTTTCGCTTCACGTATTTGTTGTAGACGCGGGCCAAGGAAATTTCGTGACAAGAAGCCCTAAATATGTTACGAAAGAAGATATGGCTGCGGCGCTGAAGGTGGCGCAAAGATCTCAACCATGCACCGTAGCATGGATACGCCCGAGGCCGCAACAAGTCTTTAGATCGCGATGAAGTGCTGTTGGTGCGGGGCTGACAACCACGAGGACGACCATCGCTGCAAGCGGTGCGGGAGGCGTCTGCACGTGGCCCGCCCACAGGCTGCTCCTGAGACGTATCCCATCCTGCGTTCCTCGACGGTTCCCAAGCCGCAAGTCCTCGTCGGCGAACCGGTTATCATTGACGAGGGCGAACCGCCAACGGAGCGGCGCCAGCCGTCGCAAACGTCCCTCGCGTTCGAATCCGAAGGTCCGCGAGTGATCCCGTTCCAACTGCCCACGGCGAAACGCACAAAGGCGCCTCGCCGCCGTGGCGCGGCGGACGGTTTCGGAACGCGCCGCGCGCGGGTCCCGGGCGGAACGAATCTGGAGTTGGGCCTGAGAGAGCCCGGGTCGAAAGATTCCGGCGACGGTGCGCCGCGTTCCTTCCTTTATGGCTACGCGCGGGCTGCCTCGCCGATGCATCGCTCCCTGGCCGCGGTGCTCGATGCAAGCATGATCCTCATCGCCACGGGTCTGTTCTTGCTGACGTTCTACTTGGGCGGAGGCGAGCTGGCGTTCAACAGGATTACGACTCCGTGTTACGTCGCTGTCCCTGTCCTGATCGCGCTCTTTTACGAAACCGTCTGTGCGCTCGGGGGCGGCATCACAGTGGGTATGCGATGGACCCGGTTGCGGCTGCTCAATTTCGACGGACGCAAGCCGAATACCGAGGAATGTCTGTTGCGCGTTTTAGGCACGGTTGTCAGCGTGGCTTCCGCCGGCTTAGGCTACCTCTGGGCCTTGTTCGACGAAGAAAACCTCGCTTGGCCGGACCATATCTCGAAGACCTTCCCCACGCCATCTCAAATCCGGCAGCCGTATTGAAGTATCCTGGTTTTCAGGGTATGGCAATTTATTTCGACGAAACAAATCTGCGTTCAGACATGGTGGGCGCCTCCGACGGCGTCTCGGCGGCCGACATTCGCCGCACGACTGGCAAAGCTCTGGAGGGTCTCAAGAACTTCCGTTCCTTGTGCGATGAGGGCCGCTATGGCTTCCCCGCCCTGCCGTTCGATGAAACCACCTGCCGCGCAATCCAGCGTTACGCCGCGGAAGTCCGCGGCAGTTACGACACCGTGTGCCTGATCGGGATCGGAGGCAGTGCGCTGGGCGCTTGGGCGCTCGATTGCGGCCTGCGCGGTCCGCACCCGGTTCAAGGCGAGTATTCCAAGGACTTCCCACGGCTGGTGATCCTCGATAACGTCGACCCCGTGTTCGTCGGATCCGCGCTTGAATCCATGAATCCGTCGCGGACGCTTTCCCTGGTCGTCGCCAAGTCCGGCTCGACCGCCGAAACGATTTCCACTTTCCTCATCGTGCGCGACTGGATGGAGGAGAAGCTGGGCAAGAGGACCAACCAGCGCATTGTGGCCGTCACCAGCGAGAAGCGCGGCGACCTGAAGGCCCTGGCAACCGAAGAGGGCTACCAGACATTCCATCTTCCGGACAACGTGGGCGGGCGGTTCAGCGTGCTCAGCGCCGTGGGCCTTGTCCCGGCCGCGCTCATCGGCATCGACATTCGCAAGCTGCTCAAGGGCGCCGCGGCCATCACCAATTTGAGCTGGTCCAAGGACATCGCCACCAACATGGCCCTGCGGGCCGCGATGCTCGACTACCTGCTCTGGACCCGGAAGGGCAAAAGCATCCAGGTGGCTTTCCCCTATTCGAACCGGCTGTGGGGCACGGCGCTCTGGTTCCGGCAGTTGTGGGCCGAATCGCTCGGCAAGGCCAGGACGCGCAAGGGCGAGTTGGTCAACGTCGGACAGACGCCGGTCGCCGCGCTGGGCACCACGGACCAGCACTCCCAGGTGCAGCTTTACATGGAAGGCCCGCGCGATAAGACCTTTCGCTTCTGGAGTGTGGCCAAGCCCGCGACGCCGGCGCGCATCCCCCGCGTCCACACCGGCTTCGAAGCGTTCGACTATCTGAGCGGACACAGCCTGGCCAAGTTGATCGAAGCGGAACGCCGCTCGACGCAGGCAGCTCTCACGGAAAACCATCGTCCGAACTGTAATTTCGTGCTGGACCGGATCGACGAAGAACACCTCGGCGCTTTCCTCCAGCTCATGGAATTCGAAACCGCGTTCATGGGAGAACTGCTGGACATCAACGCATTCGACCAGGAAGGTGTAGAACTGGGCAAGAAGTTTACCTTCGCGCTGATGGGGCGGAAGGGCTACGAGGAGTACGCAGAGCGTTTCGCCCGCTACGAAGAGAAGCGTGCCGCCGGCGCGGAGTGCGCCTGTGGCCACGAGCACCATCGCGCCCCGGCGGCCAAGAAGCGCCGCTGAGGGGTCCACCCGCACCACTGGTTGCCTCCGGTTTGCCTTGTATAATGGCCGAGGACTTTTGACGTCCCTGGAGGCGACTATGCTGACACCGGAATGCGCCGTCTCGCGGCGCCGCTTTACGCTATCGCTTTGCGGTCTCCCTTTTGCAGGTCTGCCGCTGGCCGCCGACGACTTTGCCGGCATGGAGTGGAACCAGCCGGCCACCGTCGCGCGTGTTTACCTGGCTTCGAATACCGTTCATTGGCCCAAGCCGACGTTGGACATCGCCCAGGATGTCGCCGGCATCGAGCGCCAGCTGGCGGAGGTAGCAGCCAAACACAAGCAGAACGTCCGCTTCACGGGCGGCGAGGTTCTCAAGACGGCCGATGAGGTCGCGCCGTGGCTCTCCAAAATGGGCGCGATCGACGGCTGCCTGATCATCCCGCTCACGCAGCCGACCACGCCTCTCTCGGCGTTGCTCAACCAACTCCAGGCACCCGCGCTGTTCTTCTCGCGGCCCTACGCCACGCACGCGTGGTCGGGCATCGCCGCGATGCGCAAGAAGGGCAAGAAGATCGACGTAGTGGCTACGTCCAGCTACGGCGACCTCGATCCCTACATGCGCATGTTCCGCACTGTGCATCACCTGAAGACCAGCAAGGTGCTGGTGGGCGCGGCCACTCCCGCCGGCCGCCAGCAAAGCGCGGACGCTTACCACGAGCATTTCGGTACAACCTTCAAGTTCGTCACCGGCCCGGAATTCAAGGATGCCTTCGCCGCCATGGATGAAAGGAAGGCCCAGAAGGCAGCCGATGACTTCGCCCGCAGCGCTCTGCGAGTCGTCGAGGCGACTCCCAAGGAGATCCATGACGGCGTACGTTTCTACCTGGCCATCGTCGAAATGATGAAACGCGAAAAGGCCAACGCGGTCACCATCGACTGCTTCGGATCGCTCGCCGCCAACAAGCTGCCCGGCTACCCGTGCATCGCCTGGTCGAAGCTCAACGACGTGGGCCTTTACGGCGTCTGCGAAGGCGACCTGGCCTCCACCATGACGCAGATCCTTGTCACCAGCTTCACCGGCATGCCCGGCTTCGTCTCCGATCCCGTCTTCGACATCAGCCGCAACGAGGTGATCCACGCCCACTGCGTCTCGGCCACGAAGATGAAAGGCATCAACGGCCCGTCCTACCCGTACATCATCCGGAATCACCTGGAAACCAACGAGGGGGCGGTGGTGCAGGTGATGATGCCGTCGAACGAAACCATCACCGTGGCGCGCTTCACCGGCCCGAAGCAGATGCTGATCTCAACGGCGGAAGTCACCGGCCCGGTGATGGACAGCGACCGCGGCTGCCGCAGCCAGATCCGCACTCGCGTGAGCGACGCCGAGAAGTGGCTCCAGAACTTCACCGCCGGACTGCACCGCGTCATCTTCTATGGCGATCACGTGCGCGACGTCGAGCGCATGGGCCGCCTGATGGGCTTTGAGATGGTGCGGGAGATCTGACCTTGCGGCGGGCTTTGCTGGCGATCGCCGCGCTGGCTTCGACGGCGATCGCGTCCGACCAATTCAGCGGCAAGTTCTTCCGTGGCACGGGTGATGTCGAGTACTTGCAGTACCTCGACATCGCCCGTCGCATGTTCGCGCCGGACCCCGAGTTCCAGAGCCTACCCATGCTTTACACGCCCAAGTGGAACGGCTTTGTCGAAGGCCCCACCTGGGACGCATGGTGGATCCAGAACAGTTACGGCACCACCTATTGCGCGCTGCCGTTTCTTACCGAGCCCTACACGACCTTTCTCAAGAACTCCCACGACCTCTGGTGGGACCAGATGGGCGACGGCAAGCGCGTGGGCGCCACCGACGTTCCTCGCCACAGGCTGGTGGCCCCTGACGGAGCCCTCTGCGACGCCGCGCGCCCCGGTTGGATCGTGTACAAGCAGGGCGACGGCCGCATGGACCTTCACGACTGGGCCTTCGAGTTCACCGCCGCGGGCGTGCTCATGCAGGCCGAATTGCTTCTGATCAACCGCGACCCGGCCCAGATTGCGCACTATCTGCCAAAGATGGAGCGCAGCGTGGCGTTCATCGAGACGCGTCGCGATCCAAAGAGGAATCTGTTCCTGGTGGGCGCCGCCGCCAACCTGCTCGCGCCCAGCTACGCCGGCTGGAAGAAGCCCGATGGCAGTTACGGACGTGCGTACCTGGCCGGGCTGTCGGTGACGCACATTGCCGCGCTCGATCGCATGATTGAAGTCGAAAAACTCGCCGGGCGCCTGGAAAAGGCCGCCGAATACGCCGGTCTGCGTGACAGTGCGCGCAAGGGACTGGCTTCCCTGACCACGCATGAAGGATACTTCGTGAAGTCCCTGGACCCCGACGGCACGCTTCACGGGGTCTATGGCGCAGCGAAGAACGGCTACTTCGAAACGCCGCCGAATCACGACGCCATTGCCTTTCGCGTGGTGGACGACGCCCAAGCCGAAAAGATCTACGCCAAGATCGCCGCCATCCCCGGACTCCGCCCGCACGATTTCATCATTCCGAACTACCCTTCGCTCGACGACATGTACGAAGAGCCGAAGGGACTCTGGCGCTTCGGTCATTGGGTGAACGGAGGACACTGGTCCACGTGCGAAGGCCGCATGATCATGGCTTACTGCCGGCTGGGAAAGTACGAGGACGCGCGCCGCTCCATGCGCCAGTCGCTCAAATTCGCCCGTGCCTTCCGCATGGACAACCCGCTCACCAATTTCGGCAACGCGGTCTATCAGCCCAGACTCGCCGTCAACATCACCTACGATGCTTTCGCTCCGGCGGCCGCGCTCGTGCGCGGCTTGTTTGAGTATCTTTACACCGCCGAGGGCGTCAAAATCGTTCCGCACATTCCGCCCGGCATCCGCGAGCTGCAACAGTTGTTCCCGATTCGTTTCGGCTCGAAGAAACTGTACCTTTCGGTGCTCGGAGCCGGTCCCATCACAACTGTGCGCGTCAACGGCAAGCCCTGGGCGCACTTTGATTCAACGAGCGTTTTCCTGCCCTATGCCGAGACGGCCGAATCCGCGCGTATCGTGATTGCGCGCGGCGGGCTGAAAAAGGACCGCCCGGCGCCGCGCGAGGATGTGGAGACACCTCCGGCGCCGCCTAACGCGGCTCTTGACGCGCTGGATGCGCAAGCGCTGAAGGCGGCGAAGATCTACGGAAAGCTGGTCGAGTCCGGCCGCGGCAACAGCTACGAAGCCGCGCACGCGCGCCTGGTGGTGGACATGGCGGGCGCACTGAAGCAGCGCTTCGCGCTTATTTCGGCGGGGAAACTGAAGCCGCTCGACGAGCCGGCCGAGAGCACGGCGGACAAGCTCTATGTGGAAACAGTGGAGCGTCTGGCGGCGGGTTTGGATGCCCGCGCAAAGCCGTAGGGGCGGCATATGTGCCGCCTCTACAGGTAAAATTCCCCTCGCGCGATAAGCTCCGCCGGGCCCACCATGGTGTACTCATCCCCGCCCTGAACGACGAGAGGCCCCGCCGGCGTCATCACGTGCACCGGACTGTCCGCGAGACCACGCAAAATGGCCGCCGCGGCGGCACCCGTGGACCCGGTTCCGCTACTCAGTGTTTCGCCCGCGCCACGCTCCCAGATGCGTACCTCAACCGTGTGCCGGTCGACGGGCCGGACGAAACTGACGTTCGTCCGGTTGGGAAACCGGGGATGGTGCTCGAGTTCGACCCCCAAGGCGCGCCAGTCGAAATCGAAATTCTCGACGAAAACCGCGCACTGAGGATTGCCGACATCCAGGATGGTGGCTTCACAGGAGCCGCCCCGCAGATTGATGCTGGTGCGCAGATCCTCCTCCCTCCACCCGATGCGTCCCATGCCCATCTCGAACGCGAAGCGCAGCCCGTCCCGTTCGATCAACCGCAAACGCTTCACTCCGGCCCCGGTCAGGATGCGGATATCAGGTCCCTCTACTCCACTGTCGATCAGCCACGCCGCGGCGCACCGGGTGCCGTTGCCGGAGACTTCGGCCGGACTGCCGTCGGAGTTCAGCAGCCGGACGCGGGCGTGATAGTCCTTGCCGCCTGCGCGCTCAATCAGGTACCAGCCGTCGGCGCCGACGCCGGTGTGGCGGTCGCAAATGGCGCGTGCCGCTTCGGCCAGGCCGGTCGCGGGCGCTGCCTCGACCGGCGTCAGCAGGAAATCGTTCTTCGCGCCATGCGCTTTGGTAAATGGGATTCTCATGGATGTCTCTCACAGATTTCGATCACGGGGGCCCCTTTTTCAGCGATCGTTCCGGCACAATCGTAGCGCGGGCCGCGGCGCGATGCACGCACAATGGCCGTGGCAATGCGGTCGCCGGAATGCGTAACGGCCCATTGTTCGCGCAGGAACAGATCCGGCCGGGCGGCAGCCGCATACCAGGCGATCACGTTGTCTTCGTGCAGGACTTCGCGATAGGGAATGCCGGCGCGCCGGGGGACGTCGGCCAGGTCGGCGAACGTGAGGATGATGCCGGACCCCGGACGGTAGTTCGCACGCAGAAAGCTGGCGGCCTTGTCGAACGCCGCGTGACGGGTGTTCCAATTCGCCTGCGCCTCTTTCCAACAGGCCCATGCCTCCGGGCGTGGCTTGACGAGCCAGGCCGACACACCCAATAGTGCCACGGCGGCCACCGCCCACACTTGCATTTTCCGGGGTGCTAGCGCCGCCAACCCGGCCGCCGCGAACGCGGCCACGGGCAGCGCGGCCACGGCGTAGCGCGTGTTGTAATAAGCGTGCGGCCACAGGTGCGGTAGATAGATGGGAGTACCCGAGGAGTACAGGCTCAAAACGTAAAACAGCGGCACGAGCGCGAGCAACAGCAGCGGCCATAACACGCGTTTCCACACGCAGGCGAGGATTCCCGCCACCCCCATGGCAATCAGGGGCATGCCCACGACCGTCCGGACCGCTTCGCCATAGTAGTAGAGCGCCACGCGCCAGTTGTGATCGCCGGGATAGTGCGCCATGCCGCCCACAAGCGAGCGCTTGTAGATGGCCATGGCCGAATAGGGCCCGTTATAGAATTCCAATGCGTTACCGAAGATCCACCAGTTGTGCGCCAGCCAGTAGAGCGGACCGAGCGACGCCACTGCTCCAAACACGGCGGCATTGACGATCCGGCGGCGTTTGGAGGCTGCCAGAAAGTACAACGTCGCGAAAGGGACCAGGAACCAGCCCTCGTAGCGAGTCAGCGTGCCGCCGAGCGCGGCCAACCCGGCCGCCACCACCGCGCACATCGATTGTGTTTGGTGGAACCGCACCGTCGCGTACAGCAGGGCGGTCAGAAACAGGAGCATGAGCGGCTCGGTCATAGGCGTCGCCTGCAGATATAGAAGATTGGGGTTCAACGCGTACAGAGCCAGCGCGGCAAACCCGGCCGAAGCGGACGAGAAGGCCCTCCGCGCCGCGGCGAACAGGAGCACGGCGGACAGGATGAACGCCGCGGTTGAAGGCACGACTCCCGCGATGCCGCTCCGCCACCACTCGTCGCGTTCGGCGAGCGGCATCACGATCAGGTGCGGCAGCGGCAGCCACACCGTGCCGATCTGCGAGTAGCCCGGCGTGCGCGAGTCCGTAATCCGCCTCGCGATGTTGAGATGCGATGCCGCGTCGCCGTAGGCGAGGCTCTCGCCGCGCGAGAAGAACCACCACGACGCCAGCGCGGCCAGTGTCGAGGCGAGCGCGAACGCCGCCGCCAGCTCAGAAACGCGTGAAAGCCTGGAACTCTTGGAAGCGGGCATCGATTTCAGCGCGGGTGAGATTCCGGAAACGGTCCACCCCGAACTTCTCGCAGCAAAAACTGCCCATGACGGAGCCGTAGATGACGGCGCGGCGCAGTGCATCCGAACCGGCGTCCTGCGAGGGACTGTAACCGCAGCCAGCGAGATAGCCGAGGAAGCCGCCCGCGAAGGAATCCCCTGCGCCCGTCGGATCGAAAACGCTTTCCAGCAGATAGGCCGGCGCGGTGAAGTAGCCGTCGCGGTGAAACAGGACGGCGCCGTATTCGCCGCGCTTGATCACCAGCGCGCTCGGGCCCATTCCCAGAATGACCCGAGCTGCCTTGAGCAGGTTATTCTCGCCCGAGAGCATCCGCGCCTCGCTGTCGTTGATGAGCAGGAAGTCCCAGGCTCGGATAGTGGCCTCCAGTTCGGCGCGGTAATCCTGGATCCAGTAGTTCATCGTGTCGCCGCCGGCGAACTTGAGCCCGTGCATTTGCGAATGGACGCCGCGCTGCAATGCGGGCTGGATATTGCCCAGCATCAAATACGGGTACGACTTGTACCGTTCGGGTAACTTGGGCTGGAAATCCGCGAACACGTTCAAGTCGGTGCGCAGCGTGGTGCGATCATTCATGTCGGCCGAATAAACGCCGGACCAGAAAAAAGTCTTGCCCGAAGCGCGCTCGAGGCCTTCCAGATCGATGCCGCGGCCGGCGAGCAGGTCGACGTCCTCTTTGGCGAAGTCCTCGCCCACCACGGCGACGATGGAAACCGGCGTAAAGAAGCTGGCAGCGAGGGAAATATAAGTGCATGCTCCGCCCAACATGCGGTCCACCTTTCCGTGCGGCGTCTCCACGCCGTCATAGGCGACCGAACCAACGACAACAAGTGACATAGATCGATTGTAGCGAGGTTGCGCATCAATCTCCCAGGACGCCGGGCGAATGCTTCCTTTGCGATAGAATTTGTCACAGCGCGAAACGCGAGAGGGCGATAGGCGTGCCATCACAGCCGGCAGAATCAGGGGTTTGGGACCGAGTGCTCCGCTCGCCAGTACGGGCTTTCGTCCTCGTCTTCCTTCTGGGTGTCACGATTCGCGGAGCTGTACTCGTATCCGGTCTGCTCCCGCCCGGCTCTTTCCGGCCGTTCGGCGAGATCGGAAAGGTGGCCGTGACGCTCGCCCGCACCGGGCAGTTCGCCAATCCTTACATGATTCAGACCGGCGCCACGGCCCATCCCACACCGATCTACACAGGGCTTCTGGCATTGGTCTACCACACGTTCGGTGTCACGTCGGCCGCGAACTGCGTGCGCGGGTTGCTGGCGATCCTTGCCTTCTCGGCCCTTTACGCCATGCTGCCGTGGCTGGGAATCCAACTAGGTTTCGGCGCGCGGCGGTGCTTGTGCCTCTTCTCACGTTTCCGCTGGTCTATTACGTCGTCAGCTATGTGGGACACTATCGCGCACCCCTGGAGGGATGGTTGCTTCTGCTCGCCGGCGTCGAGGTGAGCCATTGGTTTGAGCGCGCGGGATAGAATTAGGAAGAGTCTCGCCGATGAGGGTACGCTGGCATTACGTTCCAGAACTCGTCACGCTGCTCATCGCGGTGTACGTGCAGTTCAAGCTGGCCGAGTGGCTGCTTGCAACCCATCGCGCACAGCGGTCCGAACGCCTGCGCCACGCCATCCGGGTGGCGGCCCTGATCAGCTGCGTCTGGCTGTTTTTCGGCTTCGCCTTTGACATCCCGGCGCACGCCGGACGGCTTCCCCATTGGGGGTGGCTGACGTTCCTGCGCGCCGGAGCTATGCTCTGGGCCATCTGCTCGACCGGAGCCGTGCTCGTATACCCGCTGTGGAAAGGAGTCGAACGGTTCAATCCGGAGCGGCGCCGCGCGCTCGTTCTCCTGCGCGATGCGCTGGCTGTGGCGCCCATCGCAGCGGCGGGCTATGGCACCTTCATCGAGCGCAATCGCTTCCGGGTGGTCGAGGTCGACGTCCCCATGCCCGGCCTTCCCAAGGATCTCGATGGATTGCGGCTGGTCCAACTGACCGACATCCACCTGAGTGCGTTCCTCAGCGTGAAAGACCTGGAGCGCATCGTCGGAATGGCCAACGAAACGCGCCCGCACATCGCCCTGGTGACGGGCGACATCATAACCGGGTCCGGCGACCCGCTTGAAGCCGGCATACGGCAACTGGCCCGCTTGCGCAGTGACACCGGTACGCTTGGCTGCATGGGCAATCATGAAATTTACGCCAAAGCCTTAAGGCCGGCGACGGAATTGGGCGCCCGGGTGGGCATCCGGTTCCTGCGCGGCGCCTCTTACCAGTTGAGATTCGGAGCCGCGGTGTTGAACCTGGGCGGCGTCGATCACCAGCAATTCGGCAAGCCCTACCTGACCGGCTCCGCGAAGTTGGTCGAGCCGGCCGCGACGAACATTCTGCTCTCGCACAATCCGGACGTGTTTCCGGTAGCCGCCCGCCAGGGCTGGCATCTGACGATTTCCGGCCACACGCACGGAGGACAGATCGGGGCGGAGATCCTCGGCGAGAACTTCAGCGTCGCGCGCCTTTACACGCCTTACGTGTACGGTTTGTACCGAATGGAGAAGTCAGCCATCTATGTGTCGCGCGGAGTGGGGACGGTCGGCGTTCCCACGCGCGTCGGCGCTCCCCCGGAGGTCTCGCTGATCCGCCTGTGCGCTATCTGATTCTGAGTGACATTCACGCCAACCTGGAAGCACTGAACGCCGTCGTGGAGGACGCGCCGGGAGCCTATGATCGCATCGTTTGCTGCGGTGACCTGGTCGGCTACGGCGCGGATCCGAATGCGGTCTGCGACTGGGCGCGCGCGAACCTCCAATTGGTAATCCGCGGAAATCACGACCGCGTCTGCGCCGGCAACTCCGGAGCCGCATCCTTCAACGAGCGGGCGCAAACCGCGGCCGTCTGGACGCAC
Organism: uncultured Solibacteraceae bacterium; assembly: GCA_964561215.1. Lineage (GTDB taxonomy): Bacteria > Acidobacteriota > Terriglobia > Bryobacterales > Bryobacteraceae > JAJFUV01. The sequence goes on along the minus strand of CAZLOS010000009.1, from coordinate 50,248 downwards.
GATGCCCTGTCGAGCCCGAACCTCGCCTGGCTGCAGGGGCTTCCACAAGGCCCGGCCGCCATTGAAGGCGCTCGGATCGCGCACGGCTCTCCCGTCGACGAGGACGAATACCTGCTCTCGGAGTGGGAAGCCGGGGGTGTCGCCCGGCAGTTGCACGAAGGCGTGTACTTCTTCGGTCATAGTCACCTGCAGGGCGGGTTTCTCAACGACGCGAAAGGCGTCCGGAGTCTCGCACGGCCCACGCTGGCGCAGCGGGAGCGCTTGATCTCGCTCTCGCCGGACCAGTTCTACCTGATCAATCCCGGAGCCGTGGGACAGCCTCGCGACGGAGACGCGCGCGCGGCGTACGCGCTCTATGACTCCGAGGAGCGCGCGGTGAGCCTGCGGCGGGTAGAGTACGACGTCGGCAAGGCGCAGAAAAAGATCCGCAAGGCGGGCCTGCCCGGCTCACTAGCGGACAGGCTTGCCGCGGGACGCTGACCGGCCGGCCGAAGCCGTCATGCGCTTGGCGCGCCGCGCGCGGTGGAACGTTACGGCGAAGCGGTGCGCTTCGTCGCGGATGATCTCGATCAGGTGCAATACCGGAGAGCGCGGGTCCAGTTTCACAGGTTCGTCTTCCTGGCCGCGCACATAGATGATCTCCTCGCGTTTGGCGATGGCGGCCAGCGGCTGGTCCGCGATGCCGAGAGCGTCCAGCGCGGCAGCAGCCGAGGACAACTGGCCCAGCCCGCCGTCAATCAGCACCAGGCCCGGCAGCGGCTTCCCCTCCCGCTGTAAACGCGAGTACCGGCGCGTGACCACTTCCCTCATGGAAGCGAAATCGTCGTTCGAAAGGACCGTCCGCATGATGAATTTCCGGTAGTCGGACTTCTTCATGCGCCCGTCCTCCCACACCACCATGCTGGCCACGATGTCGCTGCCTTGCGTGTGCGAGATGTCGAAGCACTCGATGCGGCGCGGCGCCTCTTCGAGCCCCAGCACATCGCCGAGCGCCTCCTGAATGGCTTGCGAGGTGGGCTTGAGCACGCGGAACCGTTGTTCGAAGCTGTTCTTCGCGTTGGTTTCCGCCAGCGCCAGCATGGCCCGCTTTTCTCCCCGCCGCGGCGTGTGGATTTCCACTTTGCGCCCGCGCTTTTCCGTGAGCAGCTCTTCGAGCACCTCGCGGTCCTCCAGTTCCACCGGCACGTGTATCTGCGGCGGAATGTAGCCCTGGGCGCCGTAAAATTGCATGAGCAGCGAAGTAAAGAACTCGCCCAACTCGAACTCGAAAGCGTCTTCCCAAAAGTACTCATGGCGATCCACGATGCGCCCGTTGCGCAGGTGGAAGACGTTCACCGCGGCCAGGGGCGGTTCGGCGTAGCAGGCGAATATGTCCGTGTTGTCGCCTTCGGCCGCCGCCATTTTCTGCTTCTGCTCTACCTCTTCCACCGTGGCGATCAGGTCGCGCAGCATGGCGGCGTGCTCGAAGCGCATCTCGCTGGAGGCGCGCTCCATGCGGCGGCGCAGATCGTCGGCCAGGTCGCGGTGCCGGCCCTCCAGAAACAGGCGAACATCGTGCACGGCCTCGGCGTACGCTTCGTCCGTCGTGAGCCCTTCCACGCAAGGGCCCAGGCAGCGGTGTATGTGGTATTCCAGGCAGGGCTGAGGGTGCTTGCGCGTCAGGTCTATTTTGCAGGAGGGAACCAGGAACCGGCGGTGGATGAATTGCACCAGCCTGTACGCCAGGCTACCCGGGAAGTAGGGGCCGAAATACGTGGCCCCGTCCTTGAGGACGCGGCGGGTGACGTACACGCGCGGGTATTTCTCGGCGGTGAGCTTGATGTAAGGGTAGGTCTTGTCGTCGCGCAGCAGGACGTTGAAACGCGGCTGGTACTGCTTGATCAGGTTGTTTTCGAGCGCCAGCGCTTCCTTTTCGTTGTCGACCTCGATGTAGTCGATATCGCGCGCTGCCGAAATCAGACGGCCGGTCTTGGCCTCCGCCAGGCGCTCGTCACTGAAGTAGCTGCGCACGCGGTTGCGCAGACTTTTGGCCTTGCCGACGTAGAGCACCTTCCCCTCCGAGTCCTTGTAAAGGTACACGCCGGGAGCCAGCGGCAAGGAAGCGGCTTTTTCGCGCAAATCCATCGGACGCTATAATTTTATTGTGTCACGCGTTTTGATCCCGGCGTTTCTCCTCGCGCTGTGCGCCGGCGCCGGTCTTTCGCAGAAGCCCAAGGAAACCCCGCCGGCGGTACAGCCCGGCGAGCCTCCGGAGGAGGACGAAAGCCGGGTTACCAAGGAGTACGGCTTCAACCCTCTGCAAGCGACCAAGGAAGTGTCGGTCGGGAAGCAGTACTACAAGAAGGGGAGCTACCGCGCGGCCGTCCTGCGTTTCGAAGAAGCCCTCAAGTGGAATCCGAACGACGCCGAGGCCTGGCTGCGGCTGGGCTATGCGCGGGAGAAGATGAAGGACAAGAAGGGCGCACGCGAGGCCTGGCGGAAGTACGTTGAGCTGGGTTCGGACGCCAAGGAACTTGAGGAGATCAAGAAGAGGCTAGCCGGCAAGCCGTAAGCGGCCGCGGCTCCTCGACTCCTGTCCGTCCATCGCATCGAGAATCCCCTGAAAGCCGCGATCCCAGTCCGGGAACAGGTCTATGTATTGCAGTTCGCGCCGGATGCGCTGCGGCACGGCGCACTCCTCCAGCCGCACGGGGATGATGTAGACATCGTCCAGCGGCAGTCGTGAAGCGCAGTCCAGTGCCCAGCGCAATTCCGCTTGAAAGTGCCCGCGTTTGCCCCCCGCCCGCTTCGAGAAACACGGCACAAAAAAGCTAGAAATCTCGATGGCCTGTTCGATGGCGCGCGGCCAGTTCTGCCCGGCGAGGAGCTTCTTCTTGTCGAGCCACGGCTCGCAGCCGTGAGCGCGCAGTTGCGAATACAAACGGTGGACCAGGGCGTAGTCCTCCTCGACATAGGCGAGGAAGACCTGCGGGCTGGTTTGTGGCACGAATTCGAATCCCCCGTCCGGGCTGGGACGGAACGATCCCAGCCCGTCGATCTCCACCGTCGCGCCCTCTTCCAGGGACTGGCGCACCAGGCGCGCCACCTGTTCGCTGGACTTCCACTGTTCGGCAACCATCGGAGCGATCCTCTACTAACGCCGCCTGCGCGAAGCAGGCTTCGAGTCAAACCGGAAATCGGGTTGTTTGCCGGGAGTGAACGTGCCTAGCCCGGGCAGCCGCACGGGTACGCCGCGCCGCAGGCTCTTCACAATGTCGTGCACCACGCGGCCGAGTTCGTCGGCAGCGGCGGCGTTGCTGAGATTGGCATCGCGCGCCAACCGCCGGGCAAGATCGCTCTTCTTCATCCCGATGGCATATTAGCAGGCGTTGGGAGATTGGCAAGCGCGCGACGGTTGCGCGCGCGGTCGCCGGCGGCGCGGAAGTCTATGAGTTTTCATCGGGTTCGCGGAGATTGTCAGAACGCGGCGAAAAGCTGTGACCGGAGAATCCGCCAGGCATTAACTGAAGCGCTGGCGGCTGGCGGCGATGCGCCGCTGGTAGTTCTCGCGGCCCTCATACGGTGCGCCGGATACCGCGCCGCTCGCCCGATAGCGACGCACTTGTTCATTCAGAAGCATGGCCCGATCGGTCGACGGCGGATGGCTGCGGAAGTAGTCATCCAAGGCCTGTCCCGCCACACGAGCGGACTCTGCCACCGGGGATTTTTCAACACGCCGCCCGCGCCCCGCCGCCAGCCGGTTCAGGCGATAGAATACGCACACGGCCGCATCCGGGTTGTAGCCGGATTCGATCGCCAACCTCACGCCCTGCGCGTCGGCGTCCATCTCCTGATACTTGGCGTATTCGACCGAACCCAGCGTGCGGAACATGTCCACCATCTGTCCCGCCGCCGCGGCGTGCACTTTCCCCAGCTTCAGCTCGTACTGGTAGCGCTCGACGCAGTGGCGCAGATCGACGTGCGATATCTCGTGCCCCAGAACCGACGCGAGTTCCGCTTCCGTCTCGAGCAGCGCGAGCATCCCCGTGGTGATGTACACGTGCCCGCCGGCAACGGCGAAGGCGTTGGGGGTGGGCTGTTCGACAACGTGGAACTGATATTGAATCCCGGGCCGGCGTACGTGAGACGTGAGGGCGCGACCCACGTCCTCGACGTAGGCCTGCCAGGTGGGATCCGTGGCAGGCGGCCAGGGAGAAGCGGCCGCCAGGTTCCGGCCCAACCGCATTTCCTCGGCATCGCTCACGCGCGTCATCCGCAAGCCGGCCTGGTCGGCGTCGCGAAGCACGTCGCCCCAGATCTCCAACACGCTCGCCATGCTCACCTCCGGCTGCCGCGTGCCAAACATCACCGCGGCCGCGCAGCCCACCGCGAAAAGCACCACCAGGATCAGTGGGAATCGTTTCACCATGGCGAGCCTCACAGGTACCGCCGGATCGCATCGCGAAAGCGCGTGTAGATCCAGGAAACGCCCAGCAGGAACAGGCCGAGCAAGATGAAGGAAAGGATGCGGTGCGGCGTATCCAGGCGGCGGAGGTCGTAGAAGAACAGCTTGCCGATGCAGACGCCCAGCAGCGTCAACCCGGACAGCCTCATGCTGCGCTCGCGCAAGCTGAACCCCGCCACCATCAGCGCCACGCCCTCCAACCCCCAGGCCACGGTGAGCAGCGCGCCGGAGACTTCGTAGTACAGCAGCACCGCCAGCAGTAGCGTTGCGAGCACCGAGAACATGACCCGCGCCCGCGCGCCGATTCGATCCACCGCACGGCGCGGACACAGAAACTCGCCCGCATAGAAACATGCGATGACGATGGCGCCCGTCAGCACGCGCATTCGCCACCCGCCCAGGCTTTCGGGGATGTAGAAGTTGGTATTCCAGCTTCTGATGAACGCCGCGATGGAGAGCAGGTAACTCTGCCAGCGGAGATCATCCAGCCGGTAGCGGAGACCGAGCGCGAGCAGCGCCAGCGCGAACACGCTCCAACCCGTTACCGTGAACACGCGCCCGAGTTCAAAGCGCATGAGAACGAATGCGAGAAACGCCGACGTGTAGAGATAGACCCGGCAGAGCAACGTCCGGCCCTGCTCGCGCAGGCGCTTCCATAAGTAGTAGTGGACGACGATGATGGGCAGCACCGTAAGCGCGCGGTGCGATATAACCCCCGTGATTCCGGTGCCCGTGAAGTTCGCCACGAACAGCCGCCCGAATGCCAGCGCGCCGGCCGCATGTCCCTGGTATTCCAGGAATGGGATGCGCAGCGCGAAGCCGAGTTCCACCAGCAGCAGGCCTTCCAGCGCCCAGGCCACCGCCACCAGTTCCGGAGGCAACACGTTCCAGGCCAGCGTCGCCAGCATGACGCTGCCCGCGGCGGACAAGACATTGCGCACCACGCCGCGTTCGCCTTCCGCAAGCGCCTCCGGGCGGTAGGCGATCGACCGCGCCGCCGCCCCGTACAGCATGACCAAAGCGGCAAGCTGCGGGACCCAGTCGGGGCGCGGGGCTGTGATGCCAGCCCCGAAAATGTTGACGATCGCCAGCGCCACGAGTGCCGCGGCACCTACGCCGTATGCTTGAAAGCGGAAGTCGCGGCGCGCGCGATCGAGTCCGAACTCGAACAGCACACCGGCAAAGAGCACCCATGCCGGGCCGATGTACTCGCGCGGCACCTCGTAACCGAGGATCAGGGCCACCAAGGCCGCCGCCGCATAGCCGAAGTAGACGCGCGCAGGCCGGAGGGTGCGGTTAAGGTAGAACACCGCGGCCGAGAGCGCGGCCAGCGGCGTCCATCGCAGCAGGTTGCGGGAGAGCACCACGCCGCGCGTCGAATCGTCCAGGTGCAGTCCAATCAGACGCAACACCGGCAGCACACAGAGCACGCTGCCCAAATCGCGGGGATAGCGTTCTTTCAGGGACGCGCCCGCAAGGAAAAGAAGTTCCGCAACGCCAAGCAGGCACATCGAGAGCCTCAGGCCCGCGGTGTATTGGAACAGCGCGGCGACAGCCAGACCGGCGGCCAGAGTCAGGGCACCTTCATAGCCGCCGGCCCAGAAGCGGACCAGGGGGCCACTCTGCGGCGCGAACCCCGACGGCGGCCGCACGCGCGCGCGCACCACGGTGGCGGCCAGGTACAGCCCCATGGCCAGGAACCAGAGCTTGTAAATGTGCGTGGGCTGCGCGTGGGTCCAAACGGTCGCCGACGCCACCAGGAACCAAATGGCGTTGAGCGGGCTGAGCGCGTACATCGCGCCCCGGCGATCCAATCGTCGTGCCGCATCCATGATGTCGAGGCTTTCGAACACCAGCCAGTAGACGACCAGCAGGGTCTGCGCCGCCGCCAGGCTCCCGCCCGTGGACCGCGCCGCGTTCACCAGGAACACGACGTAGGTGCCCATCGCGCCACCGACCGCGATGCCGTTCCACGAAAACCGGTAGGTCAGGTATGCCAGCGACACCGCCAGGGGCACCAGCGCGGCCACCGAAAACGCCGTGACCGGGGTGATGGACAGCGTGATAAAGCCGACAAAATAAGTCAGACCGGTGACCGTCTGCGAACGGTAGCGCAAGGCGTGTACCACCATGGCCGCGGAAACGACAGCGAGCAGCACAGCCCCAGCTCGCGGGTCCTGGATCACCCGTGCGGCGTCGAGAGCATGGGCGGCGTAGGAGGTGAAGTAGACCGCGGCCCATCCGCCGCCGATGAGTCCGCGTCCGTAAATCAGATAACGCGGCCGGCGTTCCAACGCTACCCCGGACCCCAGCATCGCCAGGCCCAACGTGTAGCCGGCAGCCACGCGCCCGGCCGGTCCCATATGGCTCAGCGAATAGCTCAGGAACAGCGCCAGCCCGACCACGGTCACCAGCACGCCCAGTTTATTGAGCCAGCTTCCGCCGACGACCGCTTCCCACTCTTCGCCTTGCATCTTCTCGCGTATCCGCTCGCCCCAGGTGGGGCCTGGTGCGGCGACAGGCTCCGGTTCGGAAAGCGGTTCAAATTCAGGACGCGGCTCCGAGGCCGGAGGCGGAACGGATTCTTCGATCTGCGATGGAACGGGCGCGGCAATGGCTGGAGGAGGCAGCGGCGGAGGAAGAGACGCGGGACGCGCCTCCTGCCGGAGTTCGAGGGCATACACCCGCGCGATGGTGTCGCGCTGCCGCTCTTCCGCCTCTTCCAGGCGCTGCTTCAGCCGCCCGACCTTCACCAGCAGGACGATTGCGACAACGGAAAGGGCCAGAACGAGAAAGGCAATCATGGGCGTCGCGCCGTGCAATCCAGCATATCCTCATTCCGGATCATGCCGCGGGTGGGGTGTTCCTTTCGCCCTTTTTTCTTCCTACTGCGTCTCCAGTTTCTCAAGGATGTCGGAGACGTAATCCACGGTCTCCGGGATTTTGGGAATCCCGCCGGCCGAATCCACGCGTGAAGAACCTGCGTTGTACGCGCCCAGTGCCAGCGCCAGGTCGCCGCCGTAACGTTTCACGAGCTTTTTCAGCAGCCGTGCGCCGGCGTCCAGGTTCTCCACCGGGTCGAACGGGTTCCTTACGCCGAATTCAGCCGCCGTCGTGGGCATGAGCTGCATCAGTCCCATGGCGCCCTTTTTCGAAACGACGCATGGCCGGTAGCCGGATTCCTTGTCGATGACGGCGCGCAGCAGATCCGGGGTGAGCCCCTCGCGCTCGGCGAGCCCTTCGATGTAGGAACCGACCAAAGCCTTTGGCAGCGGCTGGCATCCGGGTTCGTCACCCTCGCCGGCAACGGCATATTGAACAGCCGGGCGCGGCCAGGGCACGGTAAAGAAGGAGTCCTGCCCGGCTTCAGTAGCTTTCACCTGGCTGCGCACGGACGCGCGCTGCTTGGCGATCGATGCTTCCATGGCGGCACGAACGGCCTCGTATGGATCCTTGGGCTCCTGGGCGAGAGCGGCGCTCGCAGCCAGGACCAGAATGGACGCTATGGGCCTCACCACACACCCTATCGGCGGAAAATGCGCCGTTCCGTAGGCCGCCGGGCGCGATTGAGGCCTATGTTTCAGGCGGCTTTGGATGGCCGGCGGAGAATCAGGAGCGAACGTGGAGCAAGCGCCCAGACGGCTTGCGCCGGGGAACCGGCGCGGAAAGGATCGACATACGGCTCAGCAATCTCGACCTCGGCGGATGCCCTATTGTAATTGGCGAGAACCATCCACAGATCCCGGTTTGCGAACGCGGATGCAACCACCCCATTGGGTAATGGGCGCGGAAACAGCGTACTCGCGTGGATTTCCAGATACGCTCGCGTACCGTCTTCGACAAGGTTGAGATATCGCTTCAGCCAACGTGCGTGAGTTGGACGCGTCTCCGGGTTTCCGGGGAACGAGTCCCAGGGCCCGTAGCTGTAGGGGCCATGGGGATGGGCACGATAGAATTCCAACATTTCACGCCAACGCACTTCCCAAGGGCCGGAGTAGTACTTGACGCCGGGCACCTCCACCCGCTCGGCTGTGAAAGGTCGCCCTGCAAGCAACAGAGGGAATTGCATGTAAGGGATCGAGTGCAAGTACTTGTCGTCCTCGCTGTCGATCTTAGTCGCGCCCATGTCAAGACATGGGACGACGTACGGAGGGTGATTCTTCACATTCTCCCGCACCTTGTCCGCGTTCGATTCACCCTCGCCCACCCACAGATAGTCGTAGACCTTACTGATGGTCTTCGGGCAAAGCGCGCCGTCCTGGTGGACTTTGTATATCCCTCCGCGGCGTCTCACCTCGGAGTAGACGATAGACAGCAGGTCTTCAAGGGCCGCATCGTGTTCGGGCGTTTCTTCCATCGCCAGAACCTCGTCCGGCGTCCGGTCTTTTGGATTGCGGTAAAGAGGCAGATAACCAAAGTCGTTATACAGGCCGTCCGCTCCGTACTCATCCAGAATCCGAGCGATTCGGGGGAGCAGGTATGCCCGCCATCCGGGGCTGGCCGGCGAACAACGAGCCATGTTCCAGTGGGCGAGTTTGAGAGTGCCTCCGGGACGCGCCCACTCCTCCCGGAAGTCCGGGTCGGTCCTCTGGAAGTAGCCGGTGGACGCATACAGCAGGAGTTTCATGCCGCGCTTGTGCACCATATCCACAAAGCGCCTGAGGCCGTCCGGGTTGATCGCGCTCAGCTTGGTTCCGCCGAACAGCCGGAGCAGGTCGTTCCACTCCTCCATGGTCTGGATGAGCCGGACTCCACTGTCGCGTAGTCGATCGAGTTCAACCTCGTCGCGCTCGTCCGGGCTCCACCGCTTCCGGCTCGGATACTCGCCCAGGTTGTAGCAGACCTGGCCAGGAAGATAGTCCGTAATCAGGTGCCTTCTCAGACAGCCGCGAATGGACTGTTCGCAGCGGGCAATGTTCTCCAACCGCCGCCGGTGATCCGCCTGTGTGTAGGAACGCATGACGGGCGGCGCGCCGCCGTCCGGAGCGGCGACTCCCGGGCGAGCCGAAGAAACCCGCTCCGCCGCCAGACCCGCCACTGCCGGGGTGATCCCCCACTGAAGAAACTGGCGTCTGTGCATACTGTTTTTCCTGCCGGAATCTTGTCAATGAATCGTTGAGAGAGGGTAGGGGCCTCCCCACCGCCTGAGCGGTGGGGAGGATGCCGTTTTCCGCTTGCGCAATGTCAGAATCGCAAACGGATGGAGAGTGTAATCTGCCTCGGCTCCATGAAAGTCATCGTCATGGCACCGAAGTTAGATCCGTTCTGACCAACGTGGGTGTTCGTTGCCGGATTGTCTCTGAGCGTGGGAGAGACGCTTGCATTGACCACCCTCGATCCAAACTGGGTCGCATTGAGAAGGTTGGTGGCTTCGCCGACCAGTTCCATCTGAATGCCCTCTTTGACTGTGATGATGCGGTTAACCGACAGGTTCACATTGTGGAAACCAGGAGTCCGCAGCCATCCCTGATACATCGAGGTGGTGCCCCATTGGTAGATGTCCGACTGATACTTGCCGTTCGGCAACTGCACGATCGGTGCCGTGAACAGGTCCGGATTCCACTTTAAGTAAGTATGGGCGGACGGGGTGATCGTGCGCCCGTTCGGGAGAGTGACCTGCGTCTTGCCGTCGTACCAGCCTTGCAGATTCTCGGGCACCTCAATGGGCTCCCCTTCCACCCGGTTGCAGCGTCCGTTCATCGTGCCGCAACTGGGGCCGAATGGCATGCCGCTCTGCAGAGTCACGACAGAGGAGAGCTGCCAGTCGCCGACGATCGCTCGTACAACGGAGTTCTGTGGATCAAGCGCCTTGCCCTTGCCGGTGGGCAGAAGGTAGGACGCCACCGCCACGAACCGGTGCGGGATATCGAAGCCTTGCAGACCACTGTTGTTTTCAAGGTTGCGATAATCAATGCCGCCAGCCGCATTCACGGAATTCCCGAGTTGCGTTTCGGCCATGGTGGAACCGGCCGTGCCGCCCGTAATGCCCGTGGTCTTCGACCAGGTGTAGTTGAGCATCAGTTGGAGGCCGTTCGACATCGCGCGCTCCGCCTTGACTTGCAGGGCGTTGTAGTTCGAGCTGCCGGCAGTGGCCTGATAGGTTGCGCCGTACAACCCGAGATAGGGAAGCTGAGACCTCATAGTGCCGATCGTCGTACCACCGGCATACCCGATCAGTGCCGGTGCGGGATTCGAGACCAACGCAGAAGCCGGGTTGCTCAAGCCGTTAGACGCGATCCAGGCGCCGCGCCAAGCGGCAAGGGTTGAATCCGGAATGTTCCATCCCCCTGATACCGGGTATGCGTTCCAGTTCAAGTTAGTGCCGTGCGATCCCACGTAGCCGGCGGAAACCATCCAGTCGCGGCCGAGGTTCCGCTCAACGAAGGCGTTCCACTGGTCCATGCGGGCGTTCTTGTACCCGTTCTGAAGGACCCAGCCGCCGTTGCAGCAATAATCGGTCGGAGCAGGAGTGTTCCCGGCCGCTGCGACGATCTGTGTATTCTGCGGATCGCTAAACCGGCCGATCGGCACGCCCGTGCTGGGAGTCAATCCGTAAGGAATCCAGTTGGCTCCGGGCGAGTAAGGGCCTGTGCCATAGAAACTTCCGTTGGCATTGAAACCGGTGTTACTCGGCGCATAGATCCTCCCGTAGCCGCCGCGCAATACGGTCGAGTCGGTCAACCGGTAAGCCGCACCGACGCGGGGCGAGATGTTGTCCCAACTGGTGGTCCAGAGGTTGCGAGGCAGGCCGTTTTGACCCGGGAAGACAACCGCTCCGTTGGCCCCGAGCGGATTCGCGTTCGCCACGCTGCTCAATCCGGTCACGTAGGGGTTCTTTTCGGTCAGGCTATAGGCCGACATGCGGTTGTACCGTTCCGTCGGCCCAGGCTGCACTTCGTAACGCAATCCCAGGTTCAAGGTCAGTTTGTCGGTGGCCTTCCAGTCGTTCTGGGTATAGATGGCACCGTACTTGGCGGCCACCGCGGGCTTGGTAGTAGTCCCGCTGCCAAGATACCAGCCTGTAGCGCCGGTCATGATGATGGCGCCGGCGGCGCCGGAGTCCGCGGGGGTCGTGATTAGGCCGGAGTTGTTGCCGTAGATGTCCCCATAGCGTCCGGTGGCCATGGTTCCCTGCTGCCAAACGCCGATAGCCGGCGTGGCATATTGAAGATCCTGCCAGTTGCCAAGGTAAACACGGTACTCACCCCCGGCTTTGAGGGTCCATCTGCCTTGCATCTTGGTGATGCTGCCGGTGAGGACGTGGTTCAACTGGTTTTCCGCCTTGCGCATCCAGGAGTCATTGTTCAGCTCGGTCCACGCATTGAAGCCCCCGATTGAGGGCGCCGTTCCAGCCATCGCAACCAGAGCCTGCACGTTGGAGGGCATGCCATAGTCGGCGTAGTTGAATCCGGTTCCGGCCGGGACACTGGACGCGGTGTGAATGTGCGTCAGACCGTAACGGACGTCGAGTACGGTAGTCGGGTTGAGGGTAATGGTATCGCCCAAGGCGGCGTAGGGATTCTTGTCGTTGCTGACACCGGGCGACGCTATATTGATGAAAGGATTGTCCGCGCCCCACCGGTTCGGCGGTGTGGACGAGCCCCACGATTCGCCAAAAGAAAAGTAGAAGGAGTGCAGGTTCGTCGGCCGGAAATCGGCCCTGGTCGAAAGAGTGTTGCGCACAACCGGGATCGTGCCGTTGAACGCGTAGTTACCGTGATTGTACGCATCGATAGGCGTGTGATTCGGCAACGGATATGCCTGCGCGATCTTCAGACCGTGCGGATCGGGGTTGGTGATGACGTTGCCGGGATACTGCGTGCGCTCGACGAGAGTGCTGCTGCCGGGAATTAGCACCGAGCTGTACGGATCGAAGATGTTGACGTTTACGGGGTTCCCACTCCAATCCCTGATCAGCGTGGAACTGAAATCACCGACCCGCTCCTGCGCCGTCGGGACCGTCCCCAGGAAGTTGTCCGGATCCTTATGGTCCAACCGCGAATAGTTCACAAAAAAGAAGAGCTTGTCTTTCCCATTGAAAAGCTTCGGGAGAACCACCGGGCCACCGACGTAGCCGCCGTATTCGTTCACCCGGTATTTGGCGCGTTTGATGCCATAGGCGTTGTTGCGGAGCCCGTTGGCGTTCAAAGCCTCGTTGCGTGCGCGATACTTGAGTCCGCCATGGAACTGGTTGGTTCCGCCCTTGGTAACCATCGAAATCAATCCCTGGGCATTGCCCACATCCGCCGAGAAGGTGTTGGTGGCAACTCGCACCTCCTGCAGCGCGTCGCGGTCTGGAACAACAGCCGTTTCGTGCCATGCGGCACCCTGGACTGAGATGCCGTCCAACTGGACGTCATTCGTCCCCAGCGGTCCACCGTTGACACGGGTGGCCGACATGGCTTGGCGATCCGTATACCCGACGCCCAACGCTTTGCTGTTGTACATCATCGGGGTTCCTACCACGCCAGCTTGCAGCGTCGCGTAATAGAGGGGGTTGTTGTTGATATTCGGAAGATCCTTGATCAGTTGTTGATTGATCGTGCTCTGCACAGTCGGGTTTTCCGTTTGGAGAGTCAACGTCTCAGCTTTGACATCGATGCTGGTATTCACACTCCCGGTGACCAACTGGGCATCCGCGCGCACGGTCGTTGCGCTGTTCATCGTGATCCCGGTTTTCCGGTAGGTTTGGAACCCGGTGGCCTTCACAATGAGGGTATAGCGTCCGGCCGACAGGTACGGCACCGTGAAATCGCCGGCATCACTGCCCTGCGTCACCGAGCTCACGTTGGTCGCTTCGTTTATGACCGTTACCGCCGCCTGCGGAACGCGGGCGCCGGACGAGTCCGTGATTACACCCGTGATCGCACTGGATTTCACTTGCGCGGCCACGGAGCAGGCTAGCAGAAAGACGCCCGCAAGCGCCCAAAGCGAACTGCGAAGTTTTCGCATCAGAAGGCTCCTTTGCATAACTTTACTTAGAATGTCAAAGTATATTCCACATTGTGGTTGCAGTCAAGACAATATTTTGACTGTCAAACAATTATCATGACCGGGGCGAAACAAGGCTTGGCAAGCAAGAAACCGGGATCTCCGCGCCGGTTCCTTCCGGTGTGGATCCGGCCCTAGCGCATCCCCGCTCCGAGGGTTGCCAGCCGCCGAATCGCCGCGGGCTCGAAGTCGTCACAGGACTTCCAGCTATCGGCACCGCCTGCTCGCGACCGGGTTTCGTTAAGATATGTATGAACTCCAAAGTAATATTGCGTGTCTGCCTGGTCCGGAGCCCCCCCCCCTGCGGCAGGCGCTGAAATCACGGCATGGGCAACGGGTGAAGCGCATGAAAACACAACTAGCGAAGCGGCGGCAGCGAACGCCGAAAGTCTCCAACCTATGGGTCCGGAGCGTCCTCCGGACGCTGTTTCAGAAGCGGACCGCGACACGGGCCGATATCATGCAGGCTACCGGGCTGAATGCGGGAAGCATCAGCCAGACCCTGCAGGTATTGCTTTCCAACGGCACCATTCTCAAGGTTGGCGAGCTTGGATCCGATGTTGGACGGCGCCGCGAAGTCTTTATCTTGAATCCCGATGCCGCCTATTTCATCGGTTTGGATCTGGGAGGTCACCGGATCAGTTTTGCCTTGACCAGCTTCACCGGTGACGTGCGATATCGTTCCGAAGAGGATCTGGAACCCGGCCAATCGCTGGATATCAACAAGGTGTTTGACGGTATCGAGCACGTCATTCGAACCTTGGAGCCCTCTCAGGTCCATCGTGTCATTGCGGCTGGAATCAGCTATCCGGGCTTCTTGAGCGACGATGGTCTGCTGAGCGCGGTGAACCTTGGGTGGCACAAGTCGCCTTTTGTCAGCGCGCTAAAGACAATCGCCGAGGCCAGAAGGTTCTCCAGCCCCGTCTTCATCGAATCAGATCGGCAGAGCTGCGTTCTGGCGGAGCAGTGGCTGGGCTGTGCGAAGGGATACCGCAATGGCGTCTATATCTCCGCGGAAAGAGGCATTGGCGTCGGTATTTTTTTGGATGGCAAAGTTGTCGACGTGAGTGGCGAACTGGGGCACTTAACCGTGGATGCCGGCTCCGACGCCCGCTGTAATTGTGGAAAAACGGGATGTCTTGAAACAATCGCTTTGAGTGATAGCATCGTCCGGCAATATGTTGAGACCCAGAAGGACGATCATGGCCATCGCAAACTCCGATTTGCGGACGTCCTAGAACAGGCCCGGCAAGGCGAGGCGGCAGCGCTCGCGGTCATCGAGCGCGCCAGTGCGGCGTGGGGCCTGGCACTCTCCCATGTCGTCAATCTGATACACCCCGAAATCATCATCGTGGGAGGCGATCTTGCCGCTGCCGAGAAAGTGATGTTGCCTCTCATCAAGAAGGAAGTCATCCGGAACTGTCCGCCCGAGCTATCAAAAGGTCTTGAATTCAGGGTGAGCTCGCTCGGTCTCGACATCCGCCTGAAAGCCGCCGCATTCCTGGCGTTTCGGAAAGCGCTTGACGAGCCAGCGCTGTTGAAGAAAATGTGCCATCCCGTGCTGGCGGGTCCGCCCAAGGGATGTCTGGAATCCACTGCCGATGCGGGGGAATCAGAGGGGCGAGGCGCGCACTAGCCGCCCCACGCATCACCGCGAAGCAGGACAGTCGTGATATGCTGGCAACGCCTATGACCAAGAAGCTGCTTTGGATGCCATTGTTGATTCCGGCCCTCGCCCTGGCGGCGGACGCCTTCATCACCCACACGGATGTCTTCCGCGCCGGCGAGGATGGCTACCACACCTACCGCATTCCCGCCATCGTCACCGCGCAGGACGGCTCGCTGGTCGCCTTTGCCGAAGCCCGCAAGGAAAACCAGAGCGACCCGGGCGGCGGCGACATCGACCTGGTGGCGAAGCGCAGCACCGACAACGGCGCCACATGGTCCAAGATGCAAATCGTGGACAACCCCGGAGAGAAGTGGGGGGCGTCCAATCCGACTCCGGTGCTGGACCGCTCGAACGGGCGGCTGTGGATCGCCTTCAACCGCTGGGAGCCGGGCAAAGGCACTGAGAATTCGCGTGCCGGCACCACGGACAATCAGGCCTGGCTGCGCTATAGCGACGACAACGGGCAAACCTGGTCGGCGCCGCGCGACATCACCCGCGTGTCGCGCGATTTCGACAACTGGCGCGCCATGTTCCCGGGCCCCGGCGGCGCGATTCAGACGCGCACGGGACGCTTGATTCTGCCCGCGGCGGCTTGCCCGGACACGTGCGCGGTGTACGCCGCCAGTGGCACTTTCCGGGGTCAGATGCACAACATGCGCTCCTATGTGCTCTATAGCGACGACCACGGCGCTACGTGGAAGCGCAGCCCCCAGGTCCGCGCCATCACCGATGAGAACGAACTGGTCGAGTTGACCGACGGCAGCATCGTCATGGACGCGCGGCAGGGCGGGGGCGATGCGCGCTGGGTCATGTTCAGCCGGGACGGTGGCGAGACCTGGTCCACACCGCGCAATGGCGAGATCGTCACGCCCGTTGCCACCGGTATTGAGCGCTTCACTTCGGCGAAGGCCGGCGCGGATCGCGACCGCATCCTGTGGACCGGCCCGCAGGGCAGCGCGCGCCGCCGCCTGGTGGTCCGCGTGAGTTACGACGAGGGCCAGACCTTCGTCAACGAACACCTGATCTACGGAGGGCTGTCGGCATATTCAGATATCAGCGTCTTGAAGGATGGCACTGTAGGCGTGCTGTGGGAGCGCGGTGTGAGCGGCCAGTGCCAGTTCATCACGTTCACGCGCTTCAACCGCGAGTTCCTGGAGCCGCCGGGAACCGTGATTCCAGTCATCCACTGAAACTCCGCCTCCTTCCGCCACTTGGCGCAGAGCAGCCGAATACCGTAAGCTGTCCGCATGAGACCAGTTTTCTTACTTCTTGCCGCGGCGTTCGCCTCCTTCGCGGCCGGCGTTCCCCGCCCCGAGTTCCCGCAGCCGCAATTCGAGCGCGAGCAGTGGATAAACTTGAACGGGCGATGGGAATTCGAGTTTGACGACAGCAACGCCGGCCTGGATGCGCACTGGGCTTCCGGCAACAAGGCGTTTTCGCGCGGCATCATTGTTCCGTTCTGCTTTGAGAGCCCGGCGAGCGGCATCGACGATCCCAGCTTCCATCCCTGGATCTGGTACCGCCGCTCGGTCACGCTTCCTGCCGCATGGGCGGGCAAGCGCGTGCTCTTGCACTTCGGCGCCGTCGACTATCGCGCCATGGTTTGGGTAAACGGAGCACTGGCCGGCTCGCATGAAGGCGGTAGCGTGCCGTTCCAGTTCGATATCACTTCACTGCTTAAGCAGGGCGCCAACGTCATCACCGTCCGCGCCGAGGATCCGCCCACGGACCGCTTCATGCCGCGAGGCAAGCAATACTGGGAAGTCCAGTCGCGCGGCATCTTCTATAAGCGCACCTCCGGCATCTGGCAGACCGCCTGGCTGGAAGCCACTGGCGATAGTTACCTTGAACAGGTTCGCATCACGCCGTCGCTGGACGGCAGCGTCCGCTTTGCCGCGCGCGTCGCAAGGCCGCAGGCAGGACTGGAGTTCCGCGCCATCGTCACCCGTAACGGCAAGGAAGTGGCAAATGGCTCCGCGGTAAACGAAGGCTGTCGCGCGGTAGCCGGCGCCGCGGTGCTTCAACCGGCGTTGTGGTCGGTGGGTTCGCCGAACCTTTACAACGTCACATTCGAACTACGCCGCGGCGGTACGGTCCTGGATCGCGTAAAGAGCTACTTCGGCTTCCGCTCGATCAGTATCATCGAAAACCGCGTAGCCATCAACAACACGCGCGTGTACCTGAAATTTCTGCTGGACCAGGGGTACTGGCCGCAGTCGAACCTGACGCCGCCCACGGATGAAGCCATCCAGTACGACATCCGCATGAGTAAGGAAATGGGCTTCAACGGCGTGCGCAAGCACCAGAAGGTGGAAGATCCGCGGTTCCTGTATTGGGCCGACAAGATGGGCTTCCTTATCTCCGGCGAGATGGCTAACGCTTACGCTTTCGACGAAGAGTACGCCGAGCGATTCACACGCGAGTGGATCGAAGTGATCGAGCGCGACTACAACCACCCTTCAGTAATCATGTGGGTCCCCATCAACGAGAGCTGGGGCGTGCCCAATCTGGCCGATAGCCGGCAGCAGAACCACCTGAGGTCTCTCTACACCCTGACCAAAACGCTCGATCCCACGCGCCTGGTGATCGACAACGAGGGATGGGAACACACCGAGATGACCGACCTGTTCGCCATCCACGACTATGCGCCCAAGGGCGATCTGCTGGTGGCGAACTATAAAGACTGGACGAGCACGAACGCGCCCACGCCGGGAACCCGGCGCCAGTTCCTGATCCCCGGCTACAAGTACAACGGCTCGCCGGTGTACTTGTCGGAATTCGGCGGCATCGCCTGCATTCCGGAAGGGCACCAGGTTCCGCAGCAGTCCTGGGGCTACTCGGGCGTTGAGAAGACACAGGCCGTGGCCCTGGCACGGCTTCGCGACATCTACCAAGGCATCGCCAAGCTGCCGGTGATCGCCGGCATCTGCTACACGCAACTCACCGACGTCGAGCAGGAGATCAACGGTCTGATGACTTACGACCGCAAGATGAAGTTTGACCCCAAGGCCGTCAAGGAGATCAACGACCTGCTCAAGTAAGCGTCAGGCGATGCACTCCAGGACGAAGTACCTGGAGACTCCGGATGCGCTGACCGTCCATGACTTGCCCGCGCCCGTGGCATTGCGCGGCTCGGGCAAGTCCGGGCTGTGGAGTACCACACGGCTCAACGGCGAAACGGGTTCCGCCACGAGTGTACCCGTCAGTGGCGTGTAGCGCAGCTTTTGGATGACGTTCTCGTGGCTGAACTGGTCTCGCAGTTCCGCGTGAAGAACCGTTTCCACCTGCGCGGGGATGGCGTGGATCAGAAGCCGGTTCCCGTCCCGGTATTGCCTGACACGCCATGTGGAGGGCAGGCCCGTGACAGCGACGGCGCCGGCAGGCGGTTGCACCACGGCGGCAACAGCGGTTGCTATGCCATTTTCCGTGATTCGTTCCGGCCGCCAGAGCAGACGCCCTTTCCTCACAGCGACCGTCAGCCAACCATTGCGCATCCTCGCCCGGACGGACTGCGGCACGCTGCAGCGCGCGATCTCGGCCTGCGGCTTCAAGTTCTTTCCAGGAGGGAATCCCCCGTCGCGCCGCGGTTCGGTTACTTCGACAGCAACGCCGAACTCATCGAGCCAGGTTCGCGCGGCGGGCCGTGCCCGCTGGTCATAGTGGCCGCAGGGGCCGGTGGCGATCACAGTTCCACCGCTTTCCATGAAACGCTTGAGGCTCTGGCGCTCATCCGCGGAAAGGCAAGCCGCGCTGCTGAGAACAAGCTGGCGCCGCTCGCCGGGGTGCGGGATGCCGGTTGCCACGTCGTAGGAGACACCCGAGCGCATGAGCTGCTGGCAGCTCGCGTAGTAATCGTTGACGTAATCCGCCGCGCACTGGCCGAAGTAGTCGCGCGTCCAGCGGGAGAAGTAGACGGCTACATCCGTATCCACCTCGCCGGTAAATAACGCCGGGCGGGCCTTCTCCCAGTTGTAGCCCTCGCCGACCAACTCGGAGTCGTCGGCTAAAGTCTTGAGCTGCGGCTCGGTCGCGTTGAGCCTGCCCTTGAGGCTGCTGAACCAGCAATCGGAACCCAGGAACTTGTTCAACGCCCAAACGAAGAACGCCGTGTCGGGGAAGAAACCGTAGCCCAATCCGAAACATCCGGCGTGATGCTCGCGCGAGATTCCCAAGTGCAGCAATTGGCTGGGGAGGCGGCTATCCCAGGTTCCCTTGACCGACGGCGTCGATCCGGTCATTTCCAGCATGACCAGGTTGCAGGCGCGGATAAAATCCTGATAGCTCATCCCGTAGGCGGGCATGTTGAAGCCGTCGCTGCTCGAGCAGCAGCTCAGGAACGGGAAGTCCGGCGGAAGCGCCTTCCGGACTTCCACCAGGAAGTCCCCGCAGGTCTCAAAGCGCATCTCGATCCAATCGGCGAAAGCCTGGCTGCGGCGATTGCCCCAGAAGCTCGCGTCGCCGGTGGGCGGCAAGGTGTGCCCGTACCGGTTCTGGAAGCGTTCACGGCAGGACTTGCATCCGCAGGCGCGCCAGTTGGCATAGAAGATCCCGTCGTCGCTCATCAGGCCGTCGATACGGGTCTCGGCGACCAGCCGCTTGACATAACGAACGTAGGAACTCCGGAAAGCGGGATTGTTCATGCAGTACTGCTCGGCGTTGTATGCCGGCAAGTACACAGGCTGCCCGGTTTCCACGTCGATCATGCGCCAGTCGTTCATGCGCGAGCCGTCGCACTCCCAGGTGGCCGCGGTTTCGTTCGAGGGATAGAACGGAACGTGGTGGCGGTTACGCCTCCAGATGTTCAACGCCTCCTCGCGGTTGCGCGGGCGGTGCGTGACGACGGAAGAGTGGTGATCGAACAGAACAATCTGCCGTTCGTGAAGTTCGCCGGCGATGAAGCGGAACAAGTCGTGGACGCGTCCCCACAAGGGCATGAAGTCCCAACGAAAGTGGGTGCCGAAAATGATGCAGCAGTTGACGCCGCTTGCCGCGCAACGGTCGGCCCGCCGGCGGATCTTGTCCATGATCGCCTCGTTGGGCCAGGTCAGATCCTCCCAGGTCAGCCACCAGCTCACGGCACGGTAACGCTGTCGCGGCGTCGCGCCGCCTCTCGAAGCAAGCAATGGCAAGGCGCTTGAAGCCATGAAAGCCCGGCGAGTCCAATCACCATTCATATACAAGCAAGTATCCCAGAACAGATGTGGCGCGGGCTTCCAGCCCGCGCGGGCTGAAGCCCCCAGACACAAAAAAGGCCAGGCAACGTTCGCCTGGCCCTTTTGATTTGTTTAAGACTGCTTACTTGCTTTCGATCCGCATGCCATAGAAGCTGCGGTAAACGAAGATCATCGCGCAAGCCAGGAACACGACCGACAACGCCGTGGTGACTCCCGCGCCCTGCTGCCGGGTCATGGAGACCGCCAGTTCGACGGCCAGCAAGCCAAACAGCGTGGTGAACTTGATGATCGGGTTCAACGCCACCGAACTGGTGTCCTTGAACGGATCGCCCACCGTGTCGCCGATCACGCAGGCCGCGTGCAACTCGGTGCCCTTGGCCTTCAGTTCGGTCTCGACGATCTTCTTCGCGTTGTCCCAGGCGCCGCCGGCGTTGGCCATGAAGAAGGCCTGGAACAGACCGAACAGCGCGATGGAAATCAGGTAGCCGATGAAGTAGAACGGCTCCAGGAACGCGAATGCCAGGGTGGAGAAGAACACGGTCAGGAAGATGTTGAACATGCCCTTCTGCGCGTACTGGGTGCAGATCTCAACCACCTTCTTCGAGTCATGCACGCTGGCCTTGGTGACGCCTTCCAGCTTGATGTTGTTCTTGATGAACTCGACCGCACGGTAAGCGCCCGTCGAAACGGCTTGGGTAGCCGCTCCAGTGAACCAGTAGATGACCGCGCCGCCCGTGATCAAGCCCAGCAGGAACGGAGGGTTCAGAATCGAGAGCTTGTCGACGTTATCCCGAAGGCCGTTGGTCAGCGCCACGATGGTGGCGAAGATCATGGTGGTGGCGCCCACCACGGCCGTGCCGATCAGCACCGGCTTCGAGGTCGCCTTGAAAGTGTTGCCGGCGCCATCGTTCTCTTCGAGGTTGTCTTTCGCGCGATCGAAGTCCGGATCAAAACCGAAGTCTTTCTTGATGGAGTTCTTGACGTCGGGGACATCTTCGATCATGGACAGTTCGTAAATGGACTGCGCGTTGTCGGTCACCGGGCCGTAGCTATCCACGGCGATGGTAACGGGTCCCATGCCGAGGAAGCCGAAGGCCACCAGCCCGAACGCGAACACCGCCTCGACCGGAAGCGCCGTGTCCACCATCAGGGCATGCACGCCCATAGTGCTGACGCCATAGCCTAAGCCCATCAGCAGGAGCATGGCGAAGCCCAGCCAGTAACCGCTGAAGTTGCCCGCCACGAAACCGGACAGGATGTTCAGCGAGGCGCCGCCTTCGCGCGAGGCGTTGACGATCTCGCGCACGTGCCGCGAATTCGTGGACGTGAACACCTTCACGAACTCGGGGATGATGGCACCCGCCAAAGTGCCGCAGCTAATGATCGTCGCCAGCTTCCACCACAGCGATGTGTCGCCGGAAAGCGCGGGAATCATCAAAGCGCTGGCCACGTAAGTGAGCGCGACCGACAGAATCGAAGTCAACCACACCAACGAAGTAAGCGGGGCTTCGAAGTTCATCTTGTCGGACGAGCCGTACTTGGCCTTCGCGATGGCGTAGTTGATGAAGTAGCCGATGGCGCTGGCGCAAACCATCATCACGCGCATCGAGAAGATCCAGATCAGCAACTGCACCTGCACCAGAGGATCTTTCACCGCGAGCAGGATGAAGGTGATCAGGGCCACGCCCGTCACACCGTAGGTTTCGAAACCGTCGGCCGAGGGGCCAACCGAGTCGCCGGCGTTGTCGCCCGTGCAGTCGGCAATGACGCCCGGGTTGCGCGCGTCGTCTTCCTTGATCTTGAACACGATCTTCATCAGGTCGCTGCCGATGTCGGCGATCTTCGTGAAGATGCCGCCCGCGATACGGAGAGCGGCGGCGCCCAACGATTCGCCAATGGCGAAACCGATGAAGCACGGGCCGGCCAGGTTGCCCGGAATGAACAGCAGAATGAAGAGCATGATCAGCAGCTCAATGCTGATCAGCATCATGCCGATGCTCATGCCGGCCTGCAGCGGGATGCTGTGGCACGGGAACGGCTTGCCGCGGAGGCTGGCAAACGCCGTGCGTGAATTGGCAAACGTGTTAACGCGCATGCCGAAAGCCGCCACCGTGAAGCTGCCGGAAATGCCGACCAAGCTGAACAGCAGGATGATGGCAACCCTAAACGCTTCGAATCCCTGCAAGAATCCGAAGTAGAAGATGATGATCACGCCAATGAAGCATTCCAAAAGCAACAGGAACTTTCCTTGGGTGAGAAGGTACGTCTTGCAGGTTTCATAGATCAGCTCTGAAACCTCGCGCATCGCCGCATGCACGGCCATGTTCTTCAGCCGGGAATAAATCACCAGGCCGAACACGAAGCCGAGCAAGCTGGCCAGCATGCCGATCATCAGCACGGAGCGGCCGCCAAGACTTCCCAGGAATATCGCCTGGTCCAGGTCAGGCAGGACCAGATTCGCTTCGCCGCCGCCTTGATGCTCTTGAGCCATCAGCGGCGCGGCGATAAGGACCAGAAGTAGCATCGGTAAGATCGCGCGAAATGCCCGCGCAAGACCTCCCGAAAAACATGAACTCGCCAGTCCGCTAGACGCGGGCGTGGCTACACTGCAAGACATCGAAAGAAACCCTCCTCATCTTGATTGGAGTCGAAAACCCGGCCAGCTTGGGCCAGCTCGCCGGGCGCATCAGAAAACTATGCAAGCCGAACCACCCAAACTTTTACTATATCGGCCAAAGGATTCGGAATCAACCCGGTGAAGGGTCTCGAGCGCCGCCCGTTTGACAGGCGGCGCCCGGGATTAGAAAGTGTAAAGCGGCGTGGGCGCGGCAGGCTCCGCTGTGCCGCCGCCTTCAGCGACACCGACGGGCTGCTCTTCCGGCTGCTTCACTTCGCGCGCGAACAAACCGGTCTCGCTGAGGAAGACCTCGAGTTCGGCCGGCCGCGGCAGCGAGCCTTGGATGAGCGCCTCCGACAGCGGGTCCTCGACGTACTTCTGCAACGCACGGCGCAGCGGACGCGCTCCGTAGCTGCGGTCCGCGCAAGTCTGCTCGAGAATGTAGCGGGCCGCCTCGGGCGCCAGGCGGATGCCGATCTGCTTGGCCGCCAGGTTCTGGTTCACTTGTCCAACCAACAGGTCGATGATCTTCAGCAGGTCGCTGTCGTTCAGCGGATTGAACAGGATCACCTCGTCCAGCCGGTTCAGAAATTCGGGGTTGAAGACGCGCTTTACTTCCGCCAGCACGGCATCCTCCACCTTGCTGGCGATGCCGGTCCCCGCCGGAGCCGAAAAGCCCATGCCGCCCTTCTTCTCCAGGAATCGGGCGCCCAGGTTGGACGTCATGATGATGATGGTGTTCTTGAAGTCCACCGTGTTGCCGAGACCGTCGGTCAACTGGCCGTCCTCGAACACCTGCAGCAGGATGTTGTAAACATCCGGGTGAGCCTTCTCGATTTCGTCCAGCAGGATCACCGAGTAGGGCGCGCGCTTGACGCGCTCGGTCAACTGTCCGCCCTCTTCGTATCCCACGTAACCCGGAGGCGAGCCGATGAGCTTCGAAACCGAGTGCTTTTCCATGAACTCGGACATATCGAAGCGAATCAGCGATTTCTCGCTGGCGAACAGGAACTCGGCCAGCGCTCGCGCCACTTCCGTCTTGCCCACGCCCGTGGGGCCCAGGAACAGGAACGAACCCGTGGGGCGCTTGGGCGACTTCAACCCGGCGCGCGAACGCCGGATGGCGCGCGCCAGCGCCGAGATGGCCTTGTCCTGGCTGATGACGCGTTTATGCAACTCCTCCTCTATCCGCAGCAGCTTGGTGACTTCTTCCTCGCGGATGGCCGTCATGGGCACACCGGTCCAACGAGCCACCACGTCCTCGATATCGTCCTTGGTCACCATACCGGTGGAAGTGTCGTCGAGATTGTACTTGTCGCGCAGCAGGCGCAGGTTTTCGCGCTCCTTGCGCTCCTCATCGGAGTAGAACCTCGCCTTCTCGAATTCGTGGTTGGCGATGGCGTTCTCCATCCGGTGAACGATGAACTTGATGCGCTTCTGCACATCGGCCACCTCGGTTGGCAGGGTGGTCTGCCGCAGCTTCACGCGCGCGCCGGCTTCATCGATGAGATCGATGGCCTTGTCCGGCAGGAAGCGGTCGGAAATGAAGCGGCTAGACGTGTAGACGGCGGTTTCAATAGCCTCGTCGGTGTAGGCGACGGCGTGGAACTTCTCGTAGCGTTCCTTGATGCCGAACAGGATGCGCACCGCGTCGGCTTCGTTGGGCGGCGTCACTTTGACGGCCTGGAAGCGCCGCTCGAGCGAACGGTCCTTTTCAATGGACTTGCGGAACTCGCCCGGGGTGGTTGCGCCGATGCACTGCACCTCGCCTCGAGACAGGGCGGGCTTTAGTATGTTGGCGGCATCGAGCGACCCCTCGGCCGAGCCCGCGCCCACCAGCGTGTGCAACTCATCGATGAAGATGATGGCGTTCTGATTCTCCATCAGCTCCTTCATGATGGTTTTCAAGCGCTCTTCGAACTGCCCGCGGTACTTGGTGCCGGCGACGATCAGCGACAGGTCCAGCGCCAGGATGCGCTTGTCGGACAGGAACGAGGGTACGTCGCCTTCGGCGATGCGCTGCGCCAGGCCCTCCACGATGGCCGTCTTACCCACGCCCGGCTCGCCGATCAGCACAGGATTATTCTTGGTGCGGCGGCACAGGATCTGGACCACCCGCTCCAACTCGTAATCCCTGCCGATGAGCGGATCGAGCAGGCCGTCCATGGCAGACTGCGTCAGGTCCCGGCTGAACTCGCTGAGCAGCGAGGCCTCTTTGGGACGGGCCGAGGTCATCTTCTCGTTGCTGGCCCGGCTGATGTCTTCGCGCACCTGCGCCAACCGCAGGCCGCGCTCGTGCAGGATCTCGCTGGCGAAACACTTTTCTTCGCGCAGCAAACCGAGCAGCAGGTGCTCGGTCCCGATGTGCTTGTGGCTGAGCCTTTCGGCCTCTTCGGCGGCATAGGCCAGAACACGTTTACACTCGTGGCTCAGCGGCAGGTCCACCGAGGTGGAAACCTTCTCGCGCGCCGTAGTGTGCGCCTCCACCTGCTTCTTGATGCTTTCCAGCGCGGCGTGGCTGCGCAGGAAGCGATTGGCGAGCGCCTTATCTTCCCTGAGCAGGCCGAGCAGCAAATGTTCGGTTTCGATGAAGGGGCTACCGAACTGGCTGGCCTCGTAACGCGCAAAGAAGATGACCCTGCGGGCCTTTTCCGTGTAGCGTTCAAACATTGAATCCGCCCTCTTACTCTCTTTAGATGCGGGAACTCAACCGGCCGTCCCGGCAGAAGTCCGGACCAGCCTGCCCCCCTCCAGTCTCAGGATTCGATCGCACCGCCTGGCAAAAGCGATGTTATGGGTTACGTGAACCGAAGTCAGACCATGCACCCGGTGCATTGTTTCAAGCAGATCCACGATCATCTCTCCGGTCTTCTCATCAAGGTTCCCAGTAGGCTCATCGGCAAGGAGCACCTTAGGATTACCCGCAAGCGCCCTCGCCAGCCCCACGCGCTGCTGTTCGCCGCCGCTCAGCTCTCCCGGCCGGTGCGTCGCGCGCGATGTCAGCCCTACTTCTTCCAGACGCCGGGACGCGGTGGCCGCCGCCCGTTCCGGCTCAACGCCGCGCACCAGCAGCGGCATCATGACGTTCTCGATCGCCGTGAATTCCGGCAGCAGAAAATGGCTCTGCCAGACGAAGCCGATCTCGCGGTTGCGAAAATCGGACAGATCGGTATCGGCCAGCGCCGTTATCTCTTTGGAACCAAACAGGATCTTCCCGCCCGTAGGCCGGTCCAGTCCGCCCAGCAAGTGCAAGAGCGTGGATTTGCCCGCGCCCGACTCCCCCACCACCGCCAAACGCTCGCCGCGCCGCACCTCCAGCTCCAGGTTCTCAAAGACTACCAGTTGGTTCGCCCCCGACCGGTAAGCCTTTGTCAGTCCGACGGCGCGTATCGCGCTGTGGTTACCCGGCACCATGGCGTGGAATCCATACCTCTACTAACCAAACTATCATGGAACCGCGTTGCGCGCCGTCCCGGTCAGGGTTCGAGCGACACCAGGTGCTGCCCTCGCGGCAGCAGGAGCAGGCAGGCGTTGCCGGCCTCACGGATGTCGACCTTCGCGGTCTCGCCGTCCACTTCGATCCTGGCGGGTCGTCTGTCCACCAGCGCCAGCGCACGCGCCGGGCTCCGGTAGGCGAATTCGACCGAGCGCGCCGTCGCGCCAGCACTACGCAATTCTGCGTTCAGCGCAAGCAGCCTCAGTGGGGGCGCCGCGTCCACGGTTTCGATGGCGTGCGCGCCGGCGGGCAACCAGACCAGTTCGCCGTCCGCAACCGGCCACAAGCGCCCGTCAACTCTCGCCCCGCCCATCCAAGGGACCCCCACGCCGCGCACGGAATCCACCACCATCTTCCCGCCCAGCCATTCCACGCGATTCGGGGTCGAAGCGGCGGCCGACACCAGCGGCATATCCGCGCTCAAAATCGAATTCTCGAAATACAGCGCCACGCGCGGGAAGGCTCTGGACGCCAGGTTCAGCAACTGGAACAGTTCGGTGCCGGTCTGCTGCTTGGTGGGGTAGACGTCCTGGTAACGCTCGACGATGTTGATGTCGATGGCCAGCTTCGAGGTGTGCGGCGTCAGCGGCGCGTAGCTCGCCGCAATCTGCTGATAGCGCTTGGCGCCCAGGTGCCAGATGGTGGCCGGGTCTTCGATCAGAAACGTGAAGTCGTGCCGGTCGAGCATGGGCAGCAAGGACGCCGCGTCGGCGCCGATCGAGTCACGCATACGGTTGTCGAAACGGTCGTCCACATGAGTCAACACCAGATCGAGATGCGGTTTCTCCGCGCGCATGGTTTCGACTTCGGCGATCCATTTCTCTTGCATGCGCCGGGCCAGCGCGGCGCGGTATTCCAGGAACGCCTTCAGCCCCACGGCGTTCTTCGAGTAGTGGTTGGGCGAGGCCGCGTCGAAGAGTTCCACCGGGTCGAAGCCGCCCGTCTTGCGGAACTCGGCACGGATGTCGGCGTTCATCGGCGTGAAGCGGGACGGGTTCGCATATCCCTGCAGCGATTCGAAGTACAGCTCGGCCAGGTTCACTCCATCCCAGTCGTGCGCACCTATCATGCGCCGCACGCCGTCCGCCACCGCCCGTGCGCAGTCCGGATTCGCCAGATTCATCAACTTGCGCCAATCCAGATGCGCGTCCTGGCCCAAGGCGGTCTTCTCCCGCCACTCGGGATGATCCAGCCAGAACTTCTCGCTCACGTGCGGCAGTTCCACCCAGGCGTAAACCAGGATGGCATGCTTGTGGCAGGCCTCGATGAGCGTATCCAGGTACTTGTCGCGCGCCGGATCGGGCTCGTGGAAATGCCAGGCAGCCACCTGCAAGGCAGCGATGCCCGCCTTGCGCCATTTCCGCGCCAGGTAGTCCGGATCCGCGCGCAAGCGGTAGGAGGAATCGAAAAAGGCCCACAGCCGTGAAGACTGGAACGGCGGGCGCAGGCCAAGATCGACCAGTGCCTGTGCGAGGTAGGGGAAGCGCTCGTACCCTTGCTCGCCGGGCGGAACCGCCACCCACAATACGGCGCCCGCCCCCTTCCGGAAACCGGCCGCGAGCGGCGCTCCCGTCCAGCGCTCCCTGGCGAAAACCGTGGCCGGCTCCGGCACCGTCCAAACCGGCAATTCGAGCGACTTTTGCCAGATGATGGCCAGCGTCGGTGCGTGGACATCCTCCACATTACGCACCGGGACGCGCTTGGCGCCCGGCTTGAACCCAAACATCTCCGCCGCTTCGCTCTCGCCTTCAAGAACTACGTAGGCGCCCCGTTCGGCGCGTTCGAGCCACTGCGCGCCGTGCGCACCTTCGCCGGACCGGATCACGTAGACGCCGCCCTGCCCCGGCACCAATCCGACCGGCCGCAGCACATCCGGCCAGGGCCCGGCATCGTCTCCCAGCACATGAAAGTGATGCACACGCGCGACCGGTTGCGCGCAGGCGATGCACCAAGTCGCGAGCGGCAGCAATAAGAGCTTAATGAACGGTGGCATACCAGAAACCCAGGCGGAGGTCCGTGAAGGTCGGCTCGGGCGCGAATTCCTTTTTTAGGTACACGCCGCGCAGGAAGTTGACGGTGAACGAAAGTGAACGGGGCATCGCGCGCCAACGGAATCGCAGGCCCGGGCCGGTCTCGTAGAAATTGGCCCAATACTGGCTCCGCACGTCGGCGGTCAGGTTTTGATTCCAGTAGAACTGTACCTGGAACCCGCCCAAGCCTTCCAGGGGAGCAACGGTGTACCCGATGCGATTCTGCGTGTACAAAAGGAAGTCGTTGTCAAAGCGGCTGACAAAGACACCGTCGTCGTTGGTTTCAAAGAACGCGCCGCCGGCTTCCGAACCCAGTAGTCGTCCGAACCCTTTGGCGAACGCCACGCCCCCGCGGTAATCCGGAATGGCGTTGCCCACGTCGCGGCGTCCGCCCAGGTAACTTACCGCCGTGCCGGCTTCGCCCCACGCCATCAGGCCCTTATACGTGTTGGTGGCCACCCCCGCGCCGAAAATGAGCGAGCTTTCGCTGAGGTACTGCGGCACGGCTTCCCCGGTTGTGCGGCGCGTGTCGCCGATGAACCGGGTCGAAAGATACGGCCGCAGGGGGAGTTTGCCGAGGCGGAAGTCGGTCTTGAACTGGCCGTAGGAGAACAGGTCATGCCAGCGGGAGGAATAAAACGGGAGGATCCATGCGCTGGCGCGCACGGCTGAGTTGTCGCGGCGCAGGTTCCTCCAGGCGCGGTCGGCTTCGGCCGCCACTACGGGGTCCGGGCTCTTGCGGGCCAGGCTGAACCAACGCACCGCTTCCTTGTCGTTTCTGAGGATATTGTTCGTCCAGCCCAGTTTCAGCATCACCTCGAAGTCCACCGGATCGATTTCGTTGGCCACCAGCAAGTACTTGAGCGCGTCCTTCATGTAACCCTTTTCGTAGCTGCGCTCGGCCAGCGTCTTGGCCTCCATCGAGATCTTGCGCTTGGGGGTCTCCGAGCGGCGCTTTAGGGTCTGCGGCAGCTTCAACGCCGAACGCACGCGGTCGGCGAGTTCTTCGTCGTCTCCTTTGAGTACTCGTTCGAACAGCGGCATGGCGCCGGCCAAGTCCCGCCGGTTCAAGCGCAGGAAACCGAGTTGCGCGGCCGAGAGCAGGTCCCGCGGCGCCGCCTCGGTCACGGTTTTGAACTCCGACTCCGCCTCGTCCTTCTTGCCCATGGCGAGCAGCAGGTAGGCGAATTCGCGGCGCAGTTCGACATTGCCGGGATCGAGTTCCAGCGCGGCTCGAAACTCGTAGACATAGGGGTAGCGCGCGGGCATCAAGGCACGGGCTTCCTCCGCAGTGCGCGGTTCAGCGCCCCGCGAGGCCGCCAGCAGCGCCGACATGCCCAGTTCCGGCTTCCCCCGCGCCTTGGCCATGCGCCCGATGTCCAAAAGGAGGTTGCGCAGTTCCGGCCGTAAGCGCCATGCGCGCTCGTAATGCACGGCCGCCAGGTCCAGTTCGTCGCGATCCTCAGCCAGCCGCGCCAGTTCAAAATGCGCGCTGAAGTCATTCGGATCGGCTTCGAGCGCGCGCGTCCAGCGGTCGATTCCCTCCCGCAACGGACGATCCACGTTCTCGAAGGCCTGTTCGGCGGTAGCGCGCGACGCCTCGTCGCCCGACTTGCGCACTCGGTCGAAAATGCGGCGAGCCTCGGCCCGCTGTCTGGTCTCGTAACACAGAAAAGCGTATTCGAGTGCGGTATGGTAGTCGCCGGGCGCCAGGCGCACCGCGGCGGCGAACTGATCGCGTGCCGCCCCGGTGGCGCCTGTTTTCAGGTAAGCATAAGCTAAGTCCTTGCGAATGTTTGCGTTAGATGGCGCTTGCCGGATGACCTGTTCGAAGCGCACGATGGCGGCATCGTACTCTTTGGCCCGCAGCGCTTCATAGGCCTGATTGAGGACCGCCGCATCCTGAGCTGATAAGACCGCCGCCAAACTTAGGAAAAGCCTTAACACCACGTCACACCTCGGGGCTATGAGAATAGTGTGCCGGCGGCGGAAGTTTCGCAGGAAAAGTGGTTCCATTAGCGCTAGGACTTCGGTACTAGAACCGTAATACCCGCTAATCCCCCCGAAAATGAGTCATTTAACCCGCGATTGATGTACTAATCAATAGAGACACCGGATGTCGATGCGCACACTGTTCGGCCCACATGGAGGCGCCTGTTTCCAGAGCCTCTTCGATGCAGCCTCCGGCACGCTGGCTCGCTATCCGCGGAACGACGCCCTGACTGGCCTCCCCAATCGCATCGTCTTCGAGGAGCGGTTCAGATACGCGATCGCGAAGGCGCACTGGCGCGGATGGTTTCCCGCTGTCGCCCTGATCGACATCGGTCATTTCCGGCGGATCAACGCCACTCTGGGGCACGCGACGGGGGACAGCCTGCTCCGGCAGGTGGCCAGCCGTCTCTCCAACTCGCTCGAACCGAACGACTTCGTCGCCCGGATGAGCGGCAGCGAGTTCGCCCTCGCCTTGTGCAGGCTGGAGAATCCGCGCGACGCGGCCTGGAAAGCCGGAATCGTTCTGGATGCCTTCAATAAGCCTTTTGACGTGGACGGTCAGGAGTTCTTCCTGCCGGCCTGTATGGGATTGAGCGTCTACCCGGAGGACGGCCTGGACGCCGAAACGCTTCTTCGGCACGCCGGCGCGGCAGCCTTCCGCGCCTCGCCCGGCGGGCGCCAGCAGGTGGTGCGCTTTACACCGGCCATCGGAGAAGCCGCGCGCAACAGGCTTTCGCTCGAAACGGATTTACGCCGCGCCTTAGCCGGACACGAGTTTCGATTGCTGTACCAACCCCAGGTGGACATGGAAGGCCGCCTGGCGGGGCTGGAAGCCCTCCTCGAATGGAACCATCCCAGGCTGGGCCGCATCGGTCCGGCCGAGTTCATCCCTATCGCCGAGGAGTCGGGGATGATCGTCCCGATCGGGGCCTGGGTGCTCGGTGAAGCCTGCCGGCAGAACGTCGAATGGCAGGATACCGGCCACGTGCCGGTTCGCATTTCGGTCAACGTTTCGGCCGTGGAGTTCGCCCGGCCGGATTTCGTGCACATGGTCACGGGGACCCTGTCCGACACCGGCCTCGACCCGCGATGGCTGGCTCTCGAGGTCACCGAGAGCACGCTGATGCGCGACGTCGAAGAGTCCGTGCGCAGGATGACCAGGCTGCGCGGCTTGGGTGTGCGCATCGCGATTGACGATTTCGGCACCGGATACTCGTCGCTTGCCTACCTGCGCCGCCTCCCGCTCGACGCCCTGAAGATCGACCGGTCGTTCCTGTTGGAAGTGACCGGCGGCACGGTGACGCCGCTGGTGGAAACCGTCATCCGGCTGGCCCACGGCCTGGGCCTTAGAGTCGTCGCCGAAGGCGTGGAAAACGAGCGCCAACTCGGGGCGCTCCGCCTTGCAGGCTGCGATCTGCTGCAAGGGCACTTGTTCGGGCAGAGCCTTCCGCCCTCCACCGTCGCCGATTCCGTATTTCGCCATTGCCGCCTGGCGGCAATGGCGCCGGTCAACTAGGAGCGCGTCAATCGCGCGTCGATTTCGCGGGCTGCGTCGCGCCCTTCCGCCACCGCGCGCACCACCGTGGTGCCGCCGTTCACCAGGTCCCCGGCCACGAAAACCATCGCGCGCGTGGTTTCGAAACTCCCGGGCAACGTCTTCGCGAGGCCCTGGCGCGTGAACTCGATGCCGGTGAGCGCCTGGCGGATCTCGTCGCCGGCCTGCTGTCCGATGGCCTCCACCACAAGACCGGCCGGCAGCACGTGCTCGGTGCCCGGAATGGGCTCCGGCTTGCGGCGGCCGTCCTCGCCGGGCGCGCCGAGCCGCGTGCGGATCACTTTGAGGCCCGTGAGCTTCCCCGCCTCGCCGGTCAGATACTCGAGCGGCTGCGTCAGAATCAGAAAGTTCACGCCCGCCTTGACGGCCGCGTCGCGCTCGGCGGGCCAGGCGGGCATCTCCTCGAAGGACCGCCGGTAAACGACGGCTACGTCGCTCGCTCCGGTTCGCTTGGCCGACAGGGCGGCATCGATGGCCGTGTTGCCACCGCCAAGAACCAGCACACTGCCTTCCACCCGTCCACCGGCCTTGAGCCGTTCCAAAAACTCCAGGGCGCTCACCACGCCGCTCGCCGGCCGCGTCGCACCGAGCGCCACGGACTTGCTCAGTCCCAGCGCCACCAGCACCGCCGCGAAGCCTTCGGACTGGATTTGATCCAGCGAAAGGGTGGCACCGAAGTCAGCCTGCCGCCGTTCGACGTCGCCGCAACTGGCCAATACATCATCGACTTCCCGTTGCAGCACCGGAATCGGCAGCCGCTCGACAGGGATGGTGGCGCGAGCGGTCCCGCCGGCCTGCGGCGCCCGATCGAACAGCACCACTTTGTGCCCCAGCGAAGCCAGGGTGGCCGCGGCGGAAACGCCCGCCGCTCCGGCGCCGAGCACCGCTACGCGCTTGCCGGTGGCTGGACGCGGGGGACGCGGCTCCGCGGCCCATCCTTCTTCCATCGCCTTCCTGCTTACCCAGCGCTGCAGATGCTGGATAGGGACGTGGTTGTCGTAATGTTCGTTGATGCACTCGGCTTCGCATTGCGTTTCGGCCGGGCACACATAGCCGCACACGGCGGCCAGCAGGTTCTGCTCGCGAAGGGTTTCGTACGCCTCGCGGAAGCGGCCCGCCGCGATGTGACCGACGAAACGCGGAATGTCGACTCTCGCCGGGCAGCCTCGCACGCAGGTTGGGTCGTTGCACTGGCGGCAGGTGTTCGCCTCGGCCAGGATGGTGTCGAGAGCCTCGGCGCGGCCGGCCTTGTAAATCGGCTCGTAGATGGCAGCGTCGCGTGGTACGCAGCCGCTGCGCCCGCCGTCGCGCATTATCTGCGTACAGGCCGAGCATGCCACGCAGCAGCGTTCGGGTTCGAGCTTGCCGTGTTCGAGCACGTCCTTGGGAAAGTCCGGATAGGCGAACGACATCCGCCCGGCTCCCATCAACGACGCCCAGCCGTTGCGCACGTTGGCGGCAGCCAAATTCGGGAAGAACTGGCGCAGCCACGAGACTCCGCCGCCGATCACGGCGATCTCCGGCACGGCTTTCTGGATGTCCCTCACGATGTGCACGAAGCGGGCGATCCCAATCAGCGGATGTTCCGGCGGAATCGGCGCTCCGGCCACCGGCAGGTCGAACGGCCGGTTGACGTGCGGATTGAAGTAAGGGTTGCCGATGGTGATGTTCACCAGCGGCGCGCCGTTCCCGGCCAGGAAACGCACGAGGTCGATCGGCTCGTCCAGGCACGGCTTGGCGGGGTCGTTCGGATCCATTCCGAAACCGTAGGGATATGCCATGGCGTCGTAGGCGTTCATGCGTGAAGTGACGACCAGGCCCGGCGCCGCCTGTCGGATCTTCTTCACGATGTTGCGGAAGAAGCGCGAGCGGTTCTCCCAACTCCCGCCGTACCGGCTGTTTTCGCGCGTGTAGGAGGCATGCAGTTCGCTGATCAGGTAGCGGTGGCACGCCTTCACGTCCACACCGTCGAAGCCCGCCCACTGCGCGGAGACCGCCGCTTCCACGTAGAGATCTTCCAGGCGCTCCAACTCATCGTCCGTGATCAACGGATAGTCCGGCGGCAGTTTCTGCACCGGATCGATGAACTTGGAATGGTGCGCGATGATGGGCCGCGGCGAGCGCCCGGGGCGCGAGTACCGGCCCGAGTGCGTGAGCTGCGCGATCATCATGGGCCGATGGTTGGGCCCCATCGCTTCCCTGGCCGCCTGGTGCGTCTCCTCCACCAGCCGCGCGAACGCATCTACATTCTCTTTGCGCAGCCAGATTTGCCGCGGGTTGGCTCGTCCTTGCTCCACCACCGCCGTGGCCTCCACCCAGAGCAGTCCCGCACCTCCGGCGGCGAATCGCTTGTAGCGGCGGAAAGTCAACTCGTCCGGCGCCCCTCCGGACGTGCCGTCGCAGCCTTCCATGGGCAGCACCACCATGCGGTTCGGGATGTTGAAATCGCCGGCCTTGAGCGGCTGCGCCAGCGGGCTGAGGTCCTCACTCAGATCGAGATCAAGGCCCAATTCGTTGATGCGTTGCCTTACTTCATCCAGGCTGTGGAAATGAAAGGGTTCGTGCGCGCCCATAGCATCCCCAGCGTAGCAAATGCGTCCGCAACCCATCTCCGCCTGTTAAGCTCAAGGCATGAATCCGGATCCGGCGCGGGCGCGCGAGCGCGCTTACCACGACGCCCTTTATGGCGGCTTCGCGCAGCAACATTTCGCCAAGCCGGCCGTCAGGGCCCTGCGCGCGCACATGGCCGGACGCATTCTTTCCCTCACGGCCGGCAATCCGCATGCTCGCGTTCTCAGCCTGGGCTGCGGCATCGGCGACACCGAGATGCTCATCGCGCCCAGGGTCGGCCAACTGGTGGGCATCG
Organism: uncultured Solibacteraceae bacterium; assembly: GCA_964561215.1. Lineage (GTDB taxonomy): Bacteria > Acidobacteriota > Terriglobia > Bryobacterales > Bryobacteraceae > JAJFUV01. The sequence goes on along the minus strand of CAZLOS010000009.1, from coordinate 15,414 downwards.
ACATTTCGCCCGCCGCCATCCGGCAGGCGCGCGAGGACGCCGCGCGCGCCGACCTGCACAACGCGAGCTTTCTCGAAGGCAGCCTGGAGGAGATGCCTTTCGAGCCCTGCTCGTTCGACCTGATCTACGCCGTTTTCCTGCTGCATCATTTGCCGGACGATGCACTTCAACTTACCCTCGGCCACGTCCGCCGGCTGCTCGCCGCCGGAGGCCGTTTCTACTCGATTGACCCCAGCCGGCGGCGCTTATCGGGGGCCGTGGGGCGAATTCTCTTTCCCAAGCTCATGCGCAGCTACCAGAGCCCGGATGAGCGCGAGCTCGACCGGAAGCAACTCGAGCTCTGGTTCGAGGCCGCGGGCCTCGCCGGTCACGTGGGTTTCTACGATTTCGTCTCCAGCCCGCTGGCCGGGTTGCTGCCCTCCTGGCGCGCGGGCTACCAGGTGGCGCGCACCGCCGATGAACTGCTCATCCGTCTCCCCCTGGTGAAGCGTCTGGGCAGCAACCTTGAAGCAATCGCCCGGCGACAGTGAGATAATCTCTGTTTGTCGAAATTCAGCGTCCGGGAGGGAAAATGCGAATTCTCTGCGCGCTGTTAGTTATGACGGCGCTCGCTGTGGCGGACACGCCGCTCGGCAAGCCGCTCACGCTCAGGAAGGCCACGCCCATCGCACAGCTTGCCGGCAACCCCGGCGATTACGTCGGCAAGACCGTGCAGGCCAAAGGCAAAGTGGCCGAGGTCTGCCAGAAGATGGGCTGCTGGATGAACCTGGTGGATCCGAAGAGCGGCAAGATGATCCGCATCAAAGTGAAAGAGGGCGAGATTATCTTTCCGAAAGAAGCCGCCGGGAAGATGGCCGTGGCCGAGGGCACGATGGTCAAGCTCGATCTCACGAAGGAACAGGCCGTACGCATGGCCAAGCATGAGGCTGAGGAAAACGGCAAGCCGTTCGATCCCGGCACCGTGACCGGGCCCAGGACCATCTATCAGGTTAAAGCCACGGGGGCCGTGATCCTGGAGTAGGCAGGTTGAAGCGATGTGTAGGAAGAGGCGGATCGCACTCGTTGACTTCGTTGGAATGACTGGATTAACTTGGCGTTTGGACGGGGCCGCACGGAAACGGCGACACTGTAATGCCTGAACCAACAGACAGCGGCAGCCCAGGTAAAGAGATGCTGCTCGATTCGAACCTTGAAAGCGTGGATCAGGCCGAGGAGGCCGTCCTCCGGCTTGCCGGCGAGGTTGGTTTCGACGAGGACGATCTGCACCGGATCTCGGTCGCGGTGCGCGAGTCGATGGTGAACGCCGTGGTCCACGGGAACCGTTACAACGCGAATAAGAAAGTGCATTTATCGGTATCGGCGAAGGCCGGCAAGTTGACCATCCGCGTGAGCGATGAAGGCGATGGCTTCGACGCGTCGAAGCTGCCCGATCCGCTGGACGAGAAAAATTTACTGCGGCAGTCCGGCCGGGGTATCCTACTCATGCAGGCCTTTGTCGACGAGCTTGAAATCCGGCCCCGCGCCGGACACGGCACCGAGGTCCGCATGGTGAAGCGGTTGCCGGGGCGGCCTTGAGGCTGCGCCGGCCGGAGTTCTTATAGTTCGACAAAGTGAGGAGGATTAAGACTGTGAGTGTGAAATTGACTGTGCGCCAGGTAGGAGACGTAAGCGTGGTGGATGCGGTGGGCCGTCTCACCCTCGGTGAGGGTTCCAGTTTGTTCCGCGACACTATTCGCGGCCTTGTTGCCCAGGGCAACAAGAAGATCGTGTTGAATCTGGGCGAAGTCAGCTACATCGACAGTTCCGGGATCGGCGAGTTGGTCTCCGCCTTCACCACCGTGACCAATCAGGGCGGGAGATTGAAGCTCTTGAACTTGACCAAGCGCGTTCATGACCTGCTCCAAATAACCAAGCTGTACACGGTTTTCGACGTCTACGACAGGGAAGCGACGGCGATCGCCAGCTTTGCCTGAGGCAGGCGCAATCGCCTGCCCCTTACGGCCAGGCGATTGCGTTCCCGGTCGACGCAGGTGCGTGCTCTTTAGAGACGAATGGGATCGTCGGCTCACCACTCTTCCTTGATGGAACCCGTTAACAAGCTATCCGTTGTCGTGGCGGAAGAGTTGACACTCGTCCGCGAGGGGATGGCCGCGCTGTGTGAACGAAGCCCGAAGTACGTCGTCGTGGGCCAGTGTGGCGACGGGGAAAGCGCCTTCCGCCTGATCTCGGCCAAGCGCCCTGACGTGGCGCTCCTGGATCTGGGCCTGCCCCGTCTTTATTGCCTGGAGCTCATCCATAAGCTGCGCCAGCTGGATCTGCACACCCGTATCGTCGTCATGTCGACCAGGCGGGACCGGAAGACCGTCATCGAAGTTCTCCGCGCGGGCGCGCAGGGCTTCATCCTGAAATCGGGCCCGTCTCGCCACCTGCTGGACGCCTTCGAACAGACGGCCCAGGGCGGCGTTTACGTCTCGCCCATGCTCGAGCTCGACAAGATTTTCGCCCAGCCAAGGTTGAGAAAGCCCGACGATCCGCTGGACCAGCTCAGCACCCGCGAGTATCAGGTTTTCTCGTTGCTGGTGGAAGGACTGCGCGCCAAGGAAGTGGCGGCGCGCCTCGAGTTGAGTCCCAAGACCGTGGACACCTATCGCGCCAGCCTGATGCGCAAGCTGGACATCCACGACCTGGCAGGCCTGGTCAAGTTCGCCGTGCAGCGCAGTCTCACGCCGCTTGCCTGAAGCGATTCGCGACGCGACCGCGAAGAAGACCCCGCGACTGTGGTAATATCAGATTTCCCCTGAGGTCCCTGTGGATAGAATCTCGCGCAAAGAGCTGAAGAAGGACAAGTTCCGTGAAGAACTGGCCAGCACGGTCGAGTATGTCGGGTTGCATCGCCAGCAGATGGTGCGCTACGGCGCAGTCGTCGTAGCGCTGGTCCTGGCCGTCCTCGGCTGGAGGTATTACAGTAAGCAGAAAGCCGCCGAGCGGCAAAGCGTGCTCCAGGCCGCCATGGATGTCCAGAACCGCCAGATCGGCCCCGACACGGGCAACGAGTTTCTGCCCACCTTTCCGACCGTCGAAGCGCGCGCTAACGCCGCCAACAAGGCGCTTAACGATCTGATTGCCAAGTATCCCGGTTCGGACGAAGCGCAAATCGCCTACTACTTCCTGGGCGTCGCGGCCACCGATACCGGCAAGATGACCGACGCCGAAAAGTACTTCAAGGTAGCCTGCGAGGAAGGCAACCGCGAGTACGCCTCTCTGGCAAGGTACTCGCTGGCCCACGTCGAGTACACGCTCGGCAAGCCCGCTGAAGGCGAGCGCCTGATGCGTTCCCTCATTGAGAAGCCGACGGCCTTCGTTTCCAAGGACCAGGCCACACTTTCGCTGGCCAAGCTGATCGGCCCGGCTCGGCCTAACGAAGCGCGCAAGTTGCTGGAACCGCTGCTCACCAGCAAGAGTTCCTCGGTGAGCCGCGCGGCCCTGACAGCCATCTCCGAGTTCCCGCCGCTGTAACGGCCGCATCCGTCATGACGCCCCTCCTGAGCCGCCTGCGTTTTCCGGTTGGCTCCAGCCGGGGACGGCGGTATCCGGAACTGGCGCACCCTTACCGCAACGAGTTTCAGCGGGACCGCGACCGCATCGTTCACGCGCGCGCGTTCCGCCGCCTGGAAGACAAAACCCAGGTGTTTCCCGACACCCTGTCGGACCATTTTCGCAACCGCCTGACGCATACCATCGAGGTTGCGCAACTGGCGCGTACCGCCGCAGGCGCCTTGGGCCTGGATGAAGACCTCACCGAAGCTCTGGCCCTGGCCCACGACATCGGCCACCCGCCCTTCGCCCACGCCGGCGAAGAGGAACTCAACCGCCAGATGGGACGCTTCGGCGAGCGCTTCGACCACAACCTGCACTCACTCCGCATCGTGGAGAGCTTTGAGCAGCCCTACGCCTGTTTCCCCGGCCTCAACCTGACTTTCGAGGTGCGCGAGGGCATCGTGAAACATTCCCGCGACATCGCACCAGGCGAAAGTCCGGAGCTCGACGAATACCTGCCGGGCCAGCGCCCGCCGCTGGAAGCCCAGCTCATCGACCTGGCCGACGAGATCGCTTACAACACCGCCGATCTCGACGACTCGTTCTCCGCCGGCTTCTACTCGGTGGAGGACATCGGCGCCGCCATTCCCGATTACGCGGAACTGGCGGAATTCGTCGACACGCAGATCCCGGGCGCCGCGCCGCAGGTGCGTTTCCGCGAGACGCTGCGCCGCCTGATCGACGCGCTGGTCACGGGCCTGATCGAAGGCGTCGCCGCGGCCGCCGGTGAAGCCGGGGTGCGAGATCACAACGAGGTCCGCCTCCACCCCTCGCGCCTGGCCTGCTACACCCCTGGCGCCGGCCGGCTCAGCCGCGCTCTCAAATCGTTCCTCTACAACCGCGTGTACGCGTCCGAGGTGCTGGCGGCCGAGCGCCGAAAGAGCACGCGCATGATGGCCGAGTTGTTCGAGTTCTTCCTGCAACACCCCGGGAAGCTGCCGCCGCCTTACGCCGAGCGCGCCGCCGCGCAACCGCCGCATCGCGTGGTGTGCGATTACATCGCGGGCATGACGGACGGCTTTTTCCGGCGCACGTACCGGCAGATGATAGGATAGAGTTCTTCCCCCTCGTTATGAAATGTCAGCTATGTGAAGTCCGGCGCCCGCGCCGCTATTGCCCCGGAGTACGCGGCGAAATCTGCGCGCCCTGCTGCGGAGCCGAGCGCGAGGTGACCATCGCCTGCCCGCTCGACTGCGAATATCTGCGCGATGCCCGCCTTCACGAGAAGCCTCCCGAGGTCGATCCCGACAAGTTCCCGAACCCGGACGTCCCGGTAACCGAGAGTTTCCTGCGCCGCAACGAGCAACTGCTGACTTTCGCCGCCGCCACGCTGTTCGGAGCCAGCCGGCAGAACCCGGACGTGATCGACATCGACGTGCGCGAGGCGCTGGGCGCGCTGATCCGCACCTACCGCACCCTGGAGAGCGGACTGATCTACGAAAGCCGTCCCAACAACCCGCTGGCGGCCTTCGTGCAGCAGAACTTTCAGCAGGCGTTGCAGGAGTTTCGCCAGCAAATGGCGAAGAACACCGGCATCACCAGCATCCGGGACACGGATGTGCTGGGAGTCCTGGTCTTCCTGGAGCGCCTGGAACTGAGCAATAACAACGGCCGCCGCCGCAGCCGGGCCTTCATCGACTTCCTGCGAGGCTTCTTCCCGAGCCAGCCGTCCGGTGCATCGCCAGTCCTTTGAAACCGGCGGCGCGTCCGGACTCCACGACGCCCCGCCTTCGTCACCGTCTATTCCCTTCGCTCGGCCAACAGTGGCTTTTGAAACCAAATGTAGCAGTGGTTTCCGATGCGGGCAGCATGCGGCGACCGCATCAAAGCGAGATCGAGATAGCGCAGCGGAAACAACAGCCAACCGAAGACAACGTGGGTCAGTATCCGCCACCACCGCCACGGTAGCAGCAGTTTGACGTATTCAAGGACGAAGACGAGAAGCGTGGCGGTGGGACCGGTCCTCCAACCCTTTGCTGCAACGCGCAGATTCTGGCCAAACTGCTGAAGTCCATCAAGAGTGTAGCGGCGATAGTCCCTTGGGTATTCGTGGAAGGGATGGCAGAAGGGCGCAACTACATGGACGAAACCACCCGGAAGAAGGACCCTCTCGATCTCACTCATCACTGCGTCGGGATACTGTACGTGTTCCAGCACGGCGTCACATTCGATCCTCTGAAATGTGCAGTCGGGAAAGGGCAGTCGCGCGGCATCGGCGACGACGTCCACGCCGGGGAGGCAAAACAGATCGAGGTTTACGTACCCGTTTACAAAGCACCCGCCACCCCCGATGTACAGGTTTCTGCGGCCAAGAGGGGCAACGATACTCTCCGCTGAGTTCATTATGAACGGCTTTGGCGGTTCGAGCGCACGGCGAATACGGTAGACGAGCCGCTCAGAAGTGCGCCTCTCATACAGGTCCCTGACGGCGCCGCCGTCATGCCATGCGTGATCTGTCATCCTCACCAGTATCGTAGGCTCGACAGCCGCGTGGTGGAACACGTGGATTTCACTTGCGAGAGACCCAGGAGCAGGGTACGCTTCTTCCACCGCTGCTCTTCACGGACTCGCGGCCGGTCGTAGCGGGGCCACTCCAGTACGATCCGCCGGATCCGGTCCCGCAGGTCGAGGTCGCGATTGCAGGCTGGCACTGCCTGTGCGGAAGACGGCCCGCCCCCTGAGTCAAGCCAGCCAGAGCGTCCCCACGATGAGCGTCAGCACCGTCAGCGGCGCTCCCACGCGGAAATACTGCCAGAATGAAATCGGCGCTTCGCGGCGCGATCTCTGCACCACGATCAGGTTCGCCACCGAGCCGAGGACGGTGAGGTTGCCCGCGAATGTCGACGACATTGCCAGTAGCAGCCAGCCGCGCCGCGCATCTTCCAGGTGCGCGATGATGGGCCGGAACACCAGCACGGCCGGCACGTTGCTGACCAGGTTCGAAAGGGCCGTAGAGAGCGCCGTCAACACCCCGGCGCGATCCAGGTGATACTGCGCGGCCAAAGCGACCAGGTCTTCTTCGAGGGATGTCTTTTCGACGCCCGCCACCACGATGAACAAGCCCGCGAACATCGCCAGCAGCGACCAGTCGATCTCGTGATACACCTTCTCCGGCTTCACGCGCCGTGTGATCAACAGCAGCGCCCCAGCCACGACGGCCACCTTCGCCACCGGCCAGCCGAGGAAGAAGAAGACGATCATGCCCGCCGACATGGCGAGCGATTTCAGCATGAGTACGCGATTCACGCGCACGCGTAGCGGCGCCACGTTTACGCGCTCTACATCGCGGAATTCCTTGCGGAAGCTCAGCACGATGACCAGGAACGTCAGCACGAGCCCCGCCAGCGCCACCGGCGTGAGCGCGCCGGCGAAATTGCGGTAGGGGATGCCGGACATGTTTCCGATCAGCATGTTCTGCGGGTTGCCCGTGATGGTGGCCACGCTGCCCACGTTGGCCGCCATGGCCACGGCCAGCAGATAGGGCACGGGATTGCGTCCCAGGGCGGTGGCAACTTCCAGAACCAGCGGCGTCAGGACGATGCACATGGTGTCGTTGACGAAGAACGCCGAGAACAGGCCGGCCACGGCGATCACCGCCGCCAGCAGCGTCTTCGGACGGTGCGCATGCTCGACGGCCCGGGCGGCCGCCACGCGGAAGAAGCCCGACAGACGCAGGTTGGCGACCACGATCATCATGCCGAACAACAGCACCAGGGTGGAATGATCGATGGCCTGGATCGCCTCGTCGAACGTGAGCACATTGAAGCCCACCATGAGACTGGCGCCGATGATGGCCGCACCCGTGCGGTCGATGCGGAAACCCGGCAATCCGCCGATGGCCAGCACCAGGTAAGTCCCCGCGAAAATGGCGAGCGCGATCATGGATCCTAAATTCAGGATAATGTATGAGTCTCAGGAGATACTCATGCGAATCGTCCCCTTCCTTACTCTCGCCGCATCGTTCGGCCTGGTGTCGCTTCTTGCGCAGGCTCCGGCGTGGAACAACAGCCTGTCGAACCTGCCCTTGCTTACGCCCGCGCGGACGCGTTCGGTGTCGCCGGAGAATCCCACCGGTGAAAAGGGCAAAGGCGGCATGACTATCCCCAACCCGAGCGATCCCGACCTGCCGTACTCGAAGGCCTCCGTGCGCCTGGGTCAGGGCTGGAAAGTGCGACCGTTCATCAAGCCCAGGGCGGGCCAGACGGTCACCATCATGGACGTCGAGGGTCCGGGTGTCATACAGCACATCTGGATGGCTACCGAAGGCGACTGGAAGCGCAATGGCCGCAGTTCCGTGCTGCGCTTCTACTGGGACAACGAAACCACGCCGTCCATCGAAGTACCCATGACGGATTTCTTCGCCGTAGGGCACGAGCTTTTCGCCCCGGTGAACTCGCTGGCCGTGGTGGTCAATCCCAAGTCCGCGCTGAATTGCTTCTGGCCCATGCCGTTCCGCAAGCATGCGCGCATCACGTTCTCGAATGAAGGCACGCGGGACCTCTCGCTGATGACCTACCAGATCACCTACGCGGAAACCGAAGTGCCGGCCAACGCAGGCTACTTCCATGCCCAGTGGCGCCGCGCCACCACCAGTCGCGAGAATCCGAATTACACGATCCTGGACGGCGTGAAGGGCGAAGGCCGTTACGTGGGCACGTTCCTGGCCTGGACGCAGCTATCCGACGGTTGGTTCGGCGAAGGCGAAATCAAGTTTTTCCTCGACGGCGACGGCAAGTTCCCCACCATCAACGGGACCGGCACCGAGGATTACTTCATGGGGACCTACGGCTTTCCGGAGACCTACTCGAGCCCGTATACCGGCTGCACGCTCAGGCACGCGGGCAAGGACGGACCGCCGAAGTGGAGCCTGTACCGCTGGCACCTCATGGACCCTATCAGCTTTCAGACAGACCTGCGCGTGACGATACAGGCGCTGGGCTGGTGGCCTGACGGCACGTATCAGCCGCTCGAGGACGACATCGCCTCGGTGGCGTACTGGTATCAGCAGGAACCGCACGCCGCATTCCCGAAGTTTCCGGCGCCGCAGCAGCGCTGGCCGCGGTAGTTACAAACCCAGCGAAGCGCGCAGGACGATCTTCCTGTCCGCGGCGCGGTCTTCGATCGTGAGCTTGCGGTTCTCCAACTTGACGTCGTCCACGCGCGTCATGCCCTCGGGCACGCGCGTGTAGAACACCAGGAAGCGCGCCTGGATATACGACTTCGCGGGCAGCCAGCGATACATAGGCGCGCCGAACAGCGGTGTGGCGCTGATCACTTCGCGGCGCGGCACGTCGAAAGGCTGGGTGCTGAATTCGAGGCCTCGCGCCAGCTTGTTCGTGGCCGGAAAGCTGTCCCAGTGCTGCACCCAGGGGAACTCCTCACGCAGGAAGACGTAGCCGATCAGCAGGTGTTTCGCCTTGTTGAGCGCGGTCACCCAGCCGTACTTGCGATCAGGATCGACAAGCGTGGTGAGGTGATCGACAAAGTGCGGCGAGCGTGGCGTTTCGCGCATATCCACCGGTTCGCCATTCAGGCCGGGAGCCGTCGGCCAGGTGAACCCCCTGCCGCTCGCCAGGCGCCGGTCCTCGGTGCCGCGCTTGGGCTCGGTCCAGGTGCGGGTCATCGAACGCGTACCGCTTACATCCACCACGGTTTCGCCGCTGGCGAGGAACGGCGAGCCGACGGTGGCGTGCTCTGCCCAGTTCACGGGGCGGTCGAAGCCCAATAGGTTTTCCAGGCGGCTGTCGACGTAGATGACGTTCTCGCCGTCCACTACACGCATGGTGCGTGTGAGCCGTTCCTGCACGATGGGCAAAGTCGCTTCCATGGTCACGACGGCCGCGCCCCCTTCGCGCGACATGCGCCGGATATCGTAGGGCCGCGTGTGCGCCTCGCCATGCATCATCAGACCCGCAACGCGCTCTTCGTCCGACACCATCCCGAACCCATCCACACAGATGAAGTGGCCCGTGCCCGAACGGAAGCCCGCCTGGCCGCCCAGTTCGCGTGTCATGCGGCTGGGTTCCCAAAATGGGGTTACGGCCTCCGGATCGCCTGCGAGGACCAGCCGGGCAAGCGACGCCCCTTGAATCGTAACGGTGAGTTCCAGTTTGTCGTTGGCGAGGACTACGGCTCCAGCCCGCTCATAGGAACCGAGGCTGGGGACAGGCCCTTCCCCAAACAACGACATGGAAAGTGCTGTTAACAGGATGAGGTATCGCACCCTCACAGACTACCATCCGCGGAGATGTAAGACAGGCAGGGCCGCGGGCGGGACTTCCGTCGTTTCAGCCGCTTTAATCGAACTTTAATGCTCCTACGGGCTTACACAGGGTACCTGAGCTGGATCTTCACGCATCCAACATCAAAGTTCGTGCACACGGATTGTTATAATGTAGGTCACGGTATGGCTTTGGGTACTCCGGGTGGCAATGTGGCCGGAGCTAAGAAACTGATCTTGCTTCGCCCACGCGGCTTCTGTGCAGGCGTTGTGCGGGCCATCGATGTAGTGAAGCTCGCGCTGGGCATGTATGGAGCGCCTATTTATGTGCGCAAGGAGATAGTGCACAACCGCCACGTCGTGAATGAGTTGCGCGCGGCGGGAGCCGTTTTCGTGGAAGAGCTTTCGGAAGTTCCGCAGGGAGCGCGCGTGATTTTCAGCGCTCACGGCGTGGCTCCGGACGTGCGCAAGCAGGCCGAGGAGCGCAACCTTCAAGTGATTGATGCCACGTGCCCGCTGGTGACGAAGGTCCACCTGGAAGCGAAGCGCTTCGCCGAACACGGTTACACGATTGTTCTGATCGGGCACAAGGATCACGACGAGGTGATCGGCACCTTGGGCGAGGCACCCGCATCGACGGTGGTCGTTTCGAGGGTGGAGGACGTGGACCGGCTTTCCGTCCCCGATCCCGCTCGCGTGCGCTATCTCACGCAGACGACGTTGAGCCTGGACGAGACGCGCGACATCGTGGAGCGGCTGAAGGAGAGGTTCCCGCTGATTCAGGGGCCGGTTGCCAAGGACATTTGCTACGCAACCGAGAACCGCCAATCGGCGGTGAAGGCGGTGGCACCGATCTGCCAGCTTCTCCTGGTCGTGGGAAGCCGGAACAGCTCGAACTCGCGCCGCCTGGTGGAGGTCTGCGGCAAGGCCGGCATCCAGGCTCATCTTGTCGATGACAGAACCGAGGTCCGCCCTGAATGGTTGGATGGAGTGGAAACCGTGGCGGTGACCGCGGGCGCCTCGGCGCCGGAGAACCTGGTGGAAGGCCTGGTTGAGGCGCTCAAAGGGCGCGGCTACGAGGACGTGGAGGAAGTCACTCTCAAAGACGAGGATGTACGCTTTTCGCTGCCCAACGAGTTGGAGCCACATGCTTCCAAGCTCGGAAACATGTCCTGACCATGAGCGCCGGCACACAGATCGCACGAAACCTCGCTCCCGCGGTTGCCAGGGGTATTGAACGAGCCGTTGAGCATCTGCTCTCGCTGCGGCATCCGGACGGTTATTGGTGGGCGGAACTGACGGCGGATTCGACGCTCGAGTCCGATTACATCCTGCTTCAGTTGTGGCTTTATCCGCCCGAAGGCGGCGCGTGGAATCCTCCGAACCGAGGCCAGGTGGACCGCGCGGCGCGCGGCATTCTGGCGCGGCAACTCGAAGATGGCAGCTTCAACATCTATCCTGATGGCCCGGCCGACGTCAGCGCCACCGTGAAGGCCTACTGCGCCCTAAAGCTGGCCGGCTACGCGGCGGACGACCCGCGCCTCGCGAAGGCGCGTGATCGCATCCTTGAACTGGGCGGCATTCAGGCGGCCAACAGTTACGTAAAGCTCAACTTGAGCCTGTTCGGGCTCTATCCTCGCAACTACTGCCCGACGGTCGCCCCGGAGGTGACGCTGCTCGGCAACTTCATCTACGAGATGTCGTCCTGGAGCCGTGCCATCGTCATCCCGCTTTCGATCGTGCATGCCGCCAATCCGATGCGCCCGGTGCCCGAAGGCTTCACGCTCGAAGAACTCTTCCGCAAGGACAGGCCATTCGACGTACCCAAGACGCCCGGTATGTTGAGTTGGCGCAACCTGTTCTTACGGCTGGACCGGGTAGCGAAGTTTTGGGAGAAGCACTTGCTTATCGACGCCGTACGCCGTTACGCCATTCGCAAGGCGGAGGCTTGGCTGATCGAGCACACAGAGCAGAGCGAGGGCGTCGGCGCGATCTATCCGCCGATGATGTACGCGGTAATGGCCTTCGACGTATTGGGCTACCCGCGCGAGCATCCGGCCAGCGTGGAAGCGCGGCGCCAGTTCGACCGCTTGATGGTGGACGACGGCAAGGCCCTCTATTTCCAGCCGTGCTTCTCGCCCGTGTGGGATACGGCGATCGCGGCGTTCGCGCTGGGAGAATCCAGGGCGGGTGCGAACGGCGTGCTACGGCCTACAGCGAACTGGCTGCTCTCCAAGGAGGTGCGGCGCAAGGGCGATTGGTCGGTGAAGCGTCCCGGCGTGGAGCCGGGCGGGTGGTATTTCGAGTTCGCCAACGAGTTTTATCCCGATATCGACGATACCGCCATGGTGCTGCTGGCCTTGCGCCATGCCCGATCGGAATCCAGTGCCGCGCAGAAAGCGGCGGAGAAGCGGGCGGTGAACTGGCTGCTGTCCATGCAGTCGTCCGACGGCGGTTGGGCGGCCTTCGACGTGGACAATAACTGGCAGTTTCTGAGCGACATGCCGTTCGCCGATCACAACGCCATGCTCGACCCCACTTGTCCGGACATCACGGGCCGCGTGATGGAAGCGCTTTGCGCCTGCGGTGTCGATCCTCAAAGTCGCGTCATCCAGCGCGGCGTTGAGTATCTGCTGCGCACGCAGGAGCAGGACGGAAGTTGGTACGGGCGCTGGGGCGTCGATTACATCTACGGCACCTTCCTGGCGTTGCGCGGCCTGCGCGCGGCAGGCGTGGACGCCAACGACGCCGTTGTGCTGCGCGCCGCTGAGTGGCTGCGCTCCATCCAGAACGCGGACGGCGGTTGGGGTGAGAGTTGCGCGAGTTACGAGAATCAGACTTACACGGAGGCGCCGAGCACGCCATCGCAGACGGCATGGGCCGTTCTGGGTCTCCTGGCCGCGGGCGACACCCACAGTTCAAGTGTCGAGGACGGAGTCCAATACCTATTGGAAACGCAAAACGCCGACGGGACGTGGAATGAGCGTTTGGCCACAGGAACGGGCTTCCCCCGCGTGTTCTACCTCTGCTACCACCTCTACCGGCACTCGTTCCCGCTTTTGGCCATGAGCTCGTTCTTGAAGGCGACGGATTCTACTCAGGAGGGAACAGGAAGGTGAGATTTCCACTGTCGATGACGGCTGGCATCGCCGGGTATATTTTCAAGAACCGCTTGTGGCCGCGGCCGGAGTGGCAGCGCGATCCACTCCCGAAGAACGGCAACGGCAACCCGTTCCACATTCTGCACGCCAAGGGGAACAACGGCACGGCGCGCCATCCACTCATCCATCAACGGTTTCCGCTGGTGCTGATGCTGGAACCCCTGCACGCCTGCAACCTGACTTGCGAAGGCTGCGGGCGCATCCGCGAGTACGAAGACACCATCACGCGGCGGCTGAGCCTCGATCAGTGCTTGAAAGCGGTGGACGAGTGCGGCGCTCCGGTAGTATCCATCTGCGGCGGAGAACCGCTTCTCTACCAGGAAGTCGGCCCGCTCACATCGGCGATTCTGGATCGCGGGCGGCACATCTACCTCTGCACCAACGGGTTGCTGGTCCGCAAGCGCCTGGGCGAGTTCACGCCGCACGACCACTTGTTCATCAACATCCACCTGGACGGGTTGGAAAAGACGCACGACAAGGTCGTGGAGCGCGAGGGCGTTTTCCGCGAGGCCATTGAAGCCATCCGCGCCGCCAAAGCGGCGGGGTTCAAGGTCTGTACCAACACGACGGTCTACAAAGAGACCGACATGAAGGAAATCGAGGCGTTGTTCGTGTACCTGAAGCAGTTCGCGGTCGACGGCCACATGTTGTCGCCCGGCTACGGTTATTCCTCGGTGGACGACCAGGAGATCTTCCTCACGCGCGATGACGTCCGCGAGAAGTTCGCCGATATCGAACGGCTTGAGGCGCGTTACAAACTGAACAATTCGCCCCTGTATTTCGATTTTCTGAAAGGCGGCCGCGAGCTTCCCTGCACTGCCTGGGCCAATCCCACATACAACATCAAGGGTTGGAAAGGACCCTGCTACCTGATCACGGACGCCCATTACGAGACTTTCGAGGAACTGATGAACCAGACGCCGTGGGAGAGCTACGGCCACGGAAACGATCCGCGGTGCGAGCATTGCATGACGCACTGCGGATTCGAGCCGTCGGCCGCCCTCGGCATCAACAGCAAGTTCAGCGACAACCTGAAGTTGGCGGTTTGGGCTTTGCGCTGAAACCTCCGCACGTGAAACCGACACTGATCACAGGAGCGACGGGTTTTGTAGGGTGGCATGTGGCGCGGCTGCTGGCCGCGCGGGGCCATCGTGTGCGCGCATTGGTGCGTCCTTCCAGCCGGCTGGTGGACGTGGATGCCGAGCCCGTGACGGGCGACCTGCGCGACCCGGATTCGCTCGCCCGGGCGGTGGCGGGTTGTGGCGCCGTATTTCACGTTGCCGCCGATTACAGGCTGTGGGCCCGTCACCCGCGGGAGTTGTACGCCTCGAACGTGGACGGCACGCGGAACATTCTGCGGGCCGCGCGCGAGGCCGGCGTCGAGCGTGTGGTTTACACGAGCACAGTGGGCTGCATCGGCATTCCGCGGGATGGCGCCGGGGACGAGGACACGCCGGTAGCGCTGGATGACATGGCGGGCGACTACAAGCGATCGAAGTTCATGGCCGAGCAAGCCGCGCGGGAAGAGATGCGCGCCGGCCTGCCGGTGGTGATCGTGAATCCGACCACGCCGGTGGGGGACCACGATTTCAAGCCCACGCCAACGGGCAAGATCATCCTGGACTACATCTCGGGGCGGATGCCGGCATACCTGGACACCGGTTTGAATTTCGTCGACGTCGACGATGTCGCGCAGGGCCATTTACAGGCATTTGAGACAGGCAGGACCGGCGCGCGGTATATTCTAGGCTGTGAGAATCTTACGCTGCGGCAGCTGTTTTTGAGGCTGGAGCGGCTGAGCGGCGTTCCGGCGCCCGGGGTGCGCATTCCGTACGCCGTCGCTTACGCGGCCGCCGTTTTCAGCACCGCCTGGGCCAGCGTAACGGGGAGAGAACCGAGAGTGCCGCTCGACGCGGTGCGGATGGCGAAGAAGAAGATGTTTGTGCGCCACGAAAAGGCGCGGCGCGAACTGGGCTATTCGCCCGGTCCGGTCGATGCCGCGTTCGCGCGAGCCATCGAATGGTTCCGCCGGAAGGATTGATGGCGGCATGGAAACGATACTTCTGGTGGCGGCCGAGTCGTTCGAATTTGGAGGCTTCAAACCCATTCTTGGTAAAACCGAGGTTTTGCCCTGGCCGCTGGCCTTCGCGAGGTCGGCGGTGGTGAAGGAGCGGCGCTGGTTGATGGTTGCCGATGGAGTGGGCGCCAGACTGGCTGCGCGGGCGGCAGTATGTGCAGGCTCGCGGGCGAGCGTGGACAAGGTAGTGAGTACGGGTTTCTGTGGCGCTTTGGAAGCGGCTTTGGATGTTGGCGACGTGTTTGTGGCCACGCGCGTGGTGCGGGAGGATGGATCGCCCGTGTGCGACGCCGCGGATCCGCGCGGCCAGCGCCCGCATCGCCGGGGCGCCTTGGCCAGCGTGGACCGCGTGGCGGCGA
>CAZLOS010000008.1:0-94929 GCA_964561215.1 uncultured Solibacteraceae bacterium | reverse complement strand
ACTTGTTGCAGTGCGAGCAGGCGGCGGCAGGTGTCCGCATCCGGCAGGAGGGCGGGCGCATTAGAAGTGAGGAAAGCACCACTCCACCGGTGCGCCAATGCACGACAGAGTTCGAGAGCGTCGTAGGCGCCGGGGCACGAGTCGATGTTGCCCATGGTTTGGATGAATGCGACGCCGGCCGCGGCGGCCTCGGGCTTCAGGTGCTGAACCAGGGCCTGCATGGAACGGCCACCGCCGACCGCCACCGTACTTCGCGGGGCGATCCACTGGGAAACCAGGCGTCCGGCAAAGTAGCCGACCGACTGCCTCAGGTCCTGGACGGTTTGCTCCGGGATGGAGTGGATCACGATGGCCTCGGCAAGTCCAAGCTCTTTGCGCAGGTGCCGTTCGAGTTCAGGCCGGCGTGGATTGTAGTCCGGGACGGTGATCTGAACGATGCCGCGCTCGCGAGCGTAAGCAAGCAGGCGCGAGACCTTGGATTGCGACACACCGGCGAGATGGGCGACTTCCGTTTGCGAGAGACCGTCGATATAGTAGAGCCTGGCCGCGAGGAGGAGTTGATCTTCGCGGGGCGGAGTTTCGGGGGCGACTTGCATAATTATGCTGGTTATAAATGCCGGTTCCTCATGCTAAGCCCGCCCGCGGTCCCCGTCAAGCGCTTTGTCGCGCGTAACCCGGCGCCCGCGCCGAGCGTCCAGATATCGGCGATGAATTCCTGGCGATGGATGGCGGCCGCGGTTCTGTGTACCGGAGTTGTGTCCGGCCAACTGCCGGGACCTCTCGGCGATCCGTTCCCCACCGGGCCGCCCGCGGGGCAGTCTGGCGGAAGCGGCAAGAGGGAGCCTCGCGCGGAGGGCCTGCTGCTGGCTTTCAACGGCACGATTCGGAAGATCGACGCCAAGGCCATGGTGCTCGAAACCGAGGATGGCCGCCAGTTGCGCATCTTCATCACCAAGAGCACGCGATTCGTGCGCGAGGGTGAAACGCTGAAATCGGTCACATTGAAACCTGGAACGCTGGTGACCGCCGAAGTGCGGCAAAGTGGAGATTTCTTCCTATACGCGGTGACCGTGCAAATCATGAAGGACGCCGCGACCGAGAAAACGTCTAAAGCAGCGTCGTCTTCCGCCGAAGCGGCGGAACCGGCCCGCCCGACCACAACCATGGTTCCGGCCCCGGCGGTGGATCCCGGCGACGGGGGACCGCCGAAGATCAAGCGCGGCAAGCCGGAGCGTGTTGTTCGCGCCGAACGGGAAGCGGCGACTGCGCGCGTGGCCACCCCGGCGGCAGCGCCTGCGCCGAGTGTGTCCCTCGACTTGCCGATGGAAGACCCTCAAATTACCAAGGCGCGCGAGGCGGCCAACGAGTTCACCTCCTCCCTGCCGAACTACCTGGTGCGCCAGTACACCACGCGCTATTGGAGCGACACGGCCAAGGTGGACTGGAGGCCGCTCGACGTACTCTCTCTCACCGTGGTGTATGAGAACGGCAAGGAGAGCTACCGCCAGGTTCGCGTAAACAACAAGCTCGTGAGCAAGCCGCTCGAAACGCTCAGCGGAACAGTGTCGCGCGGCGAGTTCGGCTCCACGCTCGCCGACCTGCTCTCCACTTCCACGAATGCGGATTTCCGCCGCCGCGGCACGGCGCAGATCGGCGGCCGCACGGCGTGGCGCTTCGATTTCAAGGTGGAACTGGCCAATTCACACTGGACGATCCACATCGGATCGCAATCCATACGGCCGGCTTACAAGGGCACGATCTGGGTGGACCGCGATACTTCCCGCGTGCTGCGCATCGAGATGCAGGCGGTGAACCTCCCCGGCGACTATCCGCTGGACGTGACCGAGTGGGTTGTGGAATACGGCTCGGTGAAACTGGGCACGAGGGAGTTCCTGGTGCCGGTGAAGGCGGAAGTGCTGGCCTGCTGGAGAGGCTCCGCGCAGTGCAGCAGGAATGCGACCGAGTTCCGCAACTACCAGAGATTCGCGGGCGAATCGGATCTGTACCTGACGGAATCGACGGTGGACTTCGGCGGCGAAGCCGCGAGTGCCCCCGCGACCCCTCAGCCGCCACAGCCTGCGAAGCCTTAATGCGCGCCGCCACGGCGATATAATCCGCATATGCCGGATACAAACCTACATCGCCGTGACCTGTTCAGGACCGCTGCCGCGGGCGCGGCTGCCATGACGGCCTCGTCCTATTCACGCGTTCTCGGTGCAAACGACAGGATTGGTTTGGGCGTCGTCGGCTGTGGCGGGCGCGGCCTGGGAGTAATGAGCACTTTCCAGATGAACCCTGCGATCGAAGTGCGCGCGGTGTGCGACGTATACGGGCAGCATGTGGAGTTGGCGCAACAGAAGGCCCCTGGCGCGCGAGGCTTCGGCGATCACCACAAGCTGCTGGAATTGAAGGAAGTGGACGCGGTGTTGATCGGGACGCCGGACCACTGGCACGCGCCGATCTGCCTGGACTCGTTCGCCGCCGGCAAGGACGTCTATTGCGAAAAGCCCCTGACGCTGAAGATCGAGGAAGGTCCGGAGATCGTCAAGGCGGCGCGCATCCACAATCGTATCTGCCAGGTGGGCATGCAGCAGCGCTCCGGCCCGCACTATATGCAAGCCCGGGACGAGTACGTCAAGAGTGGCCGTTTGGGCAGGATTACGCTGGCGCGGACCTGGTGGCACGGCAATGGCGCACACCTGCGCAAGGCGCCGCCGTCGCTCCAGACCAAGCCGGCGAACCTCGACTGGGTGCGATACCTGGGACCGGTGAAATGGCGCGAGTACGATCCACAGCAGTACTACAATTTCCGCGCGTACCTGGACTTCGGAGGCGGACAGATCACGGATCTGTTCACCCACTGGATCGACGTTGTCCACATGTTGCTCGAGCAGGACGATCCCATCGCGGCCGTGGCCAGCGGCGGTGTGTATTGCTATACGGACGGGCGCACGGCGCCCGATACGATTTGCGTGCTGCTGGAGTATCCCCAACAGTGGACCGCGACGTTCGAGGCCACGCTGGCGCCCGGCTTGCGGGGCGAGGCGGTCGAGATCGTCGGAACCGAAGGCCGGCTTTACCTCACGCGCAAGGGTTTTGAGTTCTGGCCGAAGGAGAAGGGCGCGCAGCCGACCGTCGTCAAGGAATCGCGGGAACTCACCGAGTACCACGTCAACAATTTCATCGAGTGCATGCGGACGCGCAAACTGCCGAATGGCGACGTCTACATCGGGCACAGGTCGGCGCAAGCGTCGCACCTGGGTAACGTGGCTTACCTCGAGAAGAGGCGCATCAAGTTCGATCCTGTGCGGGAGCAGATCCTGCCGCTGTAGGCGATTCAGGATTTCGAGACTTTGCGGGCGCGCAAGAACGAGAAGAGGCCGAAGCCGACCATCAACAGCGTGAAGATGCCCGACAACGTCACGCGGAAAATGCTGTCCGGGGAACCGTCAAATCCCTTGATATGGCGAATCGTGGATGGCGCGCTCCAAACGGCCAGCACGGCGAACAGGAACCCGATAACCTGGTTCCACAGTACGCGCAAAGGCCGGATGACCTGGGGCACGACGTGTCCAAAGAACTGTTTGACGATACGAGGCATACGCAGTACAGCAGCGAACCCTCAATGGTACCAGATGCGGCTGCCCGGCTCAGGAAGACTATTGGGCAACTCGAAAACTGCCGATTAGAAATCACAGAAGCCGGCGGGCTTGACTCTGTCCAGGGGTGCTATCCTGGAGTTGGGCCTCGGGAAGGGGCGCATTTTGGACGACCAACTCAAAGAGTTGATGCAAGAGCTCGGAAACGCGATCAACGAATCGTTGTCGGATTCCGAGCGAATCGCAGCCGCCATCGGCGAGATCAAGCGTGCGGGCTACGATGTCTTCCTTGTCTTGGAGGCCACCATCGGATTCAACAAGAGAGACGAAGACTCCGAGGACGAGGAAGTCGTGGAAGGTGAAGAAGCTGCTCCGGCGCCCACCCCGCGCGTCACCGCTTCCGGCAAGATCAAGTGGACGTCGCAGGATCACAAGTTCCTGCGCGCTCTGAAGATCTCGGTCGACGACGAATCACGCTAGCCGGGAGCCCAGCAGTTCCCGGTAGACCTCCCAGGTCTTTTCGACAGCTCGTTTCCAAGTGAATTCTCGTGCGCGGTCGAGTCCTCGCCTGCGTAACTGCTCGCGCAAGTCATCGTCCAGCGCCAGACGCCTCAATCCTTCCGCAATCGCCGGCGTATCGTCAGGATCCACAAGCAGCGCGGCATCCCCGCACACCTCAGGCATGGCCGAGCGATTCCCGCCCACGACGGGAACGCCACTGGCCATGGCGTCGAGCGCGGGCATGCCGAAACCTTCATCGAGAGACGGGAACGCAAAAATGGCGGCCCTGGCGTACAGATCGGCTAGCTGGCCGTCCGTCACATAGCCGAGAACATCGATGGAAGCCCGCCGCCGGCTGTGCTCGATCTGTTCCAGGATCTCTTCCGCACCGTAGCCGCACGCCCCGGCCAGAACCAGCCGCCAACCGGGCGGCATCTCCTCGAAAGCCGTCACCAGGCGCGCGATGTTCTTGCGGCGCTGGATCGCGCCGATATGCAGGACGATCTTCTCGCGCGGCGTGTCCCGCCCAGGAGGTGCGACGCGCACGCCGTGGTGGATCACGCGCAACCTCGACGGTTCCACGCCCAGCAGTTGCTCCACCTGGCGCGCGGTGAAACCAGAGACGGTGATGATCAGGTCGGCGCGCGCGGCGGCCTCACGGGCCTGCCGCGCGAAGCGTTCGCGGAACTCCCGGGTCGAATAGTCGCCTGTGAGCACGAACAGATCGTGGAACGTGGCCACCGCGCGGCGAAAGCGCTGCCGTGGCAGGCGTTGGTTCAGGCCATGGAACAGATCGGCGCTCCAGGGCCCCCAAGGCCGGCCATAGCCTGCTTCGCCAAAGATGGCGCGCCGCACGTTGCCGGGCAGCGCGGTGCGCAACGCCTTCAAGAAACGGTGCGCCCGATAGCAGAACAGGAACGGGACATCGGGGTGAGCCAGGGCCAGGCCGTGGAGGATCTCCCGCGAGTAGACGCCCACACCGGAGAGGTCGCGGTCCAGGCTGTAGGTGGCGTCCAGGGCGAGTTTCAACGGCTCAGACCGTATTCCTTCAGTTTCCTGTAAAGCGTGGTTCTTCCGATGCCGAGAAGCTGCGCCGCCATCATGCGGTCGCCCTTGGTGTAGTCGAGGGCCTGCATGATCGCGTTCTTCTCCATGTCGGTGAGACGCATGACGGGGGGCGTCGGCAGCGCGCTGGACGCCATGCGCGGGGCCATGCGAGGGGCAGGCTCGGCGGCGGCCGCGGCTGCGGCAGCGGCCATTCCCTGCCCTCGACGCGACAGCAAGTGGTTCTGCAGCGCGGTGGGCAGGTCCGCCACATGGATCAGCGGCCCGGAGTTGATCGCCACCATGTGCTGAATGCAGTGCTCGAGTTCGCGCACGTTGCCGGGCCAATCGTAGCTGAGCATGGCATCCAGGGTCTCCTGGGTCATCGTGTGGTTGTCGCCATAGCATCCCAGGAAATGAGCGATGAGCGCCGGGATGTCTTCCTTGCGTTCCCTCAGAGGCGCCACGCGCAACGGCACCACGTTGAGGCGGTAATAGAGGTCGCGCCGGAACGTGCCGCGTTCCACTTCCTGCGCCAGGTCGCGATTGGTGGCCGCGATGAGGCGGAAGTCCGAGTGGCGCACCGTGGTGGCGCCCACCGGCCGGAACTCCTTCTCCTGCAGCACGCGCAGCAGCTTGACTTGCATATCCAGCGGCAATTCGCCGATTTCATCGAAGAATGCGGTGCCGCCGTCGGCCTTCTCGATCAACCCGACTTTGGTGGCGACGGCGCCGGTGAAAGACCCTTTGACATGGCCGAACAACTCGCTCTCCATGAGCGGCCCGACCAGCGCCGAACAATCGATGGGAACGAACGGGCCGACGGGATTGGCGTTATGAATGGCGCGCGCCACGACTTCCTTGCCGGTGCCCGTTTCTCCGAGCAGAAGCACCGGCCAGCGGCACCGGCTCAACTTCTCGACCAAGCGCATGACCTGGCGCATACGCGGGGATTGCCCCACCAGCGCCGTCGCCCCGTCATTTCCGCGAACCATCATCTGAAGTCAATTATACGTAACAGGGAAGGAATACTCCTCCCCCAAAATGTATAGTGCGGCGAGCAGGAGAAATGTTGCCGGCCATCTTGTTACTTCTGGTCGATGCGGGTTACGTACGCACCGGGGAAGTCCTTGCGAAGTTGCTGGGCCAGAGCCGATGCCGCGTCCGCATCGGCACATTCGCCGACGACGACTCGCCACATGGTTGGCGTGCCCTTCTTCTCGACGAGCCGCGCTTTGCCGTAACGGCGTTCCAACTCCCCGCGCAACTGCTCGGCGCGATCGCGGTCCGCGAAAGCGCCTGCCTGCACGCCGAAGAGCTCGTTCGACGCCGGCACTTCCGCGGGAACGGGAGCCGGAGATGGCGCGGCCGGAGGCGCCGGTGGAGTCGCGGGCTCCGGCAGAGGAGTCTCAGGGGCCGGCGGCCGCGACTCGCCGAAGGGAGAAGGTCTGCGGCTTTCGGCGGGCACAGGCTCGCTGCGCGCCACGGGTTCCTCCCGCGCCGGCGCACGGATACTGACAAGACGCACCTTCGCCGTGCCGGGACCGATCATCTCGATGCGGCGCGCCGCGGCGCGCGAAAGATCGATGATGCGCCCGTGAGCAAAGGGCCCGCGGTCGTTGATCTTCACATCGACTTCGCGGTG
Organism: uncultured Solibacteraceae bacterium; assembly: GCA_964561215.1. Classification (GTDB taxonomy): domain Bacteria; phylum Acidobacteriota; class Terriglobia; order Bryobacterales; family Bryobacteraceae; genus JAJFUV01. The sequence goes on along the minus strand of CAZLOS010000008.1, from coordinate 88,140 downwards.
ATTCGAGAGGTTCTTCACGCGCACCCACGTATTGAAGGGCAGCGTACGATGCGCGGCGGTGAGTTTCTCCATGTCGTAGATCTCGCCGCTCGAGGTGCGGCGTCCGTCGTACGGGTAGCCGTACCAACTCGCGGTGCCCGTTTCGACGTACGCGCCAGGAGGAGGCGGTGTGTGCCAGGTCTTCTTCCGTTTGGCGCAGCCGGTAAACAACACGGAGAGCAACAACAATAGAAGAACCGCCCGAGTCCGCATCTCGACCGATGCTAACCTGTGGTGCGCGCTCTTGGCAAGCTCTCGTGCCCGCCAGACGGCCTCCGGAACAGCTAAAACAAAATTTGCGGAATACGTTTTTTTCTTCCGGAGAGCACTCAAGCGGCTCGCCGGAATGCCCTGGATGCATTTTTTCCTTGACATTCGGCACAGAACACCTTATATATGAATCACGAAGCGATCTTTCGAGATCGCAAATTTGATGTTAGGGAGAATCAATCGATGAAGAACGCGACCAAGAAAGCTGCAAAGAAAGCCCCGGCCAAGAAGGCTGCTCCGAAGAAGAAGAAGTAAGGGCTTCCCACACAGGGATTGCAAGCAAACAAGGTTCACTGGGCCCCGGATTCACGGGGCCTTTTTTATTGCTCCACGTTTTTGCCCAGCAGTAGAGTCCGGAACGTCTCCCCCATCCCAAACAGCAGCGTCTTGAGTTGTAGTGTGAGCCGCGTGCGTTCCGCATCGCCCGCGGCGGCTAGCGCCGAGGCGAACTGATCCTTCTCGCCCGCAGCCATCAGCGTTTGCACGAGTCTCTCCAGGCGCGTGGGGGCGAACCCCAGTTCCGCGGCGCGATCCATCAACGCGGTGAAGTTCACATGCGCTGTGATATCGCGGCCGCCGGGTTCGGACAGCACATCTTCGAGCGCGGTGTGCCGCCGGTAGCTCATGAGCGTCCCCTCGGGAAAGCGAATCAACTCGCGTGCGGTGTAGCCGTAGTCGATGGCGATCACCCAACCGCGCTCCAGGCGCGAGGCGACGCGTTCCAACCAGTCCAGCGCATCCAGGTTCACTTCGAGCAGCGTGCCGTCCTCGGGGGCGGGCAGATAACGGCGCGCATACTCGAGTTGCCGCTGCCCGGCTCCGCTCCCCTCCACCCAAAGGAAACGATCCTCACGCCAACCCACCAGCATCTCGCGCCATGTCCCACCACGCGCGGCCAGCAGATCGACCGGCAGCGCATCGAAGAACTCGTTGGCAAAGACAATGCCCGTGAAGCGGTCCGGCATTTCACCGCGTCCCTTGTCAACGGGGATGTAATTGAATGCGGCGAATGCGGGCGCCATCTCCATGCGTCCCGCGCCAAGTTCCACCGCGGAGAATTCCGGCGCGCCGCCCATTGTGTCGCGCAGCGAGCCGACCAGCGCGGCCATCAGACGGCCGAAGACGGGCTGCAGTTGTTCGGCGGTGAAGAAATCTCCGTCTTTGCCGAATGGATCGCGCGCGCGGCGGTAGTAACCGTGCGCGGGGTGATACAGCGCCGTCTCCATGAAGCGCCGGAACGGGATAGGACCGCCGGCGCAGATTTCCGCGGCAAGGACCGCCGTCAATGGAGTCACCGTTGTATTGTAAAGTCTGGCGAGGCGGTGATGCGATGGACGCGCGGGAGCTCGTAACCGTCAAGATCAGTTCGGAGGCGGCCGGTTACATCTCTATTACCCAGGTTGTCGTCCAACAGATGCCGCTTGTCGAACTGGTTGAGACGATTCTCGGTGTCACGGGCAAGCACCCCGAGCGGGTTCGCGAGATGCTGCGGCTCGGCGTGCTGGTGACAGGAGGCGCCCGCTACCGCTGGCAAGGCTGGGAAGAGGATGCCGCAAGCGTCCGCGGATTGTTGGAAGCTTTCCCGGATTCCGATCCATCCCGCGAGTTCCAGAGGGATCTCTGCCTCCGCACGGTCCTGACCGGTCCGCGCTGCCGCGTCGAGATCCCGCGCAAGATCGCCGCAGAGCACTCGCTTCTCGGCCGCCGCAGCTTCTGGGATGCGCTCATGGCGATGGCGGGTGCGGCGCAACCGCATTACGTCGAGTATTCCTATAAACACAAGGCCGACTGTTTCCATGTGGACCTCGACCGGGAAATGAATGTGGCGTTGCTCGAAGCCGCGAAACTGTTGCGCCACAGAGGGCTGAAGATACGCGTTGCTTCCGGCGATTTCGATCGGATCGAGTTGCATGCCGCCCGGTGAGGGCTCTGGTATGATCTGTTCGGGGGCGTTCCGCATGCTGCAAGTCAACTCTGGGCACAAGTTGGAAGAGATGGAGGCGATCCTGCGCCGGGCCGCGCAGAACCACGAAGCGTCCATCCTCGCCGTCAGTCACCTCGGCAGTCTTCTGCGCGAGCATCAACCCAAGAGTTCGCTCGATGTCGTTTCATTCACCGTCTGCCAGGCGGATCTCTACGCCGCGCTGCTGGCCGCCGAAGTGCGATTCGCCATGCTGGTGCCTTGCCGCATCGCGGTTTCTTCGACGGGCGAGGGCTCGCTGATGCAATCGATCTCGCCCAGGGACTTCTGCCGGCTCATAGGCCGGCCGGACCTGGAGCGCCTGGCGGCCCCGCTCGAAGCCGTGTTGAAGGGAATGATGGAGGATGCGGCGCGCATGGAGGCGCCCGTGGCCCGCGCGGGAGCGGGAGACCGTTCGGCCGGCCTGGGCGCCACGGAAGGGCAAGTCAGCGCGCGGGCGACTCTGCCGCAGCGCATCGACTGCCACGGCTCGAAGGTTGAGGACATGGCCGGCACGGGCCAACACGACGCGCAGGGCGGCTGAAGTCCGCTCCGCACTGATATATAATGGCCGCTCCTTGCAGTGAGCAATTCACCCATTCGAACCAAGGAGCGAGCCCATGCTGCCTGACTACATCGCAAAAGCGGTTCCGAACCCTGCTTCGAACCGCGCACCCTGGTACGCAAACACGGCGCCTTCCTACGCCGGAATCTTTCTCTGGATCGGTTTCTACCAAGCCATCGCGGCAGGAACGGCCGACCGCGCAAGTACAACCGTGGCCATCGTCGCGCTGGCCGTGGCCGGACTACTGAGCTACGCGTTGTATTATTACGTGCCCGGCATGTTGGGCATGAAGACGGGCTATCCGCTCTATGTGGTGGGCAGTTCGACGTTCGGCACCAAGGGCGGATACCTGATGCCGGGATTGCTGATGGGCGTGCTGCAGGTCGGCTGGTTCGCCGTCGGCACCTATCTGGCCTCGCAATACATCCTGAGCGCGTTCGGCGCGGTGGCGAAGCCCCGCACGCTGCTTTTCCTCGTGATCGCCGTCCTATGGGGCTACACGATGGCCTATGTCGGCGTGAAGGGCATTCGGTTCGTCTCCCGCGTATCGCTGTTCCTGAACATCATCCCCTTCCTCATGCTGCTGGTGGTTCTGTTCGCCACGCGCGATGGTTGGACACGGCACGTTCCGGCCAACCCGGACCCGATGCTGTCATTCGCCATGCTCATCCAGATCGTCATAGGATTCTTCGCCACGGCCGGCGCCGCGGGCGCCGACTTCGGCATGAATAACCGCAACGCCCGCGACATACGATTGGGCGGCGTCGTGGGAATCGCGCTGGCGGTGCTCTATGCGGGCGCGCTGCCCTGGCTCTCCGTGGCCGGGGCGCGGGTTTTGGATCCTATGCTCGGGGCCACCGGCTACGACGCGGCCATCGCTTCGATCGGCGGATTCATGTCATCGGCGATGTTTCTGCTTTTCGCCCTGGCGTCGGTCGCGCCTTCGTGCATCTGCGCCTTCGTGGCGGCCAACAGTTTCTCGACCATGATTCCGGGCGTCCCGCGCATGTCCTCGACCATGGCCGCCATGACCATCGCCATCGTTCTAGCGGTGACGGGAGCCGCGGCGAATCTCATCGGCTTCTTCTCCATTGTGGGCGCATCGTTCGGCCCGATCTGCGGAGCGATGGTTGCCGACTACATCCTCTCCGGAAGAAAGTGGGCCGGCCCGCGCGAAGGCATCAACTGGGCGGGCTATATCTCCTGGGCGCTGGGATTCTTTGTGGGCATCGTTCCCTTCCTGCCGGTCTCGCAAGCGTTGAAGGACGCCAGCCAACCGGCGGCGGTCTACAGCACCCTCACGGGCTTCGCGGTGTACTGGCTGCTCGCTAAGGCGGGCATGGAACCGGCCGTGGTCGGAGCCAAAGCGAACTCGAAGGCCGCGGACTGGCTCTGACAGGCGCGCTCTACTTGCCCCACTTGGTCTTGATGACGATCGGCGTGCCGCGGAAACCGAACTTCTCGCGCAGGCGGTTGATCAGGAATCGTTCGGTGGAGAAGTGCAGCTTCTCCTTGCGGTCCGTGAATAGCACGAAGGTGGGTGGGCGGACGCCGGCCTGCGTGACGTAACGGATCTTGCGCTCCGGTTCGAGCTTCAGGGTTTGCACGAAGCGGTTCAGTTCGCCGGTGGTGACGCGGGTGGACGCCGAGGCGTACCCCTGGTCTATGTAAGAAATCAGGCGGTTCAGCCCTGAACTGTTCTTGGCGGATAGGAACACGACCGGCGCGTAGTCGAGGAATTTCAGTTCGTCCCGAACGCGCTCTTCGAAGGCGCGCTTGCCCGTACCCTCTACGGCGTCCCACTTGTTGACCACGATGACCACGGCGCGGCCCGCTTCGTGCGCATAGCCTGCGATATTGGCGTCCAGGCCGAGAATGCCTTCGGTGGCGTCCAGCAGCACGAGCACGACATCTGCGAGTTCGAGGTTCTTGCGCGCCATTACCACGCTGAGTTTCTCCGCCATCAGTTTGGTCTTGCCCTTGCGGCGGATGCCGGCAGTGTCCACAAAGACGTAACGCTTGCCGCCGCGGGAAATGCTCTCGTCGACGGCGTCGCGCGTGGTGCCTGCCACCGGCGACACGATGGCGCGCTCCTTGCCGGCCAGTGCGTTGAGCAACGTCGATTTACCCACATTCGGGCGGCCGATGATGGCGATGCGAATCTCGGGCGGCTTGGCGGCGGTTTCGGCGGCTTCGCGGGCGAATCCCGCGGTCACGTGATCGAGCAGGTCGTCGATCCCCAGGCGGTGCTCGGCGGAAACGGCGAACACATCGCCGATGCCGAGTGAATGAAATTCGTGGACCAGGCCGGCGCGCGCTTCGCTGTCGATCTTGTTGACCGCAAGCGTGATGGGCTTGCCCAGGCGGCGCAGCAAGCGCAGCAGTTCACGGTCGGCCGCGGTGATCTCGGTACGGCCGTCGATCAGGAATACGACGTGCGCGGCGTCGGCCAGCGCGACGCGGGCCTGCTTGAGGATCTCCGAGGGGATCAGTTCGTCTTCGTCCGGCAGGATGCCGCCCGTGTCCACCAGTTCGAAGCGCCGGCCGCGGTAGTTGGCTTCGCCGTGAATACGGTCGCGCGTGATCCCGGGTTCGTCGCCCACAATGGCGCGGCGCTTTCCGAGAATCGCGTTGAACAGGGTGGACTTGCCAACGTTGGGCCGGCCAACGATGACCACCGAAGGCGAGCTCGCGGGATTGGACATCGATGTTCATGATAGCATCGGCTCATGAATCGTCGAGAACTCATGTTCAGCCTGCCGGCTGCAGCGCTATCATCTCTTCCCATTCCCGCTACGGCAGCCGCGGGGAACAAAGCCCTTCTGAAGCCCGCCATTTGCGCTTATTCGTTCCGGGAAGCGCTGAAAGCCAAGACCATGACCTACGAGGACCTGATTCGCCTCACCGCGGATCTGGGCGCCGAAGGCATGGACATGACGGTCTACTGGTTCCCGGACACTTCCGATCAGTTTCTCAACTCCGTGCGCCGCACGGCGTACAAGTCCTGCGTTTCCATTTACAGCATCGCCATCCGCAGCGTCATGACACAGCCGACACCCGAACTCCGGGTGAAAGAGGCCGAGGAAGTGAAGAAGTGGGTGGACGTGGCGGTGCGGCTCGGCGCAGGGCACATTCGAGTGTTCGGCGGCGCCGTGCCCAAAGGCGCGACGGATGACCAGGCCGTCGATTGGGTAGTGGAAGTGCTTCAACGCTCGTCTGAGTACGCCGCGAGCAAGGGCGTCATCCTCGGATTGGAGGACCATGGCGGCATCACCGCGCGCGCCGAAACCGTGCTGAAGATCATCAGGAAGGTGAATTCGCCGTGGGTCGCCGTGAACCTGGATACGGGGAACTTCAACGTGGACCCATACAAGGAAATCGAGATGTGCCTGCCGTATGCGGCGAACGTGCAACTGAAGGTGCTCATCCGTGACGAAACCGGCAAGCGCGTCGAGTCGGATTGGGACCGCATCCTCAAAATGCTTTCTCAGACCGGTTACCGGGGCTACCTGGCGCTCGAATACGAGGACAAGGAACCGCCGGAGACCGCCGTGCCGCGCCTGATCGCGAAGCTCCGGAAATTGACGGCGAAGTACTCGGCCGCCTAAACCGCGTCGCGCCTCACCCGGCTTCTATACTGAAGTTAGTGACCTCCACGCGAACCAAGGCGCCCAGCGTGCGCCAGTTCTTCTCCCGCCGCGGGACGCTTTCGCGGTGGCACCCGAACTTCGAGTTTCGCGAAGGCCAGTTGCAGATGGCCGAGGAGGTGGAAAGCGCGCTGGCCGACAAACGCCATCTCATCGTGGAGGCGGGCACCGGCACGGGCAAGACGCTGGCCTACCTGGTGCCGGCAATCCTCTCCGGCAAGCGCGTAGTGGTAAGCACGGGCACCAAAACGCTGCAGGAACAACTCTTCTACAAAGACGTCCCGTTCCTGCAGCAACACTTTGAAAAACCCCTGGCGGTCTGTTACATGAAGGGCCGCTCGAATTACGTCTGCCGGCAGAAGCTGTATGACGCAGAGCGCGAGCCGGTGCTCGCGGGGTTGGAAGAGGTCACCGATTTCCGCATCATCCGCGAGTGGGAGAAGACCACCGAAACGGGGGACCGCGCCGAGATCACGGACCTGCCCGAAGGAAGCACGGCCTGGGCCAAGCTCGACGCGAGGCGGGAGCTTTGCAGCGGCCAGCGCTGCCCGCAATTCGACCGCTGCTTCATCACGTTGATGCGGCAGAGGGCCGCCGAGTGCGACATCATCATCGTCAACCATCACCTGTTCTTCGCCGATCTCGGCGTGCGCGATGAGGATTTCGGCGGCGTGATCCCGGATTACGCCGCAGTGGTGTTCGACGAAGCGCACGAAATCGAAGACGTAGCCGGCCAGTACTTCGGCGTTTCCATCAGCAACCACCAGATCGAGGATCTGCGCAAGGACATCGCCGCCGTGGCCAGACGCAAGTCGCTCGGTTCGACCGAACTCGACCACGTGCTGGAACGCCTCGAAGAATGCTCCCGCGCGTTCTTCGCCCTGTTCGATACCTTCGAGGGCCGCAACGCCTTTGGACAGCGCGAACGATTCCTCGAACAGCACGAAGACCAGTACCGTGAACTGCTGGGCGTACTCGAACTGGTGTGGAGCCATCTGGAGCTGATCAAGGACTCTCTCGATGAAGTGCTGCCGCTCGGCCGCCGGACGCGCGAGTTGGCCGAGGCCCTCTCGTTCTGGGTGGAAACGGGCAACCGCAGCTACGTCTACTGGACCGAGCGGCGCGGGCGCGGCTGCTATCTGCAAGCGACGCCCATTGATGTCTCTTCGATTCTGTCCACGCGCTTGTTCGACTCGATAAACACCGTGATCCTGACCTCGGCGACGCTCGCCGTGGCGGGCACCTTCGAGTATGTGGAGCGCCGGCTGGGCTTGCGCAACGCCCGCGGCCTGATCGTACCCGGGCAGTTCGACTATGCCAACCAGACGCTGCTCTACGTCCCGCAGCATCTGCCGGACCCGCGCCAGCCTTCCTTCACCGAGATGGCAGCCGAAGAGATCTCTGCGATTCTCGCGCACAGCCGCGGCCGGGCGTTCGTACTGTTCACCAGTTACCAGCAGATGCAAGCGGTGCACGATCGCGTAGCAGCGCGGATCGAGTACCCCACGCTGCTGCAGCGCACCGCCCCGCGCTCGGTTCTGTTGGACCGGTTCCGTTCGACGCCAAACTCGGTCCTGTTCGCCACCAGTTCGTTCTGGCAAGGGGTGGACGTTCCGGGTGAGCAGTTGAGCTGCGTTATCATAGATAAGCTGCCGTTCGCGGTGCCGAGCGACCCCGTCGTGGACGCCCGCATTAGAGCCATCCGCGACGATGGGGGCAATCCCTTTTACGACTATCAACTTCCGCAAGCCGCCATTGCCCTCAAGCAAGGCTTCGGCCGTTTGATACGCAGCCGCACGGATCGTGGCGTGTTGGTCCTTTTGGACAATCGCGTCACGAAGCAGCGCTACGGCCAAGTCTTTTTCGACAGCCTGCCGGATTACCGTTTCACAACGGACCGGGCCGAAGTGGAGAAGTTTTTCGATGTTTGAAGTGACAGTAGAAGAGACCTTCGCCGCCGGGCACGCCCTGCGCAACTACCACGGCAAGTGTGAGCACGTGCACGGGCACAATTACAAGATCCACGTCACGCTGGAAGGCGAACAACTGGATGCGGCGGGCCTGCTGGTGGATTTTCACGAAGTGAAGCGTGTATTGAACGGGATCATCGAGCGGGTGGATCACAAGTTCCTGAACGACATAGCCCCGTTCGACACGCTGAACCCCTCGGCCGAAAACATGGCGCGCTGGTTCTATGACGAACTGGCGAAGGTTCTAGCTCCTTCGCTGCGCACAATGGGCGCACGCCTGGTGGAGGTACGGCTTTGGGAGACGGATACGTCGATTGCGGCTTACCGGCCGTAATGTTCGGCGTTCTTCTGGGCGAAGTACGCCCACTTCTCCGGCAGGTCGTCAATCGCGAAGATGGCCGACACCGGGCACACCGGAACACAGGCGCCGCAATCGATGCACTCGACTGGATCGATGTACAGCATCTCCGCGGCCTCGAATTCAGCCTCATCCTTGCGCGGGTGGATGCAGTCCACCGGACAGGCGTCCACGCAGGCAGTGTCTTTGGTACCGATGCAGGGCTCCGCAATCACATAAGCCATAAGTCGTCTTCTCCCAGCAAGGTCGGAGCATTCGCCGACGACGTACCTATAACATAATGGAACAGGCTCATACAAATGCGACGGCCTACTTTGGCGGCACTCGGCACGGTTCCTGTGGCGTTAGCGCTGTGGACTGCAATAGCTTTTCTGGTCGTGCCCGGCGCGCGGCATCATGATTTCCTGAATCTTTACACGGGTGCGAAGCTGGCTCGTTCGGGCCAATTTTCTTCGCTTTACGATCCCGCGACGCAGCTTGCCACCGAACGTGCGCTGGTACCGCGCACGGTCACCCTAATCCCGTTCGTCCGCCCGCACTTCTATGCGGCGATCTTGTCGCCGCTGGCCGCGCTGGAGTTCAACCGTGGTTTCGTCGTCTGGGTCGCATTTCAAACCATTCTGCTTCTGGCGTGCTGGGTTTGGGGGTGCCGGCGATTCGGGCCGGATGCGCTGGTTTTCGGTGCGCTCTTCGCGCCTGCGGCGCTGGGCATTGAACACGGCCAGGACTGTGTGGTCTTCCTCGCGGTGGTCATCGGCTTCTATGCTCTAGCTGACCGAAACCGCGACTGGCTCGCCGGAGCAGTCCTCGCATTCGGATTGGTCAAGTTCCACCTATTCCTGTTGTGGCCCATCACATTCGCCATTTCGCGGCGATGGCGCGCGCTGGCCGGATTCTCAGTCGTTTCTCTGGCGTTGGGCGCGGCGTCGTTTGCGATAGGCGGCCGCGTGGGCGTAAGCCAGTACATCGCACTGCTCCAGATGAAAAACATCGAGCGCCTGTCGCCATCGCCGGAGAAGATGGTGAATGTATACAGCCTTATAGCGAACGCAGGCGTCGAATCGGACGCCCTATCTTTCCTGCTCGGCGCCGCGGTGGTGCTGGCTGCCGTCGCTGCTGTGTGGCGGGCCCCGTTGTGGCGTTTGGTAGCGGGAACGTCTTGCGGCGCACTGCTGGTCGCGCCCCATGTTTACGGCTACGACGCCACATTGTTGTTGCTGGGAGTGTGGCTGGCGATCTTCGAATCGCGAGACCGCTGGACGCGGCTTGCTGCGGCGACCGTGGCAATCCCCATCCCGTACCTGATCGGTATCGCCGGTCCACCCTGGTCAGCGGCTCCGGCCCTCGCACTAGTAATATTCCTAGTTACGCTGGCCGTCGAAAACGTGCGCGTCTACTGCACCAGCCGCTTAAGCCGGCGCAACGCATCTTCTGCTTCTTTGTAGTCCGGCTCAATCTCCAGGGCCTGCTCGAAGCACTCCGCCGCACGCTTGAATAGTTCCTTGGCGGCATATGCCCGGCCCAAGTTGTACCAGGGGAAGTGGTAGCTTCGATAACGACGGCTGCTCGTGGCCTTCTCGAGCCATCCGATGGCGTTGTCGTAGTCGCCCTTCTCGATCAGGTACGCGCCGATATCGTTGTAGGGATTGCCGAGGTCCGGATCGAGTTCGACGGCTTTCTTGCACTCGGCGATGGCGTCGTCCGTCCGGCCCTGGTTGTGGTAGATCCAGCCGAGCAGCGTGCGCGCCTCCGCGGTGGCGTGCAACTCGAGCGATCGCCGGCACAGATCCAGCGCCAACTCAGCGTCGCCTTGCCGGCAAAGCTGATGCGCTTTCTCATACAGTTCCACGGCGAACTGGAAGCGCTCGTCGGCCATTAGCATCATTATGCACGACCGGCGGCCCGGCGGGGAGCCCGGCGCTTACTCAGCCCTGCCCGGCTCTACTCTATCCAAGCCGGTACCGGCTCGTCCTGCGGGCTCCTGCGCGATCCCCTGGGGCAACCGCCTCAGAACAGTTGACACTCTCGAAGAACGGCGTTCAACGGCGTGCCGTCGCACCGGCCCCTGATCACTACACGCGAACCCACCGTGACCGTTGCCAAACGGCCGGTGCTGGATGCCGGGAACACGCACCGCACGGAGTCAACCGGGGGATCGGTCTTGAGTGCAACGCAGGGCGCGTTCTGGATATCCTTCCCCACCTTCTTCACTTCGCCTGTGACAGTGATCCATTTGCCCTTCGCGGGAACCTCCTCGCTCGATGGCATATACACCTGAAACGGGCGAAAATGATCGCAGCCACAGTACTCTCGACCCTGATGATAGGTACAGGGACCGCCATTTTGGAGATGCTGATTACCATGGTGGCCGCACATGCAGGTTGTATTTGAGGACATTCTCTTGTAAGTGTAACATCTGGCCCGTGATGTTCGTAAGTTCGGCGTGTTCGCGCGTATTCGACAAGCATCGGCATCCACCCAATACGTCGCCATAGGCCGTCATGAGGGCGTACAGAGCCATCATGACGTGTCGGACGCCGTCGTCCAGGCCCATGACCGGCACGAGAGCGTGACTAAGAAGCGTGGGAGCGAAGGCCCATCGGAGTTAGTTGGAAAGTACGGCACGGTACGAGGCGCTAGGCCAGGAACTGAGAAGGCAGTAATTAACAGTAAATTGGCTGACAATGCACTGATGCGATAGTGATGGCAACGCGGCGCACCCCGGCGTTGTAGCGCATGGTCCGTCATCTCCTGCACACGGGACTCTCGCGCATACAATGGAGAGGATGACTCCCAAAGTGAGGAAGGCCGTGTTCCCTGCCGCGGGCTTGGGTACGCGCTTCCTGCCAGCCACCAAGGCCCAGCCGAAGGAGATGCTGCCGCTGGTCGACAAGCCGCTGATCCAATACGGCGTCGAAGAATCCGTGCGTTCCGGCATCCGGAACATCATCATCGTCACCGGCCGCGGCAAGAGCGCCATTGAGGATCACTTCGACGTGAGCTTCGAGTTGGAGAACCTCCTGGCGCGGCGCAAGCGCAAGGACCTGCTGGCGAATGTGCGGCGCGTCTCGGACATGATCGACGTTTCCTACATTCGGCAGAAGGAAGCGCTGGGGCTTGGACACGCGGTACTGCGGGCGCGCGACCTCGTGGACCAGGAGCCTTTCGCGGTCGTGCTCAGCGACGACGTGATCGACGCTCCCAAGCCCTGCTTGCAGCAGCTTCTGGATGTCTACAACGAATACGGCGCCAGCGTCCTTGCACTCATGGAGGTCCCTCACGACAGAATCTCCGCCTACGGCGTGGCGGCCGCGGAACCAGTCCCGTTCAACGGCACTTCGGACCGGCTCTACCGCGTCAGCGACCTGGTGGAGAAGCCGCCCGCGGATGAGGCGCCGTCGAACCTCGCCATCATCGGACGCTACATCCTTACGCCGGACATCTTCGAATCCATAGAGCAGGGTCAACCCGGAGCGGGCGGTGAGATTCAACTCACCGATGCGCTAAGGCACTTGTTGAGGAGCCGGCCCATCTACGGTTATCGCTTCGAAGGGAAGCGCTACGACGCGGGCGACAAACTGGGCTTCCTGCAGGCCACGGTGGAGTTTGCGTTGGCGCGACCCGACCTGGGCTGCAAGTTCCGCGCATACCTGAAGTCGCTCAAACTGTAGCGCAGCGTGGATAATATGGAGATGCGCCGTCGAACTTTCTGCGCGGCAGCGGCCGCCGGTGTGGGGCAAATTTGCGCCATGCAAACGAAAGTGCCTTTGCGAATCGGCATCGATCTGTTCAGTCTTCGCAACCAGGACTGGACGCCCTTCGAGCACCTGGATTACTGCGCCCGGCGGAAAGTCCAAGTGGTGCACTTCTCCGAAATCCGCTTCCTGGGCGGGGTGGAGGAGGCGCACCTCAGAAAGGTCCGCGAGCACGCCGACCGGCTGGGGATCCAGATCGAGGTCGGCATGCGCTCCCTTTGTCCGACTTCCAGTGCCTTCGATCCCAAGCAGGGCACGGCGGAGGAACAGCTCGCCAGGATGCTCGATGCCGCCCGCATCCTCGGCTCGCCCATTGTGCGGGCCTTCCTGGGCCACGGTGGCGACCGCCGCGGCAAGCTCTCCATCGACGAGCACATCGAGAATGCGGTGAAAGTACTGCGGGCCTCGCGGTCGCGCATCCTTGCCAGCGGCTTGAAGATGGCCATCGAGAACCACGCCGGCGACATGCAGGCGCGAGAGGTGAAGACGCTGATCGAGGAGGCGGGAACCGACATCGTGGGATCCTGCCTGGACTCCGGCAACCCGCTGTGGGCCATCGAGGACCCGCACCTCACGCTGGAGACCCTCGCTCCATACGTACTGACATCGCATCTGCGCGACAGCGCCGTGTGGAGAACCGCGGAAGGCAGTGCGGTCCAGTGGGTGCGCCTGGGCGAAGGGAACGTCGGCATCGACAGTTACCTGCGGCGGTTCGCCGAGTTGTGTCCGGGCAAGACGGTCTCGCTGGAGGTCATCGTCACGGGCCCGGTGGTGCAGCGATTCATGGAACCGGGCTTTTGGCAAGCCTACCGGAAGACGCCAGCTTGGGAATTCGCCCGTTTCCTTGCATTGGCCGAGAAAGGAAAACCGCGCCAGACGCCCGTCCCGGCGGCTTCCAAGCAGGAAACCGCCGCTCGCGAGCGCGAGGATCTTGAGGCCAGCCTGCGCTGGCTGCGTGAATGGAGGAATTCATGAGGACTACGATTGCCCTGTTGTTGATGCCACTGCTCGCCGCGGCCGCGCCCGCGCCTAAATCGGCGCTGGTCACCGAGGTGCGCGCGCTCATCGGCCGCGACGATTACACGGCGGCCGAGAAGCGCGTGCGTGACTACTATTCTGAACACGGAGCCACTAGCGAGCTGGCGGCGGCGGTCAGTTGGATGGGCCGCGGTGCGCTGGAGCGCCATCGCCTGGACTCGGCCACCAATTATGCCGGCCGTGCGCGCACCCTCGTGGAAGAGCTTCTGAAGGGCCGCTCGATCGATGCGGACCGTAATCTGGCTACCGCGCTGGGCGCCGCCATCGAGGTCGAGGCGCAGGTGATGTACAGGCGCCATGAGGATAGTGCAGCCATCGAGATGCTCGAGCGCGAACTTAAAGCCTATGGCGACACCACTCTCGGCATCCGTCTTCAGAAGAATCTCAACATGCTGGTCCTGGTGGGCAAGACCGCGCCGGCCCTCGACTTGAAGCAGTATGTGGGCCGCGCGCCTGAGCCGCTGGCGGGCCAAAAGGGTCATCCGGTGGTCCTCTACTTCTGGGCGCACTGGTGCCCTGAGTGCAAGGCGATGGCCCCTGTGTTGGCGAAGATCCAATCGGAATTCGGCCCCAAGGGACTGGAATTTTATCTCCCGACAGCGCTCTACGGCTACACCAAGCGCGGCGAGGACGCCACGCCCGCCGAGGAAATGCGCTACATCGAGAAGGTCCGCAACGAGACTTACACGGGGCTCGACAACGCCTTCGTTCCTGTGGGCGTCGACAATCTCCGGTTGTATGGTTCGAGCACGGTGCCGACCATGGTGCTTGTGGATCGCCAGGGCGTCGTGCGGCTCTTTCAGCCTGGCAAGATGACCTACGAGGAACTGGCGCCGCGCATCGCGGAGTTATTGCGTTAACCTGATCGCACGCCCGGCTGTGTTACAATCCTCGCTCGTAGCCGAGCCATGAGTAGCGATCGACGCAGTTTCCTTGCGCGGCTCCCGGTGTGGGGAGCGGTGCCTGCGGCGGCGGAGGCGGCGCCGCGGTCCAGGTCGCTGGTGGATCGCCTGTTCGCTGTCTTCGATGCGCTCGAAATCGTGGATACGCACGAGCACACGGCGCTCGAACAGAAGCGGCTTTCCGAACCGGCCGGCTTCTTCACGCTCGCCTCGCACTACCTGATGGGCGACGTGGTAAGCTCTGGTCTGCCCAAATCCGCGCAGGACGTGGTCAACGACGGAAAGGCTACGGCTGCCGCGCGCTGGAGCGCCTTCGAGCCCTGGTGGCACAACTGCCGGTTCACTGGTTACGGCCAGGCGCTGCGCATCACCATCCGCGACCTGTACGGCGTCGAGGAGATCTCTGCCAGTTCAATCACTACGATCAACGAGCGCATCGCGGCGCGTCTGCGTCCCGGCCTGTACCGCTGGGTGTTCAAGGAACGCGCGCGCATCCGCCGCGCCCTCGTCGACGACAATTACAACGCGGCGCCGATGAAACTCGATGCGGAGTTCTTCGTCCCCGCGCGCAAGTTCGACCGTTTCGTCACCCCGCAGACGCCCAAAGCCGTGGGCGAACTCGAGCAACTCACGGGAGTGGGCATCACCAGCCTCGGTGGCCTCAAGCAGGCCATGGAGAAGAGTTTCGCGCAGAGCGTGGCAGTGGGGATGGCGGCGGTGAAGTCCACCATCGCCTACAACCGGAATCTGAAATTCCGGGAGGTTAACGAGACCGATGCCGCCCGTGACTTCGAGGGCATGATGCGCCGCGAACGCTCCTTGCCCGACGGTTTCCGCCGCCTGCGCGAGCGCCCCTTCCCCGACCTCGAAGATCACATGTTCCACCACCTGATCCGGTTGGCCGAGGCGCACAACTATCCCGTGCAGTTGCACACCGGCCTGCACGCCGGACCTAACTTCATCACCAATTCCAATCCCACGCTGCTCACGAACCTGTTCCTGCTCTATCCGAAGGTGAAATTCGACCTGTTCCATATCGGCTACCCGTATCAATCCGAACTGGCGGTGCTGGCGAAGATGTTCCCGAACGTCTACGTGGATTTCTGCTGGGCGCACATCATCGCACCGGGTGTCAGCCGCCGCGCCCTCCACGAATGTCTCGAAACGGTACCGCTCAACAAAATCATGGGTTTCGGTGGCGACTACAACTTCGCGGAGGTGAGCTACGGCCACGCGAAGATGGCTCGCCGCAACATCGCGCAGGTGCTGGCCGGCAATGTCGAGGCGGGCATCCACGGCGAAGACGACGCGGCCGAAATCGGCCGCATGCTGCTCCGCGACAATCCCCTGGCTCTTTTTCCCTTGGCGAAATAAAACATGACTAATTCCGTTCTCCGCCGGTGCCTCCCCTCACTGGCCTTCCTGCTGCTGGCAGGCTGCAGTTCCAAGCCGCGCCTGGACTGCTGGATGGTCGACTCGCTTGATAAGGTATTCCCCGACGATGCCGCCGGCACACGCAAGGCTGGCAGCGAACCGCGCCTGATCGCGCGCAACGGCCACGCCAGCCTGCAGATTGCGTTGCGCTCGGCCGACGGCATCGCATCGCTCGACGCGACGGTGGACAACCCCGAGCTCGATGGCATGCGCCTGCCGGTGGAGATTCGCCGGGTGGGCTATGTGCCGGTGGGCTCGAATCCTCCGAATACACCGCCGGACGAGGTGATCCGCCCCGCACCGGCGCTGTTCCCCGACCCTCTGCTCGAAGACTTCCCGTTCAATCTGCCCGCCCGTGAGACTCAAACCATCTGGTTGACGGTCTCCTGTCCCCTCGGCGCCCGGCCCGGAGAGTACCGCGGCGTAGTGCGCTTTTCGCAAAACAAGAGATTGCTCGCGAAGAAGGATTTCTCCATACGCGTGACCAGTGCCGTCGTGCCCGCACGCCAGAGCCTCAAAGTGACCAACTGGTTCAACATGGACCGCGGCATGCTCAGCAGGTACTATCCTTCGCTCGACCGCGATCCCGAAAACTACTGGCGGCTGATGGAGAACATCGGCCGCGTGCTTGCGGCGCACCGGCAGAACGTCATGATCACGCCAGTCACATCGTTGACTGATATGGTGGCGCGGGGAGACTCGATCGAATACCGCTTCGACCGGCTGGACCGGTGGGTGCAGACCTTCGAGCGCAGCGGGGTGATCGGCACCATCGAAGGAGGGCATCTGCTCGGGAGGGCTTCCGGATACGACACGAACCTGGTGGTCCCTGCACCGGTGATCGAACAAGGCAAGCTGGTGTGGAAGAGCCTGCCGCCGGAGGACCCGCGGGGCGAGCGATTCCTCGACTCGTTCCTCTCCGCGCTCTACGCGCACCTGAAGGAGAGGAACTGGACCGGGCGCTATATTCAACACATCCACGATGAGCCGCACGGCGCGGAGTCGCCGTCCTATCAGCGCTATGGCCGCATCATCCACCGCAATCTTCCCGGCATCCCCACCATCGATGCAATCTCGCTCGATGAGGACGTGAGTTATTTCGACGTCACGGACATCTGGGTGATGATCCTCGGCAGCTTCGATCACAAAATTGACAAGCTGGGCCGCCACATCGCCAGCGGCGGGCAGGGGTGGTTTTACACGTGCGTCTCCCCGCAGGGCCGCTACCTGAATCGCTTCATCGATCAACCTCTGGTCAAGACGCGTCTGTTGCACTGGTTCAACTACCGCCACAACCTGGCGGGTTTCCTGCACTGGGGCGGCAACTATTGGGGGCCGGCCCCGCATGAAAACGTGCAGCGGGTGATCAACGACAACCACACCCTGCTGCCGGCCGGCGACAACGCCGTGGTGTACCCGGCACCCGCAACCGATTCCGTGCTCAGTAGCCTGCGCCTGGAAGCCATGCGCGAGGGCATTGAGGATTACGAACTGCTCCGCGCGCTCGGCGAGCGCGATGCCTCGCGGGCTCGTGCGGTTGCCGAAAAAGCCATCCCGCACATCAACGACTACGTGCGGGACACGATCGAATTCCGAAAGCTCGAACGCCAACTCCTGGAGGCATTCTAATGCGCTGCCGATTCTTCGCCGTTCTCTCGCTCATTTGGTTCGCCTCCGGCTGCTGCCGCACGAAGGGCGTTGAAGCCTGGCTGGTCGACTCGCTCGACCAGGTGTTCCCCGACGACCCGGCCGGAAGCAAAGCCCTGAAGGAGGCAAAATTCGCCGCCGCACGCAGGTCCAACGTCAGTCTACAACTGGCGTTGCGCTCGAGCATCGGCATCGGTGACTTGAATGTGGATGCGCTGGCGCTTGCCGGTCCCGGCATCCCGATTGACCGGATCGAGGTCCGCCGGATCGAGTACGTCGTGGCGACCACGAACACCCCATCCGGCTCTCGCGGCGCGGTGCTGCGCAAGGCGCCGGCTCTGTTTCCCGACGCGCTTCTGACGGGCTTTCCCATGACCGTGGAGAAGAATAAAACGCGCTCGGTGTGGATCACGATTCCCGTCGCCGCAGACCAGGCGCCCGGCCGGTACGACGGCGTCCTGAGGCTGCGCCAGGGCAACGAGGAACTGAGCCGCATCCCGTACACTCTCGACGTGACGCCCGCAATCGTGCCCGAGGTGATCCCTTTCGATGTGGCCCACCGCTTCGCGCTGAACGATGCCTATAGCCAGCAGTTCTACCGCACCCCACAGTTTTCGGGGCAGTGGTGGATCATAGCCGGCAACATCGCCAGATTTCTTGCGGCGCACCATCAAACCTTCATTCCCGCGAATCCCATGGATCTTGTGACCGTCTCGGCGGGCGGCGGCGCGCCGAGTTACGATTTTTCAAACTTCGTGCGGTTCGTGCGCGTGTTCGAATCCGCGGGGGTGCGCGGATCCATCGACGGCGGCCAGTTGCTCGCCCGCGGCGCCCGCAAGAGCGATCCTCTCACAACACTCATCTGGACGATGAATGGCGGGGCGACGCAGGAGAGGCGCGTTGCAATCAACGATGCACACGCCCGGCCGCTCCTGGCCGGCTTCTTCGGAGAGCTTCGCCGCACGCTGGCGGCGAACGGCTGGGAGAAGCGCTACGTCCAGGGTCTGCTCGATTCGCCTGATGCGCGCGAAACGGAAGAGTGCGGGCGCTGGGAGGCTGAAATCCGGCGCCTGATGCCCTCCGCCGGATTCGTCAGCCCGGCGCCGGAATCAGGTTCCTTTATCGACCACGCGTTGCTCGAAACCCGCATCCTCGGCTGGACCTCATTCCAGCGTGGAGCACATGGCGTGTTGCGCTGGGAAGTGAACCGCTGGAGTCCGGACCCGTTTAAGGACACACAACCGGCCATACAGGATGATTCCGCGTTCCCGCCACCGGGCGGAGCGCATCTTGCTTACCCCAACCGCGAAGGCCGCGCGCTGTTCAGCTCCATTCGCTTCGAACAGATGCGCGAATCGGTTGAGGATTACGCCCTGCTCGTCGAACTGAGCCGGAAGGACGCAGCCAAAGCCCAATCGCTGGCAGGCCGGATGGCAAGCGCAGGCGAGCCGGCGGCGTTCCGCCTCATTTTACGGGAGTTGCTGGGTTCTTTCTGAAAACGCGTGGTTCAGCCGGTCTTGCGTCTGGACCTGCCCGCCAATTGATGCGAAGCAGGCGGCTTCTTGGGAACTTGGCGGCGAATGAGGCGGTTTACCGACCGAACCAGGTGTGCCACTTCATTCGAACTCTTTTGTATCACAACATCAGCACCTGTATTGGACTCGTTCAACCCCAGCGGATCGGCAAAGCCTGAGATCAGAATGATCGGAATGTCTTTCTTCTGTTTGCGGACGCGCTCTATCAATTCAATGCCGTTCATGCGCGGCATCTTGTAGTCGGTGATCACGAGGTCGAATGTCTCACTACTGAAACATTCCAGACCTTCGTGCCCGCTGACAGCGGTTGTCACCTGGTGACCGAATTCCTCCAGCACGGACTTCCTGGCAGCCAGACCCGACTGGTTGTCATCAATGAGCAGGATTCGGGCGGCCGGAACTGTACTGGAAGAGGATGAAGGCTTCATGAGAACTCTCGAAAAGTAACAAAGCTGAAATTCAGCTGTCAATCGTTTTGTATCGGATTGAAAAACAGAAAGATCGAATTCTTGACTTTCGACCTCAGTGTTGATCCGCGAAGCGACGGTCTTCCGCCGTGGCGGAAAACCGCGCGCGGACGGCTCACTCGACTTCGCGAGGAGCCGTGTAGCCAGCCTTCGCGATGATGGTGTACTTGATGGGCTTCCGCTTTTCGTCAACGATGCGCAGAGGCTCGTTGGTGGCGGGGTTCACCAGTTCTACTTTGATTTTGCGGAACTTCCCGTCGCGTGCCTGATTCGTAGGCTGGTACGCCAGGGAGTATTGGTTTCGCAGGGAATCCGCGATGGCTCGGAAGATGCTCGGAAATTCGCCATAGAAACGCGGGAAGAAACTCATGCCGCCGGTTTCCTTGGCGAACGTGCGCATCTGGTTGTCCGCCTGGAGGAAATCCATGCGGGCGATGCTGCCCATCGCGCCGCGCGCGTCGTAGTAATCCCTTAGAGCCTGCATCAGGCCAATTGCGTAGACCGGCACAGCGGCTTCCTGCAGGATCTTACGCGTCTTGTCGAAGGTGATCTTGCTGAACGTGTCCACGCCCGATGCGATCAGCACGATGGCCTTCCGGCCTTCGATGTCTTTCATCCGCTCGGCGGTGTCGGTGACGGCATCGTAAAGATTCGATTCAGAGTACGCCGCAAAACGAAGGCGCTGCATGGCCTCATAGGCGGCGCGCTTGTCGGTCGAGAAATCCGAAAGGATTTCCGGGCGCAGGTCATAGGCGACAACCGCTACGTAGTCTTCCGGTCTCAGCGTTTCCAGGAAACCGTACGAGGCAGTCAAGGTTTGATACCAGGTCTCGGTCCAGTAGCTCTGGAACAGGTTGCTGAACTCGATGACCATGCAGACGGTCATGGGCGCTTCGCCCAAGCCGAAGTTGCTGATCTGTTGAGGAACGCCGTCCTCGAGAACGCGGAAGTTGCCGCGCGGAATGCCGGGGATGAAGCGGCCCTTGTTGTCGAGCACGGCCACCTCGACGCTCACGGCATTCACGTCGCTGCGGAACGTCGGCACGCCGTCGGGCAGCGCGGGGCGGTCCTTCTTCGAAAGTTTGGACGGTATCTTGGCCGCTTCCGCTTCGGCGCCTTTCTTCCGCGGACGGGCGACAGTTTCGCTGCCTTCCTTGCGCGGTCCTTCCTGCGCGGGTGCGGCCGGCGCCCACACAAACAGCGCGGCGGCCAGAAGGAGAGCTAAACGTGTCATTTTCATCGCGATTCCCCCATGCCCAAATATAACACCGCTTATTTGACGCATCGGGCTGGCCGGGTGTTTCAGGGGCGGGGGCTCAGTTGACGGGGCCGTTCGGGCCGCGGTGCTTGTGCATGTAGCGCTGGAAGCGGCGCTTGGCGCGGCGGAATTTATACGCCTCATAGACGCGGATCAGGCCGGCTACCGGATCGAACGCGTAGCGGCCGTGCCTCAGGTAGATGTAGCCCACCAGCAGCCCGCCCAGGTGCGCCACGTGGCTGACACCGCTGTCGCTGGCGCTGATCGAACTCAGGAAATCGATCGCGCCCAGAATCATGACGAAATACTTGGCTTTGATGGGGAACAGAAAGCTGAACAGCACCATCCGGTCCGGGTAGAGCATCCCGAAAGCGAGCAGCAAACCGTAGATGGCCCCGGAACTGCCTATGGTCCGCGCTCCCAGGCTGCCCGCGATCCAGTTGGCCACCACAACGCACACGCCGGCGCCGATGCCGCACAGAAAGTAATAGCGCAGGAACCGCCGCGTGCCCCAGTCGCGCTCCAGGTCCACTCCGAACATCCACAGCGTCAACATGTTGAACAGGATGTGCGCGAACCCGTACGGATCGTGCAGGAACATGTACGTGAACAGTTGCCAGAAGGCTCCCAGGTAGATCACGGCTCCCGGCACGAGCGTGAAGTGCTGAAAGATGAAGCCGAAATCGAAGCGGACGGCGAGGAAATAGACAAGAAAAATGGCGATATTTACGATCAGCAGCCACTTCACGCCGGGGGGGAAATACCCCGGAGAGAAGTAAGACGTGGTCCGGGATCGGGCGGGATAAGGCATTCCAGCGTGCGCTTTAATTCAAGATAACATGCGCTGCGCGACGGGCGCCTCCTGTCTTTATCCGGCGGCCCTGTCGCCGCGCCCGTAACGGATCAAAACCGTAGCGATGGACTGCAGGACCGCGGCCATCGCGACCCAGACCTGCCAGTGTGAGAACAGCCCATCCGTGATGGCAAACTGCCCCGTCCAGTTGAGATCCGCGCCCAGCCTCCAGGCGGCAAGGCCCAAGGCCATGACGGCCAGCGGCGTTAGCAGGCTACCCAACGCGAGTGCAAGTTGCCGGCGCTTTCCTCGTCTTCTCCGGATCGCTGGGCCGCGCCGCAAACGTATCCGAACCAGCATTTCCTCCCACCAAACTTTCACTCTACCAGCAATTGCGATACATTGGCTGAGAGCAGCATTCATCGAAGGGAGAGACTATGCGAAAAATTCGAACCGCCGTGATTGGCGCTGGTTTTATGGGTAAGGTGCACGCGGAAGCAATCCGCCGCCAACCAAACGTGGAGCTTGTGGCCGTTTGCGGCGTCGACGCCAAGGAAGGCGCGTCGTTCGGCGAGGCCGTCGGCGTCGAGCGCACTAGCGGCGACTGGCATGAGATCGTGGCCGATCCCGGGATTGATGCCCTGCACATCTGCACGCCCAACAACCTCCACTACCCCATTGCCAAGGCTGCCATGATGGCCGGCAAGCATGTTCTTTGCGAGAAGCCGCTCACCACCACGCTGGAAGAAGCCAAAGAGCTGGTAGACGTCGCCAAGAAGCAGAACGTCGCCAACTGCACCAACCACAACCTGCGTTACTACCCGGCGGTGCAGCAGATGCGCCGCATGGTGGAAGCCGGCGAGCTGGGAGACATCATCGTCGTACAGGGCACCTATTCGCAGGACTGGCTGCTCTATGACACGGACTGGAACTGGCGCATCGTCAGCAAGGAAGGCGGCGCGCTGCGCTGCATGGGCGACATCGGTTCGCACTGGATGGACATGGTCCAGCACGTCAGCGGTCAGCGCATCACTTCGGTTTGCGCCGACCTGCAGACTTTCCTGAAGAAGCGCAAGAAGCCCAGGGCGGGTGCGCTACAGGCGTTCGAGAGCAAGATGGCCAAGGTGGCCGACCGCGAGGAAGTGGACATCGACACCGACGACTACGGCGCCGTCCTGCTGCATCTGGGCGACCGCGCCCGCGGCGCTTTCACCGTTAGCCAAATGTCGGCCGGGTGCAAGAACCGCTTACAGATGGAGATCTTCGGCACCAAGGCCGGCGTCATCTGGAACCAGGAATCGCCCGATCAGCTCTGGATCGGCCACCGCGACACGCCGAACGGGATGCTGGTGAAAGACCCCGCGCTGATGTTGCCGGAGGCGCGCACTTACGCCGACCTGCCGGGCGGACACTCGGAAGGTTACGACGACGCCCACAAGATGGTCTACCGCCGCTTCTACCGCACGGTGGCCGATCGCAATGCGCCGGTGGAGTACCCGACCTTCGTGGACGGCATGCGCGGCATCTACCTGCTAACCAAGATCCTTGAGAGCTCGCAGAAGGGCGCCTGGGTAGCGACGGAAGAAATCTAGGAAGCCTTCGTCCCGCTTGGCTCTTGCGGCCGCGGACCGGCGTCCACCGGATGCCAGTTCCCGCGGCCGCACATGTTTTGGCAGGACGGGAAGACCTCGCCCTCGGTGAAGCGGACCGGCGTCTTGCATACGGTGCACCAGTAAACGCCCGATTTCTCTACTTTTTCTCCGGGTTTGAAATTCATAGTGTCTGCAAGTTCTCCTGACTAATTCTTGACCAGCAACATCGCGGCCAACTGCCGCAAATCGCCCAAACGAACGTCGGGCGGCACCTCATCGAGCGTCTCCGGTTGAAATCCATACGTGACGCCGCACGCCAGAATGCCTGCGTTGCGGGCTGTGCGAATGTCCACGTCGCTGTCGCCCACCATCATGGCGCGCCCGGCGGCCACACCGGACTCTTCCAAGAGTTTGTACACACCCTCCGGGTCCGGTTTCTTTTCTTCGAAACTGTTGCCGCCGTATACGCGGAAGAAGTGGGCGCCCAATCCCAAACGCTCCACGAGCAATTGGCTGAAGCGCACGGGCTTATTGGTGAGCACGCCCATTTTCATGCCGCCGTCCCGCAACTCGTCCAGCCCTTCACGCACGCCCGGATAAAGCGTGGTGCAGTCCAGCATGTGCTCTTTGTAGTAAGCCATGAAGTACTCCAAAGCCGTCTGCACATCGGCTTCGGTGGCCTCGGGCCCCATGGCGCGGCGCATCAGCGTGGGTGCGCCGTTGCCCACGTAAGAATACACGAGTTCGTTCGCCAGCGGCGCCAGGCCCATGCGGCGCCGGGCCGCGTTCACCGCATTCGCCAGGTCTTCCTTGGAATCAATCAGCGTGCCGTCGAGGTCGAAAATCAGCAGGTCGATGCTACCGGGTTGAATCAATACCACTAAGCTCCTTCGGAGGAAATACTGTGAGACCCCTTCTTCAGTGTATCCGACCAGACCTGCTTCACTTTTTCGTAGCTCTGCCGCACGCCGTCCCGCAACTCCCGTGGCGCAATCGCCGCCATCACGCGCGCGGCGTCCATCACGTAAGGAGCAATACGCGAGCCGACCACCGAACGGGGCGGCGGCTTGGGCGTGAAAGCTAGCAACAACATTACGATCACCGCCGCGATCAGCGCCCCGCGCACCAATCCGAACACGCCACCAAACAGCCGGTCCAGCCAGCCCAGACCCGCCCACTTGAAGAGCACGGCGAGCATCCGGCCCAACAGGGCGCCAAAGGCCATGGCCCCGACGAAGACCAGCAGGAAACCGATGAAGCTGGCGATGCCGCGCGAACTCACATACGGAAGCAGGAACGAGCCGGCGGTTCCGTAAAACCACAAGCCGCAAAGCAAGCCGATCACGCAGGCGGCGAAGCCCACTGTGGTGCGTGCCAACCCCTTGGCGAAGCCGGCCACGGCCGAAGTGAGGAGAATAATCCCCAGTACGACATCCAGCCAGTTCACAAAACCTTCCCGGTGAGGGCCCGGTACGCCTCCTTGTACTTCTCGCTGGTTCTGGCGGCGACATCTTCCGGCAGGGGAGGTGCGGGCGGTTGTTTGTTCCAGCGAATCGACTCCAGGTAATCGCGGACGTACTGCTTATCGAAAGAAGGCTGCGCGCCGCCCGGCTTGTAACTGGCGAGCGGCCAGAAACGCGACGAGTCCGGCGTGAGCACTTCGTCGGCGAGGATCAACTCGCCGTCGGCGAAACCGAATTCGAACTTCGTGTCGGCGATAATGATGCCGTGCTCGAGGGCATACTCGGCCGCGCGCGTGTAGATGGAGAGCGTGAGGCTGCGCAACTTGGCGGCGGTCCCGGCGCCCACCATGTCCGCTGCCTGCTGCATGGAAATGTTCAGGTCGTGGCCGCTCTGCGCCTTGGTGGACGGCGTAAAGATCGGCTCGGGCAGCTTGTCGCTTTCCTTGAGACCCGGCGGCAGGGCCACGCCGCACACGCTCTGGCTCTTCTGGTACTCCTTCCATCCCGAACCGGACAGATAGCCGCGCGCGACGCATTCGACATTCGCCATCCGGGCGCTTTTCACCAGCATCGAGCGGCCTTCGAGTTGGTCGCGATAGCGCGGCAGTGGATCCGGGTACTCATCCACGTTGGCCGTCAGGAAATGGTTGGGCGCCAAAGATCCTAGGAAGTCGAACCAGAACACGCTGAGTTGCGTCAGCACGCGGCCCTTATCGGGAATGCCGGTGGGCAGAATGTAATCGAACGCCGAAATACGGTCCGTGGCGACGATCAGGATCTTGCCGTCGATCTCGTAGACATCCCTCACTTTGCCACGGGCGCGGCGCGTGACGCCCGGCAAATCGGTGTCAAGAATAATCCCGGAGTGTTCAGCCATAACGAAGTCCCTTTGCGCGTTATCTGTCTATGTTACCGCGGCCCGGCTTACTCTTCGACGGGCTTCATGTCGCCCATCATCTTGTGCACAATCACGAGGGCCGAGAGGTGTAGAACGCCCATCATCAGGAAGACCGGCTTGTATCCGAAATGTGCGATGACGAAGCCCGGCACCAGCGACGAAATGATCACGCCGCCCAACCCGCCGGCGCAGCCTCCGATGCCGGTCACCGAAGCGACCGCACGCTTGGGGAAGACGTCCGTAGTCGTGGTATAAAGATTCGCCGACCAAGCCTGGTGGCCCGCCGTGGCCAGGCTCATCAGCAGCACCACTACGACGGCATTCGGTACCAGCACAGCCGTGGCGGCAATCGGCATCAGGCACGCGGACAGCGCCATGGTCACCTTGCGCGCCCGGGCGTTGGTCCAGCCGATGCGGATGAAATGACCGGAGAGCCACCCTCCCATCACGCTGCCGAAATCGGCCATCAGGTAAATGGCGGGCAGCGCCCAGGCGATTTCCTCCAGATTGAACTTGCGCACATCGTACAGATACGGCGGTAGCCAGAATAAATAGAACCACCAGACCGGATCAGTGAGGAACTTGGCCAATGCGAAAGCGAAGGTCTGCTTGTAACGCAGCACAGCGCCCCAACCCATCTTGGACTGGGTTTTGGACTCGGGCCCATCGCTGTGGATGTAGTCGAGTTCGGCCTGGTTCACGTGCGGATGCATCTCCGGCAAACGGTACAGCAGCACCCAGAGGATGAGCCATATAAAGCCCAAACCGCCCGTAATAGCGAAACTTGCACGCCAGCCGAAGTTGGCATTCATCCACACGAATACCGGTGGACCAACCATTGACGCCACATTGGTCCCGGCATTGAACAGGCCCGTGGCAAGCGCCCGGTCTTTCTTGGGAAACCACTCGGTCACGGCTTTGATCGCCGCCGGGAAATTGCCCGATTCGCCGAACCCCAGCATGGCGCGCCAGAAAGCCAGGGAGACCGTCGATCGCACGAAGGCGTGCAGCATGGCCGCCGCCGACCAGAAGGCGATGGCTACTGAGTAACCCAGACGTGTACCGTAGCGGTCGATCAGCCGCCCCATGAAGATGAATCCGATGGTGTACGCCAGTTGGAAGGTACCGGTCACGTAACTGTAGTGCTCGGTGGTGATGTGCAGGTCCTGGCGGATGACCGGGATGAGTACGCTCAGTACGATGCGGTCCAAATAGTTGATGGTGGTGATGAAAAACAGCAGGGTAAGAATCCACCATCGTGTTCGTGTCATGGAAGTCATGTGCAAAAGGCGATTATAGTGGATTCGTGAGGAAAGCCGTGGTTTTGGCCGCCGGGCGCGGCACGCGAATGAAGCACTTGACCGACGATCGTCCGAAGCCCATGCTCCCGATCGCCGGCAAACCGATGCTCGAACACGTGCTGGACCGCTTGCGTGAAGCCGGCTTCACCGAGGTGCTCATCGTCACCGGCTATCGCGGCGAGATGATCGAAAATCATTTCGGCAACTACCCGATGAAGCTGACCTACCGCATGCAGGCGACGCTCGATGGCACAGGCGGTGCCACGCGCCTGGCCCGGGAATTCGTGAACGGCGACGAATTCCTGCTCACCTTCGGCGACATCATGGTGAATGCGCGGCACTATGCGGGGATCGCCGCGCGATTGGAATCCGATCCGCGGGCGGAAGCCGTCGCGGGCGTGAAGTGGGTGAAGGATCCGTGGCAGGGTGCGGCCGTTTATGAGAAAGACGGCGTTGTCACAAAAATGATCGAGAAGCCGCCGAAGGGTACTTCGTCTACGCACTGGAACAGCGCGGGTCTCTACACCTTCCGCGCGTCCGTTTTCGACGAGCTGGAGTCGATCCCGAAATCGCCTCGCGGCGAATACGAACTGCCAACGGCCGTCGAACAAATACTGGCCCGCGGGGGGCGCGTGCGCATCTACGCCATCGAGGGCGCCTGGCGCGACGTGGGCCGTCCGGAGGACCTGCCGGAAGCCGAGAAATTAATCTCTTGACCTGTCTAAAGCTGCAGGGTTCATAGTTGGAACTGGCCCCATGTTCACCGTCACTCAACTGGCGCGGCATTGCTCGCTCAGCCGCGGCACGCTGCTGTATTACGAGTCGATCAGGCTGCTCAAACGGCCTTCGCGCACCGCGGGTAATTACCGCGCCTACGGCAGGAAGGACCTGGAGCGGCTCGAACAGATCTGCGTCTATCGCAACGCCGGCGTGAAACTCGCCGACATCCGCGGCCTGCTGGATGGGCCGGATAGCGGAGCCGCCGAAGTATTGAAGCGGCGGCTCAAGGAGATCGACGTCGAGATCGAGCGTCTGCGGGAACATCAACGGGCCATTTTCAGACTATTACGGTCCAAACGGCCGTTAGGGAGAGACGACGTGGTCACTAAAGAGAAGTGGATCAGCATTATGAAAGCCGCCGGCTTCACGCAAGACGATATGAACCGCTGGCACGCCGAGTTCGAACGCTCGGCGCCCGACGAACACCAGGAGTTCCTCGAATTCCTGCACATCCCGGCCGAGGAAATTCGCAAGATCCGGACATACAGCAAGCAGAACGCGGGCTGAGCCCCGCGTCTTGCTTCGCTCGGGGACGTCGGGTTAGTGTGGTCTGGTGGATTCTCACCGAGGGCTGTTGATCGTTTTCACGGGGAACGGCAAAGGCAAAACCAGCGCCGCCATGGGTACCGCCTTGCGCGCGGTGGGCCAGGGCATGAGGGTGCTCATGATCCAGTTCATCAAGGGATCCTGGCACTACGGGGAGTTGGATGCGGTGAAAGCCTTCGGTGAGAATTTCCAGATCCGCCCCATGGGCCGCGGCTTCGTCAAAGTGGGGGCCGAAAAGCCCGACGCCGAGGATATACGGCTCGTCCAGGAGGCATGGAAGGCGGCCGTCGAGGCCTTCCATGCGGATCGTTACGACATGATAATCTTGGATGAGATCAATTATGCCGTTCATTACGGCATGATCTCTCTGGATCAAGTTCTCAACGACATTGCCGCACGACCCACGCAGTTGCACGTTATCTGCACGGGACGCAACGCGCAAGACAGGCTCATCGACGCGGCCGATCTGGTGAGCGAGATCCGGGAGATCAAGCATCCGTTCGAGAAAGGGATCCTCGCGCAGCGAGGCATCGAGTACTGAGAGTCATCATGGCCTGGTTCACCCGAAAGAAACCCCGGATTGCGGGAAA
Organism: uncultured Solibacteraceae bacterium; assembly: GCA_964561215.1. Lineage (GTDB taxonomy): Bacteria > Acidobacteriota > Terriglobia > Bryobacterales > Bryobacteraceae > JAJFUV01. Next base: position 59,332 of record CAZLOS010000008.1, on the reverse strand, counting down.
TCCTCCCGAGGACGCCGCACGTAACGTCCGTACCGAAGGCCTGTGGTTGAAGTGCGACGGGTGCCGGCAGATCATCTGGCGCAAAGCCCTGGAAGAGAGCCTGCAGGTCTGCCCCAAGTGCGGCTATCATTTCAAGCTGGACGCCGGCTCGCGCGTGAAAGCGCTGATGGACGGCGAATGGGTGGAGTACGACCAGGATATGGTTTCCACCGATCCGCTGGAATTCTCCGACTCCAAGGCTTACAAGAAGCGCCTGGAAGACATGCGCAAGGCGACCTCGCACCAGGACGCCGTGATCACGGTGGAAGGCAAGATGAAAGGCCGCGAGATCCAGCTTTGCGTGTTGGACCTGAAATTCATCGGCGGCAGTATGGGCGCCGTGGTGGGCGAGAAGATCACCCGAGCCGTGGAGCGCTCGATCGCCAAGCGGCAGCCGCTGGTGATCGTGTCCAGTTCCGGCGGCGCGCGCATGCAGGAAGGCGCCGTCAGCCTGATGCAGATGGCCAAGGTCTCGGCGGCGCTCATGATGCTTGACGCGGCCAAAATCCCCTACCTCAGCGTCCTGGCGGATCCCACGACAGGCGGTGTCACGGCCAGTTTCGCCATGCTGGGCGATCTCAACATCGGGGAGCCGGGCGCACTGATCGGTTTTGCCGGGCCGCGCGTCATCGAACAGACCATCCGGCAGAAGCTCCCGCAAGGTTTCCAGCGCAGCGAGTTTCTGCTGCAGCATGGATTCCTGGATGCCGTTGTGCCGCGGTCCGAACTGCGCGACTATCTGGCGCGCTCGTTCGATTTCTTCCTGGGCCCGGTAGTCTAGGATCGCTCACCTGCTAATCTTGGGATAGGCTCCCATGCGCTCATTTCTGCTTTTCTTCGCCGTTCTCTGTCTTCATGCGGCCGACTACAACATGATCATTCGTAACGCCCGGGTGGTGGACGGCACCGGCAACCCCTGGTTTCGCGCCGACGTCGGCGTGAAAGACGGGCGCATCGCGGCGGTGGGCAACCTGTCGCGCGCAAGCGCCGAGCGTGTCATTGACGCCCACGACCGCGTGCTCGCACCCGGCTTCATCGACGGGCACACGCACGTCGAGGGCGACATCGAGAAAATCCCCTTCGCCGGCAATTACGTGCGCGATGGCGTCACCACGATCGTCACCGGTAATTGCGGCGACTCGGAAGTGGACGTCGCTGCCTGGTTCGCCAAGCTGGAAAAGATCGGGATCGGCATCAACCTCGCCACGCTTGCCGGACATAATGACATTCGTATTCATGTGATGGGTCGCGCCGAACGCCACGCCACGCCGGACGAACTCGCCCGCATGCGCGAGGTGGTCGAAAAGGCCATGCGAGACGGCGCCGTCGGCTTTTCAACCGGTCTGATCTACATTCCGGGTACTTATTCGACCACGGAAGAAGTGGTCGAGCTGGCTAAGGCCGCCTCCAAATACGACGGCATTTACGCGAGCCACATCCGCGATGAAGGCGCCAAGGTGCTGGCAGCCATCGAGGAAGCCGCGAACGTGGGCCGGGCCGCCGGGATGCGCGTCGAGTTGTCCCATTTCAAGATCGACAACCGTAAGCACTGGGGCGAGAGCGACAAATCCATCGCCCTGGTCGAGAAGTTCCGCCGCGAGGGCGTCGACGTCACCGTGGACCAGTATCCGTACGACCGGTCCAGCACCAACCTCGGCATCACGCTTCCGAGTTGGGCGCTCGCCGACGGCAAGGAGAAGATCAAGGAACGGCTGGCCGACCCAGCCACCCGCCAGCGCATCGCACGGGAGATGAAGCAGATGCTGAAGGCCAAAGGATGCAAGGACTACTCCTACGCCATGGTGTCGAGCTGCCCGTTCGACAAAAGCCTCGAAGGCAAGACCATCCCCGAAATCGCGATCTTGAAGCACGGGAAGAAGAAGCTCGACCGGCAGATTCAGACCATATTTGACCTGATGGAGAAGGACTGGGTGGGAATGGTCTACCAGTCGATGAGCATCAAGGACGTCGAACGAATCCTGCGGTATCCGAATACATCCGTCATCAGCGACGGCGGCGTGCGCGAATTCGGCGCGGGCAAGCCGCATCCGCGCTCTTACGGATCTCGCGCCCGCGTGCTGGCCGAGTTCGTGCGCAACCGAAACACCATCACGCTGGAGGACGCCGTCCGCAAGATGACCTCGCTGCCCGCGCGCATCTATGGGTTCCGCGATCGCGGTATGGTCCGCGAAGGCTTCTGGGCGGACCTTGTTCTGTTCGATCCCGCACGCGTCCAGGACAAAGCCACTTACGAGGACCCGCACCAGTACTCGGAAGGGTTCGACCTGGTTCTGGTGAACGGGCAGCCGGTGGTTGAGAACGACAAACTCACTTCGGTCCGGGCCGGACGGATCCTGCGCCGCACGGGGTACATCGCCGGGCAGGCGCAATGATTCAGCTCACCGGCGCCGGCAAGCGGTTCGGCCCCAAACTGCTTTTTGAAAACGTCAATTGGCTGGTCACCACCGAGGAGCGCACGGGTCTGGTGGGCGCCAACGGCACCGGTAAGTCGACTCTGCTGAAAGTCCTGGCCGGGCAGGACACACTCGACTACGGAACGATGGTGGCCACCAAAGGCATCTCCGCCGGCTACCTGCCGCAGGACGGCCTGTCGCTGTCCGGCCGCACGGTCTTCGACGAATGCCTGACGGTGTTCGCCGACGTGCAGGCCATGGAACGCGAGATGGAGACGCTGGCTCGCCGCATGTCGGAACTGGATCCCTCGGGTGAAGAGTACCGCGCGGTGAGCGACCGGTTCCATCGCGTCGAAGCCGAGCTTCGCTCGCGCGACCACTACACCATCGACGCGCAGGTGGGCACCGTGCTTTCGGGCCTGGGCTTCTCGCGCGAGGATTGGACTCGGCCTACCGAACAGTTCTCCGGCGGCTGGCAGATGCGCATCGCGCTGGCGAAGCTGTTGCTCGAGAAGCCCAACCTGCTGCTTCTGGACGAGCCCACCAACCACCTGGACATGGAAGCGCGCAACTGGTTGGAAGACTATCTGAGGTCGTACCCTTACGCCTTCGTGCTGGTCTCCCACGACCGCTACTTCCTGGACGTCACGGTTTCACGCATCGTCGAGATCTGGAACCACGGCATTCACTTTTACAGTGGCGGCTATTCGCGCTACATCGAGTTGAAGACCGAACAGCGCGCGACGCTCGAAGCCGCGTACCGCAATCAGCAGGCGCGCATACAGCAGTTGGAAGCCTTCATCAACCGCTTCCGCTATCAGGCCACCAAGGCCAAACAGGTGCAGAGCCGCATCAAGGAGCTGGATCGCATCGAGCGCATCGAGATTCCGCCGGAAGAAAAGGCCATCCACTTTTCGTTTCCTCAGCCCAAGCCGAGCGGCCGCATCGTGGCCGAGTTCCGCCACGTGAGCAAGTCTTACGGCGAGCATCAGGTCCTGCGCGATGTCGACTTCATCATCGAGCGCGGCGACCGCGTGGCGCTGGTGGGCGTGAATGGCGCAGGCAAGTCCACGCTCATCAAGATGCTGGCCGGAGTGGAGCCGCTCACGAGCGGCGACTACGTGGTAGGCCACAACGTCGAGCCGGATTACTTCGCGCAGGACCAGTACAAGGAGCTCAACACATCCGCGACGTTGATGGACGATCTGGGCGAGGTGTCGCCGCGATCCACACTCACCGAACTGCGCACCGTGCTTGGCTGCTTCCTGTTCGGCGCGGACGAAGTTTTCAAGACCATTGGCGTGTTGTCCGGCGGGGAGCGCAACCGCTATGCGCTGGCGCGCATGCTGATGCAGCCATCGAATTTCATGCTGCTCGACGAGCCCACCAACCATCTCGACATCCGCGCCAAGGACGTGCTGCTTGAATCGCTCGGCGAATACACCGGCACGGTGGTATTCGTCTCCCACGACCGCTACTTCGTCAACAAACTGGCCACGCGAGTGTTCGAAGTGGCCGACGGTGAGGCGCGTGTCTATCCGGGGAATTACGAAGACTATCTCCGGCGCAAGGACAGCGCGGCGGCCATGGAAGCCGCCAACCAGGCTGAAGCCACACCGGACACAACACCCGAGGCCGCATCCGCGGAAGGCTCCAGGACGAAGCGCCTGAATCCGATCAAACTCCGTCAGATGCAAGACCGCTGCACGGAAATCGAGGAAGAGGTGGCGCGGCGGGAGGCCGAGATCGCCGGTTACGAAGCCGAGCTCGCCGACTTCAAAAACGCCGAAGAAACGCAACGCCTCATGGGACTGGTGGAAGCCGGCCGGGAATCGCTCGAAGCGCTGATGGGGGAGTGGGAAGAGATGTCGCGCGAGATTGAGGAAAACCAGTAAAGGCGCCTCGCGGGTGTCCGGCTCTAGATATAATGGACCCGGACCTGATGGCCATGAAGCGACGTAATTTTCTATCCACCGTCTCCGGCGCCGCCGCGGCGCCCCTCTTTGTTCCGTCGAGCGTACTCGGCATGGGTGGTGCGCCCGGCGCCAACAGCCGCATCCAGGTGGGATTCATCGGCGTGGGTGGCCGCGCGCGCTGGCTGCAGCATTACTTCGACATGCCCGAAGCCCAGATTGTGGCCGTAGCCGACTGCTACCTGACGCGCATGGATGAGGCCGCCGCCAAACATCCGCAGGGCGCCAAGTGGCATAAGTATCACGACTACCGCAAGATGTTCGAGAAGGAGAAGCTCGACTGCGTCTTTGTCGAGACTCCCACGCACGCCCGCGTGCTCATCAACATCCACGCCATGCAGGCGGGCCTGGACGTCTACTCCGAAAAGCCGATGACGTTGACCGTGGCCGAGGGCCGCACCCTGGTCAAGGCCGTCCGGAAGTACAACCGCATCCTGCAAACCGGCACGCAGCAGCGTTCCATGCCCATCAATATCCACGCCAGCAAATTGGTGAGCGGGGGAGCGATCGGAAAGATCAAGGAAGTGATCGCCTGCAACTACGAGCCGCCTGTCGCCTGGAAGCCTCAGCCCGCACAGCCTATCCCGCCGGGCCTGAATTGGGACCAGTGGTGCAACCAGACCGAGCTTCGCCCCTATCACAACGACTTGCGAACCAAGTGGGCCCTCTATTGGGATTACGACGGCGGCGGGCAAAGCTGGGGCGTGAGCGGCTGGGGCACACACGGGCTGGACCAGGTGCAGGCCGCGCTCGGGACCGATGAAACCGGGCCGGTCGAGATGTGGCCGGAGGAAAAAGGCGAACAGGCGCGCATCACCATGCGGTATGCCAGCGGCACACTGCTGAAACTCTGGCAACCAGAGATCAAAGATCACGCGCAACTCGGCGCCATCTTCGTCGGGGAGAAGGGCCGCATCCAGATCCTGCGCGGCAACTATCTGTCCGACCCGGTGGAACTGCGCCGCAATGCTCCCGACTTCACTCCCGAAGGAAACGGCGAGGACCTTTTCCACCTGAGGAACTTCTTCGAGTGCATGCGGACGCGCAAACCGCCGAATGCCGACGTCGAGATCGGACACCGGTCGAACACGGTGTGCCACCTGGTGAACATCTGCCGGCAGGTGGGTCGCAAGCTGCAGTGGGACCCTGTAAAAGAGAAGTTCATCGGCGACGAGGAAGCCAACAAGCTTCTTTCACGCCCGCGGCGCCGGGGATACGAACTACCAAATATCGCTTAGTTGAGCGGCCCGCGTAACAGGGCGACAATGCGCCCTCCAATGCGCGCTTTCAGCTCCTCTGAATTCAGGCTGAGGCGATCCCTCGCCGGTTCGGGCAATTCGCTTGCGATTCGCCCGAAGTCCGGCAACTCCCTGGTATCCAGGACATTGAATCCCAGGGCATCCGAAAGGTTGCACGTCACGTGTATGAGCCCGGTGGCGCCAAATTGTGGTCCCGCGGACGAATCGTGATGATGGCTCAGGACTTCACCGAACTCCGGCGGCAAATTCCATTGCGCGGCCAACCACCGCCCCGCCTGGCAATGATCGATGTCGAACAATTGCCGTTCGCACTCCAGGACATCGAAGGAGTTCTCCTCGGCCACTTTAAGAAGGTTGGTGTACTCGGCGGGATAAGCTACAAGAATGCTCAGCCGGCCGATGTCATGCAATAGTCCTACTGTGTAAGCATAGTCTTTGTCCAGGCCACAGGCAGGCGCCATTTCTTCAGCCAGAAACGCGCAGGCCAGCGAGTGAGTCCAGCACCGCCGCAGAGTCTCACTCTTGAGTACTCCTTTCAGGTACCCCTTCATGATCGCCACGGTCATAGCCAAGCCCTTCACCCGCGACAACCCCAACATCAGCACAGCGTGTGTCAGGCTGTTGACTTGCCCCTCCAGCCCGAAGAGCGCGGAGTTGGCCAGGCGCAGGATCTCAGCGGAAAACGCCGCATCGGAAGAAATCAGACGCGTCAACTCCCTGATCTCAACGTCTTCTTTGGATAACGCCTGCAGCAGCCGCGTTGCAACAGGCGGAAAGGACGGCAGCTTACAGAGCGCCCACGGTGAGTCCTGCGCCCGTTCGTCCCGGGCAATGACCTTCGGCATGCAACCTCCAGCAAGTCATATCGGAGGTCCTCGGAGACTTTTGCATATCTCCTGTCTTGGGGAAGGGGTAGCCTGGACGGACTACTCCGTTTCACCGGAGACGCGCAGCACGGCCAGGAACGCTTCCTGGGGAATCTCCACGCGTCCAACGCGCTTCATGCGGCGCTTGCCCTCTTTCTGCTTCTCCAGGAGCTTGCGCTTGCGCGTGATATCGCCGCCATAGCACTTCGCGAGCACGTTCTTGCGCATGGCGGGGATGTTCTCGCGCGCGACAATCTTGTTCCCGATGGCGGCCTGCAGCGCCACCTCGAACATCTGGCGTGGGATGAGCTTGCGCAACCGTTCGATAAGCGCCTTGCCGCGCTCGTAGGCGGATTCCTTCGGGACGATCATCGACAGCGCGTCCACCGGTTCGCCGGCCACCAGCACGTCCAACTTCGCCATAGGTGCCGCGCGATAGCCGGCCAGGTGGTAATCCAGCGAAGCGTAGCCGCGCGAACAGGATTTCAGCCGGTCGTAGAAGTCCAGAACAATCTCGTTGAGCGGCAATTCATAGACCAGCAGCACGCGCGCCGCGCCGATGTACTCGAACTTCTTCTGATTGCCGCGCTTCTCCTCGAGCAGCTTCAGGATCTCGCCCAGGTGCTCCTCGCGCGTGATGACGGTCGCTTCGATGATGGGTTCCTCGACTTCGAGGATCTCCGCGGGATCGGGCCAGCGTGTGGGGCTGTCCACCTCTATGACTTCGCCGCTATGCTTGCGCACTTTGTAGAGCACGCTCGGCGCAGTGGTGATGAGGTCGATCTGGAACTCGCGTTCGAGCCGTTCCTGGACGATTTCCAGGTGGAGCAATCCAAGGAAGCCGCAGCGGAAACCGAAGCCCAGCGCCGCCGAACTCTCCGGCTCGAAGTTGAAGGCACTGTCGTTGAGCCGGAGCTTCTCGAGGGCCTCTCTGAGCAGCGTGTGCTCGTGCGACTCCACCGGGTAAAGCCCGGCGAACACCATGGCCTTGGCAGCCTGGAAGCCCGGGAGCGGTTCGGCGGCCGGATTCTCCGCGTCCATGATCGTGTCCCCGATCTGTGCGTCGGAGACGTTCTTGATGTTCGCGAACAGGTAGCCGACCTCGCCCGCCGAAAGTTCCTCGCAGGGCACGGGCTTGGGCGACTGGTACCCCAGCCCTTCGACCTCGAACGTGGCGCCGTTCGAAGAGAGCCGGATCTTCTGCCCCATGTAAAGGCGGCCATCGACCACGCGCAGCAGCGTGATGACACCGCGGTAGGGATCGAACCAGGAGTCGAAAATCAGCGCGCGCAGCGGCGCTTCGCGCTTGCCGGGCGGCGCAGGCACCAGGTGCACCACGGCTTCCAACACCTCATGGACACCGGCGCCGCTTTTCGCGCTCACCAGCAACGCATCTTTAGCATCGAGCCCGATTACCTGCTCGATCTCCTCTTTGACGCGGTCCGGCTCGGCCGAAGGCAGGTCGATCTTGTTGATGACCGGGATGATTTCCAGATTGTGCCCCAGCGCGAGGTAAGTGTTCGCCAGGGTTTGCGCCTCGACACCCTGTGACGCGTCCACCACCAGCAGCGCGCCCTCACAGGCCTGCAGGCTGCGCGAAACCTCGTAGGTGAAATCGACGTGGCCGGGCGTATCGATGAGGTTGAGCTGGTAGTCCTGGCCGTCATCGGCTCGGTAGTTGAGCCGCACCGCGTGGGACTTGATGGTGATGCCGCGCTCCCGCTCCAGGTCCATCGAGTCGAGGACCTGCTCCATCATTTCGCGCTGGCTCAACGCGCCGGTCAGTTCCAGCAGCCGGTCGGCCAGCGTCGACTTGCCGTGATCGATGTGCGCAATGATGGAAAAGTTGCGTATGTAGCAGGGATCCATGCGGTATGATGAAGCTCTGAAGTCCAATTATCCCATATGTGCCCGGCGCGCATACGCATGACGCCGTACAGAAAGAGGACTTCTACGACCTCAAACTCCGCGGGGTGAAGACCATGCCGAATAAAGTTGTGGAAGGAAATCTCGATGCGAAGGGGCTGAAGTTCGCCCTCGTGGTGAGCCGTTTCAACAGCGTGGTGACCGAACGCCTGCTCGCCGGCGCCATGGATGCTCTAACGCGGACCGGCTGCGACCCGAACGACATCGAAATTGTGCGCGTGCCGGGCAGTTGGGAATTGCCCGTGGTGGCGCGCGAGCTGGCGGCGGCCAAACGGCACGACGGCATCGTCTGTCTGAGCGCGGTAATCCGCGGCGACACGCCCCACTTCGACTACATCGCCGCCGAGGTCGCCAAGGGGTTGGGACAGACTTCGCTCGCCTACGGCGTCCCCATCGCCTTCGGCGTGCTCACCACCAACTCGCTCGAACAGGCCATCGAGCGGGCCGGCGCCAAGGCCGGCAACAAGGGCTTCGACGCGGCCATGTCCGCCGTCGAAATGGGCAACCTGATGAGACGCCTGCGCGCCTGAGGCGCCGCGAACGGATGGCTGCCCGGCACAAATCCCGCGAACGCTCCCTGCAGGTTCTCTACCAGTGGGACCTGCTGGGACATTCCATCGACAGGAGCATCGAGTCGTATTACGAGTTCTTTTCCTCGCCCGAAGAGGAGCGCCCGCCCACGCCCGACCCCTTCATGATCGAACTGGTGCGGGGCGTGGCCGCCCGCGTCGAGGAAATTGACGCCTCCATCGTCCGGCATTCCGCGCATTGGCGCATCGAACGTATGCCGGCGGTGGATCGCAACATTCTGCGGCTGGCCATCTTCGAAATGATCGCCGGCATCTCGCCCGCCGCCATCGCCATCGACGAAGCGCTGAAGCTCGCCAAACGTTTCTCCGGAGACGAGAGTATCCCCTTCATCAACGGCGTGCTGGACGCCATCCGCAAAGAGCGCGAAGGCGAAGCCGCCTGACGCGCCCACTCCGGTCTTCTCGCAAGCTACAATTGGCCCTATGGATTCCTTGAGCAGGCGAGAGTTTGCCGCTGCCGCAGGAGCGGCTGCCCTTTTCACGGCCCGCAGTTATTCTCAGATCAAAGGCGCGAACGAGCGGCTGCGCATCGGCGTCATCGGCGCGGGCGGCATGGCCACCGGCCATATGCAGACCCTGGTCAAGATGCGCGAGAAGGACAACCTGGAAATCCTGGGCGTCTGCGACGTGTATCGGCCGCGGTTGGACAAGGCCGTGCAGATCACCGGCGGCAAGCCCTACAAAGAATACCGCCAGCTCCTGGAAGTAAAGGACATCGACTATGTGCTCATCGCCACGCCGGAGCACTGGCACGCGCAGATGACCCTCGACGCCGCCGACGCCGGCAAGCACATATACTGCGAAAAGCCGATGACGCACACGGTGGAGGAATCCAAAAAGGTAGTGGCCAAAATCAAGGCCACCGGCGTCAAAATGCAGGTCGGCGTGCAGGGCACCTCCGACGATTCTTACGAAACCGCCTACAAGTACTTCAAGGACGGCATGCTCGGCAAAGTCACCGTCGCCGAGATCTGTTACTCCCGCAACCACCTGAAGGATTTTTGGGATTACCCGATCGACGCCGACGCCCGCCCCGGCGAAGACGTCGACTGGAAGGCCTGGCTCGGTCCGGCGCCCAAGCGGGCGTGGGATCCCAACCGCTTCTTCCGGTGGCGCTGGTTCTGGGATTACTCGGGCGGCATCGCCACGGACCTGTTCGTGCACCGCGTAACGCGCGTCATCAAGGCGCTGGGCCTGGAGTTCCCCGAACGCGGCGTGGCCACCGGCGGCAAGTTCTACTTCAAGGACAGCAAGGCGGAAGTGCCCGACACCTACAACAGCCTGCTGGACTATCCCGAAGAGACCACGGTGATTCTGGTCTCCTCGATGGCGAACGACACGCCGGTGAAGCACGTGCTGCGCGGAAACAAGGCGACGCTCGAATTCACGCGCACCGGCTTCACCATCACACCGCAGGGGCTGTACGCGAAGGAAGGCAAGGTCATCGAGCACAAGAAGACCGGCGCGGAGAACATCGAGTATCACCATCGCAACCTGCAGAACGCCATACGCAAAGGCGAAGCGCTCCACTGCGATTGCATGCTGGGCTACTACGGCGTGGTAGCGGCCGACATAGGAGTCGAAAGCTTCCGCCGCCGGAAGTACATGCTATGGGACAAGGCAAAGCAAAGGTTCGTGAAGTCGTAGCGGGGAATCAGCGGAAGCCCGCGCGCGCCTGACTCGTCCTGGACACCGCGCCGCCGCAGTTCGTATCTTGGTTAGGCGATGCGCGGAATCATTTTCTCGACCCTGCTGTTTCTGGCTGTTTCCTTTGTGGGCGCTGCGGACGGGCACACTTTCTCGTTCGGCGGCGACCAATTCCTGCTGGACGGCAAACCTTTTCAGATCATCGGCGGCGAAATGCACTACGCACGCATCCCCGCCGAATACTGGCGGCACCGGATCCGGATGGCCAAGGCCATGGGCTGCAACACGGTCGCGGTCTACGTTTTCTGGAGCTTCCACGAAAAATCCGAAGGCGTGTTCGACTTCACCTCGCCGGAACGCGACCTCGCCCGCTTCCTTCGCATAGCCCAGGAGGAAGGCATGTGGGTGCTCCTACGCCCGGGCCCGTACTCGTGCGGCGAGTGGGATTTCGGCGGGCTCCCCTCCTACATGCTGCGCTATCCGGACTTGAAAATCCGCTGCCTCGATCCGCGTTACATGGCGCCGGTCGAACGTTACATCCACGCGCTCGCGCAGGTGGTCAAACCGCTGCAGGTCACCGAGAGCGGGCCCATCCTGATGGTCCAGATCGAAAACGAATACGGCAGTTACGGTAACGATCGCACCTATCTGGAGCGCCTGCGCCAACTCTGGGGGCAGGCCGGAATCAATGTGCCGTTCTACACCTCGGACGGCGCTACCGTCCCCATGCTCGAAGCCGGCACGCTCCCCAGCGCCGCCGTCGGCCTGGATCCGGGGGCCACGACCGAGCAGTTTGAACTCGCCCGCAAGATGAATCCCGGCGTGCCGGTGTTTTCGAGCGAAAGCTATCCCGGCTGGCTCACGCATTGGGGCGAGCCCTGGGCGCGGCGCGACGGCGGAAAGTTGATCCGGGAGTTGCGGTCCCTCCTCGACAAGCGTCTCTCCTTCAGCCTATACATGGCCCACGGCGGCACGAACTTCGGGTTTTCGGCCGGAGCCAACGCGTACGGTCACGGCTATTCGGCTGACGTGACCAGTTACGATCTGGACGCCCCCATCAATGAACAGGGCCGCCCCACGGCGAAATACCACGCCGTGCGCTCGCTGCTCAAGAACTACCGCGCGGCGAATGATCCGCTGCCCGAAATCCCCGCGCCGATTCCCGCCGCCGCCATCCCGCCGATCGCCATGGCACCCTATGCTTCCATCTGGGAGAACCTGCCTGAACCCATTGCCAGCGTGCAGCCGCGCCCCATGGAAAGCTACGGCCAGGACTACGGCCTGATCGCCTACCAGACCACGTTGCTCGGACACAAGAGCGGCACGCTGCTGGTCACGGAGGTTCATGACTTCGCCACGGTGTTCTTGGACGGCCGCTACATTGGCAAACTCGACAGGGTCGCTGGCGTTCACACGCTCACGTTGCCCGCGGTCGAGAACCCGAAGCCGGTGCTGACCATCCTGGTCGAAGCCATGGGCCGCATCAATTACTCGCAAACGATGATCGACCGCAAAGGCATCACCGAGCGCGTCTCGCTGAACGGCATGACGCTCATGAACTGGCGGGTCTACCCGCTGCCGCTCAAGGAAGAATCCATCGCCAAACTTCGCGCCGGTAAGCCCGGCGACCGTCCCGGCATCTTCTTCCGGGGAACGTTCAATCTCACCGAGACCGCCGACACGTTCCTGGACATGATGCCCTACCAGAAAGGAATCGTATGGGTGAACGGCCGCAACCTCGGCCGTTACTGGGACGTCGGCCCGCAGCGGCGGCTCTATTGCCCGGGCGCGTGGCTGCGGAAAGGCAGGAACGAAATCGTGGTCCTCGACCTGCTTCAACGGGAGCCGCGCGACATCGAAGGATTCCCGGTTATCGAGTAAGCCGGCTTCGAGAAACGTATAATCAATCGGGAGGAATCATCCATCCATGCAACCAAAGGGAATGTCACGCAGAACGTACTTGAACATGATGGGAGCGGGCGCCGCCGCCACACGCCTCGCCGCCGCCGACTACACGAGCGAGGCCGACCGTGAACGCCGCATGAAGTGGTGGCACGAAGCCAAGTTCGGCATGTTCATCCATTGGGGACTCTACAGCGTCCTGGGCCGTCACGAGTGGGCGATGGAGTGCGAAGGCATCCCCGTGGCCGAATACGAGCGACTGGCCAAGAAGTTCGTGCCCACGCCGAATGCCGCCCGCGCCTGGGCGAAGCTCGCCAAAGCCGCCGGCATGAAATACATGGTGATGACCTCGAAACACCACGAGGGCTTCTGCCTCTTCGACTCGAAGCTGACCCCGTACTGCGCGCCCAAACAGGCCGCGGGCCGCGATCTGGTGAAAGAGTACTTCGCCGCCGCACGCGGGGAGGGCCTGCGCGCGGGGCTCTATTACTCGCTGATGGATTGGCACCATCCCGACGGCGCGCTTTGCGCCAAGGATGAAGCCGCGCGCCGCCGCTTTGTCGATTACATCCACGGCCACGTGCGCGAGATCTGCTCGAACTACGGCAAGCTCGACGTGCTCTGGTACGACGTCAACTGGCCGCTCAAAGCCGAAGGCTGGGAGTCCGAGCGCATGAACAAGATGGTCTTCGAACTGCAGCCAGATACCATCGTCAACAACCGCAATGGCCTGCCGGGAGATTTCTCCACGCCCGAACAGCACATTGTCGCCTCGAAGGATCGCGCCTGGGAAACCTGCATGACCATGAACGACAGTTGGGGCTACCACGCCAGCGACGATGCCTGGAAGACGCCCAAGACCGTGGTGCGCAACCTGATCACTTGCGCGCGCCAGGGCGGCAACTACCTGTTGAACATCGGGCCCAAGGCGGACGGCAGCATTCCGGCCGAGTCCGTGCGCATCCTGACCGCGGTGGGTAAATGGATGGACCGTAACGGCGCCACCATCTACGAATCTGAACGCTGCCAGGTGTGGGGCGGCCAGTTCTGGAGCGCCACGCGCAAAGGCAACACGCTTTACCCGCACATCTATTTCTGGCCCGGCACCGTGGCAAGCCTCGGCGGGCTGCGCAACAAGGTGCTTTCTGCGAAGTACTTCGCCACCGGCCAGCCGGTGAAGTTCGTCCAGGACGACTTCCGCGTGCGGTTGTTGAACCTGCCGGCCATGCCGCCGGATTCGCCGGTTACAACGTTCGCCCTCACGCTGGACGGCGAACCGAAGCAGGACATGAACTACGTACGCATCGAGCGGAAACGCGAAGGCGTGTAGGATAGAGATTTGGGCGCGCCGCGCGGCGCGCCCTTCTTTCTGAACCATGGACTTCTTCTCAGGCAAGATGGGTTGGATCGAGGTCATCTGCGGACCGATGTTCTCGGGTAAGAGCGAGGAGCTGATCCGCAGGCTGAGGCGTGCCATGATCGCCCGCAAGCGCGTGCAGGTGTTCAAACCCACCATCGACACGCGCTACTCGAATGACGAGATCGTCTCCCACGCCGATATCCGCATGAAGTCCGAGGTCGTCGGCAACGTGCACGAGGTTCTCACGCGCCTGGACTGGCGCACGGAGGTGGTGGGTTTCGATGAAGCCAACTTCCTGGGTACGGACCTGATCGAGATCGCCAACCAGCTCGCCGACTCCGGCAAGCAGGTGATCATCGCCGGCCTGGACACCGATTACATGGGCCGGCCCTTCTCCCCGATCCCGGAACTGCTGGCGCACGCCGAGTCCATCACCAAGACGCTGGCCATCTGCATGCGTTGTGGCAATCCGGCCAAGCACACGCAACGGTTGGTCGAATCAGACGATCTGATCGTGGTGGGTGCGGCCGGGATGTACGAGGCGCGCTGCCGCCGTTGCTTCGAGCCCGGAGTACCCAAGCAGGAATACCTGGATTTTGCCCGCCCTCGCATCAAAGAACAGGATAAGTGAAACAAATTTCATCGTAGGACATGTTACTGTAGCTCCATTGCGCCCTGGCGCATACATAATAGTGTTATAGGAGGATAGACATCCGTGAGCGATCAGACCCCCGCCTTCCCGCCGCAACCGCAGCCTTCGTCCGGTTCCGGCCCCATGATTCCGATCATGCTCGGAGTAGTCATTGCGTTGGCCATAGCCACCATCTACATGTTCTGGCAGATGAACAAGGTCCAGAAGGATGTGGCGACTCTGAAGGACGCCATGGCCACCGAGATTTCGGGACTCAAGCAAGCATCCACGGTGACCAGCGCGGCCAACCGTCAACACCTGGAGAACCTGCGCACAGAGCTGGAGGCCGCCCGGCAGCAAGCCGCCATGGCCGCCGGTTCCGCCAAGGTGGAAGCACAGAAACACGCCGAGGAGCTTTCCCGCCGCCTCGAGGCTGAAACCAAGAGACAGCAACAGGCCTTGCGCACCGAGATCGGAGCGGTGAAAGAGACCGCCACGGCCACGAGCACCAGGGTGGGCGAGGTCTCCACGGAAGTCGGCTCGGTGAAGACCGAGGTGGCCGCCAATAAAGCCGAACTCGACAAGACCATCGCCGAGCTGAAGCGGGCTACCGGCGACCTGGGCGTGCAGAGCGGCCTGATCGCCACCAACTCGAAGGAGTTGGCCGCGCTGAAAGCCCTGGGCGAGCGCAACTACTTCGAGTTCAACCTAGCCAAAAGCAAGCAACCGCAGCGGGTAGGCGACATTATGGTCACCCTCAAGAAGGCCGACCAGAAGCGGAACCGCTTCACCTTGGAAGTGATTGCCGACGACAAGAAGGTGGAGAAGAAGGACAAGAACCTCAACGAGCCGTTGCAGTTTTACGTTGCCAGGGCGCGGCAGCCTTACGAGATCGTAGTCAACGAGGTGCATAAGGACCGTATCGCCGGCTACCTGGCGACACCGAAGGTACAGCAGGCCCGTTAAGCTGGCATGACTTGGCCTGTGCCGCGGCGGGGGGAAGGATCTATGTTCTTAGCGGCGTTCACCGCGATCCATCACCCAAGCCAGGCGGCTATGCGAACGTGGTGGATGCGTGGTGCTACGACGTCGACGCCGGCCGCTGGGAGCGATTGGCAGACCTGCCGCACCGCTCCAATCAGCATGCCGTGACATACAAGGATCGCTACATCCTGCTGGTGGGTGGATACCGCTATGGCGTCACGCGCCGGATGGACGGCTCGGTAGAACATATCTACACGGCGGAAGAGAAGAAGCGCGATTGGAAGCGGTTCTTTGAGTCAACCGTGATGGTTTATGACACCAGGACGCGCCAGATCGCCGGGACGGACCCCTTGCTCGATACGACCTCTTATCCCATGGCGGCTGTGGATGGCGATACTGTGTATGTGCTGGGGGGAGAGGGCGGCAAACGCCTGTGGCACCCGGCGACGTTCCACATCGGCCGCATTCAAGTCTGACAATCTACGTGTACGCCGCATTTCGCGAGAGGGGCTTTGCGCCCGGCAGGTGGCATCGTCGAGAATAGGCCCATGCGTGGACAACTCCTCGTGTCCGCTTTGACGCTCCTCGCGGCCGCCCACGGCGCCACGTTTTCAAGCGTTACCATCCGCATGGGCGATCAGGCCGGCAGCGTGGAGGACAACGCCGCCCGGATCCTCTCTGAACGGCTGCGCGAACCCGCCTCGCTCATCGTACGATTGGAGAGCGAACGCGAACCTTCCAGGGCTCCGGCCGGCGCCCTGGTCATCCTGCTTGGCACGGCGCAGAGCCACCGCGAGCTTGCGAAGATCCTCGCGGAACGCCGTCCTCTCAAAGACCCCGAAGGTTTCACGCTGAAGACATTCAGCCTTCCCCAGGGCACTGTGCTCGCGGCGGCGGGCGTGGATGCGCGCGGGGTGCTCTACGCGGTGGGCGAGATTCTGCGCCGCGCCGAGGTGCGCTTAAGCGGAGTGGACTTCCCGGTCCCGTTCGAACTCCGGACAGCGCCCGCGTTCGAGGTCCGCGGCACGCAGTACGGCCAGAGCGGCGTCGCGCTGCAGAAAGCCAAAGCACGCCGCTGGACCAGGCGGGAAGCCCAACGGAAGATCGAGGATTACGCGCTGGCCGGCCTCAACACTATGCAGACCAGCGTGTCGCCCGCGGATCGCGAGATGTTCGACTTCATCCGCTCGCTGGGCCTCAAGACCCTCGTGCATTATTCTCCCAACGCTGGTTCGGGTCCTCCCGAATGGCAAGGCTACGAATCCATCGGCAGGACGAACTACCTGTGCCCATCGGTTCCGGCGGCGCGCGCAGCGCTCCTCAAACGCTTTGAAGACACCTTCCGGGGCGCCCCGTCCGTCGACTACATCTGCTTCACCGGCGGCGACGGCGGTGGTTGCGAGTGTGATCGCTGCAAGCCTTACGGCGGCACCTTCATCCGTTTGTGCGAGGACATGGCGAACATCATCCACCGCGAGCATCCCGAAACGCAGATCTTCTTCACCAACCAGAAATTCGACAACGAAAGCGACATCGCCATCTTCAAGTACCTGCAGGAGAAGCCGCGCACCTGGCTGAGGGCCTGGGGCTATGGGCCGGGCTCGGACGCCATGAGCTGGCAGCCGGGCCATCGCCAGAACCATCGCATGGATCTGTTCCGCTACCCGGGCTTCGGACCTTTCGACCGCTATCTGAAGGAGATTCTGCACCAGCTTCCGCCCGAACAGGACATCGTCTTCTACAACGAGCTGACGCACTGGCGGTACTCGCAGAACGGCTTCATACAGGCCTACCCCCGCGCCGACAAGAACGGCGACCAGCCCCCGCACTGGAACCACTGGATCTACGAACGCCGCCCGGACCAGGCGCTCACCATGGTCTACGACCGGCTCAGTTTCTACGCCTGGCCGCGTTACTATCGCTGGGTGTTCGGCGAGACTGTCCGTTACGGCATCGGCGATTGCACGCACTCCAGCGGCACGCAGGACCATTTCAACCAGTGGATGTGGCAGCGTCTGCTGTGGAGTCCGCAGCGCAAGATTGAGGATCTGGTCGATGAATACGCGCGCACCTGGTTCGGCCCCGAAGCCGCGCCGCGGATGGCGCAGGCCATCTTCCAGATCGAGGAGAACCTCCAGGAGCAACCGGGAACGCCCATCGAGAAAAAGACGGGTATCGGCCGCTATTACCAACTGGTGAAGGAAGCCGGGGCGAAGATGCCAGCGACGCGCATGCGCGGCAACTGGCTCTGGCGCGAGTACATGCAGAAGGCCGCGTTGGACCGTCACATTCAGCTCGACGTTCGCCGCCAGAAAACGGTTCAGCAGCGCGTTGAACAGCGCATCCGCCTGGCGCTCAAGACCGGCGCGACGGATGCCGCGATCGCCGAATCGCTCGCCATGCTGGCGAAGCTTCCTCCGGATGCTGAGATGAACCGCCTGCGCGCCGAGGCCACGCGGTTGGGCGAGGAGAGCAACCGCCTGTACGGCGTCCGTAGCGAAGGCATCTTCAACCTGGACCACGATTTCATCGGCTCAGGTTGGACGCGCCGTCAACTCGAGCGCGCCAAGATCGCGCGAGGCGCCGAACGGCGCGAGCTACTCGGCATGATCGCCGATTACGAGGATCCCGGCCCGGGCGGCTTCTATGACAACGCGGGCACGGCCAACCCCGCGCCGCACATCGTGCATGGCTATCCCTACGATTTCGGACAGCCCTTCGTCCCGGAGATGATCGAGGAGATGAACCGCCCAAGCCAGCGCAGCATGCACTTCACGCAGGATGAAGACCAGGGCGTAACCTTCCAATACTCCGGCCTGGACCCCAAGGCCCGCTACCGCATCCGGTTCACGCTGGTCCGGCCGCGCTACCAGGAGCGCTACCGCGAGCGCATGAATCAGAAATCGGAAACCATTTACGCCGATCAATTCGTGCTGGCCAAAGACCTTGCGGTTCCCGAGCGCGCGAGCGACTTCTTCACTTTCGACATTCCGCCGCAGGCGACCAGCGATGGCGAACTGGTGATCCGCTTCGAGCGCGCGGCCGACGTCGCGCGCGGCTCGCGCGTCGAGCGTGAAATCTGGCGCAACACGGGCGGCTGGGGAACCATCGTCAGTGAGGCCTGGCTCATGAAGAAGCTTCCGTAACGCGTGTCATAATAACTACGCTATGGGGTTACACCCACTGGCCGGCAAACCGGCGCCTCGTGAACTGCTGATCGATCCGGCCCAACTTGACCGGGACTACTACGCTCTCCGTCCCGATCCGTCCAATCCACTCCAGCGCGTCAGCTTCGGCACCAGCGGACACCGCGGGGCGCCTTCTCGAAGCACGTTCAACGAGGCACACATCCTGGCCATCGTGCAGGCGGTCTGCGAACATCGCGCCGGGCAGGCCATCGATGGGCCGCTGTACCTGGGCAAGGATTCGCACGCCGCCTCGGGGCCGGCCGAGCGCACCGCCATCGAAGTCCTGGCCGCCAACGGGGTCAATGCCGTGCGGCAGCAGGGCGACGGCCTCACGCCCACACCTGTTGTCTCGCATGCCATCCTCACCTACAACCGGGAACGCAGTTCGCATTGGGCCGACGGCATCATTATTACGCCGTCGCACAACCCACCTTCGGACGGCGGCATCAAGTACAACCCGCCGGCCGGCGGACCGGCCGATACCGATATCACCGGCTGGATCGAAAAGCGCGCCAACGAACTGCTCGCGAACGGCAATCGCGGCGTGCGCCGCTTAGCTTACGAAAAGGCGGTGAAGTGCGACAACATCTTTGAACGCGACCTGATGCGGCCGTATGTGAACGACCTCGCGGCGGTGATCGACATGGACTCGATCCGTGCCGCCGGCGTGCACATCGGCGTCGACCCCTTGGGCGGTTCTTCGATCCATTACTGGCAGCCCATTGCCGAGACTTACGGGCTGCGCATCGAGGTCGTCAATCCGAAAACGGATCCCGCGTTCTCTTTCATGACCGTCGACCACGATGGCAAGATCCGCATGGACTGCTCCTCGCCTTACGCCATGGCCTCGCTGGTCGGCTTGAAGGATCATTTCGACGTGGCCTTCGGCACCGACCCGGACGCCGACCGCCACGGCATTGTCACCCGCGGCGCCGGACTGCTCAATCCCAATCATTACCTGGCCGTCGCCATCGATTATCTGGTGCCGCACCGCCCGGGGTGGCCGGCACAGGCCGCCATCGGCAAGACGCTGGTCAGTTCGGGGATTATCGACCGCATCGTAGCCGCGCGCGGCCGCCGCCTTTCGGAAGTGCCGGTGGGCTTCAAGTGGTTCTCGCCGGGCTTGCATGACGCCACGCTGTGTTTCGGCGGCGAGGAGAGCGCCGGAGCGAGTTTTCTGCGCCGCGACGGCACCGTTTGGACCACCGACAAGGACGGTCTGATCATGGGCCTTCTTGCCGCGGAGATCGTGGCGCGCACGGGCCGCGATCCCGGAGAGCTTTACAAGATGCTGGCCACCGGGTTCGGCCGCTGCAGCTACACCCGCATAGATACGCCTTGCACCCCGCAGGAGAAAGCGAACTTCAGCAAGCTGACCCCGGAAGCCATCACGGCGCGCGAACTGGCCGGCGAAACAATCGTGTCCGTTCTGACGCGGGCCTCGGGCAACGGCGCGCCCATCGGCGGCATCAAAGTGACGGCGGCCAACGGGTGGTTCGCCGCGCGGCCCAGCGGGACCGAAAGCATTTACAAACTCTACGCGGAGAGCTTCCGCGGCGAGAAGCACCTTCAGGAGATCGTGGAACAGGCCCGCGGCATCATCGCCGCCGCCTTGGCCTGAGAATTCAGCATCGAAAGTGAGGCGAACAAATGAAGAGAACTTTGGGACTGATCGCGACGTGTTGGCTGGCCGTGGCCGTGTGCCAGGGGGCCGGCTGGGTAAGACTGTTCGACGGCAAGTCACTCAACGGATGGACCGTCCACAGCGGGAAAGCCACCTACGTGGTGGACAAGGGCACGATCCTCGGCACCGCCGTGCTGGGAAGCCCCAATTCGTTTCTCTGCACCGATGAACAATACGGCGACTTCGTCCTGGAGTTCGAGGTCAAGGTGGACCCGGAGCTGAACTCCGGCGTCCAGTTCCGCAGCCAGATCTATCGCGGCCCCGAACCGTTGAAATTCGAAGACCGGGGGAAGACGGTGGAAAAGAAGCTGCCTGAGGATCGTGTTTACGGCTATCAGGCCGAGATCGTCACCCACGACAGCGCCTCGTGCGGTAACGTCTATGACGAAGCACGGCGAGGCCGCTTCCTGGACGACTTCTCCACGCGGCCGGCCGCCAAAACCGCGTTCAACGACCACCAGTGGAACAAGTATCGTGTTGAATGCAAAGGCGATTCCATTCGCACCTGGGTCAACGGCGTGCTGGCCGCGGACTTCAAGGATTCCATGACCGCCAAAGGAATCATCGGTTTACAGGTGCACGCAGTCGGCAAAGATCGCTTCAAACCCTACCAGGTTCGATGGAGAAGTATCCGCATTCAGGAGTTGAAGTAAGGGCCAGGCCGGCCGAAGCCGGCTATAAGTCCAGTATTTTGTGTTAGATAGTGGTAGTATAAATCTAGTTGTCGAGGACCATTGACAAAGGTGGCCCCCTAATCTAATATTGAGATGGAGAAAGTTTTCACGATCTTGGGCGGTTGGCGTCCAGCGATCAAGGCTCACAAGGCTGAGATTAGTCGAACAAGAGCCGCAATAGCCCACCCTGTTACCTAGCTGTCCAGGGTGCGGCCAGCCCAAGATCGAGAAATCATTCTCTAAACGAGGTCATAGTGGCCGACGTAGACACGCCCAGAGTCATCCCGGAGCCAAGTCTCCGGCGATTGCCTCAGTACTACCAGTTTCTGGTGCGTTTGGCGCGTGCGGACGTGCGTAATGTTTCCTGCAGCCAGATCGGCGTGGAGTTGAAGTTCGATCCCACGCAGGTTCGCAAGGATCTGGCTTTCACGGGAATCAACGGCAAGCCCAACGTCGGCTACGGTGTGACTGACCTCATTCGCGGCATAGAAGACCTGCTCGGCTGGAACAACGTGAAGGATGCGTTTCTGGCCGGAGCCGGCAATCTCGGTGCCGCACTGCTTGGCTACAGCGGTTTCAAGCAGCGCGGGCTGAACATTGTCGCCGCTTTTGACATCGACCCGCAGAAGATCGGGCGCCAGGTAGCGGGCAAGCATGTTTTATCGCTGTCCAAACTGTCCGATCTCGCGCGCCGCATGCACATACACTTGGGCATCATCGCCACCCCGGAAAACGCCGCGCAAAGCGTGGCGCACCTGATGGTGGAAGGCGGAATCCGCGCGATCTGGAATTTCGCGCCGGTTCACCTGAAAGTGCCCGATAGCGTGATTGTGCAGAGCGAGAGCCTGGAATCCAGCCTCGGTGCGTTGTCCTTCAAAGTCGAGCAGGCGCTGAAAGCCGAATTAGGAAGGGGAAGCACCGACAATGGAAGGGAACCAGGCGGCGGTCTCGCCGGTGAAAAGATTTGAAAAAATCTGCGCCATCCTCGATTCTTATTCGCGTCACCCCTCAAGGCTGATCCCGATCCTGCAGGCCGTGCAGGAGGAGTATCACTACCTGCCCGAGGAGGTGCTCACCTTCGTGGCGACATCGCTCGGCGTGCCACCGGCCCGGGTGTTCGGAGTGGCGACGTTTTACGCGCACTTCGCGCTGGAACCCAAAGGCAAGTACGTCATACGGCTTTGCGACGGCACGGCATGCCACGTGAAGCTCTCCATCCCCATCCTCAACGCGCTGCGCGCGAAACTCGGCCTCGACGAAAAGCATAAGACCACGCCGGACCTCATGTTCACGTTGGAAACGGTGGCCTGCGTGGGTGCCTGCGGACTGGCCCCGGTGATGGTCATCAACGACGACGTGTACGGCTTGATGACCCCGGAACGCGCGGTGCGGCTGGTGGAAGAAATCCAGGCCAGGGAGAACGTCGCATGAACAGCCGGCGGGTGATTCTCTGTGCGGGTACCGGCTGCGTGGCCAACGGAGCCTGGAAGGTGTTCGCGGAGTTCCAGACGAAGCTGGCCGAATCCGGCTCGAGCGCGACCCTCACGGCGGACCATACTGTCTGCGACGGGCATGTCCACGTCTCCAAGAGCGGCTGCCAGGGCTTTTGCCAGATGGGCCCGCTGGTAACCGTGGAGCCCGACGGCATCCTTTATACAAAGGTTCAGCCGGCGGATGTGGCCGAGATCGTGCAACGCACCATCCTCAACGGCGAGGTCGTCGATCGGCTCCTTTACGTGGACCCGGCGACCAAACGCCGCTGCCGAGGCACGGCCAACATTCCGTTCTACCAGCGCCAGACCCGCTTCGTGCTGAAAAGCTGCGGCATCGTCGACCCGGAAGACATCAACGAGTACCTGGAAGACGGCGGGTACGCGGCGGCCAGCAAGGCCTACCGTGAGATGACCGAGGAAGACGTCTGCAAGGTGATCCTCGACAGCGGCCTGCGCGGCAGGGGCGGCGGGGGCTTCCCCACCGGGCGGAAGTGGGACCTGGCGCGCCAGCAACAGGCGCAGAAGAAGTACGTCATCTGCAACGGCGACGAGGGCGACCCCGGCGCGTTCATGGACCGTTCGGTGATGGAAGGCAACCCGCACAGCGTCGTCGAAGGCCTCATGATCGCCGGTCGCGCCATCGGCGCCGACAAGGGCTACATTTACGTGAGGGCCGAATACCCGCTAGCGGTGCAGCGTATGCGCAGGGCCGTCGAAGACGCCGAGCGCATGGGCATCCTGGGTGAAAACGTCTTCGCCAGCGGCCATCGTATGCAGTGCGAAGTGATGGAAGGCGCCGGCGCGTTCGTCTGCGGCGAAGAGACGGCCATGATCGCCTCCATTGAGGGATTCCGCGGCATGCCATCGCCCAAGCCGCCCTTCCCCGCCCAAAAGGGGCTCAAGCGGCGGCCCACGGTCATCAACAACGTGGAGACGCTGGCGCAGGTGCCGCGCATTATCAATGAGGGCCCCGAAGTCTACCGGCAGCTCGGGACAGCGCAATCCCCGGGAACGAAAACCTTTGCACTGACCGGGCACGTGGCCAACACGGGCTTGATCGAAGTGCCCTTCGGCACCACACTCCGCGAGATCGTGATGAACATCGGCGGTGGCGTCACCGACAGCAAGGGCAAGATCAGCAAGACGGCTCTGAAAGCCGTGCAGATCGGCGGACCGTCGGGCGGCTGCCTGACTTCGGAACATCTGGACCTGCCGCTCGATTTCGATTCCCTGCGCACGGTGGGCGCCATGGTCGGCTCCGGCGGCCTGGTGGTCCTGAATCAGAACACGTGCATGGTGGGCGTCGCACGGTTCTTCATGGATTTCACGCAGAAGGAATCCTGCGGCAAGTGCGTGCTGTGCCGTGAAGGCACGCGGCAGTTGCTGGCCCTGCTCGACGAGATTATCGAGGGTCGCGGCACGGCTGAAACGCTCGAAATGCTCGAGAAGCTCGGCGCCGCGGTGCAGAAAGGGTCGCTGTGCGGCCTGGGCAAGACGGCGCCGAATCCGGTTCTCTCCACGCTCAAGTATTTCCGCAAGGAATATGAAGAGCACGTCTTCGACAAAGTCTGCAGGACCGGCCACTGCAAGGCGCTGATCAAACCAAGCATCGACGCGGCCAGGTGCAAAGGCTGTGGACTGTGCGTCAAGGCGTGCCCCTCCGGCGCCATCAGCGGTGAGAAGAAGCAGTCGCACAAGATCGACCAACAGCTTTGCATCAAGTGCGGAGCGTGTGCCAAGGCCTGCAATCTTGGCGCGGTGGAGGGCATACACGCATGACCCAGATTGCTACCGGCTTCGTGAACATCGACGGCCGCGACGTCCCCATCGAGGGCGAGCCGAACCTGCTCGATCTGATCCGTAAGGCGGGCGTCGACCTGCCCACCTTCTGCTACCACTCCGAGTTGAGCGTGTACGGGGCCTGCCGCTTGTGCCTGGTGGAAGTGGAAGGCCGCGGTATTCAGGGCGCTTGCTCCACGCCGCCGGAAGCGGGTATGCGGATCCGCACCATGACCGAGGAAATCCGCGAGATCCGCAAGATCACCGTCGAGCTTCTACTAGCGAATCACGACCAGAGTTGTCCCACCTGCCCGCGCAGCAGCACCTGCCAGTTACAGAACCTGGCGCGGCGGTTGGGCATACAGCGAGTAAGGTTCGGCAGCGTGTTGCGGCATGCCCCGGTGGACGAGAGTTCCCCGTCGGTCACGCGCGATCCGAACAAGTGCGTGCTCTGCGGCGACTGCGTGCGAATGTGCTCGGAGATTCAATCCATCGGCGCCATCGATTTTGCTTTCCGCGGACACGACGCCGCCGTGCTTCCCGCGTTCGGCAAGGGCCTGGGCGAGGTGGAGTGCGTCAACTGCGGCCAGTGCGCCAGCGTTTGCCCCACCGGTGCGCTGGCGCCGCGTTCGGAAACCGAAGACGTCTGGAAAGCGCTGCACGATCCTGACAAGCATGTGGTGGCGCAGGTGGCGCCGGCCGTCCGCGTGGCCCTGGGCGAATGCTTCGGCATGGAGACGGGTGCGATGACCAGCGGGCAGATGGTGGCGGCGCTGAAGCACCTGGGATTCGACGAAGTCTACGATACGTCGTTCGCCGCGGACCTGACCGTGATCGAGGAAGGCAAGGAGTTCCTCGAGCGCAAGCGCCAGCGCGAGCATCTGCCGCAGTTCACCTCCTGCTGCCCGGCGTGGGTCAAATTCGCGGAGCAGTATTATCCGGACCTTCTCGAAAACCTCTCCACCTGCCGCTCGCCACAGCAGATGCTCGGATCTCTACTCAAAGAGGTCCTGCCGGAACGGCTGGGGCTGAACCGCCGCAACCTGGTGGTGGTTTCCATCATGCCCTGCACCGCGAAGAAGTACGAAGCGCGGCGGCCCGAACTGAGCAAGGACGGAGCGCCGGACGTGGACCACGTGCTGACCACGGTGGAACTGGCGCGCATGATTCTTTCCACCGGACTGCGATTCAACGATCTCGAACCGGAATCTTTCGACATGCCATTCGGCTTCACCACCGGCGCCGGCGTGTTGTTCGGCAGTTCGGGCGGCGTGACCGAGGCCGTGTTGCGCTACGCGGCGGAGAAGCTGGAAGGCAAGCCGCTCGCCAA
This sequence comes from uncultured Solibacteraceae bacterium, assembly GCA_964561215.1. Taxonomy (GTDB): domain Bacteria; phylum Acidobacteriota; class Terriglobia; order Bryobacterales; family Bryobacteraceae; genus JAJFUV01. The sequence goes on along the minus strand of CAZLOS010000008.1, from coordinate 33,593 downwards.
GGTGGATTTCGAACAGGTGCGCGGAGAAGGCGGCCTGCGCGAGGCGGTTGTGAACGCGGGCGGCCAGGAACTGCGGCTCGCGGTGGTGCACGGGTTGCGCAATGCGCGCGCCGTGGCCGATCTGGTTCGCTCCGGCGAATGCCATTACGACTTGATCGAAGTAATGGCCTGCCCCGGCGGCTGCGTCGGCGGCGCCGGGCAGCCTATCTCGACGCACAACGGAGCGTCGCGCGGTATCCGTGCCAAGGCGCTCTACCACATCGACAAGGATCTGCAACTTCACAAGAGCCAGGAGAACATCTTCATAACCGATTGTTACGACAAGATCCTCGGCGAAAACGGCAAGGCGCACAAGCTGCTGCACACCGCCTACCAGGGACGCCGGCGCACGCCGGACGAGACCTTCCCCATCCTGAACGGCTCGGGGGGACGCAAGGTCGAGGTGAGCGTCTGCCTGGGAACGAGTTGCTTCCTGCGCGGATCCGACCAGATCCTGCGGGGGCTGGTGCGGGAAACCGAGGAACACGGCATCGAACGCAACGTGGACATCCGCGCATCGTTCTGCTTTGAGCAGTGCGACCGCGGGCCCACGGTGGTGATCGATGGCGAACGCATGGAACGCTGCACCCTCGAAATGGCCCGGGATGCGTTGGGGTCCGCGCTGGACAGGGTTCGCGAGAGCGAGACGGCCGCGATGGCAAGGAGAGATTGACGTTCATGAACATGATGGCCAGAGGAACATTCGTCGACGAAGCGGAAATCAATGAGACGCTCGGATATTGCCCGGCGCCGGACGCCCATCGCGTGCGGGACATCTTCGCCAAGGCGCGCGATCTCGGAGGGTTGACCCCGGAAGAAGTGGCCGCGCTGATGAGCGTGAGCGATCCGCTGCTGATAAGCGAATTGCGCGACACGGCTCGCTACGTCAAGGAGCAGATCTACGGCTCGCGCCTCGTCCTGTTCGCTCCTCTTTACATCTCGAACTACTGCAGCAACGACTGCCCTTACTGCGCGTTCCGTTCCTCCAGCGACGCGGTCCGGCGCCGCGCGCTCACCCAGGAAGACATCGCCGCCGAAGTGCGCGTGCTGGTTGAGCAGGGACACAAGCGTGTGCTGCTGGTGGCGGGTGAGTCCTATCTGGGCCAGGGGGGCTTCGACTACATTCTGGATTCCATCGCCACCATCTACAAGACGCGCGTGGGCAACGGCGAGATCCGCCGCGTGAACGTCAACATCGCTCCCCTGTGGCTGGAGGAGTTCCAGCAACTGAAGGACGCCGGCATCGGCACCTACCAACTCTTCCAGGAAACCTATCACCGGCCCACATACGCCGATCTGCACCGCTCCGGCCCGAAGGTGGATTACGACTGGCGAGTCACGGCCATGCACCGGGCCATGGAGGCGGGTATCAACGACGTCGGCATCGGCGTGTTGTTCGGGCTGTACGACTGGAAATTCGAAGTGCTGGCCATGTTCGATCACATCCGCTCGCTCGAACGCGAGTACGGCGTCGGCCCGCACACCATCTCAGTGCCGCGCCTGGAACCGGCCGTGGGCGCTCCGTTCGCTTCCAATCCGCCATATGCCGTGAGTGACGAAGATTTTCTTAAACTGATTGCCATCCTGCGGCTGGCCGTGCCCTACACCGGAATGATCCTTTCGACGCGCGAGGACCCCTGGGTGCGCACGGAAGCCCTGGAACTCGGCATCTCGCAAATATCCGCCGGTAGCCGCACAGATCCGGGCGGATACATGAACGGCAATGGCGTTCCTGAGTCGAGCCAGTTTCAACTGGGCGACCATCGTTCGCTCGACGAGGTGATCCGCGACATTTCCGGGCGCGGCTTCATGCCCTCGTTCTGTACCGCCTGCTACCGGTTGGGACGCACCGGCCGGGATTTCATGGACCTGGCCAAGCCGGGCGAAATCAAGAACCACTGCGAGCCGAACGCGATCTCGACCTTCGAGGAATACCTGATCGATTACGCCAGCCCGGACACGCGCGCGGCGGGCGAGCAACTCATCAACCTCCGCCTGGCGGAAATGTCCGGCGGGCAGCGGTCGTTGTCCGAGATGCTGCTCCACGATGTGCGCTCGGGCAAGAGAGACGCTTACCTGTGAAAGCAGACTCCACACCGCGCGGTTTCCGCGTTCAGATCGGTTTGTTCGGCCGCCGCAACACGGGCAAGTCGAGCCTGCTTAACGCCCTCACGCGGCAGCAGGTATCGATCGTTTCCGAGGTAGCCGGCACCACCACCGATCCGGTCGAAAAGCCCATGGAGCTTCTGCCGCTCGGGCCGGTGGTGTTCATCGACACGGCGGGGCTGGACGACGTGGGCGCGCTGGGCGAGGAGCGCATCGCTAAAACGCGCCGCGCGCTCGACCGGGCCGACCTGGCCGTGATCGTGAGCGACGGCGGGTGGGGCGATTTTGAAGAAGGGCTGCTCGGAGAATTCGAGCGGCGCCGTGTGCCCGTACTGGTGGCGTTCAACAAGAGCGATCTGGGCGCGGCTCCGCGTCTGGAGAACCGGCAGGTGAAAGCCGTCTCCGTCTCGGCGCTCACAGGTACCGGTATCGCCGAGTTGCGCGCCGCCATTGTCGAGAACGCGCCCAAGGACGCCGCCGGCGAACAGACTATCGTCAGCGATCTGGTAGGACCGGGTGAACTGGCAGTTCTGGTAGTACCGATCGACAAGGAAGCGCCCAAAGGCCGTCTGATTCTTCCGGAGGCGCAGACCATTCGCGATCTTCTGGATCACCACGCCATGTGCACGGTGGTGACGGAAACAGAACTGGCCTCCGCGCTGGCCAACCTGCGCAGGGCGCCCCGGCTGGTCGTCACCGACTCGCAGGCGTTTGCAAAGGTCGCGTCCGAGGTGCCGGCCGGCGTGCCCCTTACCAGCTTCTCGATTCTTTTCTCGAGATTGAAAGGCGACCTGGTCGCGCAGGCTTTGGGAGCCGCCGCGATCGGCGAGCTGCGCGATGGAGATCGCGTTCTGATCGCGGAAGCGTGCACGCATCACCCGATCGGGGAAGACATCGGGCGGGTGAAGATTCCGCGCTGGATCGGGGAATACACCGGCGCGCGCGTCGACTTCGTGTACACCCAGGGACATGATTTTCCCGAGGACTTGAGTAGTTTCAGGCTGATCGTCCATTGCGGCGCCTGCATGTTGAACCGCCGCGAAGTGACCGCCCGGATCGCGCGGTCGCAGGCGGCCGGCGTCGCCATCACCAACTACGGGCTGGCGATCGCTTTCTGCCTGGGGATTCTGGAACGCGCGCTGGAGCCATTTCCGGCAGCGCTCGAAGCATTTCGCAAGAGGCGGACGCGCGAACAATCGCGGTCCGTATCGGAGTCGAAGACATCATCGTTTGAGAGGAATTATGCATATTGACGAAATCGCGAACTGGTTAAAGGAAACCGACCCGGCGAGGCTTGATCGTCTGTACGCTCGCGCCGATTCCACACGCCGCCAGTACGTTGGCGACGTCGTCCATTTCCGAGGGCTGGTCGAAGTCACGAACTTCTGCGTGCGGAGCTGCACCTACTGCGGCGTTCGTGCCGAGAACTTAGCCCTTAAACGCTACCGGCTGTCCCGCGCCGAAATCATGGATTGCGCCAAGCGCGCAGCTATGCTGGGCTACGGCACCGTGGTGCTGCAAGGCGGCGAGGACTACGGCATCGCGCCGGCCTGGTTCGCCAACATCATCCGCCACATCAAGCAGGAGACCAACCTGGCCGTCACCCTCAGCATGGGCGAACGCAACGAGTGGGATCTGGCCGAGTGGCGCGAGGCCGGCGCCGACCGCTATCTGCTGCGGTTCGAGACTTCGGACCAGGAACTCTACCGCAAAATTCATCCCACCGCGCCGGGCCATCCTACGCGGCTCGCGCTGCTTCGCAAGCTCAGGAAAATGGGTTATGAGATCGGTAGCGGGGTCATGATCGGCATTCCGGGGCAGAGCTACGCCAGCCTGGCGAACGACATCGCGTTGTTCCGCGAGCTGGATCTCGATATGATCGGCGTTGGGCCTTATATTCCACACCCGGCTACGCCGCTCGGCAGCGGAAGCCTCGCACTCACCCTGCCTCCGGAAGAGCAGGTGCCGGCTACGGAGGACCTGTCCTATAAAGTCATCGCGCTCACGCGCTTGGCCTGCCCGGACACGAATATCCCGAGCACCACGGCTTTGGCTACGATCAATGCCACCAATGGCCGCGAACTCGGGCTGCAGCGCGGCGCCAATGTCGTGATGCCTAACCTGACGCCGGTGAGCTGCCGGCCGCTCTATGAAATCTATCCGAGCAAAGCGTGCGTTACCGAGGAGCCAACCGATTGCAGCCAGTGTCTGCGCGGACGCGTGCAATCCATCGGCCGTCGGCCGGCCGACGGCCCGGGCAACCGCCGCAAGCTGGACTACCGGCCACAGCCGCAGTTCGCTTTCTAAACGGAGACGGCCTCGCCTGACGGTTATGGCTCGCATCGACATCTGCATGGGCAGTTCCTGCTTCGCGCGCGGAAACGCGGCGAATCTCCGCATCGTGCGCGACTATGTAGCGCGGAACTGCCCCGGCGTGGTCGTGAATCTCACGGGCACGCTGTGCCGGGAACGGTGCGGTTCCGGTCCAAACATCACGATTGATGGCCGCGAGCATCACGGCGTAACACCAGACTCCATCCAGGAGCTGCTTTGCCGTGAGCTGCCAGCCGGAGAGAATCCATGACCGAAAAGGGCCCCGTCTACACCGAACGCACTGAATGCCAGGACTGCTACCGGTGCATCCGCGAATGCTCGGTCAAGGCCATCAAGGTGGCCTCGGGCTATGCCAGCGTGATTCCGGAGCTGTGCGTTTGTTGCGGTCACTGCGTTGCCGCCTGTCCGCACAGCGCCAAGAAAGTCCGGAGCGATCGCGGCGTGGTGGAGCGCCTATTGGTCTCGGGCGAGCCTGTGGTGGTTTCGCTGGCGCCTTCCTACATCAGCGAATTCGAAGACTTGCGGCCCGCGCAGATTATCGCCGCCCTGAGGCGGTTGGGCTTCACCGCGGTGTCGGAAACGGCGCTCGGCGCGCAGGAGGTTTCGGCGCACCTGGCCGAAGACCTGCGCAACAGGAAGAACGGAGTACGCATTTCGTCGGCATGTCCGGTGGCGGTGGAGTACATCCAGAAGTATCAGCCGCATCTCACCGATCAGATCGTGCCGCTGCTCAGCCCCGTGCTTTCCCATGCGCGTATGCTCAAGCGGCAAAACGGCGAGCGGACGCACGTGGTCTTCATTGGACCCTGCATCGCCAAGAAACGCGAAGCGGATCTGCACCCGGAGCTCCTCGACGCCGCGCTTACCTTCATTGAGCTGCGCCAGTGGCTGGACGATCGCAAGATCGAGCCGGCTGAAATTCAGGAAACCGAAGACGACCGGTTCACTCCCGAGGCGGCCCGGGAAGGCGCGCTCTACCCGGTGGAGGGCGGCATGCTCGAGGGCGTGCGCGCTTTGCTCGGGGATACGCCGGCGAGCTTCATGTCCTTTTCCGGTTTTTCCAGTGTGCAGCGCGCGGTGGAAGGCCTGGAAAACTGCCGCGGCAGCGCGCCGCTTCTTCTCGAATTGCTTGCCTGCGAGGGAGGCTGCGTAAACGGTCCCAGGACCCGCTCGGGCGCCGCCGTCGCCAAGCACACCCGCGTGGTGGAGACCGCTGCACCGGCCGAAAGTACGCCGCCGCGGCTTCCCGGCATCGACATCAGCGCGGCCTATGAACCCGTCGGTTTGCCGGAATTCGAATGCACGGACGCGCAGTTGCGGGAGGCTCTGCGTTCGGTCGGGAAAACCACGCCGGAGGATGAACTCAATTGCGGCGGTTGCGGCTACGACTCCTGCCGCCAGTTCGCCCAGGCGCTCGCCATGGGCCGCGCGGAACGGCAGATGTGCGTCGGCTACATGCGCAAACTGGCGCAGAAGAAGACGAACGTGCTGATGCAGAGGCTGCCGTCGGGCGTCGTTATCGTCGACGATCAGCTCCGCATTGTCGAGTCCAACCCGAGCTTCAACAACTTCTTCGTTCGGGATGGCGGCGACCCGGCGGGTACCGACCTTGCTGATGTCGTACCTTTCCACAACCTGTTCCGGCAGGTGCTCTCGACCGGGCAGGAAGTCCTCGACCGGCAGTTGCGCTACGGCGGAAGAGTGTTCAGCGCCACGGTGTTTGTCATTGAGCCGGACTCGCTGGTGGGCGGAATCGTTCGCGACGCGACCCGTCCGACGCTCGAGAAGGAGCAAATCATACGGCGGGCGCGCGAGGTCATTCAGAAGCAGTTGACCACAGTGCAACAGATCGCCTACCTGCTCGGTGAAAACGCGGCGGAAAGCGAGATCACGTTGAACGAGATCGTCGAATCCTTCTCGCCGGACGACATCGAGCAGCCGCGTCGCGGAGAATGACCGTGCGCCGATCCTTCGTCGACGTCGATAGCTGGCAAACCCCCAAGCGCGGGCAACTCACGCCGGGCGACGTATTCCTATGCCAGAAGATGAAGGAGGAGGACCGCACACTGGCAGTCCTGAGCGACGGATTGGGCAGTGGGATCAAGGCCAACGTGTTGGCCACGCTCACCGCCACCATGGCCATGAAGTACGTCTCCGGTTACACGGACATCATCCGCACGGCCGAGACCATCATGGATACGCTGCCCATCTGCAGCGTGCGCAAAATCAGCTACTCCACTTTCACGATCGCGGACGTGGAGAGTTCCGGGCAGACTCGCATCATCGAGTACGACAACCCGCCGTTTCTGCTGCTCCGCAACGGGCGGGCGGTTCCGTCCCAGAAGCGAACCATCACGTTGCGCAAATGGCAACAGCGGACTCTACAGTATTCGGAAATCGAAACGCTTCCCGGCGACCGCATCGTGTTCTTCTCCGACGGCGTGACTCAGGCCGGCATGGGCGCGCCACGCACACCCTTGGGCTGGACCGCCGAGCACGCCGGCGAGTTCGCTGAGCGCCTGCTGGCCCGGAATCCGACCATGACCTCGCGGCAATTGGCGCGCGAGATCGGCGCCAAAGCGCTTGCGTTCGACTGCGGCCAGGCCAAAGACGACATCACCTGCGGCGTGTTGCATATCCGCGAACCGCGCTCGATGCTGGTGGTGACCGGACCGCCATTCTTCCCTGCCCGCGACCATGAACTGGGGCGCATGATTTCCAGCTTCAAGGGCACCATCGCCATTTGCGGCGGCACGACCGCCAATATCGTCTCCCGCGTGCTCTGCCGCCCGCTTGCCGTCCGTCTCGATCAACTCGACCCGGAAGTTCCCCCCGCCGCCGCCATGGAAGGTATCAACCTTGTGACGGAAGGAACCATCACCCTGGGCCGGGTTGCCAGCCTGCTGGAAGCCGGCACACCGCCGGAGGGCCTGAGGCGGAATGCGGCGACGGAGCTGTTGAGGTACCTGATCAACAGCGATGTCATTACTTTTGTTGTAGGTACGAGGGTCAACCAGGCTCACCAGGACCCTGGCGCACCCGTCGAGATGGACCTGCGCCGGAACATCATCAAACGCATCGCGGGACTGCTGGAGTCGAAATACATGAAAGAAACCGCGATCCAGTACACGTAAAGGCCCAGAGCGTGGTTAGAGATGCTTAACTCACTGAGCAACGATGAGCAGCAAAGTGGATAAAACGGCTGGACGTCCCGCTGATAGAGAATTCCTTCCTTATCTAGACACGCTACGGAAAGTGTGAGATTCTAAGAGTAGCGAGAAACATGGCCTAGCAGTCCACATACCCCCTTGGTTGCCACAACAGGGCGAGGTGTGGCTACTCCTAGATCGTGAAAACCTTCTCGATATTAGGTTTCAGAAGAAGACCTCCGGAAGCGCGGTACCCGGAGCCGGAGGCCGGGCGAACAAAGGAAAGGACAGCCGGCGAGGCGGAACTGGCCAGCCGGCGAAGGTCATGACCCAACCGTCAACCGTCCAACTGATTGAAGCCGTTGTGGGAAGCACACGGGTCTTCTCCAAAGCGGTGAACAGCGTGGTGGAGGATGAGATCCTCCCCGAAGCCGGCGAGAGCCGGCTCACGCGAGTACAGTTAACCGCGCTCAAGCTGATCGACCAGTACGGTTCGCAGACTTTGGGCGAACTGGCGGGGCTGCTGGACGTAAGCAGCGCGGCGGCGTGCAAGCTGGTGGACCGGTTGGTTCGCCGCAGCCTGATCGAGCGCGCCGAAGGCAAATCGGACCGCCGCCTGACCCAGTTGATTCTCACACCATTCGGCCGCGATGTTCTGCACCGGTACGAAAGCCGCAAAACGGACATGCTGGCGCGCACGTTCGAGAGTTTTTCGCCGGACGACCTGGCCAAGACCGTGCGCGTGCTCGAAAAGCTGTCCGCGGCGCTCATCCGCAACAGCAACCGATCCGAGGAGATTTGTTTACAGTGCTACATGCACGGTGACACCTGCTCGGTCCGCAAGGCGATCCCCGAGGAGTGCCGGTCGCTGAAAAGGCGGCTGCGCAACCGCGACCTTACCCGCGTGAAGGAGGTGTCAGCATGAGCACGGCAACCTTGGAAATGACTGCCGCCCTCCCACAGGCCGGCAGTCACAACTTGAACGTCGAGGATTGCTACCAGTGCGGCAAGTGCACCGCCGGATGCCCGGTGGCGGACCGCATGGACCTGATGCCGAACCAGATCGTACGGTTGGTGCAACTCGGACAGATGGAGCGGGCTGCCGCCTCCAACGCCATTTGGGAGTGCGTCTCCTGCCAAACCTGCACGACCCGGTGCCCCAAATTGGTCGACTGCGCCGGAGTCATGGATATGCTGCGGCAGCGTTCCGTTGAGCGAGCGGAGAATTCGGAATCACAGCACCGCACCGTCTTGTTCCAGAAGGCTTTCCTCGCCAACATACGCCGCAACGGCCGTCTCAACGAACTCGAGCTGGTGGGTGCTTTTAAGACCTCCGCGTTCCTCGAAGATCTGGCCATACCGTTCCTGTTCAAGGATGCAATGTTGGCGCCCCGCATGCGGGCGCGCGGCAAACTGAAGCTCAACGGCGCCAAAGTGAATGACCGCGAAGTGGTGTCGAGAATCTTCGGACGGTGCATGGGTGACTAATGGAGTTCGGATACTATCCCGGCTGCGCATTGCACGGATCTTCGAGTGACTACGAACAGTCCGTGCGCGCGTGTCTCGATCTGCTCGACGTGCGGCTTCGCGAGCTGAACGATTGGATCTGCTGCGGAGCCACCGCGGCCCACTGCATCAACCACCAACTCTCGCAGGCGCTGCCTGCCCGCAACCTCGCCCTGGCCGAGCGTGACGGTTACAAGGAACTGTTGGCGCCCTGCCCGATGTGCTCGATGGAGCTGATTAAGACCGAGCAAATCGTGCGCAGCGACGCCGATGCGCGCCAGAAACTGAGCCAGGTGATCGAACTCCCCATCGAGGGCACCACCGACGTTCTCAACCTGATCCAGGTGTTCCAGCGGATTGGTGCGGAAAAGCTCAAGAGCCTGGTCAAGAAGCCGCTGGAGGGGATCAAAGCCGCCTGCTACTACGGCTGCCTGCTGACGCGGCCGCCCGAGGCGCTGCGGTTCGACGACTGCGAGCACCCCAGCTCGATGGAAACGCTCGTCGAAGCATTAGGCGCTTCCACGGTGGACTGGAACTACAAAACCGAGTGCTGCGGCGCGGGTCTCACCATGGCCAACGAGGACACGGTGCTCGAGTTGTCCCACAAGATTCTGCAGAACGCGGTCGCTCACGGAGCCAACTGCGTGGTGGTGGCCTGCCCCATGTGTCACGTGAACCTGGACATGAAGCAGGAGGACATCATACGCCGCTACTCGGTGAAGCACGACATGATGATCTATTACCTGTCGGATCTGGTCGGCAGGGCGTTGGGGTTGTCGGACCACGAGTTAGGCGTGGACCGGCATTTCGTTTACAGAGGCTGACGGATCATGTCGCGAATCGGCGTCTTTACATGTTGGTGCGGTGAGAATATCGCGCGGAATGTGGACGTGGAGCGCGTGTCGGCCGAAGTGGCGAAACTGCCCGGCGTGCATTGCTCGGTTCACACCAAGTACATGTGCTCGGACCCGGGCCAGGCGCTGCTGCGCGAAAAGATCGCAAGCGAAAAGCTGGACGCAGTGATCGTGGCCTCCTGCTCCCCGCACATGCATCTGAGGACCTTCCGCAAAACGGCGGAGGCAGCCGGCGTCAATCCGTACAAAGTGGAAATGGCCAACATCCGCGAGCAGTGCTCGTGGGTGCACCACAACCGCGCCGAGGCCACGGCAAAGGCCATCGACCTGATCCGCATCGCGGCGGCCAAGGTAAATTGGGACGAGCCACTCGAACCGATCCGCGTGCCCGTCACCAAGCGCGTGCTGGTGGTGGGCGGCGGCGTGGCGGGCATCCAGGCCGCGCTCGACGTCGCCGAAGCCGGTTACGAGGTTGTTCTGGTCGAGCGCGAACCTTCGATCGGCGGCAAGATGGCCGGTCTGTCGGAGACCTTCCCCACGCTGGATTGTTCGCAGTGCATTCTGACGCCGCGCATGGTCGAAGTCGGCCAGCACCCGCGAATCCGCCTTTATACCTATTCCGAGGTGGAGGAAGTCAATGGCTTCGTCGGGAATTTCTCAGTCACCGTGCGCCGGAAGGCGCGCTACGTCGACATCAGCAAGTGCACCGGTTGCGGCGACTGCTGGAACAACTGTCCGATAAAAAAGAATCCCAGCGAGTTCGATTACGGGCTGGGAAACCGCAGCGCCATCTACATTCCCTTCCCCCAGGCGGTCCCGGCGCGGCCGGTGATCGACCGCAACAACTGCACGCGCCTGAAAAAGGGTAAAGGCTGCGGGCTGTGCGAGAAGAAGTGCCAGGCCGGCGCGATCAACTACAACGACGAAGACAAGCTGGTCACCGAGCAGGTGGGCGCCATTGTGATCGCCACCGGCTACAAGCTTTACAGCATCGGCAGGCAGCAGGATAACGGCCGCATGTCGGGCTATGGCGAATACGGTTACGGCGAGTACAAGGACGTGATCGATTCGCTGCAGTTCGAGCGGCTGATTTCGGCATCGGGCCCCACCAGCGGGCGTCTCCTGCGGCCCTCGGACGGGCGCGAACCGAAGAATGTGGTTTTCCTGAGTTGCGTGGGTTCGCGGGACGACGCCAAAGGGTTGCCCTACTGCTCTAAGATCTGCTGCATGTACACGGCGAAGCACGCCATGTTGTACAAGCACAAGGTTCCCGACGGCCAGGCGCATGTCTTCTATATGGACATCCGGGCGGGCGGCAAGAACTACGAGGAGTTCGTGCGCCGCGCCATCGAGCAGGATGGGGCGCGCTACTACCGCGGCCGGGTTTCCAAGATCACCGAAGAGAACGGCAAGCTGATCGTCCGCGGCGCGGACACCTTGGCCGGCGTGCCCGTTTCGATCGAAGCGGACCTGGTAGTGCTCGCGGCGGCGATTCTGCCTGCGCAGGGCGCCAAGGATCTGGCGCGCAAAATGAACGTGGGCTACGACGAGTACGGCTTCCTGCTCGAATCGCATCCCAAGTTGAGGCCGGTGGAAACGGCGGCGGCCGGAGTATTCATCTGCGGCGCATGCCAGGGCCCCAAGGACATTCCGGAATCGGTGGCGCAAGCCTCGGCCGCGGCGAGCAAAGTGCTCGTCATGTTCGGGCACAAGGAGATGACCCGGTCGCCCGAAATCGCGTGCGTGGACGAGAAAGTTTGCGCGGCCTGCTTTACGTGCGTGCGCACGTGCCCCTACCACGCTATCGATAGAGCCGAGGTGCGCTCGAAAAAAGGCGCGCTCGTGAAACGCACCGCCCGCGTCAATCCGGGCCTGTGCATGGGCTGCGGCACATGCGTGGCTGTCTGCCCGTCGAAGAGTGTGGACTTGTCCGGCTTCAGCGAGCAGCAGGTTTACGCCGAAGTGGAGGCGCTCGTATGAGCGAACCTTTCGAGCCGAAGATCGTCGCCTACGTCTGCAACTGGTGTACTTACCTGGGCGCGGACCTGGCGGGGACCAACCGGCTGGAGTATCCGTCGAACGTGCGCGTCATCCGGCTGCCGTGCACGGGACGGATCGATTTCAATCTCATTGTGAAAGCCTTCGAGATGGGCGCCGACTCGGTGCTGATCTCAGGCTGCCATCCGGCCGACTGCCATTACACGGCGGGCAACTACCACGCCCGGCGGCGCTGGATCCTGTTCCGCCGCTTGCTGGACACGCTCGGCATCGAGATGGATCGCATCAACTTTACCTGGATCTCGGCCGCCGAAGGAAAAAAGTGGCAGAAGGTGATCACCGACATCACCGAGAAGACGCGGGCGTTGGGGCCGTACAAGGCGTACCGCGAACTGCGCGAGGTGGCCGGATGATCGAACAATTGCGAGAGACCTGCCGCCGCCTGCTGGACGAGGGCTCCGTGCAGGTGATCATCGGCTACGGCGACTCCCTCCCCGGCAAGCCCGCTCGCCCGGTATTCATCAGGAAGAGCGAGGATGTGGATCAGCTCACCTGGGGCACTGACTGCCTGCCGAACCTCACCGCGTATCTCAAGCGCAAGGGAGTGAAGGCGCTAGGCAATGCGGCTATCGTCGTAAAAGGTTGCGATGAGAAGGCGCTGGTGGTGCTCACCAAGGAATCCCAGGTGGACCGGGCTTCGCTTTATGTCATCGGCATGGCCTGCGACGGCGTGGGCGCGCCCAAATGCGCGGGCTGCAAGGTGCGCACGCCACGATTTGCCGACGAAGTAATTGGAACGCCCAGCGACGCCGAGCCGAAGGCAGGCGCGAGGCCCGTCACGCTCGAGGATCTGATGGCCAGGAGCCCGGCCGAACGTTGGGAGTTCTGGAAGCACGAGTTCGCGCGCTGCGTGAAGTGCTACGCCTGCCGCCAGGTTTGCCCGCTGTGCTATTGTGAACGCTGCATCGCGGATAAGAACCGCCCGCAGGAGATCCTGACTTCGGCGTCGCTCACCGGAAATTTCGCCTGGCACATCGCGCGGGCGTTCCACCTGGCGGCGCGCTGCGTGGAATGCGGCGAATGCACACGGGCGTGCCCGGCGGGGATTCCACTCGCCTTGCTGAACCGCACGCTTGCCGAACAGACCGGGGAGAGCTTCGGCTACCAGCCGGGAATGGACCCTGACGCCGAGCCGGTGTTCGGTTCGTGGAAGGCAACCGACAAGGAGACCTTCATCCGATGAGTGCGATCATCCACGAATCCGGACTCCGTACGCTGATCGACGGCTGGCTGGCGTCGGGCAAACTGGTAGCGGCTCCGGTCGAAGTCAGCGGCCGGCTCCTGTATCAACGCCTGAAGTCGAGCGGCGAGGCCGTACTCGGATCGCGCGAGCATCCTGCGAATTCGATCAAGCAATTCCTCTTCCCGCGCCACCAATCACTGTTCCGGTACCGGCTCAACGGAAAGCAGGTGGAGCTGGCAGACTCGGCCGACGACACGCGCGAGCAGATCATCGTCGCCGCGCGGCCGTGCGATGCGGCGTCGCTGCCCGCGCTCGATCACATCTTCAATTGCGACCGCAAGGACTCCGGTTTCGACGAGGCGCGCCAGCGCACTACGGTGATTGCGCTCGCCTGCAACTCCCACGACGAAGCCTGCTTCTGCACCTCCGTGGGGCTCGGGCCAGCGTCGGAAGCGGGCGCCGATGCGCTGCTCGTCGATTTGGGCGATTCGGAGTTCGAAGTGCGCGTGCTGACGGACAAGGGCCGGAAGCTGTTGGAAGGCCGCACCGAGCAAGGCACGCGTGAGGCGCCTGCGCTCGAAGGCCCCCCGCAAAAGTTCGATGCCGAGGCTATCCGGCAGTTCCTGGCAGAAGGCTTCGATAACCCGCTGTGGGGCGAGGAATCGGTCGGGTGCCTGGGTTGCGGCGTTTGCGCCTACACCTGTCCGGCCTGCCACTGTTTCGACATGGTGGACGAAGGCAACGCGGCGGGCGGCGAACGCGTGCGGAACTGGGATAGCTGCCAGTTCCAGATGTTCACGCAGCACGCCTCGGGACACAACCCGCGAGCCAACCAGTCACAGCGCCAGCGGCAACGGATCTACCACAAGTTCTCGATCTATCCGGAGCGCTTCGGCGCCCTGCTGTGCACCGGTTGCGGCAACTGCGCGCGCAACTGCCCGGCTGGATTGGGTGTCCTGCGCCTGCTTGAGAAGATCGACGCGCGGATGAGGCAGCAACATGTGTAACAACCTCTACAAGCCGGACCTGATGGAGATCATCCAGGTGCAGCGGCAGACTCCGGACGTCAAGAGCGTGCGGGTGCGCTTCCGTGATCCGGCGCGAGCGCGCGCGTTTTCGTTCCGAGTCGGCCAGTTCGGTATTTTCTCCGTATTCGGCGCCGGCGAGTCCACGTTCAACATCTGCTCCAGCTCGAATTGGAAGGACTACATCGAGTTCTGCTTCCGGCGCACTGGCCGGGTCACCGAAGCGCTATGGCGTCTGGAACGCGGCGACACTATCGGTTTCCGGGGCCCATACGGCAACGGCTACCCGGTGGAGGCGTGGGAAGGCAAGAACCTCATCTTCATCGGCGGGGGCATCGCCATGCCGCCTATCCGCTGCGCTGTCTGGTACGTGCTTGAGAACCGCGAGAAATACGGCAACGTGACGATCGTCTATGGCGCGCGCCGGGTGGCGGATCTCACTTTCGCCAGCGAACTCGACGAGTGGAACAGGCACGCGCGCGTACGAGTAATCCGCACGGTGGATCCAGGCGGCGAAACGCCGGACTGGAAGGGAGAGGTGGGACTCATCCCGCACGTTGTGGAGCGGTCGCAGATTTCGGCCGCCAACTCCGTGGCCCTGGTGATCGGCCCGCCGATCATGATCAAGTTCACGATGCCGGTGCTAGATCGGATCGGACTGCGCGATGAGGACATCTACACGAGTCTTGAGAACCGCATGAAGTGCGGCGTGGGCAAGTGCGGCCGCTGCAATGCGGGACACGTCTACGTCTGCACGGACGGCCCCGTGTTCACTATGCAGCAGCTTCGGTCGATTCCGAACGACTTCTGAAGACCCGGTCCAGCAACTGCTCCACGACATTCATTCTGGAGCGCAGTTGGTCACGATAGCTTCTGTGATCCGTATGGCGGATTTCCACCAGCAGTCGTGTACGTTCGGATTCCAACAGCTCGGCTAATATCGCTAGCTGTTCGCCACCCAGGTTAAGACGCTCTGCGTCAGCCATGTCCATGGCCTCTCCCTTCTCGCGAGTGCGTCGCTGACTATATTTAAAGCCCGGATCCGCCGGGCGTCAAGACTGCATTCTTCAACGTGTGTGTTCGAGTCGATCGAGCAATGCAATCAGGCGCGGCGCCGCCTCGGGCCGGCCGCCGAAACGCAGATCGTGATAGGCGTCGGTGATATGCGCAACCACTTCCGATAGCTCCTTGCCACCAACCATGCCGGCGAACTCCGTGGGCGTCGCCGACGACGGTTTCTCGATGCCGCGGCGGTCCAGAACGCGCAGCATGCGTTGGTACAGCAGTGTCGCGTCCGACGCCTGCGCCGTGCCCCGGTCCAGGTTCCGGATCCGCCATTCGGTTCTGAGACGCCGCCAGAGGCCCGGTCCCACGCGGTAGAGCAGAACTGCCAGGGCTGCGGCGGCGAGCACAACCAGGCCGAAACGCCGGCCCAACGATACAACCGCCTCCCCCCAGGCGCGCATGCGGGCGCCGGCGCGGGTGGGCCAGCTGGATCCGGCCAGGCGGCCGGATTCTTCCATGCGCGTGGCGAGCACAAGCTGGCGATCCAGATCGTAGCTCAGCACCCAGTCCTGCCAGAATGTCTCGGCGGCATCCAGATAGAGCAGCGTGCGGGTCCACAGCGAGTTCGTCCGCGCGGACGGATCGGGAGGCGTCGGGTCGAAAGTAGTCCAGCCGCGTCCTTCCAGCCAAACTTCCACCCAACTGTGCGCGTCCGAGGCGCGGATCAGGTACCAGCCGCTTACGGGATTGTATACTCCGCTCTGAAAACCGGTGGCGACGCGCGCCGGAATGCCCAGGTAGCGCAACATGACGGCCATGGAGCTGGCGAAGTACTCGCAGTGGCCACGGCGGCTTTCGATCAGGAAATGGGCGATGGGATCGGCGGACGGGGCGTCTTCGATCTCAGTGGTGTAGGTGTAGTTGGCGTGCAGGTAATCTTCAATTGCCTGGGCTCGGGAGCTGTCGGTGCGCGCTCCGGCCGTGATGCCCCGGGTCAACGCGACGACGCGCGCATCGGGCTGCGGCAGTTTGATGTGAAGCTGGCGTTCCCCGATCGGGAGCGGCGACGCATCGCTCGGCACGCCGGCGTCCAGGTAACTGTACACGCCGTAGCGCAACCCCTCCGATGTGCCTTCGGCGCTGCGATAGCCGCCGGAAGCCGTGCGGATGACCATCGGCAGGTGCACTTCCAGAAACTCCGGAACGCCGGCGAAAAACAAAACGTCCGAACCGGTCGCGCGCAGATGCACCTCGTAGGAGGCCCGGCGCCCGCGCACACGGCGCTGATCGTCGCTGACCAGTTGCAGCGGCGAAGGGGACATCCGCAACACGCTGTCGCCGCCAGGCGGATTGTACCAGCGCTTGCCGTCGAACTCGCGCAGCGCTTCGCCGCGCCATTTGAGCCCGTCGTAACGGCCGGGAGTAAAGAACCGCACGTGCATGATGGGAGTGCGGGCGCTTGGAAGCTGTGCGCCTTCGCCCAGCACGATCTGGTTGGAGAAGCCCGGCACGCGATACCGGTCCGGCACCAGGTGACGGAACGCGGCGCGCGCGGTGCGCGGCAGCACGAAGAACATCCCGGCGGTGAGCGCCAGGGCGCCCATGGAGATGACCAGTGAAACGCCGGCCAGGCGCCACGAAAGGACCCGCCGACCGTTGCGCGCCACGCGCCCGGCGCATTCCGCCGAGCGTTGCACTTCGCTGCTCGAAAGGGTTGCCACGGCGAAGATCAGGAAGGCCGCCAGAAAGAGAAAAAAGTTGAGGTTCGGTGAAAGCACGCTTGCCGCCAGCAGTTCGAGCAGAGCGATCACCTTCACCCAAAAGCAATCGCGGTGGCCGGTGGCCGTGAGAACCTTCATCGCGGCTACGAAGAAAACCAGGTGAACGGTGGCGCCCAGGAATTCGCGCGTGAGAAAGAGATAGTCGATGGGATAGAAGCCTATGTAGGCGGCGGTCGCCGCCGTCACGGCGCGCCCGGAAACACGGAAGCGCACAAGCCCGGCGATCAGCAGCGCGCGCAGCAGTAATGCGGCGCCGGCCAGGACTACCGTCGGCAGGTCGAGGAATCCGGACCCCACCACAGCCAGATAGCCGCTGGCCACCAGGCCCAGCAACGAAAACTCCAGGAAACGGGCCTGCGATCGCGGCCCGTTGGCGGGCAAGCTGCCCATATATGAGATTTTAGCAGCCAGGCGCGAAACTATCCCCGCTGTGCTAAAACGATTAGGTGCTTCTTTCGCTGTACCACGATCAGCCGTCCTCGGAAGCCCCTTACCAGACTTTTCTCGCCAACAGCGTCCTGGACCGGCTGCGGGTACTGGATTCGCGGGTGAGGCGAAAGGGACTCGATTCTCTCGATCCCAAGAAGAATCCACTGATCGGCCTGGGCATGGAGATCGACTCGAAGGGCCGCGTCGCCCGGAACGGCTACGGCGTCTTCAGCCTTGCCTGGCAAGCCCAGCACCACGCCGAATGGCCCGCCATGATCGAGCGGGAAATCGATGAAGCCCGCGCAGCCATTCGCGAAGCGCATCGCGCCCCGCTGCGCTTCCTGATTTGGGCCGGCATGGGCGGCTCGGCCGAGGATAAGTCCACCTACATCGCTGCCGGGCTTCTCAAGCGTGCCCCGCGGTGCTATGTCCTGGATTCCACGGATCCCTCCAAACTCCGCGGCATCTTCGAAGACATCCAGACGCGCACCCATCTGAGGATGCCGGAAATCCTGCGCAGCTCGCTGGTTGTCGGCATGGCGCTGGGCATGACATCCTTCGAGCCCGTCGTGAACCTGGAGCGCCTCGAAGCGCTCTACGGCCGTTACAAGGTGGCGCCGCGGGCGAATTTCCTGGCGATGGCCTTGGGCGGATCGCTACTCGACCAGTTCGCGCGCGCGCGCGGCTATCGCATGGTGGGCCTCCAGATGGACGGTGGGAGTTCGACTTCCGGACGGCACAGCGCACCGCTCACCCGGGGCAGCCTTTATCCGCTGGCTCTCTGTGGGATCGATCTGCGCGAGTGGATCGCCGGAGCGTGCTTGAGCGAAGAGTGTGTTTTGAAAGCATGGCGGCTGGCCGCGTTTCTCCACACGCAATCGGCTTCCGGGCGCGCAATGGCGACGCTGCTGCTTCCCAAGGCCTGGCAGGGCGCGGCCGTCTGGACAAAGCAGGATTTCGAAGAGAGCCTGGGCAAGGCTGGATATCCCGGTATCAAGATCATCATCGGGGAGAAACCCAAACTGGCCAACTACCGGCCGCCCAAGGATCCGCTGCAGGACCGGATCTTCCTTGCCGTCGAGCAGCGCGGCAGCCCGCATCCGGAGGCGCGCAAGATCGCGCTGCTGCGCCGCGCGGGGTATCCGGGTGCGGTGCTGAGCCTGCCCGCGAGCACGCCGCTGTCCGCCTACATGCAGTTCATCCATTACACGGTCTTCGGCATGGCATGCCTGCGGGGCGTGAATTTTGTGACCCAGCCGGGAGTGGAACTTTACAAGAGCATCGCCGGGAAACTGCACCGTGAGGCGATCAAGGCCGGCGGCATCGAAAGGACCAGGGAGTGGCGCCGGATGGCGGAGACCCCGTACCAGTCGCGCTTCCGCACGTGCATTACACTGCACTACGACACGATACCGGGAGCGGAATCCGCACCTTCCCGCCGGGCCAGCGAGGTGTACGCCGCTTTGCTCGGTTCGCTCGCAGCGGAACGCAAGGTGGATTACGGCGAGCTGACATTCTTCGGCGACACGCGTTACTCACAACAAGGCCGCGCGTTGCGCAAACTCCTCGACCGCGCCGGCGAGGAGTTGTTCCGCGCGCGGCTCAAGATGCCGGTGGACATTTACGAAGGACCGGCAATGAACCACTCTTATCATGAGATGATCATTGGAAGGGGCCGTTGCTTCTCGACGGTGCTGCTGGCGGAAAAAGGCGAGCGCGCACCGGCGAACCCCATCGAGGCGGCGTACCACCGGGCGCAGTATCTGGCCACGCAAATCGCGCTGGCCGAAAGAGGCCGCCCGGTGGTAAGCATCACTCTCAGCGACCTGTCGGATGCGACGCTGGCGGCCCTGGAGGCGTTCTTCCACGAGGCGGCCGCGGCGCTGAACAGGCTGCGGCGCTAAAGGCAGGGCGCCGTTCACAGAAGCGGGAAGGAAGTCCATTCATGGCGAAGTTCAAGCCTGTACAACCGAAAAAGAAAAAAACCGGACCTGCGACAAGCGGCATACCGTGCATCATTCTTTTGATCTCCGGCATGGTGTTGCTGCTCCTGTTGTTCTACGCGGTGGTGAAATCGAAGTGAAGATGCGAATCGACCAGCGAAAACCGGACGAGATCCGCCCGGTGAGAATCACTCCCGGTTACTTGATGACCGCCGAAGGCTCGGCCCTGATCGAAGTGGGCCAGACGCGGGTGCTGTGCGCCGCCACCGTCGAGGAGACGGTTCCGGCGTTTCTGCGCGGCAGCGGCAAGGGTTGGGTAACAGCCGAGTATTCGATGCTGCCGCGCGCCACCATGACGCGTACCCCGCGGGAAGTGAACAAAGGCAGGCCTTCGGGACGCACGCACGAGATTCAGCGGCTGATCGGGCGCAGCCTGCGTGCAGTGGTGGACATGGCGGCGCTCGGCGAACGGACCGTGATCGTCGATTGCGATGTCCTGCAGGCCGACGGCGGCACGCGCACGGCTTCCATCACCGGCGCCTTCGTGGCCTTGGGCTTGGCGCTCAAACAGGTGGTGGACTACGGAAGGCTTCCCCGGCTGCCTCTGCTCGATTACGTGGCGGCCATCAGCGTGGGCATCGTCGGCGGTAGCCCGCTGGCGGACCTCTGCTACGACGAAGACTCCCGGGCCGACGTCGACATGAACGTGGTGATGACGGGCTCCGGGCGGATGGTCGAAGTACAGGCCACCGCCGAGCGCATGCCCTTTGACGACGACCAGCTCGGCAGCCTGCTCAGCCTGGCACGCAAGGCCATCGCGCAATTGGTAGACGTACAGAAGTCGTTCGTGACACTGAAATGAAGCTCTACTGCGCCACAACCAACCAAGGCAAGCTGCGCGAGTTCCGTCTGGCCATTGAAGCGCTAAGCGCCGGAGCCTGGTCCGCGGAGCCGCTGGAGGGATTCAAGGGCATTCCGTCATACGAAGAAACCGGCGCGACGTTTGAAGAGAACGCCGCCGGCAAGGCCGTTTACTACAGCATGCACGCGCCCGGCTTGCTGTTTGCGGACGATTCCGGATTGATGGTGGATGCGCTCAATGGGGCGCCTGGCATCCGTTCGGCGCGTTACGCGGGCCCCTTGGCGGACGATAACGAAAACAACCGGCTGCTGCTCGAACGGCTGGCCGGAGTAGCGGACCGCACGGCGCGGTTCGTGTGCGTGGCGGCGCTCGCCGAACGAGGCAAGCTTCTGAGGACATTCCGCGGCGTGGTGGAAGGGCGCATGTTGGAAGCGTCGCGCGGTACGGATGGCTTCGGCTACGACCCGCTGTTCTTCTACCCCCCCTTCAACTGCACGTTCGCCGAAATCCCCGGCGAGCGAAAACAACAAGTCAGCCACCGCGGCCAGGCTCTGAAAGCCATGGTGGAATACCTGCTGTCGAAAGGCCGCGATGCAAGCCGTGATTGAAAGGTTCAGTCATGAAACCGGCCGTCATGTTGCTCGCTGTTGCCGCCGCGCTCCCTGCGGGTGCGGCTGACCCGTTCGCGAATCTCGATCCGTTCACGCGCGCCATCACCGTCATCGAGAACGACAAAACCCGGCGCGTCTCAAGTTGGGACCGGAACGGGGACCGAGGAGATCTTTGGAGGTGGAGCCAGTGCGGACGCGGAGTACATCGGGCCATACACGGGATTCCTGCTTTGCGAGAACAAGGGCGGCGAGAAGTACCGGGGAAAAGTCTCCATGTTCCGCTGGTACCTGCGCGATCCGATCCGCTTCGACAAGTCCATTCGCTGGACCATCGAGCACGGGCACGCCAACAATTACGAAAACGACTATTCGAGCCTCGCCTACTGGTATCAACTTGAGCCGCACGCCCCATTTCCGGCGCTGCCGGCGGCGGCCGACCGGATGCCGCGCGAGTGAGTTCTTGCTGGCAGGGAAATCTCTCTAACGCGGCGAGCGGCGCCAGGCGGCGTAGCCGATAAGCGTCTTGCCGTCCAGGATCTTGCCCGCCCGGATCAGCCTATCCAGTTCGGCAACGGTGAACCAGTGGCATTCTATGCGCTCGTCATCCATGGGCTTCGAGTCGCCCATGCGCAGGCCCGAGGCCAGGTACACATTCATCTTCTCGCTGAGGAATCCGGGGCTGGGATAAAATTCCACCAGCTTTTTCCACTTCTTTGCACGGAGGCCGGTTTCCTCGATCAACTCCCGGCGCGCGGCCTGAAGCGGCGTCTCCCCTTCGTCGATGCGTCCCGCGGGCAGTTCCCACATCTCCCGGCTCGCCGCCAGCCGGTACTGCCGGACCAGCAGGATCCGGCCGCGCACGTCGAGCGGCAGGATCACCGCCGAGCCGCGGTGGTGCACGATGTAGCGATGAATCTTCACGCCGCCGGGCTCGATGGCCTGTATATCCCGAACGCAGAAGACCGCGTTTGCGTGACACTCTCGGCTGGACAGGATTTTCGCTTTCATCTTTAACTCCGCTTCTGTTTCAGAAACGCCAGGAACTTGTCGAGGGAACGCGTGTTCCAGATGTCGCCGGCGGTGAGCCAGCCGCGCCGCGCCATGGACACGCCGAAGTGGATGCCGGCCAGGTGCTTCGGGTGATGCGCATCGGTGGAGACCATAAAGCGCGCCCCGTGCGCCTTGGCGGAGCGGATCAGCGCGGCGTACAGGTCCAGCCGCGCGGGGCTCGAGTTGATCTCGAAAGCCACGCCGCGACGCACCGCCTCGCCGGCCACGCGGTCAAAGTCGTACGAGTACGCTTCGCGGTGCAGCAGTTCGCGGCCGGTGGGGTGGCCGAGGACGCACAGGTACGGGCATTCCAGGGCCTTCAGCAGACGGTCGGTCATGGCGTCGGCCTCCAGGCTCATCGAGCTGTGGATGCTGCCGATGACGAAATCGAGCTCGGCCAGCGCGTCGCCGGCCAGGTCCATGGAGCCGTCCTTGCGTATGTCGCACTCGATGCCGCTGAAAATGCGGATGCCCGCCCCGTCGCGATTCACTTCGCGCACGTGTTTGGCGAAGGCCACCACACGCGCCTCGTCCAGGCCGTTGGCCATCGCCAGGGCCTTCGAGTGATCCGTGATGGCGATGTACTCGTGGCCCAGCGCACGCGCGGCCTCCGCCATCTCCAGCATCGTCGCGCGCCCGTCGCTTTCGGTGGTGTGCATGTGCAGGTCGCCGCGGATGTCGGAGAGTTCGACAAGATGCGGCAGCCGGCCTTCGGCGGCGGCGTCGATTTCGCCCTGGTTTTCGCGCAGCTCGGGCGGAATCCAGGCCAGCCCGAGTTGGGAGTAGACTTCCTCCTCCGATTCGCCTGCGATTCTGGCCTCATCCGAAGCGCGGAAGAGGCCATACTCATTGAGCTTGAAGCCCATGCGGATGGCGCGGTTACGCAATGCGACGTTGTGATCCTTGCTCCCGCTGAAGTACTGCAGCGCGGCCCCGAAGCTCTCGTTGGGGAGGGCGCGCAGGTCGACCTGCAGGTTTTCCGTTCCAATCTTCGCGCTGGCCTTGTTCTCGCCCTTGCCGAGCACTTCCTTGACGTCCGGATACGCCGCGAAACGGTCCAGGGCGGCCTGCGCCCCGGGACCCGCGGCCAGAATGTCCACGTCGCCCACGGTTTCTTTGCGGCGGCGAAGGCTTCCGGCGACGGTGATCTTTTCGATGCCGCCCGCCTCGTTCAGGTATGCGATCAACCCGGCGGCGGCGCGGTCGGCGAAGTCCAGCAGGAAACGCCCGGCACTCTGGCGGTAGGCGGCGATAGAGCGCAGAACCTTCTCCTCGAGTTTCGCGCCCATGCGCGGCAGCTCACGCAGCTTCTGCTCGCGCGCCACGCGTTCCAGATCGTCGATGGTGCTCACGCGGTAGTGCTCCCACAACGCGCGGATGCTCTTCGGTCCCAAGCCCTGGATTTTCAGAAGATCGAGGGCCGTGGGCGGGTATTTGGCCAGCATCTCGTCGCGCCGCTCGAAACTGCCGCGCGCGGCGATCTCGGCCAGGGCCGCCGCGAGTCCCTTGCCGATGCCCGGGATCTCGGTTACGCTGCGCGCGGGGTTGCGCAGGATGTCCGCAATCTGCTCCGGATAGCCTTCAATCACATTGGCGGCGTTGCGGTAGCTGCGAATGCGGAAAGCATCCTCGCCGGCGATCTCCATCAGGTCCGCCGTCTCGGAAAGCATCGCGGCTATAGTCCGGTTGTCCATGGATGGAAGCTCTCTCGATTGTAACGTGGCGGCAGCCGGCCGCAAACGGGATTATTCTGTCTGAACCTCCTCGCGGCCGGAAGGCTCCGGATGGGGCTCCACGTGCACGAGCACGTCCGCAACCCAGTCCAACTGCTTCCGGATCTTGAACCGCACTTCCGTGGCGATTTCGTGCGAGGCCCAGACGGTCATGTGCGGGTCCACCTCCAGGTGGATGTCCACGTGGTACTTGAAGCCGGTCTTGCGCGCGTAGCACTTCTCGACGCCGGGCACGGCCAGGGCCGCGCTGTTGATCTTCCTCCCGAAGTGAAACTTGGACCAGAACAGAAAGGCTTTCACGACAATGGAGAGCACCAGCGCCCAGACAGCATAACTTTGCGGGGCGCGTGCGTCCTGCCCACAAGATCGAGCGATCGCACGCAGATCGCCGTACCGGCGCCTGTCAGGATCATGCGGACGCCGAGGCCTGTAAGGATCTCGAACCGGCCGTGCCCGTACGGGTGTTTGGCAGCGGCCGGCATCATCCATCCTTGAACTATAAACCAGCGCGAACGCGGGCCGCTTGCACAATAAGTTTACGCCTCTCGCCGTTTCGTATATGATTCAAAGAAGGGGTACTTGCGGGCTTCGGTTGGGTGAAGCTGGCTGAAACGGCCCGGTTGCGGGCGGAGAGGGCGTGTTATGGACAAATTGGCGCAAAACATACAAGAAGCGTTTCTAAACAATGCGCGGAAAGACAAGACGTTCCTCACCATTTACCTGATGAGCGGAGTGAAACTTTCGGGGCGAATCAAGAGTTTTGACAAGTACTCAGTGATCCTGGAGTCGAACAGCCAGGAGCAGCTGATTTTCAAGCACGCCATCTCTACCGTGGTGGTAACGCGCGCGGCGCACGTGGCCGCTCCTGTACCGCAGACGATGGGTGCCTCCAGCGGCACGCCATTGCCTCCTGGCGGGCACGGCACGGAGGCTTAGGTTATCGCGTTGCCGCCGGCAGTCCGGGAACGCGCCTTGCTCGTGGGCCTGGAGGTTCGCGCACACGCATCCGCGCGGCCGCCCGCGCAACCATCCGGTCCGGCTTACACGGCCGGGGAATCCATGGAGGAGTTGGCGTCGCTGGCCTCCAGCGCGGGCGCCGCGATTCTCTCCTCCACTCTTCAGTCGCGGCCCAACGTGGAAGCCGCCACGCTGGTCGGTTCCGGCAAAGTCGAAGAGCTCGCGCTCCAGGTCAAAGCGCTCGATCCGGATCTTGTTATCTTCGATCGGGAACTCACACCCACGCAGCAGCGTAACCTGGAACGAGAACTCGATTGCCGCGTCATCGACCGGACGCAATTGATCCTGGACATTTTCGCCCGCCGCGCACGAACGCGTGAAGGTCAATTGCAGGTCGAATTGGCGCAGTTGAATTACCTGCTTCCGCGCCTGGCTGGGCGCGGTATCATGATGTCGCGTCTGGGCGGTGGCATCGGCACCCGAGGCCCGGGCGAAACACAGCTCGAGACCGACCGGCGCCGCATCTACCGGCGAATTCGCAAGGTGGAGAAAGACCTGGAGAGCGTGCGCGCCTCGCGCGGCGTGCAGCGGCGCCAGCGCCAATCGGTGCCCCTGGCCACGGTCGCCCTGGTCGGCTACACCAACGCGGGCAAGTCCACCCTGTTCAACCGGATGACCGGCGCCGAGGTATTGACCGATGCGAAGATGTTCGCCACGCTCGACCCGACCGTGCGCCTCATCACCCTGCCCAGCCACCGCCGCGTGCTGCTGAGCGACACGGTGGGATTCATACGGAATCTGCCGACGACGCTGGTGGAGGCGTTCCGGGCCACGCTGGAGGAAGTCACCGAAGCCACACTGCTGCTTCACGTGGTGGATGCTTCCTCGCCCAAAGCCATCGGCGAGACCGCGCACGTGTTGAAAGTGCTCGAAGAAATCGGCGCCAGCGCCAAACCCCACATGGTGGCGTTCAACAAGTTCGATCTCGTGGGAGGGACCGCCGAAGACCGGGAATCAGTCTGCCGGCGGCTGATAGAGGGCGTCGGCAGCGATTTTCAGGCGCGCACGGCAGCTATCTCCGCGCGGTCCGGAGAAGGATGCGATCAATTGCTCGCCACGCTCGATGAGATTCTTCCCGCGGACCCGGTCTGCTCTGTACGTTTTCGGATTCCGATGGCCGCGATGGCGGCAGTGGATCTGCTGCACCGGCAGGCCAAGGTGACCTCGCTGGTTTACACCGAAGACGGCTGCCTGGTGGAAGCGGAGGTGGCCGAGTCGCTGCTCCGCCGGCTCCGCGAATATGTGCAGGATCCCGGCCAGTAGCGCTCTTCCGGTCGCGCAAAGTTGTCCAAGGCGATCCCGCGAGGGCCCGGGTGTTTTATATTTGTTCTAGCGGATGAATCTCCCGAATCTACTTACTATTCTGCGGATCTTCTTCGTGCCCCTGCTGGTGGCTGTGCTGGTGGCCGACAAGCGCAGCTTGGATTTGGGTACGTTCACCGTGAGCAACGACCTGCTCGCACTGGCCATTTTCCTGGCCGCCGCCGTCACGGATCTGCTGGACGGATACCTCGCCCGGCGGTGGCGCCAGGTGACCACCGTGGGTACGCTGCTCGATCCGATCGCTGATAAGCTCCTCGTTTCTGCCGCTCTCGTGTCGCTGGTGGAAATGCAGCGCGTTCCCGCCTGGATGGTCATCCTGATCGTGGGCCGCGAGTTCGCGGTTTCGGGCCTGCGCAGCATCGCCGCCGCGGAAGGCTATACCATCAAGGCCAGCGAACTCGGCAAAACGAAGATGATCATGCAGGTGCTGGCGGTTTCCGTGGTCATCCTGAGCATTCGCTGGGAGAATCTGCGAACGGCCGGCGTGCTTTCCATGTGGGCCGTAGTGGCTTTCAGTTTCATCTCCGCCATCGACTACTTCCGGAAGTTCTGGCGGACAGTGGACGTCCGCGTGAAACGCCGCCGCCGGCAGGAACTCTTCCGCCTGGAAAGGGAACGCCGACTCCGTAAAGTGGCGGAACGGCGAAAGCTGCGGGAAGCGGAAAAAACCGCGGCGAGCTAGAGCTTCGGCTGCGCGTCCTTCTTTGGCGGCAGGATCTCAAAGCCTTCCGGCTTCAACACCAGAATCCGCACCTGGCCGCGCGGTCCAATCGGGCCGAGCGAGCGGCCTTTCCATTGCACGTCCAAGCCGCCGGCGTTGCCGATGAGTATCCGCGCGTTCTCGCCCGTATCGAGCGCCTTACTCTGGCTCGGTTCCAACACACCGCTGAAAAGGACCTTACCCTCCGAAGTCACCGAAATCCACACCTGTTCGGTAGCCGACAAGTTGAGCACCACGCCGCTGGGCACGGCGGAAGCTGGTGTGGCCGGTTCAGACGTGGAGGACGCCGGAACCGCGTTCACGACCTGTACGGCCGGCGCTACCTGCGGCGCGTTCGCCGCGGGCGCCGCGGGTTTGGCGCGAACAGCCTGTTCGATGGGATTGGCTTGCTGCAACCGCTGCCAAAGGGCGAACATCCCGGAGCAGGCAGCCACCACCACCAGCAGCACGGCCAGCGAAATCAATGGCTTGCGCGCCCGCCCTCGCTTCGAGGCGGTAGGCATGGGCGCAATGCCGGGGGCGCTCTCCAAGGGGCTGTTCGCGCCCAGGGGCACCGCCTCCTCGCTGATGAAAAGGCTATCCACCGCGGCATCGAACTGCTGATCGCACACATCCAGGTAGGTGCCGTACTGGCGGTAGAAACTCTTGGAGAAGAATCCGCCTGGCAGGGACTTAAGATCCCCGTTTTCAATAGCTTCCAGGTAGCGCGCGCTGATGCGCAACTCGCCTGCAATGGCGCGAAGATCCAGTCCTCGCTCGAGCCGCACCCTTCGCAGTCGCTCGCCTGCCGATTCCATCGTTAGTACTGTACTTCCCTGACGCTATAATACTACAGGCAGTGAGCAACAGCGCATCGGACATTTCGGTGGTTGTGCTCAACTGGAATCGCAAGGATCTGTTGAGATCCTGCCTTGAATCGCTGGAGCGCCAACGCGGCGTTCACTTCGAAGTCATTGTGGTAGACAACGGTTCGCGGGACGGCTCAGCGGAGATGGTGGAGGAGGTATTTGTCCGCCCCGGGCGTCTCCGGTTGAGATTGATCCGCAATACCGTGAATCTTGGCTTCTGCGCCGCCAACAATCAGGGAATCGCGGAGGCACGCGGCGCCTTCATCGCCCTGCTCAACAACGACGCGGAGGCCGATCCGGAATGGCTCATGGCTCTGCGCGCCTGCTTTGATGAGCGGCCGCGGGTAGGCATGGCGGCATCCAAGATTCTTTCTTACGACGATCCCGGAAGGATCGACAAGGCGGGGCATCTGATCTACCCCGATGGCCAGAACCGCGGCCGCGGGACCGGCGAGCCGGACGACGGCCGCTACGATCGCCGGGAAGAAGTTCTGTGGCCGGACGGTTGCGCCGCGATGTACCGCCGCGCGATGCTGGACGAGATTGGTGGCTTCGACGAGGATTTCTTCGCTTACGGCGACGATGCCGAATTGGGCTTGCGCGGACGGATCGCGGGCTGGACGTGCTTGTATGAACCCAAGGCCGTGGTCCGGCACCGGCGCGGATCGAGCTTGGGTATTGAATCGGCGCGCCGCATGGAATTGATCGAGCGCAACCGCGTGCTCTTGGCCGCCAAGCTTTTCCCGTGGAGCCTGCTCTGGCTCAACGGTTTCTACTACACGGTGCGGTTGCTGGCCGGCCTGCGCGCCGCACTGGCGGGACGCGGCGACGCGGCGCGCTTCACCGGAGCGGCAGGCAAGGCGCGGCTGGCCACCGCGTTTGTGCGGGGCGACTGGCAGGCGTTGCTCCTGCTGCCGAGGATCCTGGCCAAGCGCAGCCAGGTCAAGCGGTTCCGGCGGCTTGCTCCGGCCCAGGTACGGCGCCTGGTTTTGGAGAACTGCCCGCCGGTACGGGCGTTCGTGGAATGAGGTGATCGAGTGAGTCAAGCGTTGAACAACACGCTCAAAGGGCCGGCGCCGGAGAAGGCGAGCGTTTGCCCGGCCTGCGGCGACGCTGAATCGCGGACGCTGTTCACCGCTACCGACCGCCTGTACCGCAGTACAACGAAAGTCTTTTCCATCGTCGAATGCCGCCGCTGCCGCCTGCTCCGGCTCCAGCCATGGCCCGAGCCCACCGAACTGCGGCAATACTATCCGGACAACTACTGGTACGTTCCCGAGATGGAAGCCGCCGGGAAATGGGTGGAGCGTTACCGCCGGACGGTGCTGTGCGATCACACGCGCTTTGTCGGACAGGCTCTGAGCGGATGCGCGGAGAAAGGCCCCATCCTGGATGTCGGCTGCGGGGGCGGGCTGTTCTTGCGCCTCATGGCCGAGAAAGGCCTGCCGGTCTTCGGCCTCGACTTCTGTCTGCAAGCCGCCGCGGTCGCCTGGACAAACAATAGGGTGCCGGCCGTGTGCTGTAGCCTTTCGCGAGCGCCTTTCGCGCCAGGCAGTTTCGCCGTGGTCACCATGTTCCATGTGCTCGAGCACCTTTACGAACCCGCAGCCTACCTCCAATCCGCGCACGAACTGCTCAAGCCGGACGGGCGCCTCGTCGTGCAAGTCCCCAACGCGCAGTGCTGGCAGTTCCTGCTGCTCGGTGAGAACTGGATCGGATTGGATGTTCCGCGCCACCTGCTCACCTTCCGTCCCAGGGAGTTGGAAGTCCTGCTCGATCAATGCGGCTTCGAAGTGGTGCGGACCAAGTACTTCTCCTTGCGCGACAACCCCGCGGGAATGGCAACCAGCCTGGCGCCGTCGCTCGACCCCATGGCGCGCCGCATTCGCCGTATTCCGGAAACCCCGAACAGGCGGCTGTTCAAGGACCTTGTGTACTGCGGCCTGACCGCGGCCTGCCTGCCGTTTGCGATGCTCGAGGCCGCCTGCCACGCCGGCTCCACCATAATGGTGGAAGCGCGCAAGAAATCATGATCTACCGCCGCATACAGCGTGTGCTGCCCGGCTTTCTGCGCCGGTATCTCTTCTATTTCGAGCAGGAAACCGAGGAAGCGGTACGGAGCTTCGCTGCCGCGCTCTCCCCAAGCGTGCGGGTGCTGGACGCGGGAGCCGGCGAAGGCGCCTACCGTAGCCACTTCTCCAGGCAGCAGTACGTGGGATTCGACCTGGGCATCGGCGACGCGAACTGGAATTATCGCCAACTGGATGTGATCGGGGATCTGTCCGCTCTTCCTTTTCGCGGCGGTGTCTTCGACGCCTGCCTGAACATTGTCACCCTCGAGCATGTGCGCGAACCGGCCGGCGTGCTGCTCGAAATCGCGCGCGCGCTCGAACCCGGCGGCCGGCTGCTGCTCGTCCTACCGCAGGAATGGGAAGTGCACCAGGCGCCCCACGACTACTTTCGCTACACCCGTTTCGGATGCGCCTGGCTGCTCGAACAGGCCGGTTTCGAGCGGTGCGAAATTCGCCCCGTCGGGGGCTACTTTCGCCTGATCTCCCGGCGGCTCCTCAACGGCTTGCAGTTTTTCCCCGGAATCCTGTTCCCGCTGGCGGCGTTATTCCTGGCGCCTCCCGCGCTTCTCGCCCCACTGCTCGACCGGCTCGACCGGCGGCGCGACTTCACTCTCGGTTACATATGTACGGCATACAAGCGATCCTGACTTCCCTGGCAGCGGCTGCATTGGCCGCCGGAGCCGACTTCAGCGGCCAATCGGCGCTCGAATACACTCGCCGCGTGGTGGCGTTTGGCCAGCGCACTCCTGACTCTCCCGCCATGCACAAACAGCAGGCGTACCTGCGCGCGGAACTGGCTAAGCGCGGCTGCCAGGTGTGGGACGATACGTTCACCGCTTCGACGCCGCTCGGCCCCATCCGGATGTCCAACATCATTGCGCGGTTCGCTGGCCGTTCGACTCAGGCCATCGTTTTCACGGGCCACTACGACACCAAGGTGATGCCCGGGATCAACTTCGTGGGAGCCAACGATGGAGGCGCTTCCACCGGTTTCCTGCTGGAAATGGCTCGCGTGCTCGCCGGCCAACCCCGCCAACACGATGTGTACCTGGTGTGGTTCGACGGCGAGGAGGCCATCGCGCAATGGTCCGAAACCGATGGAGTCTATGGCAGCAGGCACCTGGCCGCGCGTTGGAACGCCGACGGCACGCTCGGCCGCATCAAGGCGCTCATCAACGTGGACATGATCGGAGACCGGGATCTCGGCATCCTGAGAGAGGGGTATTCTTCGCCCGGCCTGCGCGCGCGTGTGTGGAGCGCCGCGCGCCGGAGAGGTTACGGCAGTCACTTCCTCAACGAGGGTTCCCTTGTCGAGGACGACCACGCCGCTTTCGTGCGTCTTGGTGTGAATGCACTGAACCTGATCGATTTCGACTACGGTCCGTCGAATTCCTACTGGCACACGGAGAAGGACACCACCGACAAGCTCAGCGCCGATAGTTTCCAGGTGGTGGGCACGGTCCTCCTCGATGTTCTACGTGAACTTGAGCAATAAACAGTTGCGCCGCAAGTGACCGCTGTTGTAATAGACTAAGTACGCGGTTGTTACTTTCTCAAGGAGAGAATATGAGGATGCTCAAGCTGGTTCTTCCGGGAGCCGTACTCGCTCTCGGTTTTCTGGCGCTAACGGCAACTTCCTACGCCAAGCCTGAGTTCACCAAGAAAGAGAACAAACCCTGCACGTTCTGTCACGTGAAGGCAGGCTCGAAGGAGTTGAACGACAACGGCAAGTACTACAAGGAAAAGAAGACTCTGAAGGGTCTCAAGGTCGTGGAGAAGAAGAAGTAGTATCTGTAAACGCAGGGGCCGGCGTTTCAGTATGTACAGAACCTCGCGGAGAGGATTTCTGCCGATGGTAGTCCTGCTTGCGGCGGCCCCCGGATCGCCGCAAGGCACGTACGAAACCCACGTCAAGGGGATCCGTATTCTGCCCGGGGCCTGGCGCCCGCATTACCCCTGGGAACACATCGCCTGGATCAGCCCGCCCTGGCCGGGCCAGGACTACGTCTGGCTGGATTTCCCGGAGGCAATCTTCACCAGCCAGGGATTGCTGTTTCTCAGCCACGTCAATCCCCCTTTTCCGACCGTCTTCCATGATCTCCCGCCGGTTGCCTGGCAGCGCGCAGAGGACGGCATTTCCTTCGAGCGCAAATTGCCGAACGGCATCAGTTTCGGCGGCAACGTCATCAGGAAGAGCGACGCGGTGGTGGCGCTCGAATTACACCTCGGCAACGGCACGAGAGAGCCCCTGAAGAACATCACATTGCAGACCTGCGCCTTCCTCCGCGCCATACGCGAGTTCGCCGACTACACCAACTCGAACAAATACGTGCATCTCGCCAAGACCGGATGGCTGCCGCTTTCGGCTCCAATTCCGGAAGGCGCGGCAGGGCCGTATCGCGTCGGATGGAGGACTTCGGGCCGGCCGGTAGCGGACCTGCCGGTGGCGGTGGTGGTTTCCCGCCAGGCGCCCCGGCTGATGGCCATGACCTGGCACACCGATACCATCTCGATGGTGGCCAACCCGAATCACCCCTGCGTACACGCCGATCCGAAATTCAAGGACCTCGCTCCGGGCGAGGCGGCCTCGATCCACGGCAAGCTCATCTTCTTCGAAGGCAAACTCGAAGACTTCGACTTTTCGAAATACTGATAGAATCCTTGGGTATGATCCAAGGGATAGAGCATTCGGCGATAGCGTCTCCGGACCCCGATAGTCTGGCGGCATGGTATGTGAAGTATCTGGGCTTCACGGTGGAAGATCACAACCCGGCCACGCGCAACTATTTCATCGTGGCCAAGGACCATTCGCGCATCGAGATCATCCACGCCGAGAGCGGCCTGCAGCCGGTCAAGATGAAGGATTCCGGCCTGCGCCACCTGGCACTCATCACGAACGACTTCGATGCCGATTACCGGAACATCAAGGCATCCGGCGTCAATTTCCTGAGCGAGCCGGCCATACGCGGCGGCAACCAGGTAGTCTTCTTCCAGGACCCCGAGGGCAACGTCCTGCACCTGATCAAGCGACCGGTGCCGCTGACCTAGCCCCGGGAAACTGAGTCCTCCGTTTTGCGGGCCAGGTAGAAGGTGCGATGGCCGGACCTGACGAACGGGTCGTTTCTCAGAAACTGGCCGGCGTCCCAGGCACGGATGCGGTCGAAGCCGGCGTCACGCAGCGCGCGACGGATCTCCGCGCCGCTCCAGCACACTTCTTCAACACGCTCGTGGTGCCGGCGCCAGAGTTCTCCCTCGCGGATGAACCATTCGACATCGCACCAAGCGTGATCGTGCTCGCTGTCATTGCCGTTGCGCATGACGATCACGACGCCGGGCCATTCCCGCCACCACGTATGGACCCAGGTCTCTTTGAACGCCAGCCGGGTGTTCACGTCGAACCAGAAATGACCGCCCGGCCGCAGCGCGCGCGCCACGGACTTCGCAACCTGGGTCAGTTCCGCCTTGCCCGGGATGTGGTTCAACGCGTCGAACTGGCATGTCACCAGGTCCACCCGCTCGGGCAGCTCGAAGCTGCGCATGTCGGCGTGCACAACGCGCACTTTTGCCTCGATCTTGCGGGCTTTCGCGCGTGCCAGCCTGCACATCCCGGGGGAAAGATCCACAGCGTACGTCTTGATCCCTTTTTGCGCAAACTCGACGGCCAGGGTGCCGGTTCCGCAGGCAAGGTCGCAGGCGGACTCGATTTTTTCCATGAGCCCGCCGAGTATGTGTTCCCGCGCGCCGGCCATCCAGGGGATCAGGCCGGCGCAGAACAGGTCGTAGTAAATGGCCAGCCAGTGGTACGGACGGACGCTGGAAGTTGATGGCATACCATCCATATGCCATCAACTCCATCCGCGTGGCAAGCGCTACTTTCAGATGAATTTGTACTCGCCGGGCACGGGCAGCGGCGGCGCCGTCATTCTCACGTCGTAGCCGAAGGT
>CAZLOS010000007.1:0-103377 GCA_964561215.1 uncultured Solibacteraceae bacterium | reverse complement strand
TCCGGGTTTTCCCGCGTTCGGTGTAGCGCAAGGTTCCATGTTCGTGGTGTTCGGCCGCAACATGGGACCGCGCGGCATGTACCAGGCCCAAAACTGGCCCCTGACGAAGGACCTGGTGGGGACCTCGCTCCAGGTGATCGTGCAGGGTGTGACGGTCGACGCCATCATGGCCTACACATCGGCGACGCAACTGGCGGCCATCCTGCCTTCGAATACGCCGACGGGCGACGGCACCATCACAGTGACGTATGCAGGCCAGGTAGGTCTGCCGGCGCCCATCCACGTCGTGCCGGCCGCCTTCGGAATCTTCACGCTGAATTCACAAGGCAACGGGCCTGCGGTGGTACAAATCGTGCGCGGCGCCGGGCGGCCGGTGAACACCCTGCTCGAGGCGGCGCATCCGATGGAATTGGTCTCGTTGTGGGGAAGCGGCCTTGGAACGGTGCCGGGCGACGAAGCGGCAGGGCCGCTGCCGGGAAACATGAGCACCCCGATCGAAGTCTACGTGGGAGGCAAGCCCGCCACTGTGTACTACTGGGGACGTTCCGGTTGCTGCGCGGGAGTGGACGAGATCTACTTTTATGTTCCGGAGGAAGTGGCGGGTTGCTATGTGCCGGTCGTTGTGCGGAGTGGACAGGGCGTGAGCAATACGACCACCATGTCTATCTCCAAGTCCAGCAACTTTTGCGAGGATCCTTCCGGCTTCACCGCGGACGACTACAAGCGGATGAGCACGGGTGGGAAGTTGACCGCAGGGTGGATCGAGCTCAACCGGCACGGGATCTTCACCTCACCTACCGTCGACCCAGCCCAGACCAGCGAAACCGTGGCGGCGAATTTGGGCCGCTTCCAGACTGATCCCGCTATCCGGTACAATGCGCCCACCCGGTTCACGGGATTCGGCTCCTGCGTGGTGGACATGCTGCGAGCGAGCGCGTCTTCATTGGTGTTATACCAGCCCGAATCGCTCGATGCGGGCGCGGTCCTCAACGTGAAGAATCCGAACGGCATTACGAAGCAGGTCAGCGCAATAGCTGAAGGAAGCTACTTCTCTTACGTGGGCGGCGAGACGGGCTCGGTCCCCCTGCCGCAGTTCCTGTTCAATGGCACATATCACGTGGACAACGGCTTCGGAGGGACCGGCGTGGGCGCGTTCAGCGTGAGACAGGAACTGCGGTCTCCGGTGATGTGGACCAACATCCCATCCACTCGCATCGACGTGACGCGTTTCAATGGCTACCGCGTCACCTGGACCGGCGGTGATGCAGACCGCGATTTCGTGACCATCACCGGAACCAGCGTGGACACCGCCAACGACGTGAAAGCGAAGTTCTTTTGCGCCGAACGTGCCGACAAGGGCGAGTTCACCATACCCCCTTACGTGCTGCTGGGGCTGCCGGCAAACGACTCGACCACGGGGACGTACCTGGCAGTGGGGAGCCAGCCGCTGCCGGGCCAATCGAAAGTGAGCATCACGGGGCTCGATCAAGCGTACTTCTACTACAACAACTGGAGCTCGCGCGAGGTGAATTACAAGTAGGAATTGAGTATCGGAATTTCGCGGCGTGCTAAAATCTTCGCGTGCCCGGTGCCGTGCCTAAGGAGCGCTATACTGCCGACGAAGTCCGCCGCCTGCTCGGGCTGTCGAGCCGTCAACTGAAGAGCTGGCGAGCACAACGCCTGGTGCCGGACGGGGACAGCTATTCGTTCCATGACCTCATCGCGCTGCGCACGGTTTCCAGCCTGCGCCGTAACAAGGTGCCCCCGGCGCGCATCCGCAAAGCCATCGCGGCGCTCAAGAACAAGCTGGGCGAGTCCTCCGATCCTCTCACCGAACTCAGGATCTACTCCGAAGGCGGGCACATCAACGTGCAGGTCGGCGAGCAGCGCATGGAGGCCATCTCGGGTCAACTGCTGCTCGACTTCGACCGCGAGGAACTCGACAAGCTGCTGGCTTTCCCGGAGAAGAAGAAACCGGACAAGGACGAGGAAGCCGCCCGCAAGTGCGAAGCCGAATGCTGGTTTCAGAAGGGACTGGAACAGGAGTCGGTGGGCACGCCGTTCGAGGAGGTCCGCCTCTCGTACATAAAAGCCATCGAACTGGATCCCACGTTTTCGGCGGCCATGGTGAATCTTGGCACGCTGCACTTCTACGCGCGCCAGTATCAGGCTTCCGCCGAGTATTACCGCAAGGCGCTGGAAGTCAATCCCGATTACGCGCTGGCGCATTTCAACCTGGGAAACCTGTACGACGAGCAGAACGATTTTGTCCAGGCCGCGTTCCACTACCAGGCCGCGCTGCGGTTGGACGCGCGGTACGCCGACGCCCACTACAACCTCGCGCTGCTCTATCAGGCGCACGGCGAAACCATGAAGGCGCTGCAGCATTGGAGCGCGTACCTGCGGCTGGATCCGGCGAGTTCCTGGGCCGCCATCGCGCGCCGGGAGTTGGAGAAGCTGCGGGCGGCCACCATCGTGCGATGAACGAACTGGAAGCGGTTGAACGGATTCGCAGACTTGCCGCGGACGCGCGCGGCAAAGGCGTGAAGTTGGGCATTGGGGACGACTGCGCCATCTACCAGTCGCCCGGCGCGCGGGAAGATCTTCTTCTAACCACCGACATGGTGATCGAGGACATCCACTTCCGCGCTTCGACGCACCCGCCGGACGCCGTGGGATGGCGCGCGGCGGCGCGCGCTCTCAGCGATATCGCCGCCATGGGCGGCACGCCGCGCTTCGTGCTGGTGTCGCTCGCGCTGGCGGGCTGGACGGACCGCCGCTGGCTGGACAAGTTCTACGGCGGGTTGCTGCGCCTCGTTCGCCGCAGCGGCGCGGTGCTCGCAGGCGGAGATTTGGGACACGCCGGGCGCGTCTGTTGCGACATGGTGGCGGGAGGAGTGGTCCCGCACGGCACGGCAATGCGGCGCGACGGTGCACGTGCGGGTGATTCGATCTGGGTCTCCGGCGAGTTGGGCGGATCGGCGCTGGGCTTCGAGACCGGCCACGGCGCGGCTTGGCGCCGGCATCTCTATCCCGAACCTCGCCTCGAATTGGGCCGCTGTCTGCGCTCCCGCCTGAAGGCCACCGCGGCCATGGACTTGAGCGACGGCTTGTCCATCGACCTGCACCGGCTGGCCAAGGCCTCCGGTCTCAAAGCGCGCCTGGACCGCCCGCTACCAGTGGCGCGCGGAGCCACGCTCGACCAGGCGCTCAACGGCGGCGAGGACTACGAGTTGCTGTTCACGCTTCCCGCCGGAGTGGAGCCTCCCGCTCGATCGAAGGGCTTGCCGCTCACACGAGTGGGCACCATGGAGAAGGGAAAGGCCGGCGCGGTGGCGTTCTTCGGCCGCCCGCTCGCGCCGGGCGGTTACGACCATCTGAGGCCCACGAAAACCCAAGTTTGAGCCATAATAGCGGTACAATGTGCAAGATCCTATCCATCGCACTGGCTCTTACCATGACCGTATCCGCAGCCGTAAGAATTGAGAAGACCGCCTGGAAAGGGTGGCCGAATTGCTACCGCATCTCGAATGGCGAGGTGGAGTTGATCGTCACGAGCGACGTCGGCCCGCGCGTAATGCGCTACGCCTTCATCGGCGGGCAAAACCTTCTGAAAGAGTACGCCGACCAGCTTGGCAAGTCGGGCGAAAAGGAGTTTCAGCTTCGCGGCGGCCACCGCATCTGGGTGGCGCCGGAAACGCTGGCCACTTCGTGGGCGCCGGAAAACGTGCCGGTGAAGATTGAGATCGAAGGCGACGTGCTCACCGCCACCGAACCCGTGGAACC
The DNA here is from genome assembly GCA_964561215.1 of uncultured Solibacteraceae bacterium. Taxonomy (GTDB): domain Bacteria; phylum Acidobacteriota; class Terriglobia; order Bryobacterales; family Bryobacteraceae; genus JAJFUV01. The sequence goes on along the minus strand of CAZLOS010000007.1, from coordinate 99,591 downwards.
TTCCACCGGGGTTCAGAAGCAGATGGTGATCCGTATGGCGGCGTCGGGCTCCAATGTCGAACTGATCCACCGCGTGAAGAACCACAACGCCTGGACCATCGAATTCGCGCCCTGGACGCTCAGCATGATGGCGCCGAACGGGACCGCCATCTTCGGCTTCCCGCCGCGCGGCAAGCATCCCGAGATGCTGCTGCCCACCAACCCGCTGGTGATGTGGGCCTATACGGATTTTTCCGACAAGCGTTGGACGTTCACCAAGAAGTACATGGCGCTCCGGCAGGATTCCGGCGTGAGTGCGCCGCAGAAGATCGGGTTGTTCAACAAGCACAGCTGGGGCGCTTACCTGCTGGGCAGCGACCTGTTCGTGAAGCAGACCACGGCCGATCCCACCAGGACTTACCCGGACTTCGGCTGTTCGGTCGAATCTTTCGTGAACGACGTGATGCTCGAGATTGAAACCCTGGGGCCGATGCAGAAGGTCGATCCCGGCGCCTCGGCTGAACACATCGAACGTTGGAGCCTGCACAAGGACGTGCACGTCGCGACGATGACGGATGAGGCCTTGGACGCCGTTCTCGTGCCCGCGCTCGCACACTGACATCAGTACCTGGGAAAGGAGTAGCCGGCTATGCGCGCATTTGCCGTGATTCTCGCCCTGGGGACGGCGTTGTTGGCGGCCGATTACAAGACCGCGCCCGGCGCCGCTGCACCGGCCGAAGTGCCGGAGGCGGTGCGCAACGCGCTCGAAAAGAGTGGCACCAAGATCCTCGGTCCGGACGGCGCGGCCCAGTTTGAGATCTGGATGCGGGCCACTTTGCCTGGTGGTCCCGCTTCGACCGAGCCGAACGTGTCGCTGCCTATGATCCCGCATGGCGCGCTGCTAGGCGTGGTGCGGTACACAGCCGAATCCAGCGACCGCCGCGGCTTTCAGATTAAGCCGGGTATCTACACACTTCGATACAGCCTGTACCCGGTCAACGGCGACCACCAGGGAGTCGCGCCGCAACGCGACTTCCTGATCCTGCTGAACCTGGCCGACGATCCCGGCGTGGACGCCGCGCCGGGCTTTGACAAGTTGATGGAACTTGCGCGGAAGGCCGCCGGAGCGCCGCATCCGCTCTCGCTGAGCCTGCGTAAAGACGCGGGCAGCGCAACGGGTCTCACCCAAACCGGCGAGGACTGGGTGCTGCACGCCAAGATCGGCGACACGCCCGTCGCCATCATCGTCATTGGTCAATACGCAGGCTGAGGCAGCGGCTCCTCTTCGCGCCGCACGCGAATGGCGAGAGCCTGGGGCTTGCCGGAGGCTGCATACGCTTCGATCGCAGTGCGGTATTCTGCGAGCCGATCCTTGTCGAGAAGGCTCGCGCCGGTTGGCGACCGCAGGTTGAGCAGCGTGACAGGACGCGGCGCCAGCGACGCCACCAGGTCCGGCAGGTCGTACTGCCCGAGCACTCCCGGGACCACCATCTCGAAAATCCTGTGATGGATCGGCGCGGTGGCGATGGCCGTGTAAGAGCACGGCATGTCTTCCAGAATGAGCTGGCCGATGCGCGAGTCAATCGCGGCGGCGTGCAGCAGAGCCGCCGAAACCGGGCCGCGTGCCACACCGAGGACGCCCGCGGAAGGGCGGAAGCCTCTGGCTGCGAGCACGTCGAGTCCACGCGTGATGTCGCGCATCTGTAGCGAAACCAGCGGCCGTCCCGTCATGAGCGCCAGCCAGGCAATGCGTTCCTGGCCGAACCACTGGTCGGCATATCCCCTGCTCTTCTGCGCGAGTTCGCCGGTGCCCGAGACGTCCAGCGCCAGCACGGCGTACCCCCGCCGCGCAAACTCGATCGCGTCGGCCTGCGGTTTGCCGCCCGATTCCTTGCCGGACTGGCTCACGTAAATGGCGGCTCGCGAGGGCGCGGTAGTAGGGGTGATTAGCAGCGCGGCGACGGTCAGGTTCCGGTCAGTGTCGAATGTCAATCGTTCCACGCGATAGCCTTCGGCCTCGGTGCTCCCAAGCGACTGCAGGTGCATGGGCACATCGGCGCTCGCATAGCGCGTAAGCCGAAGAACCTTGTCGCGAGGATTCCCGCGCCCGGCCGGGATCGCGGCGAAGCGGCGGCTGTTGACGGAGCTCGCCGTCTCGCCTTTGAGCGACGTCGCCAGTTGTCCCGTCGGCGTGCAGTTGAGCGACTCCTCTGGTTCTGTCTCGATAAGCGGCTCCTCAACTCGTAAGTCGCCGCTCTCCCGGCCCAGCCAGCGCCGCATCCACGCGTAGATGCGCTCGCGGCCCGCCTTGTACACTCCATGCGGGCCGGGTTCGTGAAACCATTCGATTCGATCGGCGGCTCGGTAAATCCGCCAGATGCGCCGCGCGGCTTCAAAAGTCCTGCGCGCGCCTTCGACAGGAAAGAAATCCTGGTCGGTCGAGCAGATCAGGTAGGGCATGGGCGCGGCCAGGGCGACCAGGTCGACATGGTCGATTCCTGCCTTCATTTGATCCGGGAACTGCTGCTCGGCATCCTGTGGTCCCGTGCCCGGGATTTGTTGCTCCCAACCGGTGACGTAGCAGGACGGCGCCGCGGCTTTCACGCGGCTGTCGAGCGCCGCAAGGTACACGCTCATGGTGCCGCCGCCTGAGCAACCGGTGACGCCGAGACGGCTGCGGTCCACTTCGGGCGTCGCCTCCAGCACGTCCAGCGCGCGCATGGCATCCCACACCATGTAGCGAGCCACGCTTTCGCCTGCCAGCAGCGCACGCAGCCCGATCATCGAATGCTCCATGGTCGCGGAACCGACTTTCGAGTCTTCCAGGTCTGCGTCATAGAACACCCGGCGCTCGCCCTGGCCGAGCGGATCGTAGGTCAGCACCACGAAGCCCTGCTTCGCCAGCCCAATGGCCAACGTCTGATAAAAGGCCCTGTTTTTCGCGGTAGTGCTGTGTCCCGTCGGCTGCAGCACGGCGGGGTAGGGCGGTTTGCCTGTTTGCGGGATGTAGAGATTCCCGGTGACGTACATTCCGGGAAGGCTTTCAAAGATGATCTTGTCGACACGGTACGTGCCGCGGTCGAGGACGCCCGTCCGGCGGATGTTCAGCGGCGCACGCCCGGCGGGCAGCCCGCCCATCATCTTCAGGAATGTCTCGCGCACGTACGCGCGGCGTCCATCCCACTGCGCGCGCGTCGAGAGCTTCGCGACGGCGGCGTCTCTTTGCGCCAGTTGATCAAGCGCGAGCCGTTCCAGATAGCCGCGAACGGGATCCGCGGGTTGCGCAAGACTGAGAGCCGGCAGCAGAGCGAAACCGAGGAGCGTCGTCTTCATCGTGTATTCAGCGTATCAGCCGCCCGGCATCGGTTGCGCCGGCTGAAACGCATAGAGTATGCTCGTCTACCAGCCGGCTTTCGAGATCCGGCGATCCTTTTATGCTACCCAGGGAGGCGTGGACGCTATGAAGTACTTGATCCACCGCGGTGGACAGCAATACGGTCCATACAGCGTCGAGGAGTTGAAGCAGTTTGTCGCCAGCGGCAATGTTCTTCCGAGCGACATGGCGTGGGCGGAGGGCATGCCGGCATGGGTGCCGGTTTCCCAAATCCTGGGCGGCGCGCCCGCGCCGGCACCCGCTCCTGCACCCGCGCCCGGTTATCAGGCGCCGTCCCCGGTTTTCGCGCAACCGCCTTCGGCGGCTCCGGCGAGTTTCTCCTCCGCGCCCGCCGGTGGTCCCATGCCGCCTTCCTTGCACTGGGCGCTGGTGCTGGTAATCACCGCCTTGTGCGGCATCTTCGGCTTGGTCTGGCTGTTTGTCGAGGCATCTTTCGTCAAGAAACTCGATCCCAACAACAAGTCCATCATGATGTTTGTTGTCAGCTTCCTGGTGGCGATCGGAGGCTGGATCGTGATGGCCGCGGTTGGAATCGGGATGGGCGGAACCGCGGCGGCCATGGGTAGCGAGGGAGTGGGAATGGTCCTCCCCGTTATCTTCCTGATATACCTCGTTGTGTGCGTGCTGTCCGCGGTTTTCGGCCTCCTGGGCGTGTTCGGCATGCGCCGCTCGCTGCTCAATTACTACAACACCGTGGAGCCCATCGGATTGCAGTTGAGCCCCGTGATGACGTTCTTCTTCGCGCTTTTCTATTTCCAGTACCATTTCACACGGATCGCCAACTGGAAGCGCACCGGAGTGCTCGCCGCCTGATCGAAGACCCGCCGCTTAGCGCGCGGCGGGTTTCTGCTTCACGGCTTCGACGTCGATGGTGATGGAGATCTCCTCCCCTACCAGCACGCCGCCGGATTCGAGCGCCTTGTTCCAGGTGAGGCCCCAGTCCTTGCGATTCAGCTTCGTGGTGGCGGTGGCGCCGATGCGCACGTTGCCCCACGGGTCCCTGGTTTCCGGCGTGGGTCCATCGATTCGCAGAACCACGTCCCGGGTGACGCCGTGCATGGTGAGAGCGCCTTCCAGATGGAGCGCGCCGTCCGCCTTCCACGCACGCTTGCTCTTGAAGGCGAGGGCGGGGTATTTCGCCGCGTCGAAGAAATCCGGCGAACGCAGGTGAGCGTCGCGCTTCTCATTGTTGGTGTTGATGGAAGCGGCATCCATGGTGGCATCCACCTGAGTTGCGGACGGGTTGGCCGGGTCGTAGACCACGGTGCCGGCGACCTTGCCGAACTGGCCGCGAACCGTCGAAACCATCATGTGGCGCACGCTGAACTGGGCCGAGGAGTGCGCGGTGTCGATGCCGTAGGTTGATTGGCCGAGCACGGACCCGGCCAGGAGGAACAGGCCCGCCGCGGCGGCCGGAACCTGCATCCGATTGAATCGTTTCATTTTTTCTCCTTATGTTACAACGTTAATTGTGATAACAATTATTCGATGCAGGAAAACCTATGCCGGATTCTCACGAAGTGCCTCCAGCGTTTCGATCAGTTCCCTCAGCCGGATCTGGCCGATGAAGCCCATCGTGGTTCGCAGCAGGTCCGCGAGCGGCTGATCGATGCGATTCACCAAATCCAGCCCGCCGGGAGTGATCCAAGTCATCACCACCCGCCGGTCCTCCTGGCTGCGTTCACGCCGCAGCCATTTACGGGCCTCCATGCGGTCGAGCAGGCGGGTGATGTCCGGATCGGGTGACAACATTCGCTCGCAAGCCTGTTTGCAGGTGATCCCTTCGGAGCCGGCGCCGCGCAAGATACGCAGCATATTGTACTGGACCGGGGTGAGTTCGTACTGCTTCAGCAATCCCGCCACGCGCGCTTGAAGGAACTCGAACGTGCGGCCGAGGTTCAAGTACGCCTCTTCCTCGCGCGAAGAAAAGGGCTTGGTCTGAAAGATCTCCTTGGCCAGCTTCCCATCCATGTTTTAACGTTATCCGTTATAACGAGTACTGTCAAGTCGAGAGATGTGTGCGCATCGGAGGGGTTTCGATCCACGGCTATGGGCGGGACGCTCCGGCCGGCTAATGCTGGCTCATTTTGCGCGCCATGAGCAGCGCCATCTCGAGGGCCTGCTCATAGTTGAGCCGGGGATCCACTTCCGATTTGTAGGCGCGGCCCAAGTCGGCTTCCGAAAGGCCCCGCGCGCCGCCCGTGCACTCGGTGACATCTTCGCCGGTCAGCTCGAAATGCACGCCGCCCAGCCGGCTGCCGCACGCCGCGTGGATGTCGAAAGCTCGCTCAAGCTCGGCGAGAATGTCGGCGAAGCTTCTGGTCTTGACGCCGTCGGCGGTCAACCGCGTGTTGCCGTGCATGGGATCGGAACACCATAGGACGCGATGTCCCGTCGCCCGCGCGGCTTCTATCAGGCCGGGCAGGCAGTCTTCGATGCGGTCGACGCCGAAGCGATGGATCAGCGTGAGGCGGCCGGGCTCGCACGCCGGGTCCAGGGTCTCGATCAGCCGCTGCAGCGCCGCCGGGTCGGTCGACGGCCCGATCTTCACTCCGATGGGATTGGCAATGCCGCGGAAGTATTCGACGTGGGCGTCATCCACGCCCGCCGTGCGCATGCCGATCCAGGGAAAGTGCGCTGAAAGGTTGTAGTAACGCCCGACAGTGGCGGGCTTGGTCTGGGCCTCTTCGTAGTCCAGGTGCAGCCCCTCGTGGCTGGTGAAGAAATCCACCGTGTGAACCTCTTCGGCGTGGATCCCCAGCACGTTCTCAAAAAAGCGCAGCGAATCGGAAATGGCGGCGAGGATCTTGCGGTACTCTCCGGCCAGGGGCGAGTGGCGCATCCACTCAAGGTCCCAATACTCGGGATGGTGCAGGTCGGCGAAGCCGCCCTTGACCAGCGCGCGGATGAAGTTCAACGCGAGGGCGGACCGGCCATAGGCGCGCAACAACAACTGCGGATCCGGGGTCCGGCCGGCGAGGGTGAACTCCGGCCGGTTCACCATGTCGCCCCGATAGCTGGGCAGCGTGACGCCGTCGCGCGTCTCGAAATCATCCGAGCGCGGCTTGGCGTACTGCCCGGCGATGCGCCCCACCCGGATCACCGGGCGCTTGCTGCCGTGCACCAGCACGACGCTCATCTGCAGCAGGATTCGCAGCTTGTCGGTGATCTGTTCGGGCACGCACTCGCCGAAGCGCTCCGCGCAATCGCCGCCCTGCAGCAGGAAGCGGCGGCCCTCGGCGGCATCGGCCAGTTGTGCCTTCAGCGCGTCGATTTCGCCCGCCGTCACCAGCGGCGGCATGGACGCCAATTCGTCCACGACCGCGGCGAACGCCTGAGCGTCGGGATAAGCGGGTTGTTGCAAGGCCGGCCTGGAACGCCAGGACCGCGGCGACCACGATTGCATGGGAAACGACCATTCTCGCAGATTCACGCCGCCGCCATCACCCGGATCAGCGCTCGGGTCCGTCCGCGGGGCGCAGCCGGTACACCTCGAAGACAGGCCGCCCTCGCCCGTCGTGAATGACGCGCAGGATGTCCCGCCGGTAGCCGCTATCGCGGGCAATGGTCCGGAACCGTTCATTCTCGCGCGCGAAGACCTCGTTGCCGGGGATATGGGAGATGTAGATGTTCCGCCCATCCGCCATCATTTCAGTAACGCCCTTGAGGCCGGTAGCCTCGATGCTGTCCCCGGACAGGTAGCCGGCACCGATTGCGGATGGGAGAGTGCATTTCCTGAGCAGGCACAGGCTGTTCACGATTCCCCAATCCATGGTGACTTGCCGGTATGCGCGCACGGACTCCAGATAGCCAGCAAGCGGATAGATCGCGTCAGTCCACACCGTGGTGAGTTCTCTACGGGAGAGTTGCTTCCCGTACTGGCCGAGAACCAGCAGGTTCGACGCAACCAGCAGCACGGCCGCGGTCGCCGCCACGGCCCTGCCAAATCGCTTCACGCGCTCGGAGACATCCACGAGAGTCACCGCGACAAGCAACTGCGGCATGGGCCACAACAGCACGGTGTGGTGCACCGAACCTCCGCCTCCGAAACAAATCATTGCGAACCACGCAACCGCCATGAACACGACCGCGAACAACATCGCGGGCCTTGCAGCTGTCCGCCAGAGAAACGGCAGAGCCAATAAAGAGGCAGCCACGGCCCACGGCAACAGAGCGTGCTGGAAGGAGAAGGATTCCCCCACGGGCACTGAAACCAGGTAGCCGAACAGCGCGGAGCCATCCAGCGAATGGACGAGATATGACAATTTTCCGACCAGGTTGAGGCCGGCATGCGAGGCGTTTTCCTTGACCGTTTGCAGTGGGTGCGCCACGTTGTATACGAGCAGCGGCAGTGTTCCCAGAACAAGAGACGCCGCGGCGATCCCCGCATGGCGGAGCGAGAATCGACGGACCAGGGCCGACCGGCAAGCTGCAAGGCAGGCCGCCGCGAGGCCCACGACGGACCACACGAAGATGGCCTTGTCCCATAGGCCCAGACCCAGGCAGAACGCGCCCGCCGCGAGAGCCTTTGTCGAGTCGCTTTCGTGAAACCGCACGAAAAGCAACATCGACGCCACCAGCAGCAGGTGTTGAATCGCAACCGGACCCCAATCGAAGCAGGCCGTGAGAAGAAACAAACAGTCCGTGGCCAGGACTGCCGATCCGATCACTGCGGCGCGAATGCCCGAAATCTTCGCTAGCAGGAGGTAGAAGAGCCAGACCGTGACAGCTCCGATGAGCACAACCGGAACGCGCGTCGACCAGACCGAGGGCGGCCACAGCGCGAAGATGATCGCGTACAGCCAGGACTTCAGCGCGCCCACGTAGCTCATCACCATCAACGGGATCCTGATTCCGAACAGGCTCACTTCGTACGCCATGCCGGGCTGACCACAGATGGCCGGAGCGAACAGGGCCTCGTCATTTTGGATACCAGGGTACGGAATCAGGACACAGCCGATGATGAGGAAGCACAGTGCCGGGATCGCCGCGGCGAGGCGCCCCCATAGCGTCCGCTGTTCCAGGCCCATGATCGCACCAGATTAACACGACGGATTCCGGGAGACGGGCCAGGTCCGCGCCGCTGTGCTACACTGCTCAACTGCCGTCCGGAATATGGCCCTCGCCATCGTCATTCCCGCATTCCGACCACTGCAATCCCTTGCCCAGATGGTGGAGCGGCTGGCCGAAATGCGTTTCGAACGCATCGTGATCGTCGATGACGGCAGCGGTGCGTCCTATGACGGGGCATTCTCGGCCTGCGCGAAGATCTCCGGAGTCGACTTGCTGCGGCATCCGGAAAACCTGGGAAAAGGGGCGGCGCTCAAAACCGGAATCCGGCACGTCCTTTCGGTGTGTCCTGATATCGAAGGCGTTGTCACCGCCGATGCCGACGGGCAGCACGATCCCGCCGACATCGCACGCGTAGCCGCCAGGATGGCCGAACTCCCCGATCGTCTGGTTCTTGGCAGCCGTCGATTCGGCCGGGATGTGCCCTGGCGCAACCGGATCGGTAACATCATGACGCGGCGGCTGGTGCGCTGGCTGGTGGGCCACAATCTGAAGGACACGCAGACAGGGCTTCGCGGTATCCCTCGCTCGCTGCTCGAGCCCCTGCTGGAAATTGGTTCTTCCGGCTACGAGTTCGAATTGGACATGCTGATTGCAGCCAGGCACCACGGCTGCGCCACAGAGGAAGTGGATATACGGACCCTGTACGAGCCTGGCAATCCGTCCTCTCACTTCAATCCGCTGTTCGACTCCATGCGAGTGTGGTTCGTGTTGCTCCGCTTCACTCTCCTCTCGCTCGCCACGTCCGTTCTCGACAACCTGATTTTCCTGGCGGCGTTCTTCTCGACCGGCGGCATTGTGCCGTCGCAGGTCGCCGGCCGCGCGGGCGCCATTCTCTTCAACTACCCCGCGGCTCGGCGGGCAGTGTTCCTCTCCCATGAGCGGCACGGCAAGCTGCTGCCCCGTTACCTGCTGCTGGTCGTGGCAAGCGGCTTCGCCTCCTACGCGCTGATTGCAATCATCCGTTCCCTCTGCGCGTGGCCGGTGGCGGCGGCCAAGATGATTGCCGAATCCATCCTCTTCCCGGTGAATTTCGTCATCCAGCGCGAGTATGTGTTTCGCCGCGGGGACGCCGCCCGCGCTACCGATTGGAACCGCTACTACACCGACACGCCTTTCACGGCAAGGATCACGCGCAGATACACCACGGTGACGCTAGTGTCCGTGCTGAAGCGCTTTGGCGGCGGGAAGCTGCGAACGGTTGTGGAAGTGGGCGGCGGAAACAGTTGTTTCTTCGACGATGTCTGCCGTGTTCTGCATCCCGACGCCTACCACGTGGTGGACACCAGCGAATGCGGTCTCGAGTTGCTCCGCCGCCGCGCCGGGCAAGACTCGCGGTTGCAGCTGCACCGTCAAGACGTGATGGCCCTGAACCTGGACGTCGAGGCCGATGCCGTCTTCAGCGTCGGCTTGATCGAGCATTTCAACCGGGAGGGTACGAAGAAGGCGATCGGCGCACATCTCCGCCTCTTGCGGCCCGGAGGACTGGCCCTGATTTCCGCACCCACGCCGACCTGGCTCTACCGGGTCGCGCGCGGCGTCTGTGAAGCTCTCGGCGTCTGGCATTTCCCCGATGAGAGGCCGTTGAGTGCCGGCGAAATCCGGGACGCGGTGTCCGGTCATGGCGAGGTGGTATTCGAGAAAGTCCTCTGGCCGCTGGTGTTCACGCAACGGCTCATGGTCATCCGGAAGTTCGAAGCATGATCCGTCGAGTCCTATTCTGGCCTGTCTTCGTCGCGCTGCTCGTCCTGTTCCTTTTCGGCCTGGCTTCGCAGCGGCTTTTCGCTCAGCAGGTTTGGATGCCAGAGGGATTGGTGCGGCTGGCATGGTTCGGCGGCGCTTACGGCGCATGGGCACTGGCGGTACTGTCCTTCAAACCCCGATGGTTTGTCAGGGCGACGCTCGCGGCGGCATTCATCAGTACCGCCATTCTGGCCGGCGTGCAGGCGCCACTGGCGGTGTTGTTCCTTTTCGCCTCGGCGTGGGCGGTGGGGAGACTGTGCGGCATGGATGGTGTGCTGGCGCTTCTCGTCGGCCTGAGTTTTTACTCGTTACTGATCGGCTTTGCAGTGCTCCTGCCGGTCAACTATCCGGTGGTCTATGCAGTTGCCTTTGCAGTTCCCCTCGTGTTGCAGCGAAGTCGCTTGCTGGAATTATGGAGAGCGGAAGATGTCGAGCGGAAGGGCCGCTGGGCGCTGGCAGTGCTTGGCTTCGTGCTGCTGATGCATCTCGCCGTGGTGCTTGGCCCCGAAGTGAGCGCCGACGGATTGGCGATGCATCTGGCCATCCCGGCATCCATCCACGCACGTCATCAATGGACGTTCGATGTGCGGGAGACCGCCTGGGCGGTGTTTCCGATGGCGGGCGACTGGGGATTCACGGCGGCCTACATTCTGGGCGGCGAGGCTGCCGCGCGCCTGTTCAGTTTCGGCATGCTGCTCTCGGCGGCGTTCCTGGTGTTTCGCCTCTCGAGGAGGGTGCTGCCCGCCGCTCCCGCTCTCCTTTCGGCGGCGCTGTTCGCATCGAGTCCGATGGTCCAGTTGGTGACCGGCTCGATGTTCATCGAGAACTTTTGGGCCGCGATGCTGATGGGCGCCGTCACGGCGATGGTGCGCTACGAGGAAAACGGGGAGAGGCGCGATGCGCTGACGGCGGCCGTGCTGCTCGGGGCGGCGCTGGCGGCCAAGTACGGGACTCTTGCGTATCTGGCGCCCACGCTGATCCTGCTCGGCCTGGAGCTCCGGCGGCGCCGCGCGCTGCGCCTGTTCGCCGCCATCGTTGCTCTCATCCTGCTTTTCGGCGCGCCGCCCTACCTCGGCGCTCTCGTCCAGACAGGCAATCCGGTCTTCCCGTTCTTCAACCACATCTTCAAATCCCCATACTTCGAATCCGGGGCGCCGTTCGTCGATGCGCGCTTTCCAACACCGTCCGCCATCCCTGCCCTGTTCGATCTGACCTTTCGCACCGCACGCCATTTCGAGGGACAGAACGGGGGCTGGACTTTCTACTGCTTCCTGTTCGCGCCGCTGGCGGTGCTTCTCTTGCGGCCGCGTCGCGCCGATCCCGGCTGGATGGCCACCGCCGTCGGGATCCCGGCGGCAGTACTGGCTCTGGCTTCGCAAGGGAATGTCCGTTACCTGTGTCCGGTCCTGCCGCTTTGCACTGTGGCCGCGGCGGCGGTCCTCGCTGACCTGAAGCAGCGCGGGGTGGTCTGCTACCGCGCAACGCTTGCCGCGGCGGTGACCCTGTTGGCGCTGAACGTTTACTTCATGCCCGCCTCGGGCGGGTATCACAAACAGTTCTTCGTGTTCGGCCGGGACCACGTGGAGAGTTATCTCGCCCACTGCGCGCCGGTCAGGAAGGTCGTCGCCTGGCTCAACGAGAAACATCCCGGCGAGCCGGTTGTGTTCATCGAAACGAACCAGATCGCCGGCTTGACCGGCCGCGCACTCACCACCACTTGGCATAACGCCGCATTTTACAGTGAGATCACGGCGGCCGGAACGCCACAGCAAAGCCTGGATACGATTCGTCAGCTCGGGATTCGTTTGATCGTCGCGCCGGCCGCTGCGAACCAGGTGTCCCATGTGGCACTGCGACGGATGGTCACGGATTGTACTCGCCCCGAGTTCAGCTATGCGGGTTGGCAGGTCCGCACGCCGACCGAAGGCCCGCCGTCCGCCTTGCCGCCGGCCGTTCTGCCTCGTGGAACTTACGACGACCTCGATCCACGGATCGAGTATCTGGGGCGCTGGGACAGTGGCCGCTTCGACGCGGCGGCGAACGGTTCCATCACGTACTCCAACGGTCCTGGCGACCTGTTGCGCGTCGCCTTCCAGGGGACCGGGATCGTCTGGACGTACACGAAGGCGTTCAATCGCGGGCTGGCGGAGGTGCGCATTGACGGGAACCGCGTAGGCGTGGTCGACCTCTACTCGAAGCAGCCGCTGTGGAGGACCAGTTCCAGGCTCGCGGGACTTGCCGCCGGGGCCCACGTCCTGGAGGTTCGGGTCCTGGGAACCAAGGCTGCCGCCGCCACGGATTGCTTCATCGACGTGGATGCGTTGGTTGTGGAATGACGGCGCAGGCCGCTTACGTAATCACCAGCACGGCGTGGTGCCCCACCGTGGCGATGTCGATCTCGAGCGCCTGCGCGCCCACCCGCCAGCGCATACCCTGAGCGTCAATGGCCTGCACCGCTTTGGGCCGGGCAGCAAAAACGCGTAGCGGAATAGCCACCTTCACCGGCCCCACCTGCGGGTTGATGCTGCCTCCCGAGGCGGCGAGGCCTGTATACAGGTTCACCAGCGAGAGTACATGGGTTGCGCCGGCGTCGCGCTGCCCGAAGACCACCTGGATCCCCGCAGGGGCCGACACCTCCACCGCCAACCCCGGCCCATACTTGCGCACCGCGTGAGCCACCAACCGCTTCAGCCAGGGGTCCTCGCGCGCGGCGATCTGCTGCCCGACGGGCGCCGCGATATAAACCACGTTGCCCTTGCCCACCCGGTTCATCGTGACCAACGGTTTTCCGGTGAAGGTCTTGAAGTGAATATAGGCGGTCTCGCCGTCGGTGAAGCGCTCCTTGGTGCGATGGTCTTCCGGATAGACCAGTTCGGCGAGTGGACGGGCTGTCGTGCACTGCACTTCCAGCACTTCGGAAAGAAAGAGGACAGGGTATTCGGGAGCGCCGTCGCGCAGTTCCTCGCCGAGCCAGCCGTAATTGGCCTCTTTGAAGGGCGAAACGCCGGTGAAGCGCACGCCCAGCAGGCCGGACCAGGCGAAATTCTCGCGGCGCTTTCCGGCAGCGTCCCGCAACGACGTCTCATGAGTGACGATGAGCAGTCCGCCCGCAGTCACAAAGGCGCGCAACGCCTCGCCCAGCGCCGGAGACGGAGCCACCGCGTCGCCCACCAGCAGCGTATGGTATTTCGATGGCTTCAGCCGCGAAGTATCGACCACGTCGAAATGGATGCCGCTGTCCAGCAGTGCGTTGTGCAAGCCGCTGGCTTCCTCCTGGACACGCAAGCCCCGCCGGCCGGGGAGCGGCAGCAGGCTCAGCTCCGAAACCGGGTCGTACACCACAGCTACGTCCGGCACGCTTTCCAGGCCCGCCAGCCAGGCTTCCCGCTCGCGCACCGCGCGGAAAGCCGGCTCCAGGTTGCGGAACTCACCCGGGTAGAAGCTGCCGTCCGGCAGGGGATTGACGCCCGCCGAGATGCGCCCGCCATGCGCGGTAGCGACGGCCGCGCTGACCTGCATGTACGAAGTGGGAATGAGGTTCCAGGCGGACCATGTGCCCTGCGCCGTGCCCGGCTGCAGCCGTGTGAAGCCACCGTAGGAATGTACCTGGTAGGGCTTCCCCATGGCCCACATCGATTTCGCCGTGAAGCTGATGCTCCGGTGCGGCTTGGCCTCGGTTGAATGCAGTCCGATGCGGTCCTGGATGTCGCGCGGCGTACCGTCCAGCAGGTCGCGGTAGCCCGCTCCGTTGTAGCCAATCACCATCGCGGGATCGATGGAAAGCAGCAGGTCCACGGCATCGCGCAGCATCTCGATACGAGCGCGATTCCCGAACCGGTTGACACGCAGACGCACGGCGGGGTCGTCGGAGGCCAGCGGCGGCTCTTCTCCAAACGCCTTGCGGTAAGCTGCGCGGCAGTGCGGGCAGAAGCAGGCCTGGCCGGGATCGAACGATCCGGCGCCGTAAGCGTTGGGAGCGCCCAGCAGATCGAACCAGAAGCCCTCCGGCCGGATGGCCTCCGCTACCTGCCGGAGTTCCCCGAGCACCCGGTCGCGCCAGGGCGAGCGCAGGCACATCCAGTTGTAGGCCCCGAAGGCGATCTTCTCCTTGCCGGCAGGATCCACGCAGCGCCATTCGGGACGCTGGCGCGCCATCCAGTTGTCCAGCCCGACGTTGTAATAGGCGATGAAAGGCATGCCCTCGCGCCGGGCCAGCTCGCGGGTTTGGGTAGTCCAATCGCCGCGGCAGGGGCGGCCCTTGAAAGGGAAGGCCGCGTCCCCCATGGCGTTCTTGGTTTTCAGTTCGATGATCTCGACGCCGGCTTGCTTGCAGTCGCGGATGAAGGCCTGGGCATTCCATTTCTTCCCGGCATCGCGGGACCACTCCGGCATGTCGACCATGGTGTGGACCGCGATGAGTTTGCGGCCCAGTTCGGCGCTTGTCTTCGCGAGCGACGGTTGCGCCGCCAGATGCGGGGCGACGCCGGCCGCGGCACCGCCCCAGAGAAATTCACGCCGTTTCATATCCGGACCTCCATCAGCAGCCCGCGCCCGCGCGCGGAAGGCACTAGAATACAACCTTGATTCCGAACTGCACAATGCGAGGCAGGTTGATATCGGCCGTCACCCGGCCAAACGCGGAGGATTCTTTCCCGCCTGCACGCACTGCGCGGTATCGCGCGCGATGAGCAGTTCTTCGTCGGTCGGGATCACGTAGGCCGCCAGCCGGGACTCCTTCGTACTGATCGAGTCCTCCCGGCCGATGGTCTGCTGGTTCCGGCCTTCATCCAGCGTCAGGCCGGCCCACTCGAGGCCCGCGCAAATGCGCGCCCGGATTTCGGGAGAATTCTCTCCGATTCCTCCCGTGAAGATCACCGCATCCGCCCCGCCCATTGAAGCCAGCAGCGCGCCGATGTACTTCCGCGCCCGGTGGCAGAAGACCTCGATGGCCAGGCGCACCCTCCGGTCGTCGTGCTCCTTCAGCTCCTCCTGCAAAACCTTCATGTCGTTGGTCAGGCCGGAAACGCCCAGCAGTCCGGATTGCGTGTTGAGGAGCGTCTCCACCTCGAGCGGCGACATGCCTTCCTTGGTCGCAATCAGGTTCACGATTGCGGGATCGACGTCGCCGGAGCGCGTTCCCATAACGAGGCCTTCGAGCGGCGTCATGCCCATCGTCGTATCGATCGAACATCCACCGCGAATCGCCGTGGCGGAGCAGCCGTTGCCCAGGTGGAGCGTGATGATGTTGGTTTGCTCCGGGCTCAGGCTCAGCATCGCCTGGTACCGGTATGCCACGTAGCGGTGGGACGTGCCGTGGAATCCGTAGCGGCGGATGCGGTGGCGGCGGTAGAGGTGATAGGGCACCGCGTACAGATAAGCGTACTCGGGGATCGAAGAGTGGAAGGCGGTGTCGAACACCGCGACCTGCGGCATGGACTCGCCGCAAATCTCGCGCACCGCCAGGATGCCTTTCAGGTTGTTGGGATTGTGAAGGGGCGCCAGGTCGATGCAGTCCTCAATCCCTTTGAGAACCTCGCTTGTGATGAGGGCCGAGTCGTGGAACAGTTCTCCGCCGTGTACCACGCGGTGCCCCACCGCGTGGATGTCCGACCAACTCCTGATTTCGTTCACGCCGGAAGCGTCCGAGGCGAGCCAGCGTAGCACGCGGTCGAGCGCCGCCGTGATGTCGCGGACGGGCGCGGTGAACTTCTGCCGGTCGCCACTGGCGTTTTCCGCGGATATGATGGCCTCGCCGCCGATGCGCTCCACGCGGCCGCGGCACAGGCGGACGTCATCGCGCCGCTGGCCGCCCTCGGCGGTGGCAATGACCTGAAACCGGAGACTGGAGCTTCCCGCGTTGAGTACGAGAATGTTCATGGTTCTTCACCGGGCCTTTATTTTTGCCAGAGCATCCGGTCCACTTCGACTGGCAGGGCCGCCGGATGGTATGGAATGATGCGCGGAGTGAAATCGCTTGCCGGGCGGATAGCGGGCGTCCGCGTTGAGTAGACGTACGCCACGCAACCGGTGGTACGCGGTTCGGTCCGGCTCATCTCCTGCCGGAACGGAGCGCCGCCGCCGGCTGCGTCCGCATACAGTTCGACGCGCACGGCATCCGGATCCAGGCCGCCGAGGTACGCCTCAACCTCGAACGTCGTTTCGCCGTCTTGCCTATCGACTTTGAGTTCTCCGAAGCGAATGTCCTTCCAGCGCCGGGCGATCTCCCTCTGCCAGGCGAGAACGCTCGCCCCGGCTTTCCCATTGTCCGCGGCCCGCGCGGCATAGGCGGCCGTGGCCGGAAGATAGTGCTCTTCCGTGTATTGGCGGACCGTGCGGTTGGCCGAAAACGCCGGCGTCAGCCGCGCCATGCTCTCCCGTATGCGCGAGACCCAAGCCCTCGGAATCCCCATGTCGTCCCGATCGTAAAACTCGGGAATGACCTGGTTTTCCAGAACTGAGTACAGGGCCTCGGCATCGGTGCGGTCCCAGGCGGGGTCGTCGCCGTGCTCCTGGCCATCGCCGATGGCCCACCCCACTTCGGACGAGTACGCCTCAGCCCACCAACCGTCCAGTATGGAGAGATTCAGCCCGCCGTTCACCAGTACTTTCATCCCGCTGGTGCCGCTGGCCTCCCACGGGCGCTTCGGCGTGTTGATCCAGACATCCACGCCCTCCACCAGGCGCTCCGCCAGCAGCATGTCGTAGTCGCTCAAAAACACCACATGCGGGCGCACATCCGGCCGGCGGATGAAGCTGGTCCATTCGCGGATCAACGTCTGGCCGGGCCCGTCTTTCGGATGAGCTTTCCCCGCCAGCACCAGTTGGACGGGCCGTCGTGGATCGGTGAGAATCCGAGCCAGGCGTTCGGGGTCGTGCAGAAGGAGGCACGGCCGCTTATAAGTGGCGAACCTGCGTGCGAAGCCCAGCGTCAGGGTATCGTAATCGAGGATGCCTTGCGCCTCCTGTAACTGGAGTGGCGATGCACCGTGGCCGGCCTCCTGGCGCGCGAACCGCTCGCGCGTGTACTCCACCAGGGACCTCCGTCCCGCCGTGCGCATATCCCAGAGACGCCCGTCATCGACGGTGCGGAAGTTCTTTTCGACATCTTCGAGGTCGCCCCGCCACATCCCCTTGCCGCAAAGCTCCGTCCACAGGCGATCGGCTCCCGCCGAATCCCAGGTCGGCACGTGAACGCCGTTTGTCACGTGGCCGACCGGCACCTCGCTTTCCGGGAACTTCCGGAACAGCGGCTGAAACAGGCGGCGGCTGACCTTCGCATGCAGGCGGCTCACCCCGTTTACCGATCCACTGCCGCGGATCGCGAGATAGGCCATGTTAAAAGGCTCGGAGTCGTCCTCCGGATTCTTGCGTCCCAACGCGAGCAAGTCGCGCATGGAGATCCGGAGAGCGTCCTGGGCGTATTGCGACATGTACTGCCGGATCAGCGCCGGGGCGAACCGGTCGAAGCCCGCGTCCACGGCGGTGTGCGTAGTGAAGATGTTCCCGGCCCGCGTGACCGCGAGCGCTTCGCGAAAGGGCCGCCCGGTGTCTTTCATGTAGTCGCGAGCCCGTTCAAGCACCGCGAACGCCGCGTGTCCCTCATTGAGGTGGCACACTTCCGGCTGGATGCCGAGCACGCGCAGCAGGCGCCACCCCATCACACCGAGAAGCAACTCCTGCCTGAGCCGCAACTCCGGTCCGCCGCCGTATAACTCGTTCGTGATGCCCCGATACTGGGGCAGATTGGCAGGGTCATTCGTGTCCAGAAGATAAAGCCTGGCTCTGCCGACCTGAGCTTCCCAGGTGCGGATCCAGACCTTGTTGCCCGGCAGCATAAGCGGTATCCTCAGCCACTCGCCGTCCGGGGTCCGCACCGGCCTGATCGGCAACTGGCCGGGTTCGTTGGTGGGATAGAGCGCCTGTTGTTCACCACGCGCATCAATCTCCTGGCGAAAATAACCTTGCTGGTACAGCAACCCCACGGCGACGACGGGAACGCCGAGATCGCTGGCCGCTTTGAGCTGGTCGCCGGCGACGTTACCGAGCCCGCCGGAGTATATCGGCAAAGCCTCGCTCAGCATGTACTCCATGCTGAAGTACGCGACGGCCCGGAGCGGGGCGTCCGGATGAGCGCGCTGAAACCATCCCGCGGCGGCCCATTTGTCGTTCGTCTCCGCGAGCAAGCGCTTTACGCGCTCGCGGAAAACGGGGTCCGAAATACTCTCGAGCTTTTTCGGTGAAATGGTTTGCAGGATGACCCACGGGTTTCCGCTGAGTTCCCAAAGCTCCGGGTCCAGCCGCTTCCAAATCTCATCCGCCGAGTGGTTCCAGGACCAGTGCAGGTCGAGCGCAAGCTCGGTCAGCGCATCCGAATTGGGGACTTCGGGAACGGGTTGCGGTTGTTTAGATTCACTCATGTCGCTTCACCTTTTCTGGGCCGGATGTATCCGGCCCCTACAGTGCCGGCCACTGCCATGCCGTGACGTCCGCGCTGTCGACGCCGTGCTCGTGGGCGTAATTCCTGCACGCAATCTGCCGGTTGCGCAACTCCTCCTTGACGTGCGCGCCCGTACGCTGCAATGCCGGCACGCGGTCGATGACGTCGATCGCCAGGCTGAACCGGTCGATCTCGTTGTTGATCGCCAGCTCCATCGGAGTGTTGATGTTGCCTTTCTCTTTGTATCCGCGCACGTGCAGGTTCGGGTGATTCTTGCGGCGATAGGCCAGGCGGTGAATCAGCCAGGGATAGCCGTGGAAGCTGAAAATAATCGGCTTGTCAACCGTGAACAGGGAATCGAAGTCGCGGTCCGTCAACCCGTGCGGGTGTTCCGATGTCGGCTGCAGCTTGAACAGGTCGACGACGTTCACAAAACGGATCTTCAGGTCCGGGAACCTCTCCCGCAGCAGCGCGGTGGCGGCCAGCGCCTCTTGCGTCGGGATGTCCCCCGCCGATGCCATGACGACATCCGGTTCCACGCCCTGGTCGTTGCTCGCCCAATCCCAGATGCCGATGCCTTTGGTGCAGTGCGTGATAGCAGCTTCAATGTCCAGGTACTGCAGGTGCAACTGCTTGTCGGAGACGATCACGTTGACGTAGTTCTCGCTTTCCAGGCAGTGGTTGGCCACCGAGAGCAGGCAGTTGGCGTCGGGCGGCAGGTAAATGCGCGTGACGGCGGCACTCTTGTTGAGAACCACATCCAGGAAACCGGGATCCTGGTGCGTGAAACCGTTGTGGTCCTGCCGCCAGACCGTGGAGGTGATCAGCAGGTTCAGCGACGCGATCTTCCTGCGCCAGGACAGGCGGTTGCAGATCGACAGCCACTTGGCGTGCTGGTTGAACATGGAGTCGACCACGTGCACGAACGCCTCATAAGAGGAGAGAAAGCCGTTGCGTCCCGTGAGCAGATACCCTTCGAGCATCCCCGCCATGGTGTGCTCGCTCAGCATTTCCATGACGCGCCCGTCGGGCGCCAACTCGGTGCCGTCCTGGTCTTCGGGGAAGTAGCCGGCGATCCAGAATTTCTTCGCCACCTGGTAGACGGCCTGCAGCTTGTTCGACGTGTTCTCGTCCGGGCTGAAGACGCGGAAGTTGTCCATGTTCAACTTCATCACGTCCCGGAGGAAATTCCCCAGAGGCGGCACGTTTTCGACCGAGGTTGTCGCGGGCCGCTCGATTTTCACGGCGTAGTCGCGAAAGTCGGGCAACCGAAGGGACTTCTTGACGATCCCGCCGTTGGCGTTTGGATTCGCGCTCATGCGGTGGAGCCCCGCCGGGGGGAGGTCCCTGAGCTCGGGAACCAGCTTGCCGTCGCGATCGAACAGCTCTTCCGGCTTGAGCGAGCGCATCCAGTTCTCAAGCAGCCTCAGGTGCGCGGGATTGGTCTTGACGCCCGCCAGGGGAACCTGGTGGGAGCGCCAGAAACCTTCCACCCGGTGGCCGTCCACCTCCACCGGCGCACTCCAGCCTTTCGGGGAACGCAGCACGATCATGGGCCAGCGGGGGCGCTTGGGAACGCCGCTTGTCCGGCACTCCTGCTGGTGCTTGCGGATCTCCAAAACGCAATGCTCCACGGTGGCCGCCATGGCCTGGTGCATGCTGTCGGGATCGGAGCCCTCGACAAAATACGGGGTCCAGCCGTAGCCGCGCAGCAGGTCTTCCAGCTCCTGGTGCGTGATCCGCGCCAGCAGCGTGGGGTTATTGATCTTGTAGCCGTTCAGGTGAAGGATCGGCAGGACCGCCCCGTCCCGGATGGGATTGAGGAACTTGGAGATGTGCCAGGAGGTTGCCAGCGGACCGGTTTCCGATTCACCGTCGCCGACCACGGCGGAGACGATCAGATCGGGATTATCGAACGCGGCGCCGCAGGCATGCGAGAGCACGTAGCCCAGCTCGCCGCCTTCGTGGATGGAGCCTGGAGTTTCCGGGGTGCAGTGGCTGCCGATGCCGCCGGGGAATGAAAACTGTTTGAAGAACCGCCGCAGGCCCTCTTCGTCCTGGCTGTTCTCGGGATACACCTCGGAGTAAGTTCCTTCGAGGTAAATCGGTCCCAGCACGCCGGGCGCGCCATGGCCGGGACCGGCCAGGTAAATCATATTGAGGTCGTATTTCCGGATCAGCCGGTTCAAATGAATGTAGATGAACGCGAGGCCGGGGCTGGACCCCCAGTGTCCGAGCAGCCGGTTCTTGATGTGCTCGGCCTTCAGCGGCTCCCGGAGCAAGGGGTTGGCCTGTAGATAGATCATGCCCAGGGCAAGGTATTTCGCGGCCCGCCAGTAGGCATCGATCTTTGCCAGTTCCCCGGCGCTCAACGGTGCGCCCTGAATGGTCGATCTCGCTTTTCCGTAAGCGCTCAGCGAGTCGGTGGATGGTTCGTATGCTGCCGAAAAGGACGTCATCACGAGATCTCCTTACTGAGCAAAATACTACCGCAATCGCGGGCGGCGTGACTCTAGGCTATGTTCTGCGCTAAGCCTGTCCACATCGGGCTTTGAGAGGCGAGGCGGTGGTTCTGACAGGTTGAAGTTCACAGCCGCAATCTTATGAAGCCAGTCGATGAGCGGGTTCCAACTCCGCGTGATGAGGGCCGCCGAACTCTCGTCTACATTCAAATCCCGGCGGCTTTACTGAAGTGCGCCATGAGTACTTCCGGTTGCAGGCGACGGACAAACTCGGTTTCCACGCACACGCAGGGGCCGTATTCGAGCTGCGCCTCCGGCCATAGCGTCCGGACCAGGCGCGGGATCTCTTCCCTGTCGGCCGGCTCGTGTTCGAGCGCCACCGACAGGCGTGGGCGGTATCTTTCGACCGTCAGCCTGCCCCCGGCGAGCGCCTTCCGCTCCGCGCCTTCCACGTCCATCTTGATGAAGTCGACGCGATCCAGTTTCAGCTCGGCGGCAAGAATGTCGATCGTCGTAAGCCGCACGCGCGGTCCCGGACGGCTGCCCGGGAACTTGAGCGCCACGCTGTCTCCCCCGGACTGATCCTCGTAAATCCTGAGGTCGCGCTCCTCTTCCTTGTCCCATACTCCGTTCGGATAGACGATCATGCGGCCCGCCTTGATCTCGGCGGCAAAGTTACGGCGCAGGCACTCCAGATTCTGGGGCGATATCTCGATAGCCACTACCAGGCGCGCGCCACGGTCCAGGGCATGGCGCGTGAACACGCCCACATTGGCCCCGCAATCGAGCACCACGTCACCGCTCCGCACGCCGTGCGGCGCGGTCTCGTATACGCCGCGCCCCCGGTCGACGATCATCTCCGCCATCACTGCGTGATTTCGTCGCGGGATCCAGTACCGTCCCTTTGTGGTCTCGACGAGTTCCAGGCCGCCATCGGTGGCCACAATGCGCTCCGCCTCAACGGCCTGGTCGATCAGTGCCGCCGTCTCCCGGTATTCCGTCACCCGCATCCAAACCTGCCGGAGCGGACAGAGGGTGTCGCGAGACCATGCGAACCGCACCGCGTCGGCAGCTTTCGATCCGCGCATCCAGTAACCTGCGCCAGCCAGCAGTACACTTAGCCCGAAGAAGGCTCCAGCAGTTTTCCGCTTCATTAACATTCCCTAATCAAATTGTTACTACCCGGGATAATACGATGCATGATTTCTACACCGGATCGTAGGTAAGCACGCCGCGAAGACGGTATGATGAATCTAGGTCTTGGGTAGCTGCAACATCAATGCCTTCAGTAATCGTACTGCATGACAGCCTTCTATGAGTAACCGTACATTACGGCCCCGTTGCCGGGCCGCCTTCCTGCGGATGGTGCGCGAGATACTTGCTGCCGGAATCGCGTGGGCGCTTCTGTCGCCCGCGGTTCTGTCCGGCCAGCCGCCGGCGCGTCCGGCGGGTCCCGCCACGGTCCTGATTGTCTTCGACGAACCCGTGAAGACGACAGACCGGGCTTACTTACACGCCCTCAACCTCGACAACCTGTTAAGCCACTTCCAGCTCAAAGCACATCTGGAACCGATGGCAACCTACGCTCCCGGCCAGTTAGGACGATACCAAGCCGCGTTCTTCATTGCGGCAGGACGCCATACGGTCGTGCCTGCCGCGCTGTTGAACGACATCCGTTCGAGCCGCCGCCCATTTACATGGTTGGGAGGGCACATCGGGCAACTGCTTGCCAATGAAGAGGCGCGGAAGCAATTCGGTTTCGCCTTCCAGTCATCCATTTCGGAAACCGGCCTGAGCGTGGAGTACAAAGGCACGCCGCTTTTGGACTCGGAACCCGAAGTGGATCTGGTTTCGCCGCACGGTCCGGCGCCGGCTAACGTGCTGGCCCAGGTACGCCGCGCGGATTCGAGCGTGGCGCCCTACGTCCTGCGGAAGGACAAGTTCTGGTATTTCGCCGACTCGCCGTTCTCATACATGGAAGAAGGAGGCCGCTATCTTGTCATTTGCGACCTGCTGCACGACATCCTGGGTATCCAACATGCGCATTCGGCTCGCGGGCTCATCCGCATCGAGGACGTGAGCGCCGAAAGCGACCCGGGCGATCTGAAGCGCGTCGCCGACGCCTTAGCCGACCGACACGCGCCCTTCCAGATTTCTTTGATCCCGATTTACCGCGACCCGACCAAGGCGGTGGAAATCAGGCTGGCCGAGCCCACAGGCATTGTCGACGCACTGCACTACATGGTTTCCAAGGGCGGCACTCCGGTGATGCACGGCGCGACGCACCAGTATCGCGGCGTAAGCTCGGATGATTTCGAATTCTGGGATGAGATGCGAGACTTGCCTGTCGCGGGAGACTCCGCGGCGCACGTCATGCGGCTCCTCCGGTTCGGCCTCGCGGAGTGCTTCCGCAACGGTGTCTTCCCGGTGGCTTTCGAAACGCCGCACTACGGTGCGTCGGAGGTCGACTACCGCACCTTCCGCCAGGTCTTCAGCGCGTCGTACGACCATCCGCTCGTCGTGCAGCGTGGCGGCACGGGCCAGGCGTTTCCGTATCCGGTTATTGACCGGTACGGCCGGTTCATCATTCCCGAAGCCCTGGGATACCTTCCTCAAGACAATCCGAACCCCGAAACCGTGCTGGCGAACGCGCGGCGAATGCGCGTCGTGCGGGACGGCATCGCCTCGTTCTACTTCCATCCATTCTTGGATACCGAACTGCTCGAGAAGATCGTGGACGGCATCCGGAGCCAAGGCTACCAGTTCATCTCGATACGCGACTTCACACCCCAGGTGAATTGCGAGGGCAGCTACGCGGTTCTTACCGCCTCCGGCGTCACGCGTGTCTCGCCCAAAGACGAGTACTGGAGAATCCGCGAGTACGACCGCGCGGGCAGGCTGATCAAGACGGAGGTGTCGGCCTCACGTCTCAACACTCCCCTGGAAATCCCCGTCAAGGTGCCGCCCCAGGGCTGGACCGCGGTCGACTGCTTGCGCGAACTTCCGCCCGACGTTGAACCCACGACGATGTGGGCCGGCGGCTGGAACGAATATTGGACCCGCTTCCGGGAGTGGTTCTCCCGGCCGAAGAAACCGGAAACACCCATTAGCGGCAAGCAAGCGTGGTTGCTATGGGCGGACAAAACCGCGCGGGAAGACGCGTTTGACCAGCAAAGCCACCAGGCCGCGCTCGCGACGGCCGGATTCCGTGTAAACCTGGTCAGGGTCGCCGACCTGAACCACGCCCCGGGGGACACCCGGACCGTCATCGACGTGCCGCGGGCTGCCGCCGCGCTCCTGAACGACGCGCAGCGAAAGGCTTTGGTCAAGTACGTGGCCGGTGGAGGCGCGGCGATCTTTGAAGGGTATCAACCGTGGCTTTCCGCGATCGGACTGCGCTACACCAACCGTGAAGTGCCGGTGATGTCTGTCGCGGATCCCATCTACAACATGCCCATCAGCTGGCGGCCGCGCGCGACGGTCAGGGAATTCACTTATCCGGAAGCAGCGCGCGTGCTGCTTTCCGACCCTGGCACGGGCCTGCCCCTGGCCATTTCCGGCAGGCATGGCAGCGGGCGCTACATCTATCTGGCCACGAGGCTGGATCCGTTCACGCCTTACGCCAGCAGCCGATATCCCAACCTGCCCCAGTACATCGTCGAAAGCTTCGGCGCCGCCACGCCGTTGCGCGCCCGCCGCATGGAGGCGTATTTCGATCCCAGCTTCCGTCCGGGAGCGGATCTGAACCGGCTGGCCGCGAATTGGCGGAGGTCCGGCATCAGCACCGTCTACGCCGCGGCCTGGATTTTCACCCGCGAGTTCAGTTTCCCGTACGATGAGTTCGTCCGCGCCTGTCATCGTAATGGCGTGTCCGTCTACGCCTGGTTCATGTTCCCGGCGGTCACTCCGCGCATGTGGGAGGAACATCCGGAGTGGCGCGAAAAGACCGCCAGCCTGACCGATGCGCGTATCGGCTGGCGCTACCTGATGAACTTCCAGAATCCCGATTGCTATCGCGCGGCCATGGAGTGGATGAATACCATGCTGCGCAGCCACGATTGGGACGGCGTCAACATCAGCGAGCTGAATTTCGACGGCGACACCGCGCAGCCGTACCAACCCGGAAACTTCGCGCCCATGAACAAGGAAGTCCGGGAGGCATTCCGCGCCGCGAACCACTTCGACCCCATACAGATCTTCCAACCCGGCTCGCGCTACGACCATTCAGTCAACCGCGCAGCCCTGGACAAGTTCCTGCGTTTCCGCGAGGATATCGTCATCGATTGGCACCGCAAGATCCTCTCCGAGATCGAGCCTTTGCGGCGCGAACGCGGATGGGAAGTGATCGTTACGGCGCTTGACAGCCTGCACAGTCCCAATGTGCGGCCTGCCCTGGGCCTCGACACAAAGCGTCTCGTCGACCTGATGCAGGAGTATCCCTTCACGCTGCAGCTCGAAGATCCCTCCGAGTATTGGAACAAGGCGCCGGACCGCTATCTGCGGTTCGCCGAGACCTACAAACCGCTCATAGCGGACCGCAGCCGGCTGATGTTCGACGTCAACGTAGTGCCGGATCGCGGCCTGCAAGGCACGTCGCTGGCGCTGGCCACCGCCACCGGCACGGAACTCGCGCTCACCATGAAGGCCGCGTCCGCGGTTTCCGGACGGGTGGCGGTTTACTCCGAGTACACCGTGCCGGCTCACGACTGGCCCATTCTGTGCACAGCACTCGCGGCACCGGCCCGGCTGGACCTCATAGGCAAAGAACAGTGGCGGCTGGAGAGCCCCTTCCCGGTGCTGTTTTCGCTGGGCCGCAGAGTTCCCTTCATGGTGGATGGCCGCTCCTGGCCGGTGCTGTCGGTCGATGATGCATGGCTGCCTCCGGGGCAACATACAATCGGCATCGAACACGGCTGGCGCACGTGGTTCCTGCCAAGCGGCGCGCCGGTCCACCTGGTCGCCTCGACCGCGGGCATCTTGCAGACCCACGCCCTGCAGCAAGGCATTGAAGTCCGCTACACGAGTCCCGGCCGCGCCGTGCTGATGTTCGACAAACAGCCGATGGACGTTTATGTGGATGGGGCAAGGACCGTGGCACACCCGGAGATTGCAGGCGCCGGCTGGTCGGTAGTCTTCCCGGCCGGTTCCCACACAGTCCGCATCATCACGGATACGAAGGCCGGCGTGGCGGTGAACACCTGGGGGTGGTTCACCAGTTGGATTATTGGCGGCCTCGGCGTCCTGGCGACCCTGTTCATGATTGGCGCGTACGCGCGGCTTAAGTTCCGGCGGATCGTCCGCCAGCGGGAGAGTCGGTAATGCGGGCGAATCTCGTCGTTGACATCTTCTTCCTGTTATCGGTGACCATCATCTGGTTCATGGTGGGTTACCAGATCGTCCTGTTTCTGTTCGGCCATCTGTACTACCGGCGCACGCGCGAAGGCACCGAAGGCCCGGCTCCGCTGGCCGACGCGGACTGCCCGGGCGTATCGATCCTGATTCCATGCCGCAACGAAGAACGGGTGATCGCATACACGATCCGCGCGCTGCTCGCCCTGGACTACCCCAAGAGTCAAATTGAAATCGTCATCATCAACGATGGCAGCACGGACCGCACCGCCGAAGTGGCAAGCGAGTTCAATTCCATTGCCCGCGTGCAGGTGGTGAACGTGCCGCCGGAGAAGGCGGCGCGCGGCAAATCCTCCGCCTTGAACTACGGGATCAAGTTCGCCAGCCACTCGATCATCGCCATCTATGACGCCGACAATGTCCCCGAACCCGGAGCGTTGCGCCCGCTGGTTGCGCAGTTGATCGCCCATCCGAAACTGGCCGCGGTCATAGGCATGTACCGGGCCTGGAACCGGAATCGCGCGCTCGTCACGCGCTTCATCAACATCGAGGGCATCGCCTTCCAGTGGATTCTGCAGGCGGGCAGGTGGATGCTGCTCCGCGTCACCACGCTACCCGGCACCAACTACGTCATCCGCCGCGAGGTGATCGAAGAGTTGGGCGGCTGGGACGAAGAGGCTCTTACCGAGGACTCCGAACTGAGCATCCGCATCTACCAGGCCGGCTACGAGATTCAATTCATCCCCAACTCGGTCACCTGGGAGCAGGAGCCGGAGCGTCTGGGGCACTGGTTCCGCCAGCGCCGCCGCTGGGTTCGCGGCTCCAATTACGTGTTCCGGAAGTTCGCGGGGTCGCTGCTGAAAGCAAGGCCCAGGCGGATCGGTTTCGAGCTGCTCTATTCCCTCTCGCTCTACTACATCTTCTTTGTGGCTATCGTGATTTCCGATGTGCTGCTGATCCTGCTTGCCACAGGCGTGGTCCACCTGAGCATCGCCGGACCTTACGGGCTCATCTGGATCGTGGCATTCACCACCTTCGTGCTGCAACTCGTCATCGCGCTCGGCTGCGAGCCGGGCGAGGACTCGCCCAAGAACATCCTGCTGGCGTGCCTTATGTACTTCACGTACGCGCAGTTGTGGATACCGCTGGTCGCAGCGGGCGTCTACGACGATTTCATCGTCGGCCGCGAACACAAATGGGACAAGACCAAGCGATACGAGATGAGCAAGGTGAAGTAAGGCGCCGGCGGGAGCGAGATGTGCCTTCACGCTCCCGAATGTGTTAAGTTCTTAGCTGAAATGAGAGTTTTTCACGCCTTGAGATCCTGCATCCCGGCGGCGGCATTTTGCCTATGCCTTTACGGGCAAAACGCTCCTGGCGGCGCACCGCCGGTCGAAGCGAAGGGCTTGCCGCCGCGAGCTGCTCCGACCGATTATCAGTCGCGCGGCAAGGCGGGGAAGGTGACGATCGCAGCCGAGTTCAAAGGGCACGCGATCCCGACCGAAGAGGCGACTCTCAAGTCCGAGGAATACGTTGTCGTGGAGGTGGGCTTGTACGGCCCGGCGGGAGAGCGGCTGACAATATCCTTCGACAATTTCTCGCTGCGCCTCAATGGGAAGAAGGACACCCTGCCCAACGTGCCGTTCGGCCTGGTGCTCGCCACTGTCAAGGATCCCGAATGGCAGCCGCCCAAGACCGATTCGAAGCCCAAGACCAGTTTTGGAGGAGGCGGTCAGGCGGGCGAGTCGGAGCCTTACAGAGAACCCAAGGTTCCCCTCGAACTTCAGCGAGCCATGAGCAAGCGCGTTCAGAAGGCCACGCTCGCCGAGGGCGACCGTGCTCTGCCCCAGGCCGGCCTGCTCTACTTCCAGTACCGCGGCAAGACCCAAAAGATTCATTCGGTTGAACTGATTTACTCCGGCCCGGCGGGCCAGGCGACCATCGCTTTGCAGCCGTAGCATTCCTCTAGCCGGCCCCGCTCCATCTTTGGCATCATGAACGGGTCAGTCAATCGCCGTTCGAGGGTGCACAAAAGATGAAGCGAACGATCCTGGTGTTCCTCACGGCCTGCGCCATGCCGCTCGCCGCGCAACCGCCTGAATTCCCGCGCTTTTCCTTCGCCGGCCACGACGCCGAAGCGCAATTGCTGTCGCATTACCTCTGGTACCACTTCAGCACGCGGCTCGGGCACGGCAGCGTGCTTTTCAATCAGGAATACCGGACCACCAGCGACGCCTGGATGGCCGGCGCGCTGCACCCGGGCTGGCCCGCGCCGATCCAGCGCATCCTGCGAGACGACCTGCTCGCTGTCCGCATGGACGATGACGGCTACGTCTGGACCAACCAGCATTTCTCTCACGCCCAAGACCAGGGCTGGCCTTTCCCCATGTGGACGAACGCTCCGGCCGGGGAGAAAGGCTACACCGCGGGCTGGCATTTCCAGGACGACGGCCCCGGTTGGGTGTGGGAACACTTCCTGCGGCGGCGGCCGGATTCCCGCTTCGGCCGCGCGAAGGCCATCGAGGGCTGGGAACTCGAACACGCGCGCTCGCTGGGCATCCGGGACAAAAAGTGGCAACTGGAAGCCGGCGGCGATTCCCCGCGCATCACCACCCCCGCCGATGTAACGATCGACGCCTTCAACGCCCCGTTCGTGCAGCTGCGGTGGAAGCGCGATCCGGCGCCGCCCAAAGGCCGCCTGCCTTACATCGAATGGCTCCGCGAGCAGGATACCGGGTACAGCGCCGAACGCCGCGTCTATCTAACGTTGACAGGCGGCAACCCGGACTACGAGAAGATCTCCGGCACGACTCACAGCCAGGCGGCCATGTACCTCCACCCTTTGTGGAACGGCCGCATCAAGCGCATCCGCATCGCGCTGGCGCCGGGCGAGAGCCACGTGCGGTTCGCCATCGATTCCTTTTTCACCGCTTACGACACGCGCCACACCATCAACAATCCCATTTATGTTCTGGCCGCGTGGAATTACTTCCGCTGGACCGGCGACATCGAGTTCCTGGCGCGTGCTATGAACCAGATGCGCCGCGCGGTGCGCTATCAGCAAACCGTGCTGGGTGGGGTGGAGTTCAACCACATCCGCAACCGCTGGCCCGGCCACGACGGCCTCGCCGGGTACACGACAAAGCCGGATGGCTCCAAGCAGATGCAGTACGGCCACGGCATCGGCAACAACTATTGGGACATCATGCCTTTCGGCTGGGACGATATGTACTCGACTTCGCAGTACTACGCCTCCCTCGTGGCCATGGCCGAGGCCGAGCAGGCCGTCCGCGACAATCCGGGGTGGGGCATCCCGGTCAGCGACGAAGCTCTGGATCCGGGCGCGCTTCGCCGCCACGCCTCCCAGGTAAAGCGCACGGCGAACGAGAAATTCTGGAGCAAGAAGGCCGGCCGTTTCGTTGCCTGCATCGACAAGCAAGGGAAGGCCCACGATTACGGCTTCACCTTCCTGAATCTCGATGCCATCTGGTACGGCATCGCCTCGGATCGCCATGCCGCCGAGATCATGGACTGGCTGAGCGGCCGCCGCATCGTCGAAGGCGACACTTCCACCGGCGGCGACATTTACCACTGGCGCTTCGGCCCGCGCGCCACGACGAAACGGAACCTGGAGTGGTACGGGCAAGGCTGGACCCGGCCGGAGAAGATCCCCTGGGGAGGACAGGTGCAGGACGGCGGAGCCGTGCTGGGCTTTTCCTTTTACGATCTTTGGGCGAACTTCAAAGTGCTGGGCCCCGACCGCGCGTGGCAGCGCCTTGCGGAACTGCTGGCGTGGGAGAAGGACGTCCGGGCCGAGGGCGGCTACCGTAAGTACTATGAAGGCGGCAAGCACGGGACCACGCTGCAGGGTGGAGGCACTGCCGGCGGCATCGGCATCGACGCGGAGTTTTTTGAAAGCAGCCTGGTGCCGTCTATCGTGGTGTACGGTTTTCTCGGACTGCATCCGCAGGCGTCGTCACTGCGCATCGAGCCTCGCCTGCCCGCCGCCGTGCCCGAAATCGGCGTGACGAATCTGCTCTACCGGGGGACGCGGCTGGACGTGAAGGCTTCCGCGCGGAACATGGAGATCGTGGTGAAGGAGCGGCCGTTGGATCCTGTCTGCCTGGAGGTGCCCGGCGGTTGGAGGCTCCAGGGCGCCGCCGGGGCACAGCCATCCTTCACGCTCGCCGAAGCCGGCTCTTACCGCTTCGAGCGCGTCTCAGAGCGGTGAAGGGAAGTGCGTCTCCGATCCTGTCCAAAAGGACCTCGTGGGAAGCTCGGAGCCGGGCAGGTGTATCACGCGCGGACGCAGGACGATAATGGCTTCGTTCGCATTGTCTTCACGCGTGTTCTTGCGCAGTAGCGGCCCCAACAAGGGGAGCGATGAGATGCCGGCCAGCCCGCTGACGGTACGCGCCTCGGAAGCGGTCAGCAGGCCCGCGATCACGGCGTACTCGCCCGTTGCCAGACGCACCTGGCTCTTCAGCTTGCGGTTGGCGATCACGGGAATGTCGTCTACGATCTCGCCCGTCAGAACTTTAAACTCCGCCTCGATGTCGAGAGTCACATCCTCCGCTCCATGGATCCTGGGCGTCACCTTCAACACAAGGCCCAGGTCCTCGAACGAAAAGCTGGGCGTCAACGCCAACACGTTCTTACCAACCTGCGCCGTGCTGCCGTAATTGCCCGTCATGATGGGATACTTGTCTCCGACGTGAAACTGTGCCGCCTGCCCGTCCAGAGCACGCACATCGGCCCGCAGCATCGTGCCTCCGCTGGAACGGCTGGCGTTGGCTACCGCGGTCGCGCTGCCGATCCCCACGGCCATCAGCGAGGCGCCGCCGCCGAAGGACAGGAAGGTGGTGTAGCCCGACGGAAAAGTCGCTATGGCGTTGCGCCACGGCTTGCCTGTACTGACCAGGGGAAACGTCGTGGGCAGCGAGATCCCGAAAGAAGTAGAAGCGCCCCGGCTGACCTCCAGGAACTCGAGTTCTATTTCGGCCTCGGGCCGGTGCCGCAGCAGTTGTTCGAAAAGCATCTGGGCGCCCTCGATCTTCGAAACGCGGTCACGCAGGAATACCAGGCGGCGCTGCGAATCGACGAACAGGCGCCGGATTTCGAAGGTCTGCTGCACGGTCCTCGCCAACTCCTGCGCATCCTGCACCGAGACCGGCTCCGGAATAGGCACTACGACCGCCGACATCGGTTCCACTTCATTGCGTTTCTGCACGTTGTCCTTGACAACGAGCATCAAGCGCCCGGCCAGCGGCACGACAAAGCTGCCGGTTGCGATTTCCAGGGTTCGGAGGGCCTCCCGATAGTCGGCCTTGTCCAGACGGAAATGCTGAGCGGCAGCGTCGGGGTAGTCGCCGTCGAAGACCACGTCAAGACCGTATGCCTTCGAGACCTGCTCGAACAACTCTTTGGGGCTGCCGCGCAGGTCCAGGTCCCGGCGGCCCGGATTGCCGTGTAACTCCTTTGGCGGCTGAGGCTTGCGAACTTCGGCGAGTTCCCTGGCCGTGATCGAGCCAAGCATGGAGCCGGTCTGGGCCGGCGGCTTTTCGGCCGGTTCTGACGGCGTTTCCACCTTCACCTGGCTGAAAGCGCGGGTCCGCAGTGCCTGGCCCTTGGCCCAGTATTCGCGGTTGTCCGGATCCGCCGCCGCGGCCTGCGAGTAGAGCAGGTAGGCGCGCGCCCATTCCCCCTTGCGCTCGGCCTTGCGGGCGTTGCGAGCCAGGCTGCCTGCGTCGCTTCCCAACGCGAAGCTGGTGCAGACCAGAAGCGCCCATGCGAATTTGCCGGCAGACTTCACCACTAGGTTTGACGCCGAAGGCGCTTCCGGCGTGGATAAAGTCCGACGCTGTTTCTGTCGATTCGAGTACTGACAAGGAAGATTCCTAAGCATGGCCACAACCGCGCAATACCGCTCAGCTTGTTGTCCTCCGCCTCCGCAAACCATGGAGAAGCTTGGAGTTCCTCAATCGCTGGTGATGGACTTGATGCTCCGGCGGCTTCTGTTGGAGGGGTACTCGACGCTCACTGGCTTGAGCGGGAAGCTCTGCATTTCGGTGCCGGTTCTGGAGGGCGTCTTCCGCCAGATGCGCCAGCAACAATTGGTGGAAGTGAGGGGCATGATAGGGAACGACTATCAGTTCGCGCTCTCGGCCGCCGGCCGGGCGCTGGCGGGCGAACGATTCCAGATTAGCCAGTACGCCGGCGCTTGCCCGGTCTCGCTCAACGAATACACGGTCGCCACGCAAAGGCAGTCCGCCAAGGTCACCATTACACGGCGCATGCTGCGCCAGGCGCTCTCGGACTTGGTGGTAACGGACCGGCTCCTCGACTCGCTGGGTCCGGCCCTGATCTCCCAAACCTCCATCTTCCTTTACGGCCCCACCGGCAACGGCAAAACCAGCCTGGCCGAACGGTTGCTCCGGATATACGATGACGCGGTTCTAATCCCCCATGCCGTGGAAGTGGACAACCAGATCATCAGCCTTTACGACCCGGTGGTGCACGAAAAAGTGGAAGGTATGGGAGACGCCGATTGGGACCCGCGCTGGGTCCTGTGCCACCGGCCATTCCTGTTGGTGGGCGGCGAACTGGTGCCAAGCATGCTCGAATTGCGCCTGGACGAGGCCTCCGGCATTTACGCCGCGCCGCTGCAAATGAAGGCCAACGACGGCGTCCTCGTCATCGACGATTTCGGCCGCCAGCTCATGAGCCCGCGCGACCTGCTCAACCGCTGGATCGTGC
The DNA here is from genome assembly GCA_964561215.1 of uncultured Solibacteraceae bacterium. Taxonomy (GTDB): domain Bacteria; phylum Acidobacteriota; class Terriglobia; order Bryobacterales; family Bryobacteraceae; genus JAJFUV01. The sequence goes on along the minus strand of CAZLOS010000007.1, from coordinate 66,401 downwards.
CCCTGGACCGGCGCGTCGACTACCTCACCCTGCGCTACGGTGTGAAGTTCCAGATCCCGTTCGAGATGCTCGTGGTCTTCTCCACCAACCTGGACCCGAGCGACCTGGCCGACGAGGCGTTCCTGCGCCGCATCCACAACAAGATCTTTATTGACGCCGTGGACCCGAAGGTCTTCGAGGAGATCCTGAAGCGGACGGTCGCCGCGTGCAACATTCCGGCCGAACCCGACAGCGCGGACTATCTGCGGCGCCTGTGCCTGCGCGACGGCCGCACGGAACTGCGAGCCTGTTATCCGCGCGACGTCTGCGAGATTCTGGCCTCCATCGCCAACTATGAAGGCCGCCCGGTGCGCATGTCGCACGCGGATCTGGAGCGCGCCGCCGATCTGTACTTTACGCGCAGCTAAATCAACCCTACTGGATCGCGATCCTGGCAGGCGAAGCTAGTGCCGCCAGCCTGTCCAGATCGAAATCCTTGTACAGGTCCAGGCAGAACAAATCCGGGGCTTGCCCGTATTCAACCGGCACATCGTAGATGTGCGCCAGCGATGCCTGCCCGTTGCGGATCACGACGTCGGAAAACAGCTCCGGCGCGAGCGCCGCCGCGATGGTCGCCACCACCTGCGCGCGGAAGCCGTTCACCTCCAGGCGCAACTTCCCGGCACCGGATTGTTTGCCGAACCAGCGAGCCGTCTCGATCAACTGCGCGGCTTCCAGCGCCAGCGGCCGCTCGCCCAGCGCCGAGATGAGCTGGGTGAAGAGTGTTGGGCGTAGATTCGCCGTCCCGGCATCGCCGTAGAATATGGGATCTACCGCCAGGACCCGCTCGCCGCGGTTCACACGGTCCGAAACCACTGTGCCCGCCGCTTTCTTGCCGTTCTGGTCGAGGACGATGGTCGCCGGAGCGGGATCCTGCGCATCCAACGCGCGGAACCATACCGCCGTGGCGCTCAAGCCGTCGGAAAAGTCGAGCCGGTAGGACCGCGTTTCGAGGCCCTTGTTGTGCGTGTTGGCGAGCTTCCACGGCCGCGCCATCGTCACCGGCTTGTAGCGAAGCACCCGGTCGAGGCGCGCGCGTTCCTTCACGCTCCAGGCCTCGCGCGCGGCGCCCTCCGGCGGGATCGCCGGACGCGAGATGCGCAGCGCCAGTTTACGCGCCAATCCCAGCACCGTCAGGTTGTCCTTCGGGATGCCGACGATCAGTTCGTCGTAGCTTTTGATCTCCGGTCCCAACTGCTCTTCCGATTCCATCCCAGCGATGCCGAAATGTTTGCCAATGAATCGATAGGCCGCCAGGCGATTGTCGAGCTGATAGTTGTGATCGGACGGGTCCGTGTTCATGTGCCAGGCGAAGTTCCCGACCTTGCCGTAGAGCTTGAAGAACGGCACCACCGCGTCGTAGATGTCCGGCTTCACGAGCGGGGCGCGGAAACAGCAGTTGTCCTCGGCGTTGTAAATGAGCAGGGTGGGCCGGGGCGCGCGCATGGCCGTCAGGTGCGAATAATCGCAGAGCTGCATGTCGGGCCCGTTCTGCTCGACGTCGCCCACCTCCCTGATTCGTTCCAGCCGGTACGTGATAGCCGAATAGCCGGCCACCGGAATGGCCAGCGTGACGCGTTCGTCGAGCGAACTGAGAATGATGGTTTGCCATCCGCCGCCGCTCAGGCCGGTCATCCCGACGCGCGTGCGGTCGGCGTTGGGATGCTGGTAGAGGTAGTCCAGGCCCTTGCGCATGGCCAGGTAAAACAGGCCCATGTCGTTCGCGCCGGCCAGGTCCAGGTGCGCGCCGAACCAATGCTGGTTTTCCTTGTGCGTCAACTCGCCGAAGCCGATCCATTCGAGATTCAGGTTCAGGATGCCGTGGAGGGCCTGGTGGATGCAGCGCTTCTGCTTGTACTCGACGCTCTTGCCCGGCGGTCCCACGTGGCCGTTCACGTTGAGGATCACCGGGACTTTGCCGGTCATCTTTTCGGGCTCGTACAGGATGCCCACCGAGTAGAAGCCCGGCACGATTTCGTAGCGCAGCTTGCGCATGCGATAGCCGGGCCCGGAAGGAATGAGGCCGAGGTCCTCAACCTTCAGCGGCGCATTCACCCACTCCGCCGGCCAGCCATGAAACACCACCTCGCGCAGGAACTTCTCGCGCATCGCCTTAGACCGGGCGGTCCAGCCCTCCGCGCTCGCCGGCTTGGGAAGCGCGGGCACTTTCTGTATCAGGTAATTCCGGATCTGGAAGGACACCACGTCCGGCGTGAGCAGGTCCGGCTCCAGCATAGGCCGCACCGAGCCGGCTTCCGTCTGGGCGAGCGCGGAAGCGCACAGCGCGACAGCCACGGCGCAGGTTCTGTTGAACATCAGCATTCCCTCTTCACCCGGAAGCCCATCAAGCGGCCCATCCGCTCGGCGGCTTCCATGTGGTCTCCATAAAAGATGACGCGGTGCAGTCCGCCGGTCCAGCCCTCCACCATCTTGCGGGCGTCGGCGACGCGCGTCACGATCTTGGTCCGGCAGCCGCGCGGGCTGTCCACGTTGGCGGTCGCTTCGCCAGTGGAGGCGACCAGCGTCTTCGGGTCATTGAAGCGCGCGCAGGTGATGGTTTCCCTCACCGGCATTTCGACTTCGACCGACACCCCCTTGTTGTCCTCCATGTGCGAGCGCAGGCTGAACGGCGAAGGCGCGCCGCCGATGCCGCGCATGCAGGTGGCCGCGACGCAGTGTGCGTGAATGACCTCGTTGCGGCTGGTGTCGAAGGTCGGATCGGAGACGAAGCCGGGCTTGCCGGAGTAGGAAGTAACCAGCAACTGTGTCATGGTCGACGGCAGGTCCGATTCGCAGACGCCGTACATTCCAAGGTCGTTCAGCATGGTCCAGGCCACGCAAGGATACGCGGGCAGTTCCCCGCGCCGGAACCCGCCGAGGCAGTCGATGGTGATGGCGTTGGCCTTCTCCTTTGTGAGCAGCTCGCGCACGCCCAAATACAGGCGCCAGGCGTCGCGAATGTCATTGGGTGAGGGCTCGACCACGCGCAGCGCCTTGCGGGCGAATTCGGCGCCTTCCTTCTCGGCCTTGCGGACGTCGATCGATTCGAAAGAGGCTTTGAGGTCCGAATAAGCCGGGTACGCCATCTGCGTGCCGAAATGCGCGGCGAACTCCGCTCCCCCGCGGCCCTGGCTGTTGATCACCAGCACTTTGCTGTGTTTCAGGTGATGAATGGCGCGCAGCATCGGGAATAGCGGCACCAGGTCCTCGAAGTTGCTCGATGCCACCATGTCAGCCTTGGCGCCGCTCTGAATCCAGCGCGCGCCGTCCATGAAGGACCAGCCGGTGATGGGTCGCGTGAACAGGAGCTTCGCGATGTCCACCTTGGCCAGCGCCTGCATGATGGGGGAGGTGCTGGAAGTCAAGTCCAGCACCAGGACGGCGTCCGAGCCGGCGAGGCTCCTGGCCCACGGTTCGACGTCCGCCGCGCTCCTGAGCCACTCGCCGCCGGTGAAGTGGACCTCGGCTTTGTGCTGGGCTTCAAGCGCGGCGAGATTGGCGCTGATGCCGGCCATCTCTTGCGCGAAGTCGAGGTCGGGTCTCGGCCAGGTGGGCTTGGGAACGCCCACGAAAACCTTACGAACTTCGGCGGGCGCGTCCCACGGCGCTCCGCTCACCGCGGCGCGGGCGGCTGGGACAAACACGGGCGCGGCGCCCAGGCCCAGACCGAATTCACGACGGGACAGTCTGAAAGGATGCTCGGACACGATTGCCTCCTAACTGGAACCGTCCCAGCATATAACACAGAAGCGGAAGATCCCACCTGAACGGGGGGCGACTTTCAAGTCGCGCGGACTTTCAAGCCCGCTTGCCGAACCGCCGGAAGAGGCAGCGGGCGTGAACTCCCGCGCGGATTGAAATCCGCCCTCCAGGCTGGCTACCCAGGGTACTCCTTGGCGTTGGCCGGCATCGAGAGGAGCAGTTTGCGGGCGCTCACAGCGCCGCGAAGCATTTCGAGTTCGTCGGCCGGCTCGGTGAGCGGCAGGGCCACTTGCCCGCCCTGGGCCGCCGAGCGGCAGAACGCCATCATGATCTCGAAGCCCTTGTAAGCACTCTGGAAGTTGCAGGAGTGTACCTTGGCGTCGTCGTCCAGCCAGTCGGCCATCTCCTGTATGTAGGGCGGCATGTCGAGGTCGTAGTTCATCGAGCCGGTGCCCGACGCCGAGCCCGTCTTGGTGACCGAGCGCCAGCCGGCGCCGGTGAGCGTTTCAGCGAATCCGTCGGTTCCCTGCGCGCCGATCCGGCACTTGCGCCACCAGGCGTCCACTTCGGGTACGTCCGGAGCGCCGGCGCCGCATTCCAGCACGCCGTGAACTCCGTTCGCATAATGCACGATGCCCGCAATGTAGTCGGGCGAAGGATGCACGTCGGTGAGCTTGCCGCGCCCGGCCGCCTGCGCCATGACCCACTCGGCTTCGGCTTCGTTGTTGTACCAGCGGGTGTAATCGATCAGGTGCGAGAGCATGTGGGCCATCCACCCGGTGGAGGTTCCATAGACCGTGTGGACGCGCCCCAACGCCCCGCTCGCAATGATCTCCTTCACCTTCCGGTAGTGCGAGCCGTAGCGGTGCTGATGGCTCACCACCACCTTGATGCCGTTCGCATTCACCATGTCGCGGATGGCGAAGCCTTCGGCGCTGGTGAGCGCGACGGGCTTCTCCATGGCGATGAGCTTCGCGCCGCTTTCAATGCCGATGCGGAACATATCCCTGCGGATATTCGGCAGCGTGCAGAAACAGAACACGTCGGGTTTGGCGGCGGCGGCCACCTGGGCGGCATTGGTGCCCTTCAGCGTGACGCCCAGCTTGGCCGCAGCGGTGTCCAGGCGACCCTTGTCGATGTCGCAGATGCCCGCCACCTCGAAGCGGCCGTTGGATTGGAAGGTGGTGGCATGGTGCATGCCGCGCTTGCCCATGCCCACCACGACGACTTTATACTTGCGCTGCATATCGCGTTACCCCTGTTGGGAGTCCCACTCGAGCGTCCTGGCGATGGTGTAGTCCACCTCTTCCCCGGTCAGCTCGGGATAAATGGGCAGTGTGATGCAGCAGGCGGCGTTGCGCTCGCTGTTGGCGATGGACCCGACGATGCGGGCGCCCTTGCCCCACGGGTAGCCTTCCTGCTGATGGATGGCGATGGGGTAGTGGCACTTGGCGTCGATGCCGTTCTTGTTCAGGTAGTCCAGCAACGGATCGCGGTGCGCGGCCTGCTTCGTTTCGATCACATAGAGATGGAAGATGTGGCGGTAGCCGGGCAGCTCGGTGGGCAGCGTGAAGTACTTCGCGCCCTTCAAGCCGGCCGTGTAGCGGGCGGCCCACTTCCGGCGCAGGTCGTTCCATTCGTCGATGTGCTTCAGCTTGGCGCTGAGGATGGCGGCGTGCAGATCGTCCAGGCGGCTGTTGAAGCCGCAGCTGTGGCAGGAGCGCTTGTCGGAGCCGTGATTGCGCAGCTTGCGGACCCTGCGGTCCACTTCCGGCTTGTTGGTCACCACCGCTCCGCCGTCGCCGAACGTGCCCAGGTTCTTCTGGATGATGAAGCTGGTGCAGGTGGCGTCGCTCAGCTCGGCGATCTTAAAGCCGTCTCCCGCCGCGCCGATGCCCTGGGCGTTGTCTTCGACGACCAGGAGCTTGTGCTTGTCGGCGATCTTGCGGATGGCTTTCATGTCGGCGCACTGTCCGTAAAGATGCACGGGAACGATGGCCTTGGTTTTCGGTGTGATGGCCGCTTCGATCTTGGCCGGATCGATGCAGTTCGTCACCGGATCGGAATCGACGAAGACAGCCGTGGCGCCGGCAATCCAGATCGCCTCGGCCGTAGCGAAGAACGTGTTGGTGGTGGTGATGCACTCGTCGCCCGGTCCTATGCCCAGCGCCATCAGGGAAAGCCAGATGGCGTCCGTGCCGTTGCCTACACCTACGGCGTACTTGGTGCCGTTGTAAGCGGCGAATTCTTTCTCGAACTTCTTGAGCACGGGACCCATGACATACTGGCCGCTCTCTAACACCTCGGCTATGTTGGCGTCGATTTCGGCCTTGATGTTGTGATACTGTCTTACGTGCCCATAAAAAGATACGGTCATAGATACGTCTCCTTCCGCGTTCTAAGAGTGGGGTGGTGAACTAGTATACCTTAGCGCGGCGGGCTGGCGCGCCCTCCAATCTTGCTTGTAACGACGGTGTCATGGTACAAATCTAGCGGGCTCACCGGCCCTAATCTGGTGATGTTGTCTCGGAGAACACAGATGCTTCTACCGCGCTCAGCCGCACTCGCTTCCGCCCTGTTACTTTTCGCAGGGCTTCCTGTCCCGGCCCAGCCGCCCACGGCGCAGCCGGAGATGACCACCATCAAGTCAGCCTTTATCCCGGGCGGCAAAACCATCTTCTATGACGATTTCACGGACATGAGCGCGGGCGACGCCCCTCCCCATTTCAAGGTCCGCGGCGCCGCTCCAGAACTCCAGGCCGCGGGCGATGTCCGTCAACTAACTATCAGCCAGCGCGGATCCATCTTCCCCAATGTAACCGCGCTGCCCAAGAACTTCACTTACGAAGCCGAGATCAAGTTCGATCCCAAGGGTCGTGAGATCGCCCATCTCATTCTGCTTTCGGGCACAAAGCAGGTCCTCGTTTACAGCACAACCGCCAGCCCCAATCAGTGCGACCTGCAGGTTCAGCTCAAAGCGCCTAAGTACCAGGATCTCGGCCGCAAGCGGTTGCAAATGAGCTGGGCCGAGCCGGCGAAGCTGGCGCTGTGGGTTCAGGATGGGCGCCTCCGGATTTTCGTGAATGGCGAGAAGCAGCTCGACTTCAACCAGATCGAGATGCCCGCGATCAGCGGCGTGGAGTTCGCTCACGACTTCTATGGCCCGCCGCAATCGTTTGGCTATCGGACGGTCCGTTTCGCGGAATCCACGCCGGACTTCAGCCAGGTCATCACGTCCGCCGGACGCTTCGTCACGCACGGTATTCTGTTCGATACCGCGAGCGACCGCCTGAAGCCGGAGTCGGCCCCGGTGATCCAATCCATCGCCAAGGGCCTGGAGACGAATCCGAACCTTCGCCTGCTCATCGAGGGCCACACCGATTCGGCTGGCAACGCCGCCGCCAACATGGATCTCTCGCGCCGCCGTGCCGAGGCCGTCAAGTCCGTACTGGTCACTCAGTTCAAGATCGACGCCGGGCGCCTGACCACGGCGGGCCTGGGCGCCACCAAGCCGGTCGACACGAACGACACGCCTCAAGGCCGCGCCCAGAACCGGCGCGTGGAACTCGTCAGGAAATAGTGTGCGGCAGGCGGTTCCGCCTGCCTCGCCTCACCCGAACAGGCGGTCGAAGAACTCGCGGGTGCGCTCCTGCACCTGGGCGAGTTCCATCGCCAGCGGCTGGTCGTGCAGATAGTCGGGAATCCAGCGCCCGGCCAGTTCGTTGAGCACTTCCAGTTGCGACTCCGACCTCGGCAGGTCGCCCGCCGCCTGGCCGGTCGAGACGCGGATGCCGTGGTCCACGGCGCGGTAGAAAGTGGAGGCGTCGCGCAGGAAATCGGCGTCGGCGCGTTCCAGGTGCCCCATCTGCTCAACCACGTCGATGCGCGCGGGCGTATTCAACACCTTGAAGAATATGCCCGCGCCGCGCAGGCGCAAGTACATCAGCGCGAAGTCGATGTCGTAATAGGAGCCGCGGCCTGCCTTGAGCGGGTTGCCGGCGCTCAGTTCCTTCTCCAGGCGCCGGCGCATCTGCAGCAGGTCCTTCCGCGAGCGTCCGCTCTGCCCGTAACGCCGCCAGTCCACCTTTTGCAGCTCATTCAAAAACGTCGTGCCGCCCTCGATGTCGCCAGCCACGGCGCGCGACTTCATATACGTGATGCCTTCCCAGGCCTCGGCGCGCTTGGCGAAGTACTCGTGATAGTTCTCCTCGGACTGCACCAGGGCGCCCTCGCGGCCATTAGGCCGCAGCCGCGTGTCGACGGCGAAGATGACACCCTCGCCGGTGTACGCGGTGATTCGGTTGATGATGGTCTCGGCGACGCGGGTCCAGAAGGGCAGTTCGGGTAGATCGGCGTCGGGAAGAACGAAGACCAGGTCGGCGTCGCTGGCCATATCGAACTCGCGCATGCCCAGGCGGCCGAGCGCCACCACCATGAGCTGGTTCTCGGGCTTGTATCCGGCGGCGGGGGGCCGCGACGCGGCGACCTCTTCGACTGCCAGGCGGTAGGCGGCCTGGATGGTCGCGTCGGCGAGTTCGCTGGTGCGCTCGAGCGTTTCGAAAATCGGCGTGCGCAGGCAGATGCTTTCGGCCTGCACGCGGAACATCTCGCGACGGAAGAAACGCCGCACGGCGCCCATGTCGCTCAGCGCCGTCACCAGCCCGGAGTAGGGAAGGTCCCTGGTCGACGAGTCGCGCATGCCGCGCAACTCTCGCAACAATTCGGGGTTGCGGATCAGATGCTCGGAGAAGTACTGGCTGCAATCGAAAATCTCGAAAACGTATCCCGCCAAGGTGGAGTCGCGATCCAGCCAGCCGAGCCACTCCGGCTCGTTCAGAATCCTTTCGAGGTAGTGCTCGAACAGGTTCAGGCCGCGCCGCAGGTCGCCCCGGCCGATCATGGCGGCCAACCGCGGCGCCTTCTCGTCGAGGAACCTTACCAGATTGCTCGGCGCGGGTTCCGGAACATGGTCCAGTGTCTCCGCTCCCACGCCGCCCGCCGGTTCGATGACCGGCTCGGGCGTCATGTAATAGATGGGCCGTTGCGCGTGAATGACGCGCTCGTAGATCTCCTGCACTTCCTCCAGGTGCGCGTTCAGCTCGCCCAGCAGCGTTTCGGCCGACGACGCCTTGCCGATCTCGGCGGCCGGCATGCGGCGGGCGAACGTCTCCAGCTTGGCCGCATCCGAGGGCAGCGTGTGCGTCTGTCGGTCCTCGTCGAACTGCAGCCGGTGTTCGAGCGTGCGCAGAAACTGGTAGGCGGAGGCCAGCCGCGAGTATTCGGAATCGTCCAGGAAATCCTTGTCGTGCAGGCGGGCCAGCGCCAGCAGCGTGCCGCCGTGGCGCACCCAGGGCTCCCGCCCGCCGTGCAGCCGCTGCAGGCATTGCACCAGGAACTCAATGTCGCGGATGCCGCCGCGCGCCAGCTTGACATCAAAGCCCGACGCGCTGCCGCGCCTTCGGGCTGCCTGCTCATGAAGGCGCTCGCGAGTGGCCGAGACGCTTTCCACAGCGCCGAAATCCAGCGTCGTCGCATAGATGCGCGATTCCAGGGTCTCGAGCAGTTCCCTGCCCAGCGCGTGGTCGCCCGCCGCCGGGCGCGCCTTGATCAGCATCTGCAATTCCCAGTCCCGCGCCCGCGTCTTGTAGTAAAGAATGGCGCCGTCGCGGGACAGGCAGATCTCGCCCAGCCTGCCGTCGGGGCGCAGGCGCAGGTCCACGCGATAGCAGGCGCCCACCGGCGTGTACGTGGAGAGCAGCTCCGTGTATTGATGCGCCAGCTTCTGGAAGAACTCCTTGTTGCTGATGGAGTGCGCGCCGTCGGTTTCGCCGTTGCCCGAATAGAGGAACATCAGGTCTATGTCGGAGCTGTAGTTGAGTTCCTGCCCGCCGAGCTTGCCGAGCGCCACGACGGCGAACGAACAGGCGCGGTGCTTGCCGTCCGCGTCCACCTGCTGGGGCACGCCATAGCGGCGTTCCATGTCCTTTCGCAGATGGCGGTAACTAACCTCCAGAATCGCGTCGGCCAGGTTCGAAATCTCTTCCGTGGTTTCGGGCAGCGTGGCGATATTCAGAACGTCGCGGAGTACGATGCGAAGCAACTGGCGCCGCCGGAAAAGAGCCAGCGTGAGGGCCAGCGGCGCGGAAGCGCCCGTCGCCGCCAGGGCCGCCTCCAGCCGGTCCTCGATCTGTTCGGCGGGAAGGACGCGGTCGATGTTCCGAGCCTTGGCCAGATCCTCCAGCCATTCGGGAAATTGCAGCACGGCCTCGGAAAGGAAGCGGCTATAAGAGAAGACGGCGACCATGTACTGCAATGCGGTGGAATTGGCCGCCAGACGGCGGAACGATTCCGGATGCGATTCGTGCAAGCGCTCCAGGCACAGCAACGCCTCGTCGGGATCGGGCGAGGACGCGAGCAGATAACGGAGCCGCTTTTGAGTTTCGCCGGGAATTGCTCCTGAAAGGTTCTCGATACTGGAACGTGCGCGAGAGAGATCCCGAAAGACGACTTCGTCGAGGAGGCGTTGCATGAAGGCAGTTCTTGTCCCCACCGAATTATAGCGTGTAGACAAAAAAAGAGGGCCGCCGTGGCGGCCCCCCAAGGAAACCGTAGGGGCGGGATATCTCCCCGCCCCCACAACACCTACCAGTTAAGATGCATCGCCAGCTTGATGAACCGAGGCAGGTTGCGCTGCGTCGGATCCAACTGGCCGAACACGGTGCTGGTGAGGTCCGTGGAAGCCATCTTCGCAAACCACGGATGGTTCATCATGTTCACCATCTCGAAGCGGAATTGCAACTTCATTTGTTCGTGAATCGGGAAATACTTCATTAGCGAGGTGTCCCAGTTGTTCATACCAGGACGGCGCACATCGCTGAAGTAGAACGGGTAATTGCGTAGCGTGTAGCTGGCCTGTTTGCCAATGCGCTTTCCGCTCGCGTCATTCCACAGCGATGTATTGAACCATTGCGTACGCGTCGGGTTGTCCAGTTTGGCGCTACCTGGCGTCACCTGCAGATTGTTTGGATAGTCCACAACCCATCCGGACTGTATCACGTAATTCACGTTCACCTGCCAGCCACCAACGATATGTTCCACCACCGCCGGCAGACTATTGGCGTACGCGCGGCCCTTGCCGAACGGCAATTCATAGATGCCCGCGAAGGCGAACTTCTGCGGCGCGTCGATTTCCTGCGTCGACTCTTTGACCAGTGGCGTCGCATCGAAGTTGGTGATGCCGGTGAAGTCCTGATCGTTTAGTGGACGGGTTTGCTCCAGGTTCTTGCCGATGCCGTAGTTGGCCAGGAAACTCAGCCCGTGCGAAAGACGCTTCGTGACCTTCACGCTCATGCCGTGATACTGGCTTCTGCCGATCGGTACACCAGCAAGCGCGGCGCCCGAGTACTGTGGGAATGCCGTCAGCAGCGTGCTGCGAGTGATTGTTGCCGCGTTCAAGGTCGAATTATTCGGAATCAGGCCGAACATGGGATTGGCAATCTTGGTGGTGTAGTACGAAGACGCCTGTCCCATTTGAGCGGCCGGAATGTAGTTCAGGTTCCAGCCCCTGGATCCTACACCATCGGTCTGCGACACCAGTTTGCGCGAGGTGTTGCCCGCATAGCCGATCTCAAACAGGATGTTGCCCGGCAACTCGCGCTGGATATCGAAAGAGTACTGGTGCGAGTAGGGCAATGGGCGGTTGCGAAGATAGCTAGTCACCGACTCACCCAGGAAGCTGGATGCGCCCTGGCTGGACCCGATCGGATCAAGCAACCGGCTGTTAGCGTAACCGATGAAGGCGTTGGTGAGCGAAAGCCCGGCAATCGGTGTGAGATTGTTGTCGTTCGACACGATCGCAGTCGTCGTCCGGCTGAAGCCGCTGGTGGAGCCGGTGTCGTTCTGGCCCAGGAAATACAAGCCGTAGCCGCCACGCAACACCCAGTGCTCACCCAGCCTATAGGCCACGCCAACACGCGGCTGCCAATTGTTCTTGTCGGCGTCAACCAGCGTCTCGGGCACACCATTCACGCCAGCGAACTGCATGGCACCGATCAGGTTCAGACCCGACACCTTGCTGGCGATGGGGCTTGCAGCATTGAAGTCCAGGCCTGGCGTCGACCGGTTGAACCGTTCCTTGTTGCCGGTTTCCACGTCCCATCGCAAGCCGACGTTGATGGTCAAACGGGAGTTGACTTTCCAATCATCCTGGAAGAATCCGGCGTAATAGAAATGCCGATACGCCGTGTCGATGTTCTTTTCGATCCGGGCATCGCCAGCCACCGGATAACCGAGCAGGAAGCTGGCAAACGCATCACCGGCATCGCTGCTGGACTTGTTCGCGTCTTTCTGCGTCCAGGCACGAGAGAAATTGTAGTAGCCAGACGGATAACCACGCGAGTAGTTGATCTTGTTGTACTGGCGCAGGTCGACCCCGAACTTCAGAACATGACGCCCGACCACCTTGTTGATATTGGGCTGGATGCTGTAGGTGTCCTGTGTGTCCGGCCCCGCCGCTTCGGCACCGACCGCCTGGTATTGGTCGCTGAAGTTGAACCGTGGGAACTGTTTCCGGGTGATTTGCGACGTAATGGCGCTCGAAATGCCGAGTTGTGCCGCATCGTAGCCCGCCCCCAGCGAACTGCCGCCCGTCGCCTCCCAGCGATTCAGGCCGACGCGCAAGTCGAAGGTCATGGTCGGCGAAATCGTCGAGGTCCAGTTCATCATCACGTTGCGGCCGTTGCGCAGCAGCGGCGTGTTGCCGCTCGGCTCCGCCACGTTGTCCATACCGAACGTTATGCCGCGGAATTCCTGGAACGGATTCTCGTTGTAACGGAAGAACACGTTGTTCTTGGAGTTCACCACAAAATCCGTGCGTCCCACAAACTGGTCGAAGCTCGCCATCCACATGGAAGGATACGGATAGTTGTTGGCGTGCGTGTAGGCATTGCCCGAACTTGACGGCATCGGGTAGTAAGACATCACCTTTTTCGCAACCGGATCAATCCGGCTCGACGGGATCGCATTACCGGCAAAAGGCTGGCGAATACCGTTGCTGTTCGTTGTTAGCGGATCGTAGATTGAAATCGGGAAAGCGACGTTGTTGGATACACCCTGCAAGCCGCTGAAATCGCCGGTGCGCATTTCCGCTGTCGGGAATGTAGTCACGCCCGGGTCGGCCGAGCGCTGCCGCATGCTTTCCCAACTCAGCATCCAGAACGCGCGGTTCTTGGTGTTGACTACTTTCGGGATGATGAACGGCCCTGAAGCCATGGCACCAAACTGGTTAATGTGATTCGGCGCCTTGTAGCCGTTGGCGAAATACTGGTTTCCCCTTTTAAGAGGCTGATTCAATTCACTTTGATTGGCGTTTAGTTTGTCGTTCTGAAAATACTCGAACGCCGTGCCATGGAAGTCGTTGCCGCCACCCTTGGTGACGATGGTGATCACGCCGCCGCCGGTACGACCGTACTGTGCATCGTAAGTATTGGCCTGAACCTTGAACTCCTGGACGGATTCGGTCGTCGGAACGCTGATCACGTCATACCCGGCCTGCACGTCGCTGATACCGTCGAGCAACATTTCGTTGGTCTTGCTACGGCCACCGTTGATCGAAATACCCGTTGTACCGCCAATATCAAACGAGCGCAGATACCGGAAATCACCGCTCTTGATGACGCCGGAGGCCGCCCAGGCAATCTGGAACGGGTTGCGCCCTTGGGTCGGAACGCTGGCCACGATTTCGTTGGCCAACGTCTGGCTCCGCGTGGCGGTTTCCGTCTGCAACTGCGAAACAGAGTCGCTGACGGTCACGCTGGTGGTCACTTCGCCGACTTCCAGTTTCACGTCCAAGCGGACGCGTTCACCGGCCTGCAGTTGGATGTTCTCCCGCAGGAACTTCTTGAAGCCGGTGGCTTCCACCGTCATAAGGTACTTGCCAGGAGCAAGGAAGGGGGTCACGAAGGTGCCCGATTCGTTACTCTTGGTCGAAGTGACGGTGTTTGTTGCAAGATTGGTGGCCTGCACGGCGGCGTTCGCTACCGCGGCGCCGGTTGAATCCGTGATGGTCCCCGTCAAACTGGCGCGTACCTCTTGTGAATAAGCAAGGGGTACTAACGTCAATACCAACAGCGCAGACACGAGTCTGCACAAATTACGCATACTCCCTCCTAAAGCAGAATTGTGAAGTTTTCCTAAGACACCCGCACCAGAACAGTATACGACCACCGGTAGGGGGTAAATCCAGCCTGTGTGGGGGATTTGGGGCGAAATTTCACAGTAGCTGACCGGAATTTGCATCTCTTGAGGAATCGATGGCGAATATAAGACGAAAACACCATGTTGTGTTCAGCACATCTGAACCACATGGCTCCGACGGGTCGGCGCGCTGAACAGAGCTGTGACACGGTAGGAACGTCTTGCTCCTTGAATTCAAATTCATGCACAGCAGGTCCCGGAATGGCTTGGATTTCCTGACAACACGCCTTCTTCTCGATTGACTCTCCCGTAAACCGGATCTATACTTCTCGGCAAGAGGTAGTTTCGACTCAGAGACGAAACTCGCATGAGGGGTAAGTACCATGTGTAAGTTCGCATTGTGTGTCGCAGTGTGTCTTTTGGTGACCTTGGCTCCTGCAGTCTATTCGCAGGAAGTTCGCGCCAGCATTTCGGGTACCGTTACGGACCCGACCGGCGCCGCCGTCGCGAATGCGACCGTGACCGTCACCAATCCCGCCACGAATGCTAATGTCGTGGCGAAAACCAACGATGTAGGCGTGTACCTGACGCCCTTTCTGGCTCCGGGCACTTACCAGTTGACTGTGGAAGCGTCCGGATTCACCAAGTACGTCCAGACAGGCATCAAATTGCAGACCCTGGACAAGCTTCGCGTGGACGTGTCGTTACAGGTCGGCGAAGTCACTTCCAGTGTGACCGTCGAGGCCGCGGTGGCCACACTGCAAACCGAAACGGCCAGCCGGAGCCAGATCATCTCGAACGAGATGATCGCCAACATTCCGACGCAGGGGCGGAACCCGTTCCAGATCGTGTGGGCCGCGCCGGGTGTTGTCAAGAGCGGTGGCTGGCGCTACCTGAGGTCCTTCGACATCGGCGGCACCACCGGATTCGCGGTGAATGGAGGCAGGAACGGAGCAAACGAGGTCCTGCAGGACGGCATCAGCAATGTGCAGTCCAGCCAGCAGGTAATCCATGTCCCGACCATGGACTCGGTCGCGGAGTTCAAAATCCTTACCAACACCTATGACGCGCAGTATGGCCGGACGGGCGGCGGGATCATCACGATCGTCACTAAGTCCGGCACTAACGATCTGCACGGCTCGGTTTTCGAGTATTTCCAGAACGCCAAGATGAATGCCAACCAATTCGAGTTGAACGCGAACGGCACGCCACGACCTCCGATGCACATCAACCAGTACGGCTTCGAAGCCGGCGGCCCCGTGTTTGTCCCCAAGGTGTTCAACGGCAAGAACAGACTCTTCTGGCTGATCGCCTATGAGGGTCTCAAGCAACGCTCCGCCGACCCCGGTCTCGTGACGTTCCCTATCATGGATATCCGCGGCGGCGATTTCACGAACCTGTTCAACGGGGCCGGACAGCAGATAACGATTTACGATCCGTTGACGACGAAGCCGGATGGCACGCGCACGCCCTTCTCCGGCAACAAAATCCCGGCCGACCGTCTGAACCCGGTGGCCGTCAATGCGTTGAAGTATTACCCGGCGCCCACTTCGCCGGGCGTCGGGCCCAACCATTTCCAGAACTATCCCTACCCGTCGCGGTGGGTTGGCAACCTCGCCCAGTGGATCGGCCGCGTGGATCTCGCGATCAACTCGAAGAACAACTTCTACTTCCGCTACGGTGAGAATCCCTGGGAGGAGTTCCGGAGCCTGGTCTTCGTCAGTGACATCAACCAGGTGAATCCGGCCGAGCCAACGGGCAACGCGCCGCTGATCCGCAACGGGCGCACCTGGAACTTCGACTGGACCTCGACGCTAAGTCCGCGTATGACCTTCGACCTTCGCGCCGGCTTGAGCCGGTGGGAAGAGACTACCGGGAGCAATTTCGGTACGGGCTTCGACCCCGTTCAACTCGGTATGGACCCCAACCTGACCAAACAGTTCACGCGCGTGGGGTTTCCCCAGTTCACTTTCTCCGCTGGTGACTATCAGAACTTTGGACCCAGCCGGCTGATCGGCTACAGCGTCAATGAAGTCTACACAGTCCAGCCGAACCTGAACGTGGTGGTTGGCCGTCACTTCCTCAAGTTCGGCGCGGAAGGCCGCAAGTACAACGATTTCAGCCTGAGCCCGGGAAATGCAGTCGGCTCATTCGATTTCACCAAAACCTGGACGCAGGCCAACAGCAAGGCCGCGGATGCCGTGTCGGGTAATGCGCTGGCCAGCTTCCTGCTCGGCTATCCCAACTCCGCTTATGTCGACCGCAACATCGACCCGGCCTGGACCCATTTCTACTATTCAGGGTTCTTCCAGGACGACTGGAAGGCGACCTCACGACTGACCGTAAACCTCGGCCTGCGCTGGGAGGTTGAGAGGCCCATTACGGAGCGGTACGACCGCATGGTGAAGGGGTTGGATCTGAGCGCGGCCAGCCCGATCGCTTCGCAAGTACAGGGCTTGAGCCTCAAGGGCCAGGTGCTGTTCGCGAATCTAAACGGCCAGTCCCGGGGATCCTACAACCCGGACATGAACAATTTCGCCCCGCGCATCGGACTGGCTTACCGGCTGGGTAGCAAATGGGTTCTCCGCGGAGGTTACGGCCTGTACTACCTGGCCATGTGGTATCCCGGCAACAACCAGGGCTTCAGCCAGCGCACCAATGCCACCATTTCGACCGACGGCCTGACGCCTGCCGTCAATCTGACCAATCCTTTCGTGCTACAACCCGGCGGCCAGCTCCTGTCCGGCATCGGCAACTCCGAGGGCGCGGCCAGCTTCCTGGGACAAAGCCCGTCGGGGGTCTACCAGGACACGCGTGCACCTTATTCCCAACAGTTTTCGTTCGACATCCAGCGCGAACTTCCCGGCAACCTGCTGTTCGAAGCCGGCTACATCGGCAACCAGACGAGCAAACTGCCGGTCAATAATGTGGGCTTGAACTATCTGCCGGCGTCGGAGATGGCCCGGCGGACGTCCTCGGGGGCCATTGACACCGCCTACTACACGGCGCAGATCCCCAATCCCATGGCTGGACTGATTCCCCGGAACGCAGCGCTCAATGGCGCGACCATCCAGCGGCAGCTCACGCTCTACGGCTTCCCGCAGCTTGGCAGCAGTTCAGTCCTCAGCTACATCCCCATGGGTAAACAGCGTTACGACAGCGCCCAGTTCAAGCTGACCAGGCGCTTCTCGCAAGGGTTGACCTTCCTGGCCAGCTACACCATCGCCAAGACGCTCGAACAGATGCAATTGCTCAACGCGCAGGACTTCAACCTTTCGGATCCGGGATCGACCAAGCTGGTGAAGCAGTCCTACTCGTCGTCGGCGCAGGTGGACATTCCGCAGAAGTTCAACATCGCGGGGGTCTACGAACTGCCGTTCGGTAAAGGCAAGCCGGTGGCCAGCGACGTCTCCGGGGTGGTGAACCAGTTCATCGGCGGCTGGGAACTCAACTTTAACATCACGTACATGAAAGGTTGGTGTTACCCCTATCCGAACAACGCCCAGACGGTGCCCGGCAGCGCCAAGCTCAGCGACCCGACTATTGCGAAGTGGTTCGACACCTCGAAGTGGATCGACCCGGCGACAGGCAAGCTGGTCACGGCGCAGCCCAGTTACACATTCCGCACGTACCCGTACTACTTCAGCGACGTGCGGAATCCCGCATACAAGAACTGGGACGTATCCATGACCAAGTACTTCCCCATTTACGAGCGGATGAAACTGCAGTTCCGTTTCGAGGCGGTGAATGCCTTCAATCACCCGTGGTTCACCGGCCTCGCCCCCGGCGGGACAGACGTGACCAACGCGGTCTTCGGGCGCCTGAACCCGGTGCAGAACAACCTGCCACGCTTCCTGAAGTTGGGTTTGAATCTACAGTGGTAGGGATGTAGGGGCGGGATATATCCCGCCCCTACCGGTTTAAATGTCGTAATACAGCGCGAACTCGTAAGGATGCGGGCGCAGGCGCATGGCGTCCGCTTCATTCTTGCGCTTGTAGTCGATGTAGGTTTCGAGCAGTTCCTCGGTGAAGACATCGCCCTTGAGCAAGTAGCCATGGTCTTCTTCGAGGCAGTTGAGCGCTTCGTGGAGGGAACCGGGCATGGAGGGGACGTTCTTCATCTCCTCGGGGCTCAGATCGTAAATGTCCTTGTCGAGCGACTCGCCCGGATCGATCTTGTTGAGGACGCCGTCCAGGCCGGCCATCAACATGGACGCGAACGCGAGATAGGTGTTCGCGGACGGGTCAGGCGGACGGAACTCGACGCGCTTGGCCTTGGGGCTGGCCGAGTACATCGGGATGCGGATAGCGGCCGAGCGGTTCCGGCGCGAGTAAGCCAGGTTCACGGGGGCCTCGTAGCCGGGCACCAGGCGCTTGTAGCTGTTGGTGGTGGGCGCGATAAGGGCGCTCAGGCTGCGCGCGTGCTTCAGCAGGCCGCCGATGTACCAGAGGGCCATCTGGCTCAATCCCGCGTAGCCGTCGCCGGCGAACAGCGGTTGCCCGTTCTTCCACAGGCTCTGGTGCACGTGCATACCGCTGCCGTTGTCGCCGAACAGCGGCTTGGGCATGAAGGTGACGGTCTTACCGTACTGGTTGGCCACGTTGCGGATGCAGTATTTGTATAGCATCATGTTGTCGGCCGACTTCACCAGCGTGTCGAACTTCTGGTCGATTTCGCACTGGCCGCCGGTGGCCACTTCGTGGTGGTGACACTCGATGTTGAGACCGCACTTGATCATCGTGTCGACCATTTCGGTGCGGAGATCCTGGTAGTGATCGGTGGGCGGGACCGGGAAATAACCTTCCTTGTACCGCGGCCGGTACCCGAGGTTGTCTTCCTTGCGGGACGAGTTCCAGCGGCCTTCCTCGGCGTCGATGTAATAGAAGCCGGAGTGCTGGTTCTGATCGAAACAAATATTGTCGAAGATGAAGAACTCGGCCTCGGCGCCGAAGTAGGCGGTGTCGGCCAGGCCACTGTTGGCCAGGTACATCTCGGCCTTCTTGGCGATCCAGCGCGGATCGCGCTCGTAGTGCTGCCGGGTGATCGGATCGATCGCCTCGCTGACCATGACAAGGGTGGAGAACTCGGCGAACGGGTCCATGAAAACCTGGCTGGAATCCGGCATCAGGAGCATATCGCTCTCGTTGATCGCCGCCCAGCCGCGGATGCTGGAGCCGTCCATGCCGAAGCCTTCCTCAAAGCTCTCTTCCGAGAGCTGGCTGATCGGGTAAGAGATGTGATGCCAGAGACCGGGCAGGTCCGTGAAGCGCAAATCGATCTGGCGGGCCTCGTTTTTCTTTGCGAATTCGAGTACTTCTTTAGGGCTCATGTGTTCTTCCTCGGGTGGATACACTTATGGCGGGATACCGCAGCGACGTATCAACCGATCTTAGCGGACCGCAGCCGATTCTGTCAACGCCGAATACAACCAAATCTGGGATTCGAGTTGCCTACGCTGGAAGCGGAGCCCTTCGTTCATCAGTTTCCCGCCCGTGGCGGATTTGGTGCATTCCACGGCGGTCGGGCTCGTCGGCGGCATTCCAGCAGGCCAGGGGACCGATGTTCGAGTCGTGCCGGATATAGCGGATGCCGAAGTCGCCCGATGCGTCGATGCCCGTGTACCAGCCGGCATCCAGTAGAAAATACTCCTGGCCGATGGACGCCGCGGCATCGGCGAGCTGCCGCAACAACGGCTCGGTGAAACGGACGTCGATGTTCCACCAGTGATCGTAAGTGGCGATGGGGAGGAACTCGCGCCCGGCCAGGCGCGGGGCGTACTGAGTACGGATGAGGCGGCGCAGGCGGTTCACTCCGGCTTCGAGCTTGCCGGTGTAAGCACCCAGCAGGATGCGCGGGCCGCCGATTTCTTCCCCTGGTTGTAACCGGACGCTAAGGTCTGGAATACCGCCCCGTACGAGCAGGGTACCGCGGTTGTGATCGGCCCTGACCGTGGCCGACCACTGGCCCGACCATCCCAGCGCGACAAACAGGCCTGCGCTCCTTCGCTGATTCTCAAGGAAGAAGAACGGCAGGTCCTTGTTCGAAGACCGGCCTCCCACAGTGCCCAGTGTCACGCGGCCGTCGATCGGCGTCATCGGCCCGGGATAGGATCGCCGGATCGAGAATGTCGCGGGAGGGTAGACTTCTTCGGCGAGCCCGCCTCCGCTCGAAACTACACTTGCTCCGTCGACGAGACCGTCAGCGAAGGCGAGGTCCATGGCATTCACTTGCGACACCGCGCCGGAATTCGCACGGCCTTCGTTGCGGAACTTTACGGTGTATTCTACGGCGGCGAATTCGGGCCACACGCGGACTTCGCGCATCGCCACCAGGCCCGAAGCGTGGCGGTAGCTCGTTGTGGTGGTCCCGGCGGTCGAAACAGTCCAACCGGTGGGCAGCATCGGACCAATGCGCTGCCCCTCGAAAGAAAAGGAGAAGCTAATCCCTTTATCGAGTGCTTGACGGAATGAAAGCGGTGTGTGGGCCGGCCACCGTGGTCCCGGGCTCTCGGCCCGCAGACTGCAACAGAGCAGAACGGCGGCGAGCGCGATACGGACTTGCCGGGTGATCGACTTTGGCATGCCCATACTCTGCCAAAGTGGACTCGCCCGGCTCCAGCCGCTATCCTTTATTCCCGGTACGACATAGAATATCCCCATGGCAAGACCCACCCGCCGCCGTTTCCTGGAATCCGCCGCCGTACTGAGCGCTGCGCCGGCCGGCACACAAACGCCGAAGGCCGCTGCAAAAAGCGCGGTGCGAGCGGGCTTCGCGCCCACCGGCGCCCCGCACAAGATCACCGGGAACGTCTGGATGTTCGAGGACACCTGCAACGTTTACGTGATCAAGGATGGTCCGAGCTGCGTGCTCGTCGATTTCGGCTCGGGCAAGATTCTCGACCATCTGTCCGCCATGGGCATTTCCAAGGTGGATTATGTTTTGCACACGCATCACCACCGCGATCAATGCCAAGGCGACAACAAGGCAGTCTCTCGTGGCATCCCTATCGCCGTGCCCGCGCATGAAAAGCACCTGTTCGCCGACGCGGAGAACTTCTGGCGCAACCGCCGCGTGTTCCACCTCTATTACATGCGCAACGACTTCAACACGCTCACGAAGAACGTGCGGGTCCAGAAGGCGCTGGCCGACTATTCGACCTTCCGCTGGAAGAACACCGATTTCTTCATCCTGCCCACGCCGGGCCACACGCTCGGCTCCATCACCCTGCTGGCGGCCGTGGACGACAAGAAGATGGCTTTTTCCGGCGACCTGATGTACGCGGCCGGCAAGATACACACGCTTTACGACACGCAGGTAAACTACGGCGGCAGCGAAGGCATCGACCTGGGAATCTTCTCGCTATGCCGGCTGCGCGAGCAGAAGCCCGAGATGCTGTGCCCGTCGCACGGCGAAGTGATCGCGGACCCGGATCTGGCCATGGCGGAGACCGTGAAGCGCCTGACCGACTACTACCGCTTCCAGACCGGCAGCACGCCCAGCGCCGAGAACAAACCTTACGCCGTGAGCCCGCACCTGGTGGCGCATTATCAGACCACGTCGTCTTTTTATGCCATCGTGAGCGACAGCGGCAAGGCGCTGTTCATCGATTACGGCTCGGCGAGCGGCGTGCACTTCGGCAACTTCGAGCGTGCCACGGCGGTGACCGACCGCATCCGGTTCGTCGAGCACTCCATCGACACGCTGAAGCGCGACTACGGCGTGAAGTCGGTGGACGTGGTCATACCCAGCCACATGCACGACGACCACATCAACGGCTTCCCGCACCTCATCCGTAACTACGGCACCAAGGTGTGGTGCTACGAGAACATGGTGGATGTCTTCCAGAACCCGCGCGGCTGGAACCTGGGCTGCGTCCTCGCCGAACCGTTCAAGGTGGCGCGCTCGTTCCGGCATGGAGAGAAGTTCAAGTGGGAGGAGTTCGAATTCGAGATCACGCACTCGCCCGGCCACACCGAATACCAGATGGCGCTGTTCGGCGATATCGACGGCAACCGGGTGGCGTTCACCGGCGATGCGTTCTTCACTTCCGGACGGCCGGACGGCGTGATGCGGCATAACATCATCTTTCGCAACCACGTCGAAAACGACAGCCATTTGAAGTCGATCCTGAACCTGATCGAACGGCAGCCCACCCTCATTGCGCCGGGCCACGGAAAGCCTTACGCGGTGACGCCGGAGATGATGACGGCCACCGAGCGGCATTTCCGGAAGCAGCGGCAGTTGTTCTTCGACATTCTGCCGGATGGGATGTCGAACTTCGGCATGAACCCGAGTTGGCTACGCCTGTATCCGTACCAGATTCTGGCGGCACCGGGCGAAACCAAGCAGATTCAAATCCACGTGCTGAACTACTCGCCCTCGCCGATGAAGCTGGAAGTGGCGCTGGTGGCGCCGCCCGAGTGGCGGATTACACCGGACATCGCCAAGTTCGAGGTCCAGGCGAACTCAAAGGGGAGCAGCACGGTTGCGGTGACGCTGCCGCGGGACTGGGCCGCGCGCAGCCCGCGCTTCGCCATTGCGGCGGACGTGGTGGCGGACGGCAAGTGCCTGGGACAGGTCACCGAAGCCGTCGTGGACATGAAGGGCTCGGAAAGCTACTGAGAAGTTGAAGTTGCGAGGACGCTCACCGCGAACGGGGAGCGGTCTTTGCACGCCGGTAGCGCGCCTTTTGTTCCGGCGTCATCTTTTCGGTGGCGTACTGGAAGATCAGGCGCGCGGCCGTGTCTTTGAATTCGGCCAGGAACGGCTCCACCAGCTTCGGCTGCTTCTTCCAGACCTCACGGAGGAACCAGCCGAGGCCCTGCTGGACGACGCGTTCCTCGTCCAGCATCATCGGCCGGATGAATTCAAGAAGCGGCGCACAGTCCTTCACGGTCTTCAGTAGTGAAATCAGACTCACGGGGACGGCGCGGCGCTTGAAACGCGCCGGTGACGAGCGCCACTTGTCGAACTCGCCGATTCTGACCGAGCCCTGCGTCAGGCACCATCCGGTCAACTCGCCCGAAAGCACGTCGCAATGCGCCCAGTTGCGCACGCCTTCATCGAGCCAGTTCCCGACGCGCTGAAACTCGCTGGGACCGATTTGGTCGCGGAAGGCGGCGGTGAAAAGGATGGCGAACGAACCCATCTCGTAGTTCGGATTGCGAAACAGCAGGTCGCCGAGATCGAGGAAGCCGGCAAGGCCCAATTCAGCGTGCGCTTCGAGCAGGGTCTTCTTGTAGGCGAGCATCTCCTCGAAACTCACGCCGTAAGCCTGATAGCCCTCCTTGAAGTAACGCGAGTATTTGGCCACATTCGCGGCGCTGGCGTGTTCGACGCAGAACGCCTCGATTTCCTTGACGAGTTTGGAAAGGTTGCGGGCGGGCATGGCGCCTTCCATTCTATCCCTCGGTTCGCCGCGAGGCGTTGCGCTACAATGGCTTCGCAAGATGGAGCGCATCGGCCGTTACCAAATCATAGGCGAGCTGGGTCGTGGTGCGATGGGGATCGTTTACCGGGCCATCGACCCGGCCATCGGGCGTACGGTCGCCATCAAAGTGATCCGCCTGTCCGAGTTCACGGCTCCCGGAGAACGCGACCGCGTGCGCGAGCGGCTGTTCCGCGAGGCACAATCGGCGGGGATCCTCTCGCACCCCGGCATTGTCACGATCTACGACATCGCCGAAGAGGGCGACATCACCTGCATCTTCATGGAGTGCGTCAACGGGCCGACGTTCGAAAAACTGCTGGCGGCCGAGACCCCTCCGGCGAACGATCTCATCCAGAACGTCTTCCGCCAGACGGCGGCGGCGCTGGATTACGCCCACGGGCGCGGCATCGTGCACCGCGACATCAAGCCCGCCAACATCATGCTCCACGAAGACGGGCGGGTCAAAATCACCGACTTCGGCGTGGCCAAGATCGCTTCCCAGCAGATGACGCAGTCCGGCGCGATGATGGGCACGCCGAATTACATGTCCCCGGAGCAGATTCAGAGCGCCCCGGTAGACGGCCGCGCGGACCAGTTTTCCCTGGCGGTGATCGCATATGAGACGCTGACGGGCGAGAAGCCGTTCGTGGCAGAACCGCTGGCGGCGCTGCTCTACAAGATCGTCCGGGAAGAGCCGGTGCCGGCGCACCTGTTGAACCAGTTGCTGGATCCCAAGGTGGACGCGGTGCTGCGCAAGGCCCTGTCGAAAGACCCGGCCGGGCGGTACGCCTCCTGCACGCAATTCATCGCCGCGCTCGAAGAAGCTTGCGACGCCCGGCCCGGCTGGCACGCGCTGCGCCGCGGATCGAGCGCCACGCTGCCAACCCTGATGGACGCCCAAGCCGTCCCGCCACGCGCGCCCGAGCCTCCTTTGCCCGCCGCCGCGCCATCGGAGCCTCCGCCGCCGATGCGCATCGCGAGCGGGGAACCCGGCGCGCGGCACCGCCGGCCGCGATACGGTGACGAAGAACCGCTTCCGCCGCGCCGCATGGGGTGGTTGAGCACGCTAGGCGCGGTCCTGCTGGGCGTGGCCATCGTCGGTGGCGTGTTTTATGGGACGGCGAAATACCAGGAGCAGAGCACGCCGGTAACGGCGCCTGCCGAGACCGCACAGCCACAGCCGCCGGTCCAACAGCCCCAACCGGGTGCGCCTCAGCCGGCTCCCGCGCCGGGGAACGCCGCGAGTGAATCGGCAAAGCCTTCGCCGATGTCGCCCGCTCCCGAGCAGGAGGAACCGAAGCCAGTAGCTCCAGCCCCGGCCACCTCGCCGGCAAAGCCTCCGAAGGCGGAGCCCGCCGCGCCGGCCGAGCAGGTGGTGTTGATCCGCTCGATGCCGCCCGGCGCGCGCGTCGTGGTTGATGAGCGCCCGGACTGGACATGTTCAACACCCTGCTCCTTGACTCTCCCACACGGACGCCACACCCTAAACGCCACACTGCAGGGCTATAACCCCGGCATGCGCGTGTTCGAGGTCCCCAAGGAAAGCGGACTCTTCCTGAGCCTCGCGCGAGCCGGAGGAACGCTCATCGTGAAAACCACTCCGCCGGGAGCCACCATCTTCATCAATGGACAGGCGCGGCCGGAGAGGACGCCGGCGATGGTCCCGCTCGCCACTGGCCGCTACAGGGTCACGGTGTCGCTGGCGGGTTACAACAACGACTACCAGGACGTCGTGGTGCGTGACGGCGCAACACTGGAAGCCAATTTTACGCTGGGGCGGTAAGGCGAAGTCAGTACATGAGCAGACGCTCGGCTTCGCGCGCCAGGTCGTCCACCTGCGGCAGGATTTCCTCCTCGAGTTGGGGGTTGTAACCGATCCAGGTGTCGAGTGCGGCCACTCGCCCGACAGGCGCATCCAGCATGTCGAACAGCTCGTTCGCGATGCGGGCGGCGATTTCCGCGCCATAGCCCCAGCTCAGGCAATCCTCGTGCGCGATGAGCACGCGGCTGGTCTTCTCGATGGACGCCCGGATGGTGTTCCAGTCGTAAGGGGCCAGCGTGCGGAGGTCGATCACCTCAACGGTCCAGTCCGGATTGCGTTGCTCTAGTTGGAAGGCGGCCTGCAATGACTTCTGCACCAGCGCTCCGTAAGTCACGATGGTCAGGCGATTGCCGCCTTTCACTACCTTGGCGCGGCCGAACGGGATGGTGTACTCGGATCCGGGGTGCGGGAAGCGGTTGTAGGGCTCGCGGTAGAGCTTCTTGTGCTCGAGGAACAGAACGGGATCGTCGGCGCGCAGGGCGGTGCGCAGGAGGCCGCAGGCGTCCATGGCGTTCGATGCGAACACCACGCGCAGGCCGGGGATGTGCGTGAAGACCACTTCCCCGCACTGGCTGTGGTAGATGGCACCGCCATTGAGATAGCCGCCTATGGCCACACGCACCACCACCGGCGCGGAGAAAGCGTTGTTGGAGCGCCAGCGCAGGGTGGCCAGTTCATCGCGGAGCTGCATCATCGCGGGCCAGATGTAATCGAAGAACTGGATTTCGGCAACCGGTTTGAGCCCGCGCGTCGCCATGCCGATAGCGCGGCCCACAATGGCGGCCTCGGCGATGGGCGTGTCGAAACAGCGGCGGGTTCCGAACTTGCGCTGCAAGCCATGGGTGGCCTTGAAAACGCCGCCTTTGCCCTTCACTTTGGCCAGGTCGCATTCGCGGCCACAGTCGGCCACGTCCTCGCCGAACACCACGATGTTGGAATTCCGCCGCATCTCCTCGGCCAGCGTGAGGTTGATCTCGTCGATCATGGTGCGCGGCCCGCCGTCGAAATCCGGCGCGGAGTGAAACGCATCCGAGGAGGGATCGGCCTTGCCGGAATAAAGATGCCGCAGCGCGCAGCCTCGCGGCGGGGGCGGCGCATCGAGCACCTTGTCGCTAATGACCTGGATCTGCCGGTCAACGTCGTGCATCAGCACATCGAGCGCCGCGGTATCCAGCGCACCCGAGCGGACCAGCATTTCAGGGAAGCGCGCGATGGGGTCGCGCGCGGCCTCTTCGGCGCGTTCAGCCTCGGTCTTGTAGAGGCGCTCGTCGTCGGAAAGCGAATGCGAGTAGGGGCGGATAACGTGGGCATGCACCAGGGCCGGACCCTCGCCCGCACGGACGTATTCAACGGCCTCGCGCAAGGCGCCGTAGGAGGCGAGCAGGTCCGTACCGTCCACTTCGCGGATGAGCAGGTTGGGGAAGCCCGCGAGCACGCGCGACACATTGCCGCCGGCGGTCTGGCGCTCGACGGGCACCGAAATGGCGTAGCCGTTGTCCTCAACCAGGAAGATCATGCGCAGGCGTTCGAGGCAGGCCGCATTGATCGCCTCCCAGAATTCGCCTTCGCTGGTGGCCCCATCGCCGGTGGTCACCAGGGTGATTTCGGTGGAGTTCTCGTCCAGGTACCGGCAGGCCTGCGCGCACCCGGCGGCCTGCAGAAACTGTGTGCCGGTGGGCGAACTGGTGGAAACGATGTTGTACTTGCGATGGCCCCAGTGTGAAGGCATCTGCCGGCCGCCGGAGGAGGGGTCGGCAGCGGCCCCGACCGCGGCCAGCAGCATTTCCTCGGCAGTGACGCCGAGCGTGAGGCACAAAGCGCGATCGCGGTAGTAGGGGTAGAACCAGTCCTGGCCGGAGCGCAGCGCATAGCCGGCGGCCACCTGCACGGCCTCGTGGCCCGCCCCGGAGATCTGGAAGAAGATACGGTTCTGGCGCTTGAGCAGGATTTCGCGGTCGTCCAGGCGCCGCGACGTGTACATCAAACGGAACGCCCGGATCAGATCTTCCCTCGACAAGCCGTTCGCGGGAGACTGCACCGCTGTGGGAACCTCTGTCGTGATGCCGGCGGCCATGCTCGGATCTCCGATTAAAGTGTAGCCCAGTGCGCGGGAAGCCAGAAGAGCGTTATCCTAACTACTTCACCCACCTTTTTTGAGCCATGCACGATTTGTCTACATTTCGCAATCACTTGGACGAGTTCGCGACGCGACTGGCCACGCGCGGATTCACCCTGGATCTGAACGGTTTTCGTGAACTCGACAGCCGCCGTCGCGCCGCGGTAACCGAAACCGAGCAACTGCGGGCGTTGCGCAACAGCGAGAGCGCGGAGATCAGCAAGCTGCGGAAGCAGGGAGCCGACACGAGCGAGCGGCAGCAGAAGGTGCGCGAAATCGGCGACCGGATTTCCGCGCTGGACGAGCAATTGAAAGCGCTCGACGATGAGTTCCGGCTGCACCTGGCCGGGATTCCGAATGTGCCGCACGAGTCCGTGCCCATCGGGCGCAACGAGGAAGAGAACGTGGAGGTGCGCCGCTGGGGGCAGCCGCCGGAGTTCGCGTTCCAGCCGCAGGCGCATTGGGACCTGGGACCGGCGCTGGGCGTGCTCGATCTGGAGCGGGCCGCGAAGATCACCGGGGCGCGGTTCGCCGTCTACTACGATCTGGGTGCGAAACTCGAGCGCGCGTTGATCAATTTCATGCTCGACACGCATACGCGCGAGCACGGGTACACGGAAGTGCTGCCGCCGTTCATGGTGAATTCCGACAGCCTCTTTGGAACGGGCCAGCTTCCGAAGTTCAAGGAAGACCTGTTCAAGTGCGAAGGCTACGATTTCTGGCTGGCGCCCACCGCCGAAGTGCCGGTGACAAACCTCTACCGCGGCGAGACGCTTGATGCGAACCGGCTGCCTATACGTTTTTGCGCGTACACGCCGTGCTTCCGCAGCGAGGCCGGCTCGTACGGCCGCGACGTGCGCGGCATCATCCGCCAGCACCAGTTCCAGAAGGTGGAGCTGGTGAAGTTCGTACAGCCGGACCAGAGCTACGACGAACTGGAGAAGCTGACAGCGGACGCCGAGAGCATCCTGCAGAAGCTGGGGCTGCCGTATCGCACGGTGGCGCTCTGCACCGGCGACCTGGGATTCTCTTCGGCCAAGACCTACGACCTCGAAGTGTGGCTGCCGGGACAGAGCGCTTACAAGGAGATCAGCTCCTGCTCGAACTTCGAAGCGTTCCAGGCGCGCCGGGCCAATATCCGCATGAAGGCGGGCAAGAAGGCCGAGTTCGTGCACACGCTGAACGGCAGCGGCCTGGCGGTGGGTCGCACGTGGGTGGCGGTGGTGGAGAACTACCAGCAGGCCGACGGCAGCGTGGTCGTTCCGGAAGCCCTGCGCCCCTATTTGAACGCCGAGCGGATCACCAAGGGCGAATTGAAATAGCGGCGCCCTGTTTTGCGTTCACACGCCACGGAAAGAAATTTCGCAATCGTCAACTGATTGAGGCTGGGTGCGTTAGCACGCATCAGGACGAAAGCAGCCTCCATTCACGCCGGATCGGCGTGCATAGACTGTAGCTGACACTGCGCCACGCGCGCCGGCTATTTTCTTTGGAGGCTGGTTATGAATGGATTACAACCGCGGCGGATAGCCCGGTTCGCTGCCCTGACGATCATGATTTGCGGGAGCCTTCGCGGTACCCCGCCACTGACTACGATTCAAGACGTTCTCTATAAGGCGGACGGTTCGCGCTTCCACGGCACCGCGTTTATCGAGTGGAAGAGCTTTGAAGCCGCGGACTCATCGGCGATCATGACGCAAAGCCTGACGGTCCAGATCATCAATGGGAGCCTGAAAGTACAATTGGTTCCCACCACCAATGCCGCCAGCTCGGCGTATTACAGCGTGCGTTACAACAGCGATGGCCGCGTGCAGTTCGAGGAAATCTGGCACGTGCCGCCCAGCTCGACCATCCTGCGATTGAGCGACGTGCGCGCGATGGATGCACCCGGCGAGGAAGTGTTGCCGGGCCAGGTGAGCACCGAGGTGCAAATGAGCGATGTCATCGGCCTGATGGCGGAGATGGCTGTGCGGCCGGTAAAGGCACCTGTGTTCACCAGTTCGCGCGCCGTGCTGATCAACTCAAAGGGCGAACTGGAATCGGTGTCCGGCGACAGCGGTAACTGTGTGCACGTAGACGGCACTTCGGGGCCGTGCAGCACATCGCCCGCCTTCATCGACGGAGAGGTCCCATCGGGATCGGCGAACGGTGTCAACGCCACATTCACGCTATTGAACGCGCCGGATCCGGCCGGCAGCCTGTCGCTCTACCGCAACGGTGTTCTCCAGAAACCCGGCTTCGACTACAGCATCACCGGGGCCAGCATCAGGTTCGTTTCTACGGCGGTCCCGCAAAGCGGCGACACGCTATTGGCATCTTATCGAGTCGGCTCGGCAGCCTCGCTTGCGTATCTGAACAGCGTGGCGCCGGCGGCACAGGTTCTGTGCGGAGGCCAAGGCGTTGCGACGAGCGCCACCGTCGCCACCGCCCTCGGGGCCTGCACGATTCCCGCGGGCACACTGCAAGCCGGCGACCGGGTAGAAATACGGGCCGATTATGGACACACCGGGACCGGCGTGGGGTTCAGCTTCGAGGTGAAATGGGGGGCCTCGACGCTGGCAACACGGGCCGCATCCGCATCCGATCACGCCGTCACACTGAAGGGAGACGCCGCCATTGTTGTCGGAGGTGCGGCGTGGTCGGTACAGAGCTGGGGTTCTCTTCTGGGCTTTCTGGCAGCCGCCGGCAGCGCTTCGGATCCGGTCGACACGGACTTGACCATCAGTTTCTTGGGGCGCATGGCCGGACAGACCACCGAGAGCATTGCGCTTCAGGGCTACACGGTGCTCCGGTACCCGGCGCGACTAGAACTCGTACAGTAAGGAGTACTAAGCAGTTTGGCCGCGCCTCTTTACGCGTATCTACGGCTTGCCGGGACATCCAACAACGGCCAGGATGGAAGAGTAGGGATTCGTGAAGGAGGCGCTGGCCTATGACTCGGTCAGTGAACAGCTTATTGTTTTGGGCAACCCGGCTGGCCCGGTGCTGCCAAGGCCAGGACATGATCGAATATGCCCTCATGGCCGCAACAGTGGCAATTGTCGTGGCGGGCTTTCTCCCTCCCCAGATTATGCCCGCCGTGAGCGGCATCTTTTCGAAGGTAGTCTGCCTGACCGGATTAATGCGGTAACGGCGCTCGCTGCCTTGCAAGGTAACGCGGCAACCCGCGGCGGCTGGGTTTTCAGGAGCGTTTGAAAAACCACAGCCAGAAGTACTGTTCCCCTGCACCCACGCGATAACGAGGTTCAAAACCACAGCGTTCGGCTAAGGCCACGGCCTGTTCATCGGTGTAAGAAACGCCCACCCAAGTGTCGTCGGGGAGACTCTGCTCGGACAATCCGCCCTGGACCTGGAACTTGAACAGCGCGCCGGGCCGCAGCAATCGGTGCACCTCGCGCACGTAGCTCTCTATAACCTCGAAGCTGGGGATGTGCTGGAAGACGATGCTGGAGAAAGCGAAGTCGAATTCGATGGGCGGCAGCGGGCTGAGGTCCATGCCGTTATTGAGGTACAGGTGTACATTGGAGAGGCTCGCGAGGTTGCGCCGGGCCTGTTCGATCATCTCCGCGCTCACGTCGACGGCGTGCACTTCGCCGAACAGGCCGGCGAGGGCGCGCGTCACCCGGCCCGCGCCACAACCGATTTCGAGGACCTTCATCTGCTGAGGATGCAAGCCCTGACAGATGTTGATCATATCGGTGAGGATTTCACCAGCCACAGTGCACTCGCCGGACTTGAAGAACTCCTCGTCGGACCACTCTGTTCGGGAGCTTTCGACGTAGTGCCGGGCGTTTTCCCGGGCGCGGTCGTCCCAGTCCCGGCGCATCTTGGCCAACTGCTCCTGAATGGTGATTCCCGGCATCTGATTCATTTTACCGCTTCAAGCCGGCGTGTTATATTGAGAGTGTTAACGTGGGCGAGTAGCTCAGCTGGGAGAGCACGGCGTTCGCAACGCCGGGGTCGTGGGTTCGAATCCCATCTCGTCCACCATTCCCTCCAGCAAGAGCGAACTGGCCCGCCGCCACAAGGCCGATCCCGAATTGAGCGATGGTGACGACTCCGCATCCGAACTGCCCTATCGCGATGATCCCTTTCGCCACCACCGGCATCCGGTTCGGCCGGTACTTGAAAGAAATGTGGACCAGCGGCAGTCCGATTGACGACGCTGTCAGGATGAATGTCGTGGCACAGGGGCAATAATCTGCCGCTATCATGGGACTGATGCAAAACCGTCGCGAGTTCCTGGGAAGTCTTGCCGTGGCCGTGCAGGCGGCTCCGAAAATCAAAGTCGGCGTCATCGGCTGCGGCTGGTATGGGATGGTGGATCTCAACGCCGCCTTCAAAGTAGGTGGTGTGGAGTGCGTCGCATTGTGCGACGTGGATAGCGATCACCTGGCCGGTGCCGCCGCCGAGGTGGAAAAGGTGCAGGGCCGCCGCCCCCGCACCTTCAAGCATTACCGCGACCTGCTGGGCTTCGCCGGCCTGCAGGCCGTGATCATCGCCACCCCGCCGCACTGGCACGCGCTGCCGTTCATCGACGCCTGCCGCCGCAACCTCGACATTTATTGCGAGAAGCCGCTCGCCTACGATGTCCGCGAAGGCCGGGCGATGATCGACGCGGCCAAGCGTTCCAGGGGCGTGGTCGAAATCGGCTTCCAGCGCCGCCAGGCCGAGGCCATCCGGCAGGCCGGCCGCTACATCCGCGACGGGAATGCCGGGCGCATCGTGCAGGTTGATGCGAACATCTACTTCCAGGCCTCGACGCCGGACCCCACGCCGGTGCCTCCTCCTCCCGCTCTCGATTGGGACCTTTGGTGCGGACCCGGCCCGAAGATCCCTTACAGTCCCGCCGTGGGTCACAAGAACTGGCGCCTGGAGGCTGCCGTGGGCAACGGGCATTTGGTGGACTGGGGCATCCACTTGATCGACGCCGCCCGCCACATCCTGGGCGAGAGAACGCCGCGCATGGTGAATGCTTCCGGCGGAATCTACGAATTAAAGGGCAAGATCACCACGCCCGACACGCTCACCGCGCATTTCGAATTCGGCGCATGCCCGCTGGTGTGGCGCCACCGCATCTGGGGCGCGGCGGAATGGGCGCCGGAAGTCAACAACGGCATCTTCTTCTATGGCGAAAAGGAGACCGTCTTCGTCACCGACGATCGCTGGATCGCCATTCCGCGCCGGAAGGGTGAGGAACGCCGGGTCACTGCAGTCGCGAGCGACGCCGGCACTCTGCACATGGCCGACTTCCTCGATTGCGTCCGCTCGCGACGCACTCCCTCCTGCCAGCCGGAGGACGCCTGGTGGTCGACCGCCGCCGTGCAGTTGGCGATGATCAGCTACCGCACGGGGACCACCGTAAACTGGGATCTGCAGCGTGAACAGATTCTGGACAATCCGAAGGCCGCGCGGTTGCTCCAGCGTCCGTATCGCGCGCCATACATCCACCCGTACGCGAGCTGAGACTACTCACCAATGACCAGCATCATCCTTGCCCTTTTGCTCTTCCAGGCGCCGGCCGTCGACCCGGCTGCCATCCTTGCCGAGGCGGACAGCCAGAAGCGCGTCGAGACGATCCGGCAACTGCTGCGGAAGTTCGACCAATCCATGATCGAACCCATGCTGCGTGTGGGCGATTCCGATCCTTCCCCCGAGGTTCGCAAGTTCGTAGTGGACAGGCTGGGCCGCCTTGCCGACCCGGCCGTGCTCGAATTCCTGGAGCGGCACGCCACCACGGACCGCGACGCGGAGGTTTCCGTGCTGGCCCTGGACCAACTACGCGCCCATCGCGCCCGCCAACTGGGTCAGTTGTTCGAGAAGCGGCTCGCCTTGGCCCGCAGCCAAGGCGATGCGAAATCCCTGGAGAGCCTGACCGCGGAGCACCAGCGCTGGGTAAGTGGCGCTCGCGGGGCGGTCCTGCCGGCCTTCCTGCAAGAGCCTCCACCGGTGTTCGAGGCAATTCCGGCCCGCAAGTCCATCCGTGTGCTGGCGTTCAGCGATTTCGGCACCGGCAGGGAAGACATGAAGCGCACCGCGGCAGCCGCCCTTGCCGCGCACCGGAAACGGCGCTTCGACCTCGGCATCACGACAGGCGACAACATCCTGCCGGAAGGCGTGACGGGCCTCGACGATCCGCGCTGGAAAGCTCCCTGGGTGGAACAATACGACCGGCTGGGCATTCCCGTCTACGCCGTCACCGGCAATCATGACTGGGGCTTCGCCGACAGTCCGGCAGCCGAGATCCTGTACTCGGCCAGGAGCAAGTCGTGGCG
The DNA here is from genome assembly GCA_964561215.1 of uncultured Solibacteraceae bacterium. Classification (GTDB taxonomy): domain Bacteria; phylum Acidobacteriota; class Terriglobia; order Bryobacterales; family Bryobacteraceae; genus JAJFUV01. The sequence continues at coordinate 32,822 of CAZLOS010000007.1, read as the reverse complement.
AATGCCGGCCCTCTATTACACGTTTACCGCCGGTCCGGTGCAGTTCTTCGCGCTTTGCACGCCGGCATTGTCCGATACGCAGCTCAGGTGGCTGGATCGCGAACTGGGCCGGTCGAAGGCGCGCTGGAAAGTGGTTTACGGGCACTGCCCGATTTACTCGAATGCCGGGCAGGGCGACACGCCGGGCTACGACAAGATCCTGCTGCCGATCCTGAGAAACCGGGCCAACATTTACATGGCCGGGCATGACCACATCGTGCAGCATATGGCACCGGACGCCGGCGTGCACTTTATCGTGAACAGCGCCGCGGGCCAGGGGATCCGCCCGGCCAAGTCCGGCCCTCGCACGCTGTACGCAGGTTCGTTTTACGGCTTTACGGTGCTGGAAGCGGGACCAGGCGGACTGAAAGCGAGCTTCGTGGACACGGCGGGCAAGGCCAGGTACGAGGCGCTGATCGCGAAGTAGGAGCCCTGACCACGGCCTCTGTCAGGGAACAGCCCCACAAACACAAAGAGCGCGCCCACCTTTTGGAGAGCGCGCTCTTTGGCTGGAAAGAAAAACTACTTGACCTGGAGGATGATGATCACCAGCGTGTATAGCGCCAGGGATTCAATCAGCACCAAGCCGAGAATCAGGGCGAACCGGATGGCCGCCGAAGCACCCGGGTTGCGCGCCATGCCTTCGCAAGCCGATGCCACGGCCTTCGCCTGGGCGATGCCGCAACCGGCGGACGCGATTGCCATCGAGAAGCCGCTGGTGAGCGCCACCCAGTTGGTGCCGCCCTGGCCATCGGCCGCGTAAATCGGGCTGGCCGCGATCAGCAGGACAGCCAGAAGCATGAACAGCTTTGCTCTCATTGTGTTGTTGCTCCTTGTGTTATGAACTTGCTTCCAGGAGGTGGTCCCCGTCATCCTCAAGCAGCCGGGCTCACGCTGGAGGCGAAAAAGCCGTTATGAATTAGTGTTCTTCGCCCACCGCGCCGGACACATAAATCATGGCCAGCAACGCGAAGACGAACGCCTGCAGGAAAGATACGAACACGTGCAGGCCCATGAATGCCGCCGGGGCCACCAAATACGTGAGGCCCAGGAAGACCAACGTCACCTGCTCGCCGGCGTACATGTTGGCGTACAAGCGGACGGTGAGCGAGAGCAGACGCGCCGAGTGGCTGATGATCTCGATAGGCACCATGAGCGGCGCCATGGCCGGCACCGGACCCGCGAACTCCGCCAGGTATTTGCCAATCCCGTGCTGCTTAATACCCATCAGGTGGTAATAGAGAAAAACCGCCACTGCGCAACCGAGCGGAACCGGCGGCGACATGGTCGGCGATTCAAACGCCGGAATGATGCCGATCAGATTGCAGGTGAGCACAAACAGGAAGATGGTTCCAAAAAAGGCGATGTACTTTATACCCTGGTGGCCCACTACATCGTCGGCCTGGCCGCGCAGAAAGTCGTAAATCACTTCAAAAATATGTTGCAGCGTGCCCGGGCGGTCCACCGAGAGACGCGGCTTCAAATAGGCGAAAACCGCCACCAACAGCAATGCCACCAGAAACTGCACGGTGATGTAATTGGCCCAGGGCTTCGCCGGGTTTTCGGCGTGAAGTCCAACCAACGCCAGAGCGGCGTTCCCTATGCCCGGCAGGTAGTTATTGAATAGGGCCGTGATCCAGAGTTCATGTTCCGGCATGGATTAACTCGTACAGGATTTCCAAAATGACGGCGCCAACCGCCGTCAAAAACCCGATCAACGCGGCCACCGCGTTGATCTGGAAGTACTTCACTATAACATAGACGGCGACGCCGAATATAAGATAACGAAGTCCAAAAAGGACGGCGTGGCGCTTCTTGATGCGGGTGGCCGCGCCGAAACCCGCCACCATCTGCCTGATCCAGCGGAAGTTAAGGTAAGAGCCCGCGGCGCCGGCCAGGAAGCCGATCCCCGCCGCCGCGCCGCCGCGCACAAAGGCCACGAGCACCCCGGCGACCCCCAGAATCAGGGTGAGAAGTTCGATGCGCTTGACGGCTCGGGCGAAATACTGCTCATCCCTGGTCATTCCGGATGCCCTTCTGTATCTCGCGGATCAGGGAGATGAAACCGGCGGCAATACCCAGCAGAAGAAACACAATGTAAAGAAAGTGCGTGGAGAAGATGTGGTCGAGCAGATACCCGATGCCGTAGCCGACCACCACGTTGGTGGGCAGCACGAAGGCGAGCCCCAGCAAGCGGCCCACGCTTTTGAGCTGCCCGGTCATCGGCGGCTCCTACATCTTCGCGCGCGCGGCGAGAACCGCGAGAGCGATGGAGCGGATCTTGGTTTCCGGCGCTTCCGCGCGCGAAAGCAGGATCAGCGGTACGCGCGCACCCACCACGATGCCGCCGCTTTCACCCTTGGCGAAGTACAGGATGGCGCGGTAAAGGATATTCGCGGCCTCGATATCCGGTGAGATGAAGATGTCCGTGTTCTCGGCCAGTGGACTGGAGATGCCCTTGCGCTCCGCGGCGAACTTGCTGAGCGGGACATCGAGCGCGATGGGCCCCTCCACGTAACATCCGTTGATCTGCCCGCGCCGGTTCATCAACGTCAACGCGGCGGCGTCGATGGTGGCGGGCATGTCGGGGTTGGGAAATTCGAGCGCGCACAGCAGCGCCACGTTGGGTTTCTCGATGCCCAGCATGTGAGCCACTTCCACCGTGTTGCGGATCAGCTCGGCCTTGTGCGCGAGCGTCGGCGCGATGTTGATGGCGGCGTCGGTCGAGATCATCAGGCGGTTGAAGCCGGGCACCTGGAAGACGATCACCTGGCTCAGAAGGCGCCCCGTACGCAGACCGTGATCCTTGTCGAGAACGGCCTTCACCAGAGCCGACGTCTTGATCTTGCCCTTCATGAGCAGGTCGGCCTTGCCCTCGCGGATCAAAGCAATGGCCTTGCGCGCGGCCTCCGCATCGTCGGGTTCGTGTATGATCTGCCCGGACGGAATCTCGTAGCCCGCCTCGCGCGCCAGGGCCGTGATCTTGTCGCCGTTGCCTACGAAGATCCCATCGGCAAGCTCCATCTCCCGAGCCTGCTTCATGGCTTCGACGCAATCAATATCCTGCGCGGCGGCGATGGCAATTTTCACCCACCGCCGGCCGCGCGCTGCTTCGACAACTTCATCCAACGTGCGGAACATGACTTACTTCCCGAGGACGGCCGTCAGGAGGCCGTCGAATTCGGCGTCCGTGAGCAAGGCTTTCTTCTCGATGCCGAGCTGCTTGACGCGCGCCACCAGTTCGTTGATCTGCTCGGGCGTGGCGGTCCGGCCGCGGCGCTCGAGGAACTCTTCGATGTTGGCCTGGCCGCTGCCTTTGCCGAGCGCGATGTCCACGCCCGGACGGCCCACGGTCTCCGGCAGGAACGGCATGTACTGGAGCGGCGCCGCCTTGTGGCAGCGGCGGTGGAACATGCCGACCACGCCCGATTCGATGTAGAGAAGCGAATCGCCAACGATGGGACGGTTCGGCGGAAGCTGGAAGCCGGACAACTTCTGCACGAGTTTCGAAAGCTCGTAAAACTTCTCGGTCTTGACGCCGGTGTCCACGCCATAGAGCATCTTCAGGCTCAGGACGGTGTCTTCGAGCGGCACGTTGCCGGCGCGTTCGCCGATGGCCGACACCGTGACGTGCGCCACCTCGGCGCCCGCCGCCAGGGCCGCGATCGTGTTGGCCACGCCGATGCCGAAATCTTCGTGGCAGTGGATTTCAATGGGCTGCTTGAAGCGCGCCTTCAGCTTCGCGATCACCACGCTGAGCGCCTGCGGCGTGACCCCGCCGAACGAGTCCGCCACCGTGAGAGCGTCCATATGCCCTTCGGTCGACACCTTCTCGATCAGGTCCATGTAGCGGTCCAGTTCGCTGCGGGTCGAGTCGATGGTGAAAAACACCGTGTAGAGGCCGGCTTCCTTCGCGGCGAGCGTGGTATCGATGGAACTCTTGATGGCCCAGTCCATGTCCTTGGCATAGGCGTTCTTCACCATGTGCTCGCTGGAAGGGATCTCGGTGATGATACCCTTGACGCCGCACTCTTTCGCGAGCTTCACGTCCGAGGGCATGCAGCGGGCGAAGGAGAAGATCTCGGCTTTCAAGCCCAACGCGAGGATGTCCTTGATGGCGGCTTCGTCTTCGCCGCTGACGGCGGGCATACCGGCTTCAATACGATGCACGCCCGCTTCATCCAGCTTCTTCGCGATGGCGACCTTGTCGGCGCGATTGTATGCGATACCGGTCTGTTGTTCGCCATCGCGCAGCGACACGTCGTGGATCCGGATCTTGGCGGGGAAATGCATGTTTTGGCGCACTTCCGGAAGCCAGTTCCAATTGCTGGTGAACCACTGATCGGTCTTCCACGGTGTACTCATCAGAAATCTCCTTGTTGTGTGGGGCGTTAAGCAGTCATTATATCTTGCTGGAGGCATTGATCGAGCACATGGCACATGTTTTGACGCGGCGTGAATTCGTTGGGACCGTCTCCTCGGTGCTTGCAGCCACGCCGGGTTGCACTGTCGAGCCCTATTTTCCGAGCGCCGCGCACCAGCTTGTCTGGCGCAATTGGGATCTGGCGCCGGTAGAACGCATCGCCGAGGCGCTGGGCGCGACGCGGTCGAACGTCCAGGCGCTGGCGCGCTCGCTGGGGCTGGGCCGGCAGGGCGTGGACGAGCGTTTCGCGAGGCGTCTGCGCTTCAAGACGCTTTGCCGCAACTGGGATTTCGTTCCCATGGATCAACTGTCGATCCTGGCGCGCATGAGCGAGAGCGAAATTACCGAACTGCTGGCGCACGACGCGTTCTATGTAGGGCACCTCGGGCCTAAGCCGGATTGCGCGAAGGTGCGCATGGCGGCTGGCTCGCCGGGAAGCACCGTGCCGGAGCATTTCCGCATTGCGCTCCACGGACCCGAACAGCCGCGGTACGGCTTCCTCGACGAGCTGGCGCGCCCGATGGCACGCAACCCGTGGGCAGGCGCTCGCGGCGAGACGGCGCTCGAGCCGCGCATCGCGTTTCCGTACACCGCCCTGTTCGGCGACATTCTCAACGAAAAGGACTTCGAGGCGTACTACCCTGCCGGCGTGCTCGAGAACATGGCGCGGTTGGGTCTGTCCTCCATCTGGCTGCACGCCGTCCTGCGCGACTTGGTGCGCACGGATATTTTCGGCGAGATAGGCACGGGCCTCGATGCGCGCATGCGGCGGCTGAACGGCCTCATCGCCGAAGCCGCCCGGTACGGCCTCACGGTCTACTTATATCTCAATGAACCGCGTGGCATGCCGGCCGGATTCTTCTCGAAACACGCGGAGATCAAGGGCGCGCCGGGACGGCCGGGCGACGGGCTTTGGTCCATGTGCACCTCGACCGCGCCCGTCAGGAAATATCTCGAACAGGCTACCGCCGCCCTGTTCCGTGCCGCGCCCAAGCTCGCGGGCGCGTTTCTGATCACAATCTCGGAAAATCCCACCAATTGCTACTCCGTGGCCAAGGAGCCCGAATGCCCCCGCTGCCGGGCGCGCCGGCCGCAAGAGGTGGTCGGTGAAGTGGTGGGCCTGATCGAGAAAGGAGCACGCAGCGTCAAACCCGACGCGCATATCATCGCCTGGGACTGGAGCTGGAACTTCCACGAAGCCGACCCGCAGGCGGAATTCATCGCCGCCCTGCCGCCGACGGTGACACTGATGGTGGACTTCGAGCGCGGAACGCCCATCGTGCGCGAAGGCGTACACTCGGTGGTCGACGAATATTCGCTGTCCGTCACGGGGCCCTCCCCACGTGCCGCCGCGCACTTGCGCCTGGCGCGCGAACGTGGCATGAAGACCATGGTCAAGGCGCAGGTGGGAACTACCTGGGAGATGAGCCTGGTGCCCTACATCCCGGTGCCGGGGCTTGTCGCGCGCAAGTTCTCCGCCATTCGCTCGGCCGGTGCCGGCGGCGTAATGGCGAGCTGGACGCTGGGCACCTATCCATCGCCCAACTGGAGCGCGGCGCAGGCGCTCTACCGGGGAGACGCGCCCAGCGTGGAGGAGGCCGTCGCCCGCGTCGCAGCGGACCTGTATTGCAAGAGAGGAAGCGCCGAAGCGCTCCAGGCGTGGAAGATCTTCGCCGAGGCTTTCTCGGACTACCCTTTCACTAACGGGCTGGTCTATTCGAGCGTCGTGCAGTGGGGACCGGCGCACCCTTGGTGGCCCCAGCGTACCGGCAAGCGGCCCCGCATCCTGCACAGCTACGACAGCTTAAGCTGGACGAGTCCTTTCGGGCCCGAAATTGTGGCGCGGGTGTTCGAGCGCATGGCCGCGCGCTGGCAAGGCGGCATCGAACGCTTAGCCGCCGCGTCCAGGCTGGCTCCGGCAGCCGCCAGAAACGACGTCGCTTCAGATCTGCGCGTAAGCCGTGCCGTGGGGCTCTACTTCGAGAGCATCGCCAACTTCGTGCGATTCCACTCGATCAGAGAGAAGGGCGGTGAAAGCGTGAAGGAACTGCTGAGAAAAGAAATCCGTCTCGCCACCGGGTTTCTGGACATCGTGCGCGCGGATGCCCGATTCGGTTACGAGCCGTCGATACAGTATTTCTATCTGCCGCTGGATATCCGCGAGAAGATCGCGGCTTGCCGGTACTACCTGGGGAAAGCTTAGGCGGCTTTCTGGACCTTGCCGTTGCGCAGGCAAGAAGTGCAGACGCGGATCTTCTTGGTCGCCCCGTTGATGACTGCGCGGACCAACTGCAGATTGACGTCCCAGCGCCGGGCGGTGACATTGTGGGCGTGGCTGATGCGATGCCCGAATTGCGGCCCCTTGCCGCAGACTTCACATACCTTTGCCATGTGGGGGAAACTCCTTTGCTCTAGTGCAGATATACAGTGTAGCAACCCGCCGTCACCCCCTGCAACCCCGCCCCCTAACCAGTCCCCTGCCGGTTCTGTTAAGGTTTGGAGGTGTCCTCAGATCGACCGATTTATTGTAACGGTAATGTTAAGACCCGCGTCCGAACTGGCATGAGCATGCGGGTGATGTTGAGCTTTTCTCTAACCGCGGTTTGCTTTGCGGCGTCCGTTCGCGATAATCCTCCTTCCCGGCGTTGGGCTTTGATCCTCGACGCGCCGGCTTCGGTCACCCTTTCGTCTTCTGCGCGCATGGCGGCGGATTCGACGGCGGCTACGCGGATCGAAGCCGCGCAACGCAGCCTCCGCTCGACGCTCGCCGAACGCAAGATCCCGGTGACCGGTTCGGCCCAGGCGCTCATGAACGCCGTCTTTGTCGAAGTTGGTCCGGAGCGTGCCGCCGAACTGCGGTCCCTGCCGGGAGTGCGTTTGGCCGTCCCGATGCGGCGGCTTCGACGGCATCTTGACGCCGCGATCGACCTGGTGAACGCCCGCACGGCCTGGAGCGCCGTGGGAGGCATGCAAAACGCCGGCGCCGGCGTGAAGATCGGCATCATCGATACCGGCATCGACCAGGATCACCCGGCGTTCGTGGACGGCAGTCTCACGCCGCCCGCGGGCTTTCCGAAATGTAGCGGGGACGACTGCAAGTACACGAATAAGAAAGTGATCGTGGCGCGCAGCTACGTCTCCATGCTCACCTCCTCCGGTAATCCCCAATGGTCCAGGCCAGACGACCTCTCGCCGCGCGACCGGAGTGGGCACGGCACCGCGGTGGCCATGGTGGCCGCGGGCAACAACGCGAGCGGCCCGGTGGCGGGCATTGTGGGTGTGGCTCCCAAGGCGTTCCTGGGCAACTACAAAGTCGCCGGCTCGCCCGGCGTGAACGAATGGCCCTATGAGGACACCATCATCACCGCCCTCAACGACGCTTACACCGACGGCATGGACATGGTGGTGCTGCCGTACGGATGGCCGGCTTATTACGGTCCGCTCGACCAGGGGGCGGCTTGCGGCGGGACAGGCGCGTGCGACCTGTTGGCCGACGCCGTGGAAACGGCCGTGCGCGGCGGCATGCTGGTGGTGGTCTCGGCGGGCAATAACGGAGGGGACGGCTACAGCTTCCCTTCACTCAACACGGTCAACAGCCCTGGCACGGCGCCGTCGGCACTCACGGTGGGAGCCAGCACAAATTCGCACATCTTCTTTTCGAGCGTGAAGGTTACCGGGACTGGTGTTCCTTCCAATCTGAACCAGATCGATGCCCTGTTCGGTAACGGACCCAGGCTGACCACGCCGCTGACCGCTCCGCTGCGCGACGTCGCCAAATTGCAGAATGACGGAACCGCCTGCGCTGCCCTGCCCAACGGTTCGCTCGCCGGCGCTATCGCATTGTTGCAGCGCGGCGTCTGCGCCTTTTCCGATAAGGTGCTCAACGCGCAGGCGGCGGGGGCCGTGGGCGTGGTGATGTACCAACTCGAGGGTTACGACGGTCTGTTTTACCCGGGAAGCCTCGAAAACACGGGCATCCCGCTCGCCTTCGTCGGCAATACGGCCGGCAAGAATCTGATGACCTTCCTGGCGTCGAACCTGGATCACGCGGTCACGCTCGATCCGGCCATCTACGCTAAGAACGCCGAGTACGACACAACGGCCGATTTCACCAGCCGCGGTCCGGCCACAGGCACCAGCGCCATCAAGCCCGAAGTGGTCGCCGTGGGTACGGATATGTATCTGGCCACGCAGAAGTACGACCCCAACGCCGGGCTCTGGGATCCATCCGGATACACCGTCACCGCCGGGACCAGCTTCGCGGCCCCCATGGTGGCGGGCGCCGCCGCTCTCGCCAAACAAAGGAATCCGAAACTCACCGCGGCCCAACTGAAATCCTTCGCGGTCAACACCGCTTCCGACACCATCGACGAGTACCTGGACCAAGGCTGGGTGGCCGCTCCGCTGACCTCCATGGGCGCGGGCAAGCTGAATGCCGCCGAAGTGGTGAAGGACAACGTTGCGGTGAGCCCCACCACGGTTTCATTCGGCGTGCTTTCCGGCTCGACCTTACCGAATCCGGTGTCGCTCGAGTTCTCGAACCCGACGCCGGCAGCCGTGAATCTTACGCTCACGGTGCAGCCGTTCAAAGCGGATGGGAAAGCAAGCGTGACGCTCGACAAATTGTCGCTCTCGCTGCCCGCCGGAGGCACCGCCACCGTTGTGGTGAGGCTCCAGGGTTCCTTCCCGTCGATCGGGTCGTATCAGGGCTTCATCACGGTCACGGGCGGCGCGTCCACACTGCACATACCGTATCTCTACATTGTCAGCGATGGCATCCCGTACGACTTGATCCCCCTTGGCGGCGACGGCTTCCTGGACCTGCCCGGCGGCGGCGACTACTATCAGCAGTTCGTTTACAAAGTGGTCGACCAATACGGGGCGCCGGTCAAGGACGTGCCTGTGAAGTTTTCCGCCGTGCGCGGCGGCGGCTCATTCGGGGGAGCCGACGAGAAGACTGACATCTATGGCATCGCGGCCGCGAACGCGCTGCCAGGCTCGCAGCTCGGCGAACAGGAATTCACCGTCGAAGCCGGCAACATGAAGCTCTCGTTGTTCGGCCGCACACGCAACCGTCCGGCCATCACGACCGGCGGTGTCGTGAACGCCGCCAGCCAGCGCGTGGACCAGGGCCTCGCGCCGGGATCCTACATCTCGATCTACGGATCGGATTTGAGCGACTCGACGCGGGCATTCACCACACCGTACCTGCCGCTGGCGCTGGCCGAGGTGAGCGTCAGCTTCGACGTGCCTTCGCGCTCAATCAGCGTGCCGGGCAGGCTGCATTTCGTCAGCCCCGGCCAGGTGAACGTGCAGATTCCGTGGGAACTGCAGGGGCTCACCTCGGCGCAGATGAAAGTGAGCTTTTCGACTCTGTCGAGCGTGGTCTACACGGTGCCGCTGAACGATTATTCGCCCGCGTGCTTCGAATACACCGAGCCCGGTACGAACCGGCTGCTGGCGGCCGCGCTGGACGAAAGATATCAGTTACTCACCTCCACTAACGCGGTGGCGCGTGGTCACGTCGTGCAGTTGTACGTCAACGGCCTGGGCCCGGTGGACGACGCGACCCGGCCGGCAAGCGGCGAACCCGCGCCCGCGCAGCAATTGGTGTGGACGAAAGTGAAGCCCACGGTGACCATCGGCGGCAAACCGGCTCCCGACGTACAGTTTTGGGGCCTGGCGCCCACATACGTGGGCTTGTATCAGCTAAACGTGGTTGTCCCGAGCGACGCCCCGGCCGGCATACAACCGGTGGTCATCACGGCGAACGGAGTGACGTCGAAGGCGACGAACCTGCCCGTGCAGTAAGAGTAGTGTTGTGCGCTACCGGCCGAATTCCGCGGCGAATTCGCGAAGCGTTTCGATCACGAAGTCCAGCATTTCCGTGGTGAGGCCGGGGTAGACTCCGATCCAGAGCACGTTCCGCATCACGAAGTCCGAACCCTCCAGGTTGCCCACGACGCGATGCGGAACGTCGCGGTAGGCGGGTTGCCGCACCAGGTTGCCGCCGAACATGAGACGGCTCGCAATATGCCGCGACTCCAGACGCGAGATCAACCGCTCGCGGTTGAATGGCGCTTCGGGCCTCACGGCCATGGGAAATCCGAACCAGCTCGGCTCGGCGCCGGGCACGGTTTCAGGCAACATCAGAACGCTTTCCAGAGGCTTCAACCCCTCGTAGAGATGGCGAAAATTGCGCCTGCGGACCTTGATATACTGCGGCAGTTTGCGCAACTGGCTCAATCCGATAGCGGCCTGCATATCGGTGAGCTTGAGATTGTACCCGATGTGCGAGTAAGTGTATTTGTGATCGTACCCGAACGGCAAGTCGCCGAGCTGCCATTCAAAGCGCCTCCCGCACGTGTTTGCCGTTCCCGTTTCACACCAGCAGTCCCGGCCCCAATCGCGGAACGACTCGACCAAGGTCCTCAGTTGAGGTTGATCGGTCAGCACACAACCGCCCTCGCCCATGGTGATGTGATGGGCGGGATAGAAACTCACGGTAGTCAGATCGCCGAACGTGCCCGCTTTCCGGCCCTTGTAGACGGCGCCCACCGCATCGCAGCAGTCTTCGATAAACCACAGGTTGTGCCTGCGCGTGAAGGCGGTCACTTCGTCCACGTCGTAAGGGCTGCCCAAAGTATGAGCCAGAATCACGGCCCTGGTGCGCTCGCTCAGGGCTTGCTCAAGCTGTTCGGTGCGAACCTGCAGCGTGCGCGGATCGACGTCGATGAAGACGGGCGTCAAACCGTTCTGCAGGATGGGATTCACCGTCGTCGGGAACCCCGCCGCTACGGTAATCACTTCATCTCCGGGACGAATGCGGCGGTCTCCCAACTTGGGCGACGTCAGACACGAGAGCGCCAGCAGATTGGCCGAGGAGCCGGAGTTGACAAGCATGGCGAAGCGCAGGCCGAACCACTGCGCGAACTCCCGCTCGAACTGTTCCGCGAAGCGGCCCGTGGTCAGCCAGAAGTCCAACCCCGCGTCCACCAGGGACTGCATATCGGCGGCATCGTAGACACGCCCTGAAACAGGCACGCGGCTCTCGCCCGGCACGAACTTGCCCGCCTGGTGCGCTTCCACGTAGTATTCGGCGACCCGCTCCAGGATCTCGCGGCGCAACTGCTCGGCACGCTCACTCACTGCGCAGAAACTCCTTGTACCAGGAAATGGTTCTGGTCAGGCCTTCCGGGAGCGTGAACAGCGGCTTCCAGCCGAGAACGTCGCGCGCTTTGGCTGCGCTCAAGTACTGGCGCTTGATCTCGTTCGAGGCCTCGCACCGCACGTCCGGTTCGAGCGCGGAGTCCATCAGGCCGATAATCTGCCGTACGAGCTCCAGAACCGTGACCTGGACCTCGTTGGAGAAATTGAACGCATTGCCGGCCAGATCCGGCCGCGCGGCCAGGTTTTCGGCGAGCAGCATGTAGGCCGCGGCGCCGTCCTCTACGTAGAAGTAATCCCGCACGTAGCTCCCGTCGGACCGGATGACCGGGCGCTCGCCGCGCACTACCGAACGGATCGTCCCGGGAACGATGCGGCTCCAGTTCAGGTCTCCGCCCCCGTAAAAGTTCCCACAGCGCGTCACAACGACAGGCAGGCGATAGGTGTGGGCGTAAGCTTGCGCGATCAGGTCGGCGCAGGACTTGCTGACATCGTAAGGATGCCGGCCGGCCAGCGGTGTGGATTCATCGTACGGGAGTGCGACCTGGTCGCCGTACGCCTTGTCGGAGGAGGCTACCACGATCTGGCCGACACGGGGACTGCGGCGGCAAGCCTCCAGCAGCGTCCAGGTCCCTTCGATGTTGCTCTGGAAGGTAGACACCGGATTCCGGTTGGCGATCGTGACGATGGTTTGGGCGGCCAGATGCAGCACCGTCTCGACCTCGTATTCACCCAGGATCCGTTCCAGCAGTTTCTGGTCCCGAACGTCGCCCCGGACGACTTTCACCTTGGAAAGGTCCCCCCCGGACACGATCCTGCTTTGAGGAACCCAGTCCCGCACCAGGCAGACTATGTCGGCTCCAGCCGCCAGAAGACGCTGAACCAGCCAGCCTCCCACCAGGCCGGTGGCCCCGGTTACGAACGTGGGCCGGTCTTTCCAAAACCCGTTCATTCCTTCCACACTTTCCAGGGGGCTTTGCCGCTATCCCAGAGTTCATTCAGGACCTGGAACTCGCGGTAGGTGTCCATCGCAAAGAAGAAGCCCTCATGGCGATAAGCCATCAGTTGCCCATCCAACGCCAGCCGCTGCAGGGGTTCCTGCTCAAAGATGCAATCGTCGCCGGTCAGGTAATCGAAGACTCCCGGCTCCAGCACCATGTAGCCAACGCTGGCCCAGCCCTGCATCTGCGGCTTCTCCGCGAACTGTTCTACCCTGCCGGATGCGGCGACTTGAAGCATCCCGAAGCGCGATGGGGGACGCACCGTCGTCACCGTGGCAAGCTTGCCGTGCGAACGGTGGAACTCGACCAGGGCGCTGATGTCCACATCGGACACGCCATCCCCGTAAGTAAGCAGGAACGCACCGTCGCCTACGTAGTCGCGCACGCGCGCCAGCCGGCCTCCGGTCATCGTCTGCTGGCCCGTGTCCACGAGAGTTACGCGGAAATCCTGTTCGTTGTGGGCGTTGTGGTACTCAACCTGCCGGTCTCCGCCCAGGCATATGGTGAAATCGTTGTTCATCGCCTGGTAGTTGAGGAAGTACTCCTTGATCATGGTCCCCCGGTAGCCGAGACACAACACGAAGTCGTTGTAGCCGGCGTGGGAGTAAATCTTCATGATGTGCCACAGAATGGGGCGCTCTCCCACCGGAACCAGCGGCTTGGGGCGGAACTCCGTCTCTTCCCGAAGCCGTGTGCCAAGTCCACCACAGAGAATGACAGTCTTCATCTTCATTAGTTCGCGGGGCGTCACGGCGAGAAGGCACTCCGCCAACGCCAACTCGCGCCTGGACGGTCCGGGATCCTGCCAGACCATCATATAATACCGAGCCTCCGATTCAGCTTCACATTTGGTTTGAGTGACATAGGGAGGCGACGACCGCCGCCGGAAGAGGCGTACCTCCGGAGATTTATAATGCGGAGAGTATTTCGTAGCGGGTTGGGATTAGCGGCAACGCCGCGGATCGTGGGCCGAGCTACCGCCGCCTGACAGGAATATGCACTAATGATCAAGCTTTCAGACTATGTCGTCGAGCGTCTTCGCGCGTGGAACGTGCAACACGTTTTCATGTTAACGGGCGGCGGAGCCATGCACTTGAACGACTCCATCGGAAAAGCGGAGGGACTTCGTTACATATGCATGCATCACGAGCAGGCCGCCGCGATCGCCGCTGAAGGTTACGCACGGGTCTCCGGCAAGCCTGGGGTCCTGAACGTCACCACCGGCCCAGGCGGCATCAATGCCCTGACCGGAGTGTTCGGTGTCTGGACAGACTCCGTTCCCATGCTGATCCTCTCCGGCCAGGTGAAGCGCGAGACTTGCATGGCGACCGCGGGCGTCACCGGACTGCGGCAGTTGGGAGACCAGGAGGTTGACATCATCTCGATGGTTAGGCCGATCACCAAGTATGCCGTCCTGGTGTCGGATCCTGAATCCATCGCCTACCATCTGGAGCGGGCATGGCACCTGGCCTGCTCGGGGAGACCGGGTCCCTGCTGGCTGGATATTCCGGTTGACGTGCAGTCGAGCCTCCTGAACGAGGATTCGCTCCGCCATTACGATCCGTCCGAAGACGATGTAACGCCGGACATGACGGAGATTGCCGACCTCGTCGGCCAGACCATCGATCGGATCAGAAAGGCCGAGCGGCCCGTTGTCGTCGCCGGAACAGGCATTCGAGCCGCCGGGGCGCTGGACGAATTCGAGGATGTAATCCGCCTGCTGCGGATTCCGGTCACGACAGCCTGGACGCACGACCTGATCGCTTCCGACGACGAGCTGTTCTGCGGCCGCCCGGGGACCATCGGAGACCGCGCGGGGAACTTCACGTTGCAGAATGCCGATCTGGCGCTCATTCTCGGCTCCCGGCTCAACATTCGCCAGGTGAGTTACAACTGGCGGTCCTTTGCTAGAGCGGCCTTCAAGATTCAAGTGGATGCCGATCCGGCCGAACTGTCCAAACCGACCGTCACGCCGGATCTGCCCATCCAGTGCGATCTCAAGGTGTTCCTCACCGAGATGCGCCGTCAGTTGAAGCAGCCCGGCCTTGCCTCCGCGGTGTCGAGTCATGCGGACTGGCTGGCCTGGTGCAAAGAGCGTGTTGCGCGCTATCCGGTGCTCCAGGGCAAGCCGAGAACGGAGACGCCGATCAACCCTTATCATTTCATCTCCGAGCTGTTCTCCACTCTGCAAAGCGACGACGTCGTCATTTGCGGAAACGCGACGGCCTGCATCGTGCCCTACCAGGTCGCGCGACTGAAACGGGGGCAGCGCCTGATATCCAATTCCGGCGCCGCCGCCATGGGACATGATCTGCCGGCCTCGATCGGCGCGGCCTTCGCCCGCTCCGGCAAGCGGGTGATTTGCCTTGCCGGCGACGGCAGCATCCAACTGAATATCCAGGAATTGCAGACGGTTTTCCATCACCGGTTGCCCGTTAAGATATTTGTTCTGAACAACGGCGGCTATCTTTCGATACGCACCACGCAATCGGGATTCTTTGGACGCATGGTGGGGGAAAGCCCCGCGAGCGGTGTTTCGTTCCCGGACATGGTCAAGGTCGCCACGGCTTACGGCATTCCCGCCTTGCACATTCGCGGCATGGCATCCGTACCGCGGATCGCCGAAGGGCTGAATGCGCCCGGACCGTTCTTGTGGGAGATACACCTCGATCCCAAGCAGGAGTTTGAACCCAGGATCAAGTCACGCCAACTGCCTGATGGAACGATCGTTTCCCCTGCGTTGGAGGATATGTATCCTTTTCTTGACCCGGAGGAGCTGAAGTCGAATCTTCTGGTGGAGAGAGGCGAGTAAACTTCGGAATGCCCGGCGTTGCTTTTTCGGATCTCAGAAAGGTGTCCAGCCTGTTGTTCGACCTGGACGGGACGCTGATCGATTCCTTGCCGGGGATCGGGTTCTCCATTGGGCAGACTTTCGCGGCCTGCGGACGGACGTTGCCTGAAATCGATGTCCGTGGTTTGCTGGGACCGCCCATCGGCTCGATTCTCCAAAAGCTCGGTGGTGACATTGGCGCAGAAGAAGTACAGGCGCTGGTCCGGGCGTTCAGGGCCAGCTATGACTCGGTGGGCTGGCAGCGGACCAGGCACTACCCCGGAGTTGCGGAGACATTGGCCCGGTTGAAAGATCAACGGCTGCGATTATTCGTCGTAACCAACAAACCCCACCACATAACGCGAACCACATTGGAACGTTTGGGTACGGCCCGGCTGTTCGAGGAGATCCTCAGCCGCGACTCCCGTTCGCCGGCATTCGTGAGCAAAAGCGAGATGCTACAGTATGCAATGGCTCGCCATGGCATCTTGCCGGAAACCGCTCTGATGGTAGGGGACACAATGGAAGATGTTGACGCGGCGCGGGAGACGGGGATTCGGGTAGTGGTTGTAAAGTACGGTTATGGTACGGAGCATTTGCGGCCGGCTCCAAATATCTGCGCCGAGCTGGACGATTTCAAGCAGTTGGGAATGATTCTGCGGAAGGAGATTGATCATGATCGATAGGGATATCTTCGATGAGTTATTTGTCCTCGAGATGGCCAACAATCACTGGGGCAAGCTCGCACGGGCGCTGAAGATCGTCACCGCCTTTTCCCAGATCGTTCGTTTCAACAACGTTCGGGCCGCCATCAAGCTCCAATTGCGCGATGTGGATCATTTCGTCCATAAGGACTTCATCAACAGGACCGATATCCGCTATATCAAGAAGACCCTCGAAACCAGGATGAGTGAAGAAGACTTCGCGGCCCTGGTCCGGGCGATCCGCCAGTCCGGTTGCATTCCCATGGCTACGCCGTTCGACGAAAAGTCCGTGGATTTGTGTGTCGAGCTGGGGGTATCGATCATCAAGGTCGCCAGTTCCGATTTGAACGACTGGTTCCTGCTGGAGAAGATCGCTACGACCAAGAAGCCGGTCATCGTCTCCACAGGTGGTTCTTCCCTGAAGGACGTCGACGATCTGGTGACCTTCTTCCAGAACCGGAACATCCCGCTCGCGATTAACCATTGCGTTTCGCTCTACCCTTCCCGGGACCGCGATCTTGAGTTGAATCAGATCGATTTCCTCCGCGCGCGCTATCCGCTTCATACCATCGGGTTTTCTTCGCACGAGTGCCATGACTGGACCTCGTCCATGCTGATCGCTTACGCGAAGGGCGCCCGCAGCTTCGAACGCCACATCGACATCCAGGAAGACGGGGTTCCCGTGTCGCCCTACTGCTCGCTCCCGGAACAGATCGACACCTGGTTCAAGGCATTTCAGAAGGCCCGCGAGATGTGCGGTTCGCCGGGGACGCAAAAGCGCATCCCTCCGAAAGAGGAGATTGAATATCTGGACTCCCTGGTCCGCGGCGTCTACGCGAAGCGGGATCTGCCTGAAGGGCACAGCCTGGCCGATGATGACGTGTACCTCGCCATCCCTCTCCAGAAAGGGCAGATCTCGTGCCGGGAACTCATGCGCGGCGAAGTGCTGCTGAAGGCCGTCGGCAAGGATGAGCCCATCATGATCGACGCGATCGATAGTCCCTATGCGCACATTCCTTCCTTGCTAAATCTGATCTATGGCCGGGGGCTGGATCCATCGGCGAAATAACTCCACGACAGGAAGTATCGACTTCATCATGCAATCGAATTCCTTATCCCAGCTGGAAATGCTTCTCGGCGAACCCATGGAGACCACTTTGGAGCGCGAGCGCACGGCTTTCGATCGCGCAGCGGCGCCCTTCGAGCGCTCCATTGTGATTTTCGGGGCCGGCAACCTGGGCCAGCAGGTGCTGGCAGGTTTACGCGGCGCCGGAATCGAACCCTTGGCTTTCGCCGACAACAACAAGGCGCTCTGGGGCCGGGAGGTGGCCGGACTCGGTGTTCTGCCTCCTGACGCGGCCGCTGAGCGTTACGCCGAAAGTGCCGTTTTCGTAGTGACGGTTTGGAATCCGAACCTCCCCGCCGGCATCCGCACCATCCTCGAGCAACTGAGACAACTCGGCTGCCATCGAGTGGTTCCTTTCGTGACGCTCTTCTGGAAGTACCATCACACGTTTCTACCCTTCTACCCGTTCGATCTGCCAAGCCGGCTGACGGAACATCGCTTCCAATTGCGCGAGGTCCATGCCCTGATGGCCGACGAAGTCTCCCGCGACCTGTTCGTGCGGCAATTGCGATTGCGCTTGCGGGGAGATTTTTTGTGTCTCCCGATGCCCGACGCGGAGCCGCAGTACTTCCCGAACGATATCTATCGCCCTCTGGCCGACGAGTGTTTTATCGACTGCGGCGCATTCGAAGGTGACACAATCCGCGCCTTCGCGAGGCGGACGGATGGCCGTTTCCGCAAGGTCATCGCCTTTGAAAGTGATCCGAAAAACTTCCAGGCGGCGTCAAATGCAGTTTCATCGGCACCAGATCTCCGCGGCCGCGTAGAGGTTCACCCATTGGCTGTGTCAGCGTCCGAGGGAAAGGTCCGCTTTTCGGGGACGGGCGCGGGAAACGCTTCCATATCGGAGGCTGGCGACATGCACGTTCAGTGCATCGCTCTCGACGAGTTTCTTTCCGGCGAGCAGCCCACTTTGCTGAAGATGGATATCGAGGGGGCCGAGCTTGACGCGCTGGAAGGAGCGTGCGCGTTGATCCGTAATGCCAGCCCCGTATTAGCCGTCTGCGTCTACCACACTCCCGAGCACATCTGGCGCATTCCACTGCGCCTCCACCAACTGCAGCCCGCCTATCGTCTCTTCTTGCGCGCCTACTGCGCCGACGGCCTGGATCTGGTCTGTTACGCAGTCCCGGACTCTCGCCTGGCATGAACCGGCTCAGACGCGCAAGGAAACGACCGGGTTCATCAGTCCCAGTGTTCTAATGCAGTCGCAAATGGCCGTCTCGTGCAGCGTGGAGGTGATCACGATCGGCATCGCCGGAGAAGGGATCTCCGTCGGTCCGATGATGGGCAGGCCGCGCAGGTGCCTGCCCCTGTTCGCCGGATTCCCGTCCACGCAGGCGGCGATGGGGGCCGCCTTCAGAACAGTCTCATCGAGCAGCTTCATCGCAAGTTGACCCGTTCCCCAAATGACTACCGAGGGCGAAGACTGCAGCACATCCTGCAACCGCGCATTGATCCGGTGCATCATGGCGCGTGATTCGAGGATGTAACGCTCGATGTTCCCGCGAGTGGTAGTATCCACGCGCCACTCTGCCGCCTCCGTACGGCGGTAAGCGCCGTAGATAGCCGGGTAAAGGCAATCCACCGAACACTTCAGCACCTTGCGGTCTTCGAGCACCGCCGCCATGCAGTTCCGGCCCATCAGGTTCGATAGAGAGGCGTGCGAAAAGTGGTTGATGTGCTCCGTGTTGAATTCCTGGAACGGCGCGTACAGGAAATCGGCGTAGCGCGAAGCGTCCGGAACTTCCACGTACAAAATCGCCTCTCTGTCGAGCAGAGGTTCCAAGGCAGCCACCCCATCCCTCAGGTCGACAACGTGCTCCAGAACGTGGCTCAGAACCACGCAGTCGAACCTCCCCGCATCGGGCGGCAGGTCGAAAAGATGGCCCCGCCAGGCCTGGAGGCCTTTCGCCTTCGTGTTCTTCACGCAGGCCGGTGAAGGATCCACGCCCGCGAGTTCGCGGACGCCGCAGGCCGACAGGGCTTCCAGCAGGCCGCCGTTGCCGCAGCCCAGGTCCAGGACACGCCGCTTCTTCGATGACAGGAGCGATACGACGGTCTTCGCGGTCTCCGCTAACCGCTCCGCATCCCAGGGCGCTGAGCCTCCTCCCGTGCCCGTTTCAGCATCCTCATACTTGGAGAGCGCGGTATAGAAGTGCTCGTAGGCCCTCTGCGTGGCCTCCGTATCGGCGTAAACGAAGCCACACTCGGGACAGCAGACAACATCGTAGGAGGAGGGAAGAGGGGTGCCGGTTGGAAGGACGAACCTTTGCGTGTGCAGCACGTCCGCCTTGCGGCATCCGCAGATCGAACATCCTCTAATGCCATCCGTCGTCATTGCCGTCCCGTCTATTGTCTCGCAGCCGGGCGGCAGCGGAGAGGCTGTTTTTTGCTGAGAAGGTAATCGTCCCGAACGCACTTCTTCATAGGGTGGGTCGGAGTGTACGCTCTTTTCCGGCTTGGTGGTGCCTCGACATATGAACGTCTATTGCAGAGCCGCTTTCGCTGTAGCGGCGATGTTGGCGGCCGGCGTCGCACCGCTGGCCGGGCAGTCCATCCAGGCGACCGTGACCAACATCCCGGCTTCCGCGACACGCCTGGTCTTCGTCGTGGATGGATCCGGGATCACCAGCCCTTCTCCCTCCGTACGCAGCATCGTCCAGGGTACGAGCTCCGTTGCCCTCTACCTGGGAGTGCCGGGCGGTGCGTCGTACCAGCTCCGGGTAGTGGCGACCGATGCCGCGGCCAACCTGCTGAGCAGCGGAAAAGTCGCCAGCATATCGGTTCCCGCCGGGCAGAGCGTACCTGTCACGGTCGCGTTGAGCGCCGTTCAGGTAACCTCGGATGCTTCCACGCCTGGCGGCGCCGGTAACGGCACACCAGTTACTCTCAAGTTCAACATCGCCGATGCCGGCAGCTCACTCAAGACCGGCTCCGATTGGTGCTGGATCGACTACGGGACCAACTCCTCCAGCCTTTTCAACCGCGCCTTTGGCGACATGACCGCCGGGGGAGACGGCGAGGTCCAGTGCTCGATTCCACTCGTCACACCGGGCGCCGGCTCAGTTCTCTACTACCGTTTCAGTACGTACGCTCAAGAGTTTCTCTACGATCATGACGACCCGCTTCTGGCGTGGCCATCCGCATCACCCGCGACGATGACGTTGACGGCGCCGAATACAATCGGCCTTACAATCTCGGGAATTCCGGTATCCGCCTCACGCGTGGTGGTACTGGTAGATGGGGGAAGTTTGCCCGAACCGGCAGCCGCGGCGCAAAATACCGGCGGCGCGACGACGCTCAATGTGACGTTCGGCGTAATGGCCGGATCACCGTACCGCGTTCGCGTGATCGCTCACGATGCCGGGTCGAAGCTCTTGTCCAGCGGCATGGCGACAGGCGTTACCGTTACGGCGGGCGCAAGCGTACCCGTATCGCTCACGCTGAGCGACATCCCCGCGCAGTTGGATCCTTCCACGCCCGCGGCGGCCGTCGCGGGCTCCCAGGTGACGGTCAAGGCGAACATAACGGATAGCGGGAGTTCGCTCAAGACCGGCTTGAGCCAGTGCTGGATCGATTACGGCACGGTATCCTCCAGCCTGTCGAACCGCAAGTACGGAGACATCTCGCGCCTTAACGGGGGCGTGGATCAGTGCGTGGTCTCCCTGGCGGCGCCGTCCACCGGATCAACCCTCTATTACACGTTCGCCACTTACGCCTATGAGTTCATCTACGATCGCATTTCGCCGCTGCTCGTGTGGCCTGCTGCAACGCCGAACGCAATCAGTCTGACGGGTGCCGGGGCGATCAGCCTTTCAGTTACGAACATTCCATCCGCCACCACGCGGCTGGTGGCCGTGGCCGACAACGGCGGCGCATCTCCCGTAGCGCTGATGGCGCAGCCGCGGACGGGAGGCGCCAGTTCGGCACAGATGACATTCTATATTCCCGCCGGTGGACCGTACCGGGTGAGGATCATCGCGCACGACGCGGAGGCCGCCGTCCTGAGCAGCGGCATGGCCTCGGCAATCACGGTCAGCGCGGGCGGCAGCGCGGCTGCCTCGGTCTCGCTCGCCCCTGTTGCGGTTGCGCTCGATCCCAGCACGCCCGCTACCGCCACGCCCGGCAGTTCTATCACGTTACGGTTCAACGTGACCGATACGGGCAACTTCATCAAGGCCGGGTATGGGTACTGCTGGATCGACTACAGCGGCGATCCGGCGAATCTCTCCGGAAGCGTCTTCGGGACAGTGAGCACCGCCGGTGGCGGTAGCTCTCAGTGCGCCGTGTCGCTCACTGTGCCGAGCAGCGGGTCGGCCCTCTATTACCAGTTAGGCGCTATAGGATATGACTTCATCAGCGACCAAGTGACTCCTCTGCTTGAATGGCCCACCGGATCGGCGCTCCAGATGGGCTTGCTGACTTACACGCCCACCATCACGACAGCGCCCGAGGGCCTGTCAATCGTAGTCGACGGCGTGTCGTACACCTCCCCACGGACGTTTACCTGGGCGTCCGGCAGTACGCATACCATCGCGGTCGCCTCGCCCCAGACCAGCGGCGGCACACGCTACTGGTTCTCCAATTGGAGCGACGGCGGGGCCGTCAGCCATACGGTCACCGCTCCATGCCTTGCCGTTCTACAGGCCAACTTCACGGCGCTGCCTGCTGGGAACAATTCCGACTTCAACCGTGACGGCGCCCCGGACATTATCTGGCGGAACCGTGTCACGGGGGCGGACACGGTCTGGTATATGAACGGGGCGACCAAGCTCGGCGAGGCCAGCTTGCTCACGATCACGGACCTCAACTGGCAACTGGTGGGCGCGGCCGACTTCACCGGCGACGGCAAGCCGGACCTGCTCTGGCGCAACATCGTCACCGGCGAGGTCAGTCTCTGGCACATGGACGGCGTCACCTATCGGGAAGCCATCTTCCTGCCCACCGTCTCGGACCTCAACTGGAGGATCACGGGCATAGCCGACTTCAACCGCGACGGCAAACCCGACGTCGTCTGGCGCAACACCGCCACCGGGCAGGATCGCGTGTGGTACATGGACGGGGCGGTCAAGCTCGGGGAAGACTCCTTTCTCACGATCACGGACTTCACTTGGAATCTGGTGGGCGCGGCCGACTTCACCGGCGACGGCAAGCCGGACCTGCTCTGGCGCAACATCGTCACCGGCGAGGTCAGTCTCTGGCACATGGACGGCGTCACCTATCGGGAAGCCATCTTCCTGCCCACCGTTTCGGACCTCAACTGGAGGATCGCGGGCATAGCCGACTTCAACCAGGACGGCAAACCGGACATCCTCTGGCGCAACTACGCCACCGGACAAAACAACATCTGGTACCTGGATGGGACGACGAAACTGGGAGAAGCCCCCATTCCGGCCCAGAGCGACCCGAACTGGATCATGGGAACGGACCTGCCCGCAGCGCCGCAGGTGGACGCGCAACCGCCCCAGTTGACCATCACCAGCCATAGCGACGGGCAGACCGTAGGCACCGCCACAGTCACCCTCTCCGGCACAGCCACGGATTCCGGCCGGGGCGGCAACGGCATCTCTTTGGTGACGGTCAACGGGGTGGCGGCCAGCGGCGGGACTGCCACGGATACGAGGACGGCGAACTGGAGCCGCAGCATCACGCTCACAGCGGGCCAGAACACGGTTACCGTAGTGGCCAAGGATGGCAGCACGGCGCAGAACGCCGTCACCCAGACGATCAAACTGAACTACGTGGCCGGCAGCAGCAGCAGTCCATCCGACTTCAACCGTGACGGCGCCCCGGACATTATCTGGCGGAACCGTGTCACGGGGGCGGACACGGTCTGGTATATGAACGGGGCAACCAAGCTCGGCGAGGCCAGCTTGCTCACGATCACGGACCTCAACTGGAAAACCGCCATGGGCGGCGAGTAACGCCGTCCTGCTGGCCATATCGTTTGAACCGTTCCGAAGCGGGCTCGCTCCGGCGGCCCGATGACGCTATCATGCTGTTTTGAGCGATACGGAAGCACCGGCAACGCCCGGAGTACACACAATGCGCGTAGCTTCACCTGATCTGGATCACATTCTCGGCCAGACGGGTGGGTTGTGGGACGAGATGCGCGGCAGCCGCATCTTTGTCACGGGCGGCACCGGCTTTTTCGGTTGCTGGCTTCTGGAGAGCTTGCTCGCGGCGAACGACCGCTTTTCCCTGGGCGTCTCGGCCACGGTCTTGACGCGGAACCCGGAAGCATTCAAGCGTAAAGCGCCGCACCTGGCGGAGAATTCCTGCGTGAAAATGATCTCCGGCGATGTGCGTTCATTCGAATTTCCGGATAGGGAGTTCCGCTACATCATTCATGCCGCCACCGAAGCCAGCGCCAGGCAGGCCAGCGAGGCCCCCGTCGAAATGTTCACGACGATTGTGGAGGGAACCCACAGAACTCTCGAGTTCGCGCGGCGCTGCGGCGCCCGGAAATTCCTGCTTACCAGCTCGGGTGCCGTTTATGGCAAACAGCCGCCGGAGATCTCCCACATCGCCGAGGAATACACCGGGGGACCCATTCCGACGGACCTTCAGTCGGTTTATGGCGAAGGCAAGAGATCCGCGGAACTGTTGTGCTCATTGTATTCGGCGGGCTTCGGGATCGAATGCAAGATAGCCCGAGGCTTCACGTTCGCCGGTCCGTATCTGCCCCTCGACATCCACTTCGCCATCGGCAACTTCATTCAGGATGTGCTGTGCGGCCGGCCGATCCGCGTTCAGGGAGACGGCACCCCGCGGCGCTCCTACCTGTACGCGGCGGATCTTGCCGTATGGCTGTGGACGATTCTTTTCCGCGGCGCGACCTGCCGGCCATACAACGTGGGCTCGGAGAAAGATCTGAGCATCGCGGATCTCGCCAGGAAAGTTGCCGCCGCACTCGATCCGGAGATTCCGGTGCTCATAGCAAAAGCCGCGGAGCCCGGCCGCGCGCCGGAACGCTATGTGCCTCGCACGACGCGGGCTGAACGGGAATTGGGCCTCAGGGAATGTGTCTCTCTGACGGAGGCTATCCGCCGAACCGCGGCATGGCACGGCTGGAAAACAAGATGAAACTCATCAGCATCGTTAGCCCCTGCTTCAACGAAGAGGGCAACATCGAAGAACTTTACGAGCGGACGCGGGCGGTTATGGCGTCACTGCCCGAGTATCGCTACGAGCACATTTTCATCGACAATTGCTCGACAGACAACACCGCAGCGGTTTTGCGGAAACTCGCGAAGGCGGACCGGCGCGTAAAGGTAATCGTGAACAGCCGCAACTTCGGACATCTTCGCTCTCCGATCCATGCCATCTACCAGGCCGGCGGCGATGCCATCGTGTCTCTGCTTTCGGATCTCCAGGATCCACCCGAGCTCATTCGGGACATGATCCTTGCGTGGCAGGCCGGAACGCCCATCGTGCTGGGGATCAAGGACACCAGCGATGAGAACAAGCTGATGTTTGGCCTCCGGACGTTCTACTACCGGCTGGTGACCAGGCTGACGGACGTGGAGGTCTTCCAGCACTTCACGGGCTTTGGACTTTACGACCGGAAAGTCATAGACATCCTGAAAACCCAGTTTCAAGATCCCTATCCTTATTTCCGCGGGATGATCGCGGAGGTGGGTTTCGAGCACAAGAAGCTCTACTACAACCAGAAGCGGCGCTCGCGCGGGATTACGAAGAACAACTTCTATACCCTTTACGACCTGGCGATGCTGGGGATCACGAACCTGTCGAAGGTCCCCCTTCGAATGTTCACGTTCTGCGGATTCGCATTCTCCATCCTCAGCATGCTTGTGGCGTTCTTCTATCTGATCTACAAGCTGATCTTCTGGAACAGTTTCACTGTCGGAATCGCTCCCGTCGTGATAGGCGTATTCTTCTTCATGTCGCTCCAGATGATCGGCCTTGGAGTCCTGGGAGAGTATGTCGGATCCATTCACACCCTAGTGCAGAACCGGCCGCTGGTGGTAGAGAAGGAGCGGATCAATTTCGACGTTTCAGCGGACGGTTCCAACGAAACGAACGGGTGATCCGGCCGCCCCTCACTTCGCCGGCTCTGGATCGCCGATACGCAGCAGGATGCCCGCGCCCGGCGGGAGCCAATTCGCTTCGCCGCCGAAACCGCCTTCCTTGCCCGAAACGGGCGAAACGCGGTAGATGAGCGCGCCTTCCTTCCACGTCTCCAGCCGGAAACTACAGGACTCCTTCAGGCTCTTGTTCACCAGCATTACGTAAGGCCTCCCGCTTCTGTCCACGAACTCACCGACGATCAGTTTCGCGCTGGTCTTTATGTCCTTCAGCAGCGGCGTGCCGGCGGCTGTCGAGACCGGCCAGTGATAAACCCCGGTGCTGCGCAGCTTCAACATCGTCGGAGCGAGCGCGTGGATTTGGTTGTTGATGCGGCGCATCGCGTCCCATGTCGCCGTGCGGTTGCCATACGGATCGACAGCAGCCAGCCGGTAATTGCCGTTATCGGGCGTGAAGTAGGTGAAGTACTCGATACCCCGGCCTCCATAGGCCAGCGTGCCGTACACCTGCAGATTGAACGTCGCGTCCGACGGCTCCAGGTAGCGGAACACCGTCGTGGCCGCTGGGCGAACCGCTCCAGGCCATGACGGGAAACTCATTCGCGTTGACGCGCACCGGGCGGTGGGTCCAGTCTTCAGCGGAAGCAGAGAACAGCGCCAGGCTAAGCAGGGCGAAAAGCAGTCGAGGCATACAGGGAATCATAGTTGAAGGCGCTCGCCCGAAGGTAGTTCTCGCGGAAATGCTAGAATCTCCAAGGAACGCGAGAAAAGCCATGAACCAGAACCAGATCACCCAGGCTTACCAGATTGCCAAAGACGCCTACGCCTCCATCGGCGTGGACGTGGACGCCGCGCTGAAGAAACTGGAGACCATCCCGATCTCCCTCCACTGCTGGCAGGGCGATGACGTGGGCGGCTTCGAAAAGGCCGGCGCTCAACTCGAAGGCGGCGGCATACAGGCCACCGGCAACTATCCCGGCAAGGCTCGCAACATTGAGGAGCTGCGCGCGGACTTCCTGAAGGCGCTCAGCGTGGTCCCCGGCAAGCACCGCATGAACCTTCACGCCTGCTACCTGGATCACGGCGGCAAGCGCGTGGAGCGCAACGAAATCGAGCCCAGGCATTTCCAGAGTTGGATCGACTGGGCCAAGGCCAACCAGTTGGGCATGGATTTCAACCCCACCTACTTCTCGCATCCGAAGGCGGCCGACGGTTTCACGCTCTCGCATCCGGACGCCGGCATCCGCAATTTCTGGATCGAGCACGGCCTTGCCTGCCGCAAGATCGCCGCGGAAATGGGCCGGCAATTGGGTTCGACGACCGTCACCAACCACTGGATTCCGGACGGGTACAAGGACATCCCGGCGGACCGCATGGGCCCGCGAGAGCGCCTGATCGATTCCCTCGACAAGCTTCTGGCTACGCCTATCGATCCGGCCCTCAATCTGGACGCGGTCGAGGCCAAGCTCTTCGGCATCGGCGCGGAAAGCTACACCACGGGCTCGCACGAGTTCTACATGGGCTACGCGGTGTCGCGCAAAACGCTGCTCACGCTCGACGCCGGTCACTTCCATCCGACCGAGATGATTTCCGACAAGATCTCCTCGGTGCTTCTGTTCTGCCCCGGCCTGCTGCTGCACGTGAGCCGTCCGGTGCGCTGGGACAGCGACCACGTCGTGATCCTCGACGACGAACTGCAGGCCATCGCCAAGGAACTGGTGCGCAGCGGCAAGCTCGACAAGATCCACATCGGGTTGGACTACTTCGACGCCAGCATCAACCGCGTGGCGGCGTGGGTGATCGGCACGCGCAACATGATCAAGGCGTTGCTCATCGCGCTGCTCGAACCCACCGCATCGCTGAAGCAGGCCGAGCTGAAGATGGACTACACGGCCCGGCTCGCTTGCATGGAAGAACTCAAGTCGCTGCCCTGGAGCGCGGTTTGGGACTACTACTGCGTGCAGAAGGGCGTGCCCACCGGCATGGCTTGGTTCGACGAAGTCCGCCGCTACGAAGAGCAGGTGCTCTCCAAGCGGTAGCCGGGCAACTTCACGCCAGATCTACGCTGAGCTTCGTGACCGAAGCCGGAGGGAACGTGTGCGTGATCACGCCTCCCTTCGCCGTGACAGCGGCGCTCTTCGGCTCGACCGCGTTGGGGTGATCCCAGGTGTTGTGCGCGTGCACGTCGGCAGCGGCCAGCACCGTGCTGGAAACGGACTTCACTGTGCCGCCGCGCAGCGTGATTTCGGCGGCCGAAGCCTGCGTCATGTGCGGATTCGTTACCGTGACGGTCAGGCGCTTCCCGTTGATCGAAGCCGAACCATTGAGACCGCGAATGCCGGCGGGCTGTTCGCCGCGCTGGAATGGCACTTGGGGCGACGCGAACTCGGCGCGCACGGCTGTGGCCCCCTGGTGCGCCGAGTACATGTCGAAGACGTGATAGGTGGGAGTGACCGCCAGGCGGTCCTCCCGCACCAGGAAGAGGGCCTGCAGGTTGTTCACCAGTTGCGCGATGTTGGCCATGGCCACCTTGTCGGCATGACGGTTGAAGATGTCCAAGGTCAGGCCCGCCAGCACGGCGTCGCGCATGGTGTTCTGCTGGCCGAGCAGGGATTCCGGCGTGGGCTCGGTGCCGGGCGCGTACCAGGCGCCCCATTCGTCCACCACCAGGCGCACCGCGTGTTTCGGATCGAATTCACCCATCACGCCCCACTGCGAGATGATGAGCGGCTCCATGCGGCCCGCTTCGCTCAGGATCGCGTAGTACTGTTCGGCGTCGTATTTGAGGGCGTCGCCTTTGCCGCGATACCAGTCGCCATTCGCACCGCTCACGGCCTTCCACGAGTAGTGGTGCGCGGCCCAGCCCCACAGGTTGCCGAGCCCGTGTCCGCGGGTCATCTTCTCGAGGAATCGGCGCGTCCAGTCCCGCGAGTCGCCGTTGGGACCCGATCCGACCAGAGCCAGCTTGACGCCGTAGCTCGGCACCCATGTGGCGTAACGGCGGAACTCGGTGGCGTAATCCTCGGGTGTGAACTCTCCACCGCAACCCCAGCTCTCGTTGCCGACGCCCCAGAAGCGCACGTTCAGCGGCTCGCGCTCGCCGTCGGCGGCGCGCTGGTCGGCCAGGGTCGTGGAGCCCGCCGGTGAATTGCAGTATTCCACCCAGCGCCAGAATTCCTGGGGCGGCAGGCTGCGCAGGTTGGCTGCGAAGTACGGCTGGGCGCCCGCGAGCCGGCAAAAGCGAGCGAACTCGATGGTTCCGAACTCGTTGGGGTCGTAACGCTGCGGGCCAGTCTTGCTGGCGTTGGCCGGCCACTCTTTGGCGTCCACCCAGAAGTTGGTACGGCGAGGGCGCTTCGAGCGCGGTCCGATGCCGTCGCGCCAGTCGTACTGGTCAGCGAAGCAGCCTCCCGGCCAGCGCACCACCGCGGGCCGCACCTTGCGCAGCTTCTCGACGAGTTCCTTGCGAATGCCGCCGACGTTGGGGATCTTCGAGTCCTCTCCAACCCAGACCCCGCCATAGACCACCGTGCCGAGGTTTTCGACGAAGTGCGAGTAGATTTCCGGCGCGATGGTCGCGACAGGTTCATCGAGCAGGATCTCGACTCGCGCCTCGGGCGCTTGCGATCGAAGGGCGGGCGCGATGCCGGCCGCGGCCGCGCCACCCAAGAAGAGACGGCGGTTCATCACTCCGGTTCGAGATGTTCGGTTCATGTTGGTCGAGGTACTGTCCGAGTATAAAAACATTCGCCTGGAGTTTCCATCTCAGCCATCGCCAAGGCGTGGCTGGTTTACCAGTGGCGCAAGTACTCGGCCAGTGAATGTAGCTGGTCGACGTGATCGGGCGCCGAATTGCCCGCGAACCCTACCAGGCGGAAGCGGCCCTTGCGCACATCGCTGAGCTGCTGCGTGCCCACGGGTCCCCAACGAACCACCGCCTTGCGGCGCAGGCCGAGTTGCGCCAGCAGATAGTCCGTGGTCTCCGTGGTGCTGGCGAACGTGCCGGGGAATATCTCGGAGTGGGTGACCAGCATCCGCTTGCGTCCGGCCATGGCGTCGCGCGCAAAACGGACGAACACCTCCAGCGGCGCGGGATCGATGGTGCTTTCCTGCGGGCCGGGTTTGCCGGTTGGGTAACTGGTGTGTATCCCGTCAATCAGGATGATGCGCTGAACGCGGGCGTAGTTCTCCGGGCCAAGAAGGATGGCGCGCACCGCGCCGCAGCCGGCGCTCCATCCACTCAGAGTGATCGTGGAAAACCGGACATTCGCAGCGGATTCGGCTTGCTGCACGAGAGCGGCGAACCGGGCCGGATCCTGGAACGGCCTGGCGTATGTGGCCGAGCCGGAGCCCAGTTGCACCGTGATGACGGCGGCTTTGCCATAGCGCGCGGCGGCCACTTCCGGGAGCCACGCACCGCCGTGGAAGTGAACCAGCAGGGGCAATTCGCGGCGGCGCTCCAGACGCGCCGGAATGAACAGCGTGCCGAGTTCCAGTTTCAGGCGGCGTCCAGGAGGAGTGGACCGAACGGCACGAGGGTGCGCCCGGGTGTGCTCCACCATGGGAGACGGATTCTGCGATTGCTGGGCGAACAGGGGCAACGCGAGCACGACAAGCAGGCAGCGCACGCAAGAATGGTAAGTCACCGGTTCACCGCGGGCAGAAAGCGAACGTCAGCTACATACTTGCCGATCCGAAGGTGTGCTTCTTCCGCGTTCGGAACAAGCTGCCCGTTGAAACGAAGATTCTCGATCGTGACCCCGCGCACATCGTGCGTGGCATCGTAGCCGGTGAAGGACGAGGGCGGTACGGGTTTGCCCGCGACGGAAATATCCTTGAAGACCACGTCGCGCGCCGTGCCTCGCTCCTTGTCCGTCGACCATCCCCCTTTGCGGATGACGATCGTCATCAGAGACGGCACGTAGCCGGGCCTCGCGTTCGGATCGTACCTCGCATCTCGCGCAGGTTGGATGGTCGGGCGGGGATTGAAGTCATCCACCTCGACCCGAATGTTCTCAAACCGGATTCCGTGCACGGCGGCGCGGTCGCCGTGTTGAATGTCCATGGCGATGTGGCAGGTCCGGATAATGTCGATGTCCCGGAACTCGATGCCGGTCATCTCCGGCGTGGCCGTTTCGGCGCCCAACTCGAGCGCCCGTCCCCAATCGCACCACACGACCAGCCCGCTCGCCCGCACATTACGCACAGGCCGGTCCGTGTACGGTTGGCCATACAGTTCACCCCCGGCACCCATTCCCTTCAGCACAATAGCGTCGTCGAAAGCGCGGACGAACGAGTCGCGGATCGTCACGTCTTCCGAATTGCAGATGTCGATGCCGTCCGAGTTATAGCGCCAGAGGCCGATCAATTTGACGTTGGAGATGTCCACACGCCGGCTGCCGAACGCGGTCAGGCACCACAGATCCGGATCCCTCAAGATGACGCCCTCGACCTTCACGTCCGAGCTATTTAGAAAGCGGATCGAGCCGGGGCCCTGGTCGCGCTCGAACTCGCTGGTATCTACGATGCCTCGCCCGAGGATGCGCACGCCGGACACGTTCTTGCCATTGATCGCCGTGTAGACCACCGCGCCGCCCGCGATGTAGACCGTCTGCCCGCTCTTCAGCAGGATCTTGCCCGGCCGGTGTACGCCAGGACCAAAGTAGAGAACATTGGGATCACCCGCCTTAGGGGCGTCCACTTCGGGTGGGTTGGCGAACAGGTGCAGCGCATGATGGGGACCGTCGAGTTCCACGGTGTACTGTCCCGGCCGTGGCAGCACGAAGGAGATCGTCCTTCCTTTCACTGCCGGATGGATACCGCGCGACGTGGGCCTGACTGCGACAGTCTGGAACGGCCGCTTCGCCCGGACTTCCACTTTGACGGCTCCCTCCATGCCCCAGGTGGCGAAACCCGCCAGTTCCGTCTGATCGAGTGGACGTTGATAACCCGGCCAGACTTGATTGAAGGGCATGGCCGAAACGCGGCAGGAGTACACCGGCACTTCCTTCCCGTTCAGGCGTACGGTGTAATCGCCGTAGAGCTTTTCACCGGCCGGTGCGTTCCAGATTGTCAGGCCGCCGTGTTTTGATCGCGCGGGGTCCGTGGCGGACTTGCCCTCCATGGGTGCGATGGAGGCGGCGAGAAGGGGCACGAACAGCAGGATGGCTCTGGACGGCATAGCCGTCAGTGTAACATCCGGCTTAGTGCAGGCTGGCGTGGCGCTTGAGGATCTGTGGAAGGTTCTGCGAGAACGCCGAGCGGGCCATCACCATGTCGCAGCCCGTTTCGTGCGCCTTTTGTTTCAGTTCACCTTCAACGTGCGGCAGGTAACCGATCAGGCTGAGCGGCTTGGTCTCCGCATTGCTCTTCAGCTTGCTGATCACTTTGAGCGGCTGCAGAGCCGCAAAGCTTAAGTCCAGGATGATCAGCATAGGCTTGCTCTTGGCTTGTTCCAGGAGGTCTTTGTCGGATTTCACGAAATCGACATCCAGCCCCATTTTCTTGGCAGTGTCGCGGATCTTGATGGTGAAGAAGAGGTCTCCAATGGCCGCCAAGATCTTCCTCTTGTGATCTTTGTGCATACAATTCAGCAATTGTTAAAACAGAATTCTATCGGCTGCTTCCAGTTCCAGTCTGAGTTGGGAAACTGGCTTTCGGGAGGTATTACCAGTCTATCTCATTTCCCACGTTTAGTGGCAACCGGCCCCGGCTAGCGGAGCCTTGCCAGGCGATGGGCCAGTCCTTCGGCCATCCACTGGAAGCCGAGATCGTTCGGGTGCACGGTATCGACGAATCCCTCCAGGCGATCCGGTCCGATCAAGTCTGTACCCTCAACGATTTCGATGTGCTTATCCCCGGCCGCGATGCGCTTGGAAGCCACCAGGCGGATGTGTTCGCGCATGGCTTCCAGTTCGCCCTTCCGGTCGGCGAGCGCTTCGCGCGCGCTTGAGATGGGGGTGATCACATAAATCGGCGTCGAAGGATGCTTCTCGCGGATCGTATTCACGAAGGGCTCATACACCTGGCGCAGGCTCTCGACCGTCTTGTTATTCTGCGCGAAATCCAGCACAAAAGCGGCGGCGTCGATCTCGGCCACCATGCGCGCCACCTCCGGTTCGCCCCTGCCGTTACCGGAAAAACCCAGGTTCACGAAGTCCAGGTTGAGCATGCGCGAGAGGATCGCCTGGTAGCTCATGCCGGGGCGGCTGGCGCAACCGCCCTGCGTGATGGACGTGCCATAGAACACCACGGGACGAGGGAGCGCAAAGGGCGGCGCGCGCCGGATCTGCGCTTGCTTGTCCACGCCGATGGAGAGCAACTTCGCCGCCTTATACAGCGGCAGATAGAGCGTCACCGTCCGCTCCACGCGGGGCCGCGCGCCCAGGTCGAAATAAATGTGTTCGACAGGCATCCCCGTTTTCGAATCTTTCTTTGCGGTGGCGGTGCCGCGATAGATCCCGTCCAGATAGAGGTCGACG
>CAZLOS010000006.1:0-109104 GCA_964561215.1 uncultured Solibacteraceae bacterium | reverse complement strand
ACGAGTTGGCGGGGGGCGTGCTGCCGTGCGGCCGGACGCGACTGCGGCTGGCGCGAAGCTGGGTTCGCTTCACCAACGGGCACGGAGCACTGCGCCGGCTGCCGCTGCCCGTGGGCGGCTGAAGCAACACCGACGGCGACTGATGTTCTTACGTACGGATTACGGAATTGATCAAGAGACCCAGGATGTCATAATGAGGGTTATGCGAGTTCGTATTTTGTTATCCGCTCTTCTACTCGGCTCCCTGTCGTGGGCGGAGGATGCCACGCTGCGGAGCGGCAACGTTCTTTCCTGCGAGACTTACAGCTATCGCCAATTGATCGGTGCGGGCAAGTTGGACATGGTCTCGGCCCCGGCCTTTTACAAACAGGAAGGCATCAAGGGGATCTCTTACAACGACTCGTTCTTCAAGCAGCGGGACGATGCCTACGTCGACCAGGTGAAGGCCGCCGTGAAAGCCTCCGGCCGCATGGTGACCTGCTTTGTAATTGAAGGCAATCTGGCCCAGGCCGATGAGGCCAAGCGGCGCCAGCAGATCGAGTATGACAAGGCCGGCTTGCGCATGGCGCACCGGCTGGGCGCACCGGTGGTGCGGATCAACGTCGGCAATACAGGAGCGGGGCCGGAAGCCGACGCCACGGTAGGCGTGGAGCGCGTGATTGCGGCCTTCAAGGAATTGCTGCCGGTAGCCCGGCAGTTGAAAATCCGGCTGGCGATCGAAAACCACGGCGGCGTTTCGAAGACCGCGGCCAATATCGTCAAGATCATCCAGGGCACGGACCCCAAGTGGGTGGGCGCGATGGTGGACTTCGGAAATTTCCCCGATGCGGTGCGCTATGAAGAAGTCGCCAAGGTGGCTCCGTACGCCTTCGTGACGCACGTGAAAATCAACGAGTTCGACCAGCGTGGCGAGGCTATCTCTTACGACTTTCCGCGTGTGTTGAACATGCTCAAGGCGCAAAAGTACAAAGGCCCGCTCTCCATCGAGTACGAAGGCAAGGGCGATCCGGTCGAGGGCGTTCGCAAATCGAAGGCTCTCATTCTGAAGTACTGGTAGACACCGAGCCGTTGCAGCCTCGTGCTGAACTGCGCACCGCCCAAATACCTCGCCGCGGAATTTCTCGGTTCAGAATATCAACTTCATTCCGAACTGCACGATGCGAGGCGACATCGCACTTGTCATCATTCCAGTGGTTGGCTGGTTGATGGTGCGGTTCGGCAGGCCGAAGTTCGGGTGGTTGAAGATATTGAAGAATTCGGCGCGAAACTGTGTATTGATGCGTTCCGTGATCCCCGTGTTCTTGAATACCGAAAAGTCCCAGTTCATCATCCCGGGACCGTACAGTGAGTTCTTGCCTACATTGCCCAACGTAAACAAGGGCGGCAGGACGAAGGCGCTCTTGTTGAAGTAAGTCGTGCCTTGATCGACACCACGCCGTTGCATGGGAGCCGAGGTGTCGATGCCGGCATACGGGTCTCCGGCCAGGTTGGGCCGTTGGTTGCTGGACCCAATACTGGCGTTATCGCCCGAAGTTGCGAGCGTAAATGGCGGCCCGGACTGCATTGCGGTGATCCCGTTGACCTGCCAGCCCCCTGCCAGCTTGTTCACGACGCCGCCGGTGTTCAAGAATCTCCGGCCCTTGCCGAGAGGCAAGTTGTAGGAGTAGCTGAAGACGGCGCGATGCTTGATGTCGAACGCAGCGGGGCTCTTTTCCGCGCGCAGATTGCAGCGGCATTGCGGGTTCGAAGGCGTGTTGTCGAAGTTGGAAGAGCTGTGACTGTCGGAGATCGCCTTGCTGAACGTATAGGAAAACAGCAACGCGAATCCGCTCGAGAAGCGGCGCTCCACCTTGGTCAACAATCCGTGATACGTCGAAGATCCGCCATTGTCGGTGCTGAGGATGTTGTTGTTGCTGAAATTTGGGAAATCCACGCGTTGTACCAGCGGCGTAGGATTGGCCGGGTCCTTAACGAGAATGTTGGCCCCTTGCTGGAAGTTGCTCCGGCGCAGCAGTTTTTTTCCGGCCGATCCGACATAGCCCGCTTCCACCGTCAGGTTGTCCATGACCTCCCGCTCTACCGCCATGCTCCACTGCACCAGGTACGGCGTACGATTCGTAATGTCCTCGCTGAACGGCTGGATGGCGCCGGTTGGCTGGTTGGGCGAAGGGAACAGGTTATCCAGGCGGAAAGTAGGAACGAATGTGTCGCTGGCCAGGTTCTGCGCAAACAGATAAGGCGGATTGTTGCGCAGGAACTGCGCCTCATTGCCTTCCTGGACGTCATAGAACATGCCGGCTCCGGCGCGTACGACAGTCTTTGCCATCGGCCGGTAGGCGATGCCCACCCGTGGAGCGACATTGTTCCGATCGGGCGGGATCAACGAACGCGATGTCGGCGATCCCCCGACATCCACTACACCTTTGCCAGGAACGAACACCTTCGTGGAATTCGCCAGCAGCAGGCGGCCTCCGGTCGCGCGATTGTCGAAGTCGATAATGCTGAAACGATCCAGCTTCTCCACATACGGGCTGGCATATTCGTACCGGATGCCAAGATTCAGGGTCAGGCGCGAAGTCACCTTCCAATCATCCTGAAAGTAGATGCCGTAGAGGTTGGTGTAGTCGTGCGCGATGCCATCGCCCACGGAAGACTGAACGGTCTGGGGCAGGCCGAGCAGAAGATCGGCGATGGAGCTGCCCGTCGTGCTCGACTGGCTGGGCAGGTTTGTGAACTGCCCGGTGAAAAGCGCGTATCCTCTGGCGCTGTTGCCGACCACGGCCGTCATGCGCGTCCGGCGAAAGTCGAAGCCGGATTTTATCGTGTGCGGTCCGCGTACCCACGTCACGTTGTCGAGGTATTGGTAGCTCTGCACAACGGAGTTCGCCGGATACTGCGACCCAGGCCCCAGACCGCTGAAGCCGCCTGAGAGGCCGAACAGCGGCAGTCCGTACCCGACTGTCGGATCGTCGATCGTGTTCTTGAACCCGAACAAGTCCTTGGCCGGATTGGCGCTCGGGGAACCGATCGCAGTCGTGTAGTACTTGGACCGGTTGAATCCGGCGCGCGCTTCATTGAGCAGAGTCGGCGTGAATATGTGGATCCAATTCAGCGCTACGTTTTGGCCTCGTATCGTGTCCGTGATGCCGCTGTACGCCAGCGTGCCAGGCAGAGGGCGATTCCTATCCAGGATCGAGTAGCGGCCGAACACGTTGTCCTTTGCCGAAAACCGGTGGTCGATTCGCGCATTCGCGTTATTGGTGTCGTCCACTCCAGGAATGCTCGCGACATAGTTCCGTCCGGTCTGGCCGCTGTAATTCGGCGATGGATAGAAGGAGAGGATCTTGTTGGCCACCGAGCTGATGCGTGTCGATGGGATCTTATTCTGCCCGAAGGGCTGTCGGATCCTCGTCGCTGCATCGAAGGTGTCGGGATCGTAGATCGTCGGATTCCCGGCAGCCGAAAAATCGCCGGCCCTCAACTCCGCCCACGGGACATAGGCATAGTTGGTACCGCCCGAGCGCGTCCGTCCGCCTTCATAGTTCATGAAGAAGAACGTCTTGTCGCGGCCGCTATATACCTTGGGCAAGGTGACAGGTCCGCCGAGGGTTCCGCCGAACTGCGTGAAATTCAGGCGCGCGACGGAGCCGAGTTGGAAGAAATTGCGCGCCGCGAAGCTGTTGTTCCTGTTGAAGTACAGCAGCGTGCTGTGCACGTCGTTGGTCCCGGACTTCAGGGCGGTGATGATTTGCGTGGAGCCGCGGCCAAACTCTGCGCTGTAGGTATCGCCGACCAGTTTGAATTCCTGGATGGCGTCTACGGAAGGAGTTACCGTTGGGGTCTGGAAAACGATGTCGTTCGTGTCGACGCCGTCCAGAAGAAAGGCGACGGAGGTGTCCCTGGCTCCGGCGACGTTCACGCTTCGGTTCACGCCCTTCTGCCCGGCGGTAGCGCCCGCACGTGATGGAATCGCGCCGGGGATCAGCCGCGCCAGTTGCAGATAGTCGCGACCGTTCAGCGGCAGCTCCACAATCTGCTTGTTCGCGATCACCGATCCCACATCTGTCGCGTCCGTCTTCAGGAATTGCAGGCTGGCGACGCTTTCCACCCGCTGCACCAATTCGCCGACATCGAGTTTCATGTCGATTCGCGCAGTCTGGTTGACCTCCAGCCGGATGTCGTTGACGACCTGAGTCTTGAAGCCCTCCCGGGAGGCCTCGACGCGGTAGACCCCGGGAAGTAGAGCAGGAAAACTAAAGTTCCCTTCGTTGTCGGTATTGGCCTGCTTGGTTTCGTTCGTTCCCTGGTTCTGCAGCTTGACTTCGGCTCCCGCGATGACCCCCTCGCTTTGGTCCGTTACTCTCCCGACAATGCTGCCGCGGACGAACTGCGCGTTCGCCGAAAACACCGCCGCGATACATGCGGCGATGAGGTAGAGAAACACCCTGTTTGACCTCGTAAACATAGGCTGACCTCTCCGGAACCTGAAGTTCCGAAACGCTGTGACCGCCGTACACGCCTGCCCCCACCTGCCGGGAAAGAACGCAACGTCACCCCAAGGTTCACCGGCCCGTGGCGGCTCATCGCCACGAAGACCCGGCGGAAGATCGAGCCGCCGGGAAGACCTGTTGTCAGTACCAACCTCAACTTACTACTCCGCAACAAGCAGCTTCACGGGGCCAATCAGTCCCGAGCGCAGCTTGTCTCCGTCACGCAAAATATTGCCATCGTGCCACCACCGGCTATTGACGCTGAACGTGCCGGACTCGAAACGGTTCCAGCGCATCTCGTTCGCCAGCAGGTTTGCCGCTATCACGGTCAAGGTGTTCCGGCCCGGTTTCAATTGCTTGCTGATGTCGATGCGATATGGCGGCCACACCAGCGTGCCGGCCAGTTCCCCGTTCAGCCATACCTCGCCGGTGTAGCAGATCTCGCCCAAATCCAGAGTGACCGTCCGTCCCACAGGAGCATCGAACGTGGTGGTGTAAATGCCGCGGCCCGAATACCAGTCGAGGTTCTGATTGCTCCAGTCCTGGAGCTGGAACTCCGCTTTTCCGCAGCGTGCCACCGGCGGATCGTTCAGTCCGTCGCCGGGCTTGTTCAGCGTGATCCTGAACGCCGGCTTCCCGTTCTCCAACACACATCCGGGTGGAACCGGGATCCTGTATTCGACCTCGACCGGATACTTCGAATCGCTTGGCGGAGGCGGCGCGACTTCATAAGCCTGTTGATCATCCACGGTCCACGTTCTGTCAGTCCGGATCGCGACGGCCTCCCCAGCCTTGCCCTTGATCGCTCCCTGCGCGAGCAGGAAGCCCTCTCCCCTTACGCGAAACTCGAGGCGGTGACGGCCCTTCGCCGCCGGGATTGCATTCAGGTTTGAAACCGGCGTCCCATCCCACAAGCACTCGACTGCCCCCTTCGCCTGGACCTCTATGGATGCGGAGGCGGGATCGAACGGAATATCCAGCTCCCTGGAGAATTTCAGATCCGGCCCGCCGAACTGGCCGGGGTGCCGGGTTTCGTACACGTACCGGGTGATCCAGACCGCGTCCCAATCGGAAACGTATCGGCGGGTTCCATTGCTGAAACGAATGCGCTGCCAGGGATGGCCGACAATTCGAAAATCCCCAACCGGGATGTTGACTTTCGTTTCGCCGGGATCGGGGCTCCAATTGTAGTCGAGTTCGTGGGGCACCACCTGGAACGTCCAGGGGCCGTTGAGTGCGATCTCGGTTTGCCCGGGGGAGCGCGCCAGCGGAGCCGTCTTCGTGCGGCCGCCGAACACGATGTAATACGCTTCCCATGGCGCAAAACTCAGATTCGCCGGATTGATCGGGCTCGCTTCGCCGGTCTCCGGATTCCACTTTTCGGCCTCGCCTTTGGCGGCGAAGTGAACCTTCACACTCACCGGACGACGCTCGGAATTCACCAGGAAGTAGATATCCTTATCTGCAACGCGGCGGTGCAGATACCGCAGCGCCGGCGCGCCCTCCCCCTCGATTGTGATGTCGGCGGGCACGGACTCGCGCAGCCAGGAGGTAAGCTCATCGAGGTCTTTGAACACCCGGATCCCGGCCGATATCTTCAACACAGCCGGATCCTCGGCGCCATTCTCGGAGGAGTTCCGGGGAGCGGCGCCGAGAGCAACCACCGTTAGGCCCTGCCTGGCCCGCTCGGCCACTCTCGCGTACATTCGCGCGGAAACCGTTCGGACGTCGGGCAGGATCAGCACGCGATAGTCTTCCGTCCCGATGCGCGGGCTGGTGGCCGCGACGCTGTCGGTGTCCACCAGGTCGCAGTCCATGTGCGAGCGCTGCAGATGGTCGATCAATGATGTGACGGCGTGCTCCTGCTGGCGTTTTCCTGGGCCGCGGCTCCACACATCCTCGACCGGATACAGCACGGCGATATTGGCGACGTGCTCCCCCTGACTGCCCAGGAACGACAGGCGGCGCGTGTAATCCGCAAAACGCTTGAAGTACTTCCAGTACGGATTCTGATAGAACCAGCTGTTCGGCCAATCGTCCTGACTCACCGCCGTGTCGAGCGAGTAATGGAAGAGGTGCATCACGAACGAATTGATGCCGTACACCGCAAGCATGTTGACGCCGTAACGAGCCTGATCGAGCGTAACCGTCCAACCCGCGCCCCCGAGCGACTCGGCCATCGCCCTCGGCTTGCCGTAGACGTGCGCCACCGAACTGAGCTGCTTCGGTTTCCACGCA
Source organism: uncultured Solibacteraceae bacterium (assembly GCA_964561215.1). Lineage (GTDB taxonomy): Bacteria > Acidobacteriota > Terriglobia > Bryobacterales > Bryobacteraceae > JAJFUV01. The sequence goes on along the minus strand of CAZLOS010000006.1, from coordinate 102,376 downwards.
CCCACCGTCCGCGGCCATGTGTACCGGAAGTCTTCGTTGTCAGTGCCCGGCATCTGCGCGTGCCGCCAGGTGCGGAAATAATCGCCCTGGTCGAAGATGTTCCGGATGTCTTCGTTCGTGTGCCCCGTCAACTTGAGATTGTGGCTGGCGCACCAGGCCGACAGTTGCTCGAACCACGCCTCTTCGTAAAGCCGCGCGAACTCCTCGAAGAAGTCGCATCGGAACTTGACCGTCTCGCGCCCCCCGTCGAGAAACAGCAACGGCAGAAACTTGCGAAGCTCGTAACCCTTGCGTGTACGAAACCTCTGTTCAAGAAGCGGATCCCAGGGGACCGGTGTCACGTTATAGATTTCGTCGAAGAAAGAGCCTGGAATGGTCGTCCCGAAGTGCCGCGAGAAGCGCTTTGCGTACTGCTCGTACGTGTTGTTGAGGAATTCCCTGACGGCGTCCGGATTGATGTAGTTGGGCAGCGGCACCTTCATGTGGACAGGCTCGAAAATGGAGATAAGCCACTCGCCTTCAGGCACCCGCCACGTTTCCTTGGATCGGTTCTGCGTGGTCAGATCGATCAACGTGTTCTTCTCGATAGCTTCCTCACCTGTACGCTTGGCCGCGATCACAAAAACGGCATTCTCATAATCCAGCTTCAGCTCCGCCGGTCCGCGCACGCTCTGGGTACGATGCGTCAAACCACGAGCGGTGAAGCGCTCCGGATTCGCGGCGCGCGTGCGGCCGCCCGCGTCCCCGCTCGGCCATTTGTCCTCGTCGTAAATCCAGGTTCGCAAGCCGACCTTCTCCGCATGCTCCACACTGGTTTTGACCGCGTCCCAGAAGCCATCGGAGAAATAGGGCGTCCTGCTTTGGTCCAGGCCGTCGCGCGCGTGCATGTACGCGCCGTACACACCCTTCTCCATCATCTGGTCGATCTGCCAAACCAGCTTGTCGCGTTCCAGAGTCCCGTTCCACGACCAAAGCGGCTCCATCGAAAACTCGCGCGGAGGGTCCTTGAAGAGATCTTTCAGGTCCGGAGTCCGCTGTGCAGGCACAGCGGACGGTCCGATCAGAAGCCAAAGGATGAAGGCGACGATTCCGCCTGTCCACCTATCCGAAACACCCTCGCGGAAGCACATTAGTCAATACTCTCCAAAGGCCGCCTTCGGCCTCACAGCGCACAATCACCACTATCTAGAAGCTTGTTAGAGTTGCTTGCAGGCTTCGGGCATCTCGCCACCCGGATTGGACAAGCGGTATGGCGCACTGCGAATCCACGCAGAATCCCACCTCTGGCGTTCCATGATGAGTCGATTTTACACCGAGCAGCCTTTGGTGAAGCGCCTTTTTGTTCCGACTCCCCGCTTGTAGAGTCACTCCCTGAGAACGGCGCCAGAGACAGGCCGGCCGCTGCGACTATCCGGACTCGACAGTGGACCATGCACTCAGAATCAGTCTCTTGGTTACAATTGCGGACGCCCTGCGTTCCTGCCATAATTGCTGGGCACCGAAGCTCCACAGTCGGATTATCGCTTGCTGGGGGAAGGGAGAAATAACGTCATGTATTCTGATTTCAAAACCATTTCCACTTACTACGATGCTTTGTATGTGAAGGACCAGGAATACGCACCAGAGGCGGCCAAAGTACGGGAACTGATCACCAGACACGGCATTCCGTCACAGGCTGATCTGCTTGTTCTTGCCTGTGGAACGGGAGGCCATATCCCTTACTTTACGGACCACTATCGTGTTTCCGGGCTGGATCTTAGCGAGGACATGCTTGATCGGGCCAGAAAGAAGTTCCCCGACGTCAAATTCTATCTTGGGAACTTGATTGATTTTCAATTGGAGGAGGACTTTGACGCGATGGTCTGCCTGTACGGATCCATCGGATTCGTCAGGACCGTGGACAATTTGCGCGCGTCGATGAAACGTATCGCCGCCCACCTTCGGCCCAACGGACTGGCGCTGATCACCCCATGGAGCACGGTAGAAGAATTCCAGGATCTCGTCGTGGTCGACGCTGCCGCCCGGCCGGATCTGAAGATCGCCCGCATGGAACAAGTGCGTCTCAAGGAACCAAAACTCGTGGAGGTTACGTTCCACCATCTTCTTGGGAAGGACAACGAGGTGACCTACCACAAACAATCCATGGAAATCGGTCTTTTCTCCCGCGAAGAGTACACGTCTGCCATGACCGGCGCCGGATTGAAAGTCGTGGAAGAATACACGGGCACCGACGTGCGCGGCGGCGCGTACATCGGCAGACGAGTTCCCGAGTAGGTTCCTGACTACTGAACGCGCGGGCATGGCACGGGCAATAGTTCGATCCCGCGGCCCTTTGCCTTCACCTGCAAGCGCATCGCGTAGATGGACATCGACGCCGCGTCAGCCGTCTTGTGTCCACCGGTACCTTGATAGACGATGTACACCGAGCCGTCAGGCAGTTGAACGCCGCGCGAGTATCCGTACACCGATGGGTCTACCGCAAAGCCGTAGTCCGTCCCCGCGCCATTCCACGTCCTGCCAACGTCGGTGCTGACCAGCGCGCGCAGCCCGTGATGCTGCTTCTGGTAAGATCCGTGGAGGCAGAGCAGTTTGCCGTCGCGGAGCGTCAGGAGCCAAGGGTCGAACATTCGCGCGGGCAGGTTCCGCGGCTGGGTCCACGTCTTGCCGCCGTCCTTCGACCAGCTCACACTGCCCTCCGGGCGCGTGATGACCACCAGCGTGCCGTCCCGCAGGCGTGCCAACCCCGGTTCCGATAGCTCGTGCGGCGCGCGGGTCGTCGCCAGGTGCCGCCACGTCTCTCCACGATCGCGCGATGCGAAGATCCCGATGGCATCGTTGGCGTCGCCTTCCTTCTCCGATCCGTAAGCGGCCAGCAGGAGCGATCCGTCAGGCATCACCAGCGGCGGGCCGTCCGTGGCCAAAGTGTGAAACGGAGCGCAAATCATCCTGGGCTTCTGCTCCCACGTCTTTCCGTCATCAAAGGAACGAATAATGCCCACACCCGGCGAAGGGTAGGTAAAGAACGAGGCCACCAGAGTGCCGTCGGGAAGCTGCGCCACAGCCGGCGACCGGTCGTCCGATTCGGTATCGATCATGGGAACCGGATCGCTCCAGGTCTTACCGCCGTCGTCCGAGCGCATGATCTCCGCCCGTCCGCCGCGCGGCGCGTTCACCTCCGGCATGCCCATCTTCCGCCACAGGCGCAGGTCCTCGGGCTTGATCGTCGTAATGGGCGTCGGCGGGGAGGCATGCCAGTACCCTGAACTGAAGGTCACCAGAAGCGCTCCTGTTTTGGTCCGGGTGACGGACGTCCAACCGACGAAGCCCGTATAGCCCGGGTAGGCTTGGGGCTGCTTGTAGCCGGGTTTCACCAGCGCCCGTCTGCATTCCTCGTATGCCTTGGACTCCTGCTCTGGCGTGGCGACAACCGTCGGCTCGATCGCCTGCGGCAACGCCGATGGAGGAACGGCGCAGGCGATCGCGGTCATCAGAATGAATGGCAGTTTCGTTTTCATGGGTATAAGCGGCGGCCTCTGGAAACCGCAGAACTGATCTTAACGAAGTTCGACCTTTGCCGAACAGACACATAGACGGCTCTTCGCGAATTTCGCGTCCCTCCTCGCCGTTCCGGAATCCAAAAGGTATGGCAAACATAACCTCCGCTCCCCTTCGTGAAGGCAGCCTTGCACCCGACATTCAACTCCAGACGGACACGGGTGAACCCTTCCGGCTGTCCGGCCTCCGGGGCAAGACCGTGGTGCTCTACTTCTATCCGAAAGCGGACACGCCGGGATGCACCACCGAGGCCTGCGAGTTCCGCGATACGCGGCAGCGCTTCGACACCGCCGGCGCGGTGATCGTCGGCGTTTCGCCCTGCCCCGTCGAAAAGCAAGCCCGGTTCAAGGAGAAATACGGCCTGCCGTTTACGCTGCTTTCAGATTCGGAGAAGGCCGCCGCGCAGGTTTACGGCGTCTGGCGCGAGAAGAACATGTACGGCAAGAAGACCATGGGCATCGTGCGCAGCACCTTCATCATCGGACCCGACGGCAAGATCCTCAAGATCTTCGATAAAGTCCGGGCGGAAGGACACGCGGCACAGGTGCTGGAAGCGCTAGCCGCGGCAAATCTTATTCAGCAGCGGAGCTAGGTACGCGCGCGCCGCGGCGATGCGCGCATCGATCAACTCGGCGGGCATTGTCATGGCGTTGTCGGTTCCGTCGACACGCTCCACCGAGATCGGTCCGTCAAATCCCGCGCCATACAGGATCTTGAACATCAGCTCGTGATCGATTTGCCCCTGGCCCGGCACCGGGAAATCGGGATTGGCGCGCAGACCGCGATGGTCCTTCACGCAGACTGCCTTGACGTGCGGCGCCAACTCCGGCAGATCCGGGTCCGGATGAATCCCTTCATAGAACGACACGTTGCCGGCATCCCAGCAGATTTTCAGGTTCTCGCTCGGCAGGCGCCGCATCAGTTCCAGGCCCGCCTTGCCGTGGCACGCCAGCCCCGTGTGCGGCTTGATGGTGATGGTGACACCGATGGAAGCGGCGTGCCGGACGGCGCGCTCCAGCGCGGGCAGGAACTCGGCGACTTCTCTCTCCCAGTCGCTCGCGCGCTTGGGCATCCCGGGGAACTTAGTGTAGTAGCCGGGACCGATGCCGACCACGGTCCGCACGCCGAACTCGCGGGCGAGGTCGAGTTCCTTCAAGTAGAGCGTGAAGTTCTTCGGCTTGCGCAGGTCGCCGCGCAATCCAACGAACCCGCAGAACATATCGAGGCCCGCATCCTTCAAGCGCTGCCGCAGGTCGTTCAGCTCGGCGCGCGCCGTTTCGGGCGCGAACACCAGCCGTCCCGCGTGCATGTGGTAGACCTGCACGTGACGATAGCCGGCTTTGCGGATCCCTTCGATGGCGCGCGGCAGCGTCTGGTTACGGTACGGCAGCGTCTGGCAGCCGAGCCGGTAAGGACGCGCCGAAGCGAGGCCGAAGCCTCGGAAGCACGGAAGGGAGCACAATTGAAGCGCGGTGCGGCGGGTCATCGGTAGCATTATCTTACGATTCAAACGCGGCACGCATGGCGGCAAGCGAGGCAACCGCCTGGATGTAATAGGCATTGTGCGGCGTCCAGTATTCGGTGGTGCGCCAATCGAAGCCGTTCTCGATATCCAGGATCGGCTCGTCGCGCGTGTTGCCGGCGATGCCGTTCATAATGCCACCGGGAATGAGCCCCACGAAACGCGAGTGCGGATACGGATTGCGCATCCCCTCGCCCGTCATCAGGCAGGCCCCGAACGGGTTGGCGCCCATCACCCATTCGAGCTGTCTCAAAGCCAGGTCCCGGTACGCGCGCTTGCCGAGGACCTTCGCGGCAAGCGAGAGCGCGTAGGCGTAACTTTCCAGGTGGCTGGTGGTGCCCACCCACCAATCCGTGTGCCGCACAGGCATGAAGTAGCGGTAGGTCAGCTTGCCCTCCAGCGGCCGGTAGAGTTCCGGCGATGGCGAGCCCCGGAAGATGCCGAACGGCACGATGCGATACGGCGATCGCGCGGCCATGGGCATCACGTATTCGTCCAGATGCCGCTTGACTGCGTCGCGCCAGGCCTCCGCCTCTTCGACATTCGGATATGCTTCTATCAATCTGAGCAGTGCCAGGACGGGTAGTGCGCCGTGCACAACGTCGACGTAAGGCTCCGGGCTGTTGCCCGAGGCGCGGAACCATCCGCGCACCAGTTTCTGCCCGTTGGAGAATTCAGTGTTCTGCAGCGAAACGATCTGCGAGCCGAAGTTGATGGCGTAATTACGATATTTAACGCCACCGGTGGCGCGGTCCAGTTCGGCAGCCGCCATCGCCCACCACGCCAGGTCGCCCGTGCCGCCGAAGCGGTTGGCCGCGTCCCAACAGCGCAAAGCCGCATGCAGGCATTGCTGCCCGTAGGCTGCGTCGACGTCGCCGAACGCGTTGGCCATCATGCCTTCGAAGAGTGTGAACAGCGCCTGCACCGAGGCTGGCTTGGCCGGATTGATGTAGCGGTCGTCGGGCGTTCCGGTTTGGTTGTCGGTCCAGTGGTTGTCGCTGTTGTCGCCGTTGACGCCGCCGGCCACATCATTCCACACGCGGCCGTCTTTGTCCTGCATCTTCAGAAAGTAGGTGTTGCCCCAGCGCGCCTCGTCGAGCAGCGTCTTCAACCCGCTTCCCGCGGCGTCCCACTTGTCCCCGAGGCTGCGCGTCAGCCCGATGAGCGCAATTCCGTTGAGGATGGTGGCGCTCACCCACTTGCGCAGGTCGCCCGCGTCGTGCCAGCCGCCGGTGGTGTCGATGTGTTCGCCGGTGTCGCGCCGTCGCGCGTCGTCCAGGTGGCAGGCCGGATGCACGTTCGGGACTTCCTGGCCACAGCGCTGGGAATGTATGTAGCCCACCGCCTTCACGAGAGTGCGCTGCCAGACATCGTCCCGGATGAAGAACGGCACGGACTTCTCCGTTCCGGCCGTCACCTGGTACATGCCGGGCCGCTCGATGTCGCTGAAATCGCCGACCAGGCAATCGCCCAGATCCGAAGTAACGCGCGTGAAGCGCCGGTGCAATTCGGGAGGCTTTGGCTGCGAGCCGATGTCGCGAAGCACGAATTCCTCGGGCGCCTCGCCGGTAAGGCGGAAGATCACGATTTTCTTGCCGCCCGGCAGAAAGCCGAGGTGATTGATAGCGAGGGCAGGCTTGGGAGGCGCGGTGATGCGCTCGACCCGTTCTTCGACGAACTGCTTTTTCGGCTGGTTCTGAGCGCGGGCCGCGAACGCAACGCCGGCCCCGGCTCCGGTAAGAAAAGTGCGGCGATCCATATCTTCAGTGTCGATCACATCAGATCGTCCGAGGAGGCGTCAAATGGTGGCGAGGCACGCAGTTGGCCTCTAAGGGATGGGAGACTCCGAATCGCATGCGGTCTTCCCATTGCCCCAAAGTGTAACCGAATGTTCCAATGGGAAAGCAACCGAAGGCTTGAGGTCCGTGGACACTAGGGGGAAAGAGCCGACAGTGCAGAGCAACCAGCTGATTGTACGCGAACTGGCAAAGACGAGGTCCCTCAGAATAATTCAGCCTGGCCGGCTTCTTTTGTGGGAGACTTGCTGCTGCTCGTCTGTTCGAATCGTACTCGGCTGGCCTCCAGATACGCAGACACCTGCTCGATAGCGATCCATCGCCGACCAAGGTTTTCAGCCACCACGCCTGTGGTATTTGAGCCGGCGAAGGGATCGACCACAAGATCACCATCCTCGGTAAGAAGCCTGATAAAGAACTCAGGCAGCGCAGCTGGAAACCGGGCGGGGTGCATCTTCAATCCTAGTCGCTTCGTGCGCTTGGCGTAGTCGTCGTTCGCGGCGTTGTTACCGAACTTGAGCATCGCTTCAGGAACAGGGAAGAAGTCCTCTGGCAGCGAATCCTCGACGACGTTGCCCGGAATGGCGCCTCCGGCACCGACACTGTCGAAGGAATCGCGGATGACATGCCCGGACGGTCGCACAGTCGGTTTGACTCCGCGACGGTTCAACCGAATCATGTCAGGGCTGTAGTCCTTGAGCACTTGCAGATTGCTTGCTTTGGGCCATGGTGTCTTTGACAACCACCACACGTACTCGACTGAATCCTTAATTCTTACTCGTCTGACCGTCACCCATTCGGCGGGCATTGGCATCTTTGCAGGGTTGTACCAAAAGCATTCCTGGGCTAAGTGAAACCCGACCTGTTCAACAAGAGCGATCAGGAGGTGGAAGTGGTATAGCGAACGGGTGGGGGTCCCTTTGTTGTAGCTCCCACCGATGTTCAAAACGAAGCTACCATCATCCTTCAGAATTCGTAGGATCTCTCTCGCAAATGGAATGAACCACTGGACGTAATCGCGCTTGTGCGCATTTCCATACTCTTTCATGAAGTGCAGCGCATAGGGCGGCGATGTAAAAACCAAATTGACGCTGCTGGTTGGAATACGAGCAAGCAGTTCTCGGGAATCTCCCAGAAGTGCTACTCCACGCGAGGTCCGGTAAACAGGCTCGTCCGCAAACGACCCGAACGGGTCGGCTGCAGGAATGGCAGTATGTGCGGCGCTTCCTTTCATTAGTCGATATAATTGTGCGTGATTTAACATTAGCATAATAACTTGACAATGTCAACTCTTTTCCCCGAGCTGAACGAGTGGATATCTCAGGCTGAAGCTGCAAGACTTCGCGGCGTGTCGAGGCAGGCAATAGCGCTTCTGGTGAAGAAGGGTCGCCTTGCAACCATCAAGGTCGGAGGACGGCTTCTGGTTCGGCGAAAAGATGTCGAAGACTTTACTCCTGACCCGGCTGGAAGACCGCGTAAATGAGCAAACGGACAGATAAAGTATGTGAACTGGTCAAGAGACTAAATGATCAAGACAAATGTATTGTTCTCGATTACTTGCGAAGACATCTCCCCCTGCATCCACTTGAGAAAGAGTGGGGTACGACTGCGGAAGACATCCTGACGGCAATTGCTCGTTCAAGCGATCTGACCCAACGGGGAATCCGCGGTATTCTTGCCGAGGCGGTGTTCAAGCAAAGGATCCTCCCACCGGTGCTTCGGGCGGGATGGCAGTCTGTAGAGATCGTCGGCGATCAGCCATACGACTTTGCGCTTGAGCGTTCCAGCACGCGCGTTCAGATCCAGGTAAAGCTGCAACGAAAAGAAAAGAGCGTTCCGAAAGAGTACGCGAAACGATCTCGCGCTGCTCTCGTTTGTCCACCTGGGAAGATGTACGTCGTCGAAGTACAAAAGACGCGCAGCGGCAACAAGAATGGCGAGGAAACTCGTCCTTATCGCTTTGGCGACTTTGATATTCTTGCCGTCAACATGCAGCCTTCAACGGGCGACTGGAACCGCTTTGTCTTTACGGTTGGCAGCTGGCTCTTGCCCAGTAAAAAGGGCGCCAACCAGATCGAGATCTTCCAACCCGTACCGGAGCATCCCGATGATTTCTGGACAGACGACCTAGCGACCTGCATTAAATGGTTCCGGTCAGGACTCCAGAAGAGACTCTATTCAAAGAGTTCCTGACAGGCTGCGCCATCCCTGAACTCCCATCCGCCGAAAACCAAGGGGTACGCGTTACAGCCTCACTTAGCGTGTCCTCGGGATTGATCGCATCAAATCGCGCAGTGGGGCGTCAAATCGCAATACCATGGTTTTCTATGATTCGATGCCTGCTTGTCGCATTCCTTGCCGCCACGGCGTTTGCCCAATCCAACCAGATCGCCGTCGTGGTGCCCTACGAGGGCGCCGCCCGGCTGGTTCGCTATTGGGCGGTCGGGGAATCTCAGGTCGACTGGCAGAAGGACGGCCTCGACGCGGAGCGCTGCACCACGGCGTTCGCAGCCACTGAACTGAAGAGTTTCCTCGAACGCACGGCTCCGAAGCTGCAGTTCCGATTCGTGGAGAAAGTGCCGGCAACCGGCCCGGCCATCGTGGTGGGCACCGCCGTGCGCGAGGCGGGAGTCCATTTCCAGAATGCGCAGGCGTATGCAATCCGCAGCGTGAAGCGCGACGGGCGCGATGTCCTGTACCTCACCGGCGGCGGGCGCGCGGGCACGCTCTACGCCGTCTACGCCTTCCTCGATCAGCTCGGATGGCGGTGGTACGCGCCCGGCACGAACGGCGAGGTCGCGCCGGCGGAACGCACCTCCGTAACCCTGTCTGGATGGAACATCCAATCCGCGCCGGACTTCCCATTGTTCCGCGGATTCCATGCCGCCGCCGACAGCATGGAATCCGTGCAGGTTTTCCAGTGGATGGCGCGCAACCGCCTCAACATGTGGGCGTATTGTCCGCGCTCGTACCATCTGATGAAGAAGCTGGGCTTCGTGCTGCTGTCGGGCGGGCACATCCTCGAACAGGTGCTCGATCCGGACAAGCCCATGGCCAGCGGGAAGACGCTGTTCGAAGAGCATCCGGACTGGTTCGCGGAAGTGAACGGCAAGCGCGAGCGCAAGAACGCTTACCGCTATCAGTTCTGTGTATCGAACGACGAAGCGGCTGCCTACGTGGCGCGCAGCGTGGTTGAGCACCTGGCCTCCGACTGGCGCTGGACGGACTACCAGAACGTCTGGCTCTTCGACACCTGGGCCGGTTGGTGTCAATGCCCGCGCTGCCGCGCACTGGGCAACGACGCGGACCGCTACCTGCACCTGATGGCGCGCATCCGCCGCGAGGCCGCCGCCGCCGTCGCCTCGGGTAAAATGCCGCGCGACATCGGCATGGCCCTGGTGGCTTACGAGGGTACGCCGTCGCTCGGCGGCCCCTCGCGCGAGATTCCGGAACTGCTCTCGAGCGGCAAGGACTTCAGCCTCTACGCGCCCATCAACCGCTGCTACGCGCACACGTTGGAGAGCCGGGAATGCACGGAGTTGAATGAAAAGTACGCGCGCACGGTCAGTGAGTGGGGGCGCGTTTCAAAGCGCTTTCCGCTGGCCGTGGTCGAGTACTACAACGTCTCGAAATTCGAGGACCTGCCGCTCCTGTTTTCGCGCACCATGGGCGCGGACTTCGCTTTTTACCATCGCATCGGCGTCACCGGCATGAGCTACATGCACATACCCATGGCGTTGTGGGGGCCGCGCGCGCTCACGCAGGTCCTGTTCGCGCGCCTCTCATGGGACGCTCACGCGCCGGTTGAAAAGATCAAGGACGAGTATCTGCGGCTTTACTATGGGCCTGCCTCCGCGGAGGCGCGCACGTTCTATGACAAGCTGGAAGCCGCTTACGCGAACATCACGGCATGGAGGAGCTGGTATCAGCCGAGCGTCAACGGTGTGCTGCGCAACTGGGACGGCCAGAGGCCCACGAAGCCGCTGTTCACCCTGAAGCATCTGTCGGCCGAGGACGGGCTGGCGGTGGGCCCGCGGGAATCGCTGCGCTTGCTCGACGAAGCCAAGGCTGCGCTCGATCGCGCCATGCGCGTGGAGACGCCGCTGGAGATCCGCCTCCGCCTGGAGGAGGATGCGCGCGCCTTCCGCTATGGAGACGATTCGTTCCGATTCTACTGGGCCCTGGCGCGGCTGTATGAAGCCGACCGGCTCGGGCAGACCGCCGGGCGCGACGCGGCGTGGCGGGACCTCGAAGCCACGGCGAATTCGCTGGCGACTTATTACGTGCCGTTCGATTTCGACGCCGCCGGACCGCACGTCAGCGCGAAGGACGGCCTGGCGCGCACGCAGATGCGCCCGCTGTACGAGAAGCTGCGCGCGAGATTCGCGAGCAAGCACAACTGATGATTTGTGGGGTGCTACTTCCAGCGGGCCGCCACCCAGTCCACCAGCGCGTCGGGCGGATTGACGGCGAGCACGGGCATCTTCAAGCCCGCGATCAATTCCGGGACGTCGTAGTGCTGAAGCACTCCGGGCAGAAAGGCGTCGTGCGGCCACTGGCAACTTGCCGCTTCAGCCAGCATGCGGAAGCTCGCCGGATGCTCGTGCGCGAACACGCCGCGCAGCTTTCCGTCGATGGCCGCCACGTGCAACGCCACGATGCCGCCCATGCCGCGCCCACCCACTACGATACGTCCGGGATCGATGCCCGGCTGCTCGCGGAGCCAGGCCAGCGCAGCCAGTCCGTCGCGTATTCTCATGGCCAGCACCGGATCGCCCAGCGCGGCCGATGTGTAGGCCAGCCAGCGCTCGGGCGCGGCCCAACCGGCGGCTTCGTACGGGGCCAGGGCTGGACACGTGTCGCCCCATCCGCGCAGATCCACGGTCAGCACGGCCGGATGCACGCCGTCGCGGGAGAGGAACGCGCTCATGCGCCCGAGAAGGCCGCCGGCCGCCAGGTCGGCCCAACGGCCGCGGTCGTCGAAGTACAGCAAGCCGCCCGCGGTGGTCTCGCGCTTGACGGGATAGAGGAACGTGGCGGGCAGTTCGATGTCCGCGTCCACCTTCAGCAGAATCTCCTCCGCCAGGTCGGCCCAGACCAGGAACGGCTTGGAGCGTTTCGCACTCAGCACACGCGGCATGAACGCGGGGTCAACGCGAGCCACTTCCATGGCGGCGCGGCGAAGATCCGCCACCTTGCGCGTGGCGGCCAACCGGGCCGCATCGGCTCTCGCCACGGTGAGCATGTTCTGCTCGGGACGCGGATTCGAGCGCAGCAGGTTTTCGGGCGCCATCTCGATTTTCGCCGCGTCAAACGCGGGCAGCGCGCGGCCGGGCATCGAGCGCACCCAGCGATCCATCCATTTCACGAACTCGATGGCTTGCGCCACGCTGTAGGCGTGACCGCCCGCATCGAGGAAAAACCGGAAGCGCTGGGCCGATTGCGCCGCCGCGTAAGCGCGCCCCGTGTCTGCCGCCATGCGCTTCATCCATTCGGCTTTGAAGACCTCGTCCTCTGCGCCGGCCATCATGAGCAACGGCGTGGGGCAGGCGGCCGCCAGCAGGCTCACCGCATCCAATCCTTTCGGGTAGATGCCGAAGGAGAGTGTCTCGGGACACGGCGGATACAGGTCCTTCACCGGATGCTCGATTTCAGGCGCGGCGAAGCAGGACGGCCCCGAAGCGCGGATGCGGTCGTCGAGCAAAGTCGCATAAAGCGCCGTGAAGCCTCCGCCCGATACGCCGGTGATGCCCACTCCGTGCCGCATATCGACGTCGCGGCGCGTGGCCAGGTAATCGATGGAGCGCAGCGCGTCCAGCACGAAGAAACGCTGCGAAGTGGAGCCGGTCAGGTAGCAGCGGACGCCGTCGCGGAAATGATCGTTGCCTTGGCGCTTTTCGCCGGACTGCCCCGGTGGATCGAACAGCAGCGCGACGTAGCCGCTGCGGGCGAACACTTGCGCCGGGATCTGGTAGCTGGCAAACTGCTTGCCGCTGTGGCCCACCGGAATGACGATCGCCGGCCATGGCGGCGGGAACTTCGCCGGATCGGGCACGAACAGCGTCGCGTTCACGTCCCATCCTGGAAGCGATTCGTACAGGACGTTTTCGATGCGGTATTGGCCGCGGTCGTGCCGTGAGATTTCCCGGACGTTGAGCGCGCCCCCGCTCGGTCCGAAGGGCATGTCCCCCAGCACTTCGCGCAGTCGCGCGCGCACACCGGCGCGATAGTCCGCGAAACCCGCGCCTCGAATCGCCGCCTCGCGCCGCGCCTCTCCTTGTTCAAGCACCTCGGCTGCCCGCCGAATGACATGCTTGCGCAGCATGGTGCGAAGATCCGAGTCCGGCGCTGGCAAGTCCTGAGCAGCGAGAGCGCCGGCAAGGAGAAGCAAGGTCGCAGGCAACCGTCTCATGAGCGACAGTATGACAGGCTTCGGAGCGCGGCTACAGGCTCAGTGCTTCAGGTCCGCCAGGGCCTCGCTCACTTCTTTCGTCAGATCGGCCTCGACGCGGTCCGTGAAAACACAGACGCCCGGTTCGTAGCCTCCTTCGGCGAACGCCTGCTTCGTGGGCAGGTAACCCAGGCAGCCGTTGGTGAGGCCGAAGTAGAAAGTGTGGCGGAACGGCGATTTCACGCGCATGTTGAGCGCGATCTCGGTGAACATCTCAACCGGCGCGCCCCAGATGGCGGTGTCTTTGTCGATGCGCAGCAAGCGCACGGGAACGCGCACGTTGGCCGCGCCGTCGCCGTTCGTCTTCAGGTAATCGGCCAGGTCGTCCGTCCAGCCGAGCCCGGGCTTGCGCGGCGTCTCGACTACGATCTCTTCCGCCTTGAAACGAACACGCCTTGTGGGCTTGCGCAACGCGGCGTTGGCCTTGAGAATGGGGTCGCCGAGCAATGTCCTGTAGTCGTCCAGGTGCCGGAAGTCGGGCTCGACGCTATGGAGCGGCGCGACGTTGCCTTCGGCGCCGTTGATATAAAGCATGGGTGCTCCGAACTTGGCTTCGACGTAGCTCGCCACCACGCCCGGCGCGTCGCCGCTGATCAGCAGGTTCTTGCCTCCCAGAACGGTGCCGTGCATGGCGTAGTTGGCGATGAGCGCGACCAGCCCGCCGTCCAGCCGTTCGATGCGCAGCAGGCCGATCATTCGGTCCACCGGGCCTTCGGGATTCTTGCCCAGCACGATGCGGCCGTCGGGCCTCCGCTCCCTGCGATTGATGTTGGCTTCTGCGCGTCCGGTTCCAATGTAGAGGCGCGCGGGGAGGAGCTTCTCGTGCGCTTCCTTGATGGCGACGATGAGCTTGTCCTTGACTTCCTTGGCGTAAGCGTGATCGTAATCGTGCTTGTAGCGTTCTCCGAGAAAGAGCTTGCCGATACCCCCCGGACCCAACTCGGGCGCCGAATGCGTGTGCGTGACGGTCCACCAGACCTGGCGCGGCTCGATCCGTGTGCGCTGTTTGAGTTCGCGCCCGAATTCGTCGAAGAAAGACGGGGTGAAAACGGCGAACTCGCTCGAAACCAGATAAACCTGCGTCTTGCCGTCGTCGAGCGCCACCACGCGGTGGTGAAGGCGATCGTGTACGCCGGCCGATTGCCGCGCCTGGTAGCCGAGCAGCCACTGCGGGCCGTCCGGGGTGATGTCGACTTCCGCCGCCGCGGCCCGGAGACCCGGCGAAGCAGCCACCGCGACGGCGGCGGCGAGGCACAATAACAGCCCAAGGCGGAGAGTCCGCATAGGCTTGCTATTGTACCTGCTTGCCGCCAGCCGCGGGGGCGTCAGCGCTTACTGTCCAAGCTCCTTCACAATGCGCTTGGCGCGGTAGATCTTGCGCAGCGCCTCGACGATGCCCTGGCTGGAAACGTGCACGCTGCGCGCGGTGTCGTCGGTGAAGACGAAGTTGTTCGGAAGACCCTCGATATTGCCGTCGAAGAGGATGCCCACGATCTCGCCCTTTGTGTTCAGCGTCGGGCTGCCCGAATTGCCGCCGTGCGTGTCGGCGGTGCTCACGAAGTTGAAGGAGGTGTCCAGCCGCAGGGCGGACTTGCCCTTCACCCACCGCGAGGGCAGCCTATAGGGGTCTTTGCCGGTGGCGCGCTTGTAAAGGCCGTCGAAAGTCGTCGTGAACGGCACCGCCTGGCCGGCCGCGTTCTTGTACCCGCGCACGCCGCCGAAAGTGAGCCGGAGTGTGAACGTGGCGTCCGGGTAATCCGCCGAACCGTGCACGGCGAAACGCGCCCGAGCGACCTTGGGCGCGGCTGCGGTCAACTTGGCTTCGACATCGTCTTCATACCGCTGCCGGTAGAGGCGCGCCGGCTTGTCGAGGATGCGGGCCAGCCGGATCATTCCATCGTTGGAGGCACGCGCTCCGTCGGCATTCGATGCCAGGCGCTTACGCTCGACTACGTCCTTCAGCTTGCTGGTCGACACATAGTCCCGGGCCGCGGCTTCAGGCGTCCGGCCGCCCAGCGCTTCGCTCACCACCGGATTTTCGGTGCCAAGATCCTGCTGGATGGTGCGCAGGTAGTCGGCCAGCATGGCGATCTCGAAAGAATCCTCGATCGGCGCGGTCGAATACATGGAACGTTCGATGATGGGCAGGTTTGCCGCGGCGTACTCGCGCAGGCGCTTGTTTTCGGGCTTAGCTGTCTCTTCCGCGTAGCGCAGAACGTTGCGGGCGATCCCGAACAGATCCGAAGTCCGCGCCGCGCGCGTCTCGAGCAGCATGTACGGCTTGTAGAAACTGCGGTAGTCCCGGTAAGCTGCGGCAATGTCGTCCCACGCGCGTCCGTATTCGGCGGCGAGCTTGGGATCGCGCTCCACCGCGGCGCGCAGCTCCTTTTCTTCCTTCCGCT
Source organism: uncultured Solibacteraceae bacterium (assembly GCA_964561215.1). GTDB lineage: Bacteria > Acidobacteriota > Terriglobia > Bryobacterales > Bryobacteraceae > JAJFUV01. The sequence goes on along the minus strand of CAZLOS010000006.1, from coordinate 86,650 downwards.
TGCGGTCCATCAACTGGACGTCCTTCAGTCCGTCGACGAAACCCACGTAACGCTTGTAGCTGTTCTGCTGGCTGAAGAGCGAATCGCGGCCCACGCGGGCGGCTTCGCTCGAAGCCGAACCGTAGACTTCGGTCGTGTGTATGCTCGATTTGAGCTGGCGCAGCAAAAGCGGATAGGAGTGATCGCGCCCGAATTCGAGTTCGGCAACAGTCAGCAACCGGCCCGTTGTGCCCGGATTGCCCGGCACGAAGATGAGATCGCCTTCTTTAACGCCTTCGCGGCTCCAGCGGAAGTAGCGCGCGGGGTGGACCGGCTTGCCGTTTTCGTACACGCGGAACAGCGAGAAGTCCAGGCAGTAGCGCGGATAATTGTAGTTGTCCGGATCGCCTCCGAAAGCGGCGATATCGGCTTCCGGCGCGAAGACCAGCCGAATGTCGGTGTACTTCTTGTATTGATACAGGTGATACTGGCCACCGGAAAAGAACGACACGACATCGCAAGTACTGCCAGTCGAGGCGGCGCACTGCTTTTCGATCCGCGTCATGGCGTTCTTGCGCGCACGATTCGCCTCGGCCCCGCTCATGGCCGGCGCGGCGGCGCCCTGCACGGCCGCGGTTACGTCCTCAATCCTCTGCAGGACGCGCACTTCCGTGTCCGGACAGGTTCTTTCCTCGGCCGGTGTGGCGGCGTAAAAGCCGTTGCCGAAATAGTCATGCTGCGCGGAGCTGAGCTTCTGAATGCAGTCCGCTCCCACGTGATGATTGGTGAACAGCAGGCCGTCCGGGGACACAAAGGAAGCCGTGCCGTGCGTGATGCGCACCGTGGCTGTGCGCAGCGTCTCCAAGAACTCGTCGGAGACTTTGTAGTCGTAACGCTTCTCCACCAAATCCTTGGGGAACTGGTTGAACAACCACATCCCTTCATCGGCGCGGGCGGGCGAAGCGGGCAGCATGCAGAGCAGTACCGGCGCGGCTAAAAGAAATCTCAGATGTCTCATTAGGTCCAGGCGATCCTTTCCATGAGCCATTGTCTCGAATTTGTCAGAGCACCGAAAGCCGGGCTTCACGAGGACGAGGATAAAATCCACGCATCATTATGCAGCACAAAGACTTAGGCGATGCTTTTGGCGCCGTTCAATTTTGCATACGATAGCGCGTGTGCGATACTAAAAACAGGATTCGTTCAAACATCGCATGACCCAGTTGGGCGAGGCGATTGCCCGCTATCACAAGATCTTAGAGAGTGAACCGTACCGCGACCTGGCATGGGCGGACGCGCTGCACGAGCAAATGGTGGCGCGGAAGCTGGCCGTGGCGGGACGGCCGATTTGTCCTTTCTTGCGCCCGCACTTTGTCAGCGCGCGCCAGTACGCGACGCTGACCAAAGGCGCCGAGGCGCTGTTCTCGGCCATCGACCGCATCAAGCAGATGGCGTTGTCCACACCCGCGCTGCTGTCGCGCATGCAACTGCTGCCGGCCGAGAAGATGCTGGCGACGGTCGATCCCGGCTATCCTTCGCTGGCCGTAACTGGCTTGCTGGACACGCGGTTACACAATGGCTCGATGCATTTTGTCGAGTACAACGCCGACACTCCTACCGGCCTGGCATACGCCGAGGGCATGGCGGATTTGATGTACGATTGCCCTCCGATGAAGGAGTTCCGCAAGCGTTACAAGCTGACCCGCTCTGCGTCGCTCAAGCACCTGCTGCACGGTTTGCTCAGGACTTACAAGGACTTCGGCGGGAAGCGCAAACCCAGGATCGCGATTCTGGAGTTCCGGCAGTCCGCGCAGGCGGTTGAGAGCGGAGAATACATGCTCCTGCGGGACTACTTCCGCAATCAGGGATACGAGACCGAGGTGGTCTACCCCGATCAACTCGAATACCATGGCGGAATACTTCGGCAGGGCAGCTTTGCGATCGACCTGGTGTACCGGCGGGTGAAGGTCCAGGAGTTCCTGCTGCGGTTTGATCTCGCGCATCCGCTGGTTCGGGCCTACCGCGAGGGAAGGGTGTGCGTAGTCAACAGCTTCCGGTCGGAGTTGGCGCACAAGAAGGCGCTCTTCGACCTGCTGACCGACGAGACCATCACGGCCAAGTTCCCGTCCGCCGAGCGGCGCGCGATCCGCGACTATATCCCCTGGACCCGCGTGGTGGCGCCCGGCAATGTCACCTACAAAAACAAAACCGTCGACCTGATCGACTTCATCCTCAAGAACCGCCAGAACCTGCTGCTGCGGCCGAATGACGGCAATGCCGAGTTGCACACCTTCCGCGGGTGGGAAATCGATGATGCGGGTTGGGAACGCACCCTGCGCCTCGCGATGCGGACCCCCTACGTGGTCCAGGAACGAGTGGATGTTGTCCGCAGCCAGTTCCCCGTTTACCGCTACGGCACGCTCGAGATGAAGGAAATGCTGGTGGACGTACACCCGCACGCTTACCTGGGCAAAGTACAGGGGTGTTCGAGTTGGCTCTCCACGCCTGCCGCGGCGGGTTTCTCGACCGTGGCCGGTCCCGCGCCCACCTTCATCCTCAGCAGCAAGTAAAGCTCAGCGTTCAGATGAACATTTCGTCGTCGTGCGTAGCCTGTGCCACGCTAGGACGCCGGCTTCCAAACAGGTAAGCGATGCCGGCGCGGACGCCCGTCGCGATGCCGTTCAACTCACGCAACGGCCGCAGGACGCCATCGTGCAGCACGGCTACGGTTTCGTGAACCCGGCTGATGGAGTCGTCAAGCACCATCTCCAGACGGTCCATCTGCACCTTGGCTCGCGAAGCGGCGTCGGTTAACACTTCATCCAATTTGGCGACCTGCGCCTGCGCGGAATCCAGGACCTTGTTGGCCTTACCGGTTACTTCCGTCATCTGCCTGCGGCTCTGCTCGATGGTCTCGCGCGCGTCGGCGAGCACGGGTTCGGCCTTCTCAACCAAGCCGGCAACCTGCGCGGCCATCGACTTGGCGGAGCGGTAGAGCCCGAACATAAAAAGAGCCTGTAGAACAATTGCCACGGCCGCCACGATAATGGCCGCGATCGCTACGTTTTCCATATACGGAACACCTATGCCGGTTTGCGCTTCCCTTGAAGCCTCACAGACCCGTCGCGGGGCCTGGTTCTTCCTTGGGGGCCTGGGTCGTTTCGCGATAAGCCTGGCGGCCAGCCTCGACAGCCGCGCTGATCTGATCTTTCTGGCGGCTGATGGCGCTCTTGCCGCGATCCACCATCTCGCCGGCGGATTCGATCAAGTCGTCGCTGCGCTTCTTGAGGTAATCCTTGCCTTCGTCGGCTTTATCACGCAGGTAACGCCTGGTTTCCTCGCCCGATTTCGGTGCGAACAGGATGCCGACCGCAACCCCAATGCCCATGCCCAGGAAGAAGTACGAGAGCTTACCTTCGTCTGCCATTGTCAGACTCCTGCCTTTCCGGAAGTGCGATGCTCAGCTTCCCTCTGCATACTAGCATACTACTTGCGCCACGCCCGATAGGATGCGCATGCTAATATCGGTGCGCAAAAAGATGCCGGGCAAAGCAAAACCGCTAGATGCGGACGGGCTGTGGAACTATGCCCTCAAGATCCTGGGCGGGCGGGGATACTCCATCGCCCAGATGCGCGCGCGGCTCAAAGCGCGGGCGGCCGAGGCCGGCGATGTCGCGGGCGTGATGACGCGTCTGAAGCAGTTCGGCTACCTGAACGACAAGCGCTTCGCCGAGAGCTTCGCCGCCTCGCGCCGCGATAACCATGCCCAGGGCCGTTTCCGCGTGCTGCGCGACCTCCGCCAGAAGCAGGTGGCTCCGGTGGTGGCCGAGCAGGCCGTCAGCGAGATCTACCGCGGCACGGACGAGTACACGCTGGCCGAGGAGTACCTGATGCGCAAGTTCCGGCGTATAAACCTGCCGGAATACCTGGCCGAACCGAAGCACCTGGCCTCGGCCTATCGCAAGCTGCGCCTAGCGGGCTTCAGCTCGAGTGTGGTCAGCAGGCTGCTTAAACAGCATGCCACCGAGCCGGAGTTAGTAGATCGCATGGAGGACGAAGACGTTTCTTCGCCCGAAGTCTGAGGAACTACTTCACGATAGCGGCCGTATTGACCAGTTCGCCGATTTCGGGGGCCTTGATCGACACAACGTCGCCAGGCGCGAGCGCCGCTTCCTCGGGCACGATGATGCCCGTCCCGGTGAGCAAAACCGAGCCGGCCGGCACCGGATTGGCCCGCAACAGATAGGCGACCAGCTCTTCAATCTTGCGGCTCAACTTCGAGACGGAAACCGAGCCGGAGAAGATCACATTCCCATCCCGCCGGATGGTGCAGCTCAGCTCCAGGTTCTGTGGGTCCCCGAGTTCGTCCACGGTCACCAGAACCGGTCCTAACGCACAGCAGGCTGCGTACATCTTGGACTGCGGGAGGTACAGAGGGTTCTCACGCTCGATATCCCACGCGGAAACGTCGTTGGCGAGCGTGTAAGCCAGAATTCGGCCCTTGCTGCCCAGAACGGCAGCCAACTCGGGTTCCGGCGCGGTGAATTTCGAGTCGAATCGAATTCCGATGGCGTCGCCCGGCCCCACGCACATGCGCCGCGTGCCTTTGAAGAAAATCTCCGGGCGGGAACTCTTGTGCACCTGTGCGTAAAAGCCCTCTCGTACACCCTGCTCGCCATTCCGGAAACTGGCGCTCGCTGCGTAAGTGCACCCGCACGCCCACACTTCGGGCGGATGAATGGGCGCAATCAAGGTGGCGGATTCACGGTGGGGGCTGGCCATGCCGCTGGCCAGTCGATCGAGAGAGACACCCTCGATCTCCGACCGGCGAATCAGGTCGCGCACCGTGTGCGAGGGGATCGGCCTTGCCGCACCGCCTTCAAATATCGCCGCGGTTACGGCGTCCCTCCACTTTATCTGTCCAAGACGCATTATCAGTACTTCAGGTAGACCGTTTTGTGATCGGTGTAAAACTCGATCGCGGCCGGGCCCTGCTCCTTGGGTCCGAAACTGGAATCTTTAGTCCCTCCGAACGGCAGTTGATATTCTACACCAGCGCTGGGCAGGTTCACCGTCAGAAGGCCAGCTTCCATACTATACACATATTCGAAGACTCTTGAAATACTCCTCGTCTGGATAGAAGCGGATAGCCCGAAGGCGCTCTGGTTGGCCAGACGCATGGCGTCCTCGAAGTTGCCGGCGCGCATGACGGCCAACACGGGGCCGAAGACCTCCTCGCGGGCGATCGTCATTTCCGGAGTGACGTCCGCGAACACCGTAGGCTCGACAAAGTAGCCCTTGCCGTAAGCCGCGCCGGTGAGTCGCCGGCCTCCCGTGACGGGTTCGCCCGCCTCGCGCCTTCCGATCTCGATGTAAACGAGGTCGGTTTTCATCTGCGCTTCGTCCACCGCGGGGCCGATCTCCGTGCCCGGCTCCATGCCGTTGCCGACCTTGAGCCGCCTGGTGCGTTTGGCAAGCGCGTCCAGAAAGCGGTCGTAGATGGGCTCCTCGATGATGGCGCGGCTGGTGGCGGTGCATTTTTGCCCGGTGGAGAAGAAGGCGGCGTTCACGGTGTTCTCGACGGCTGCGTCGAAGTCGGCGTCGGCCAGAACGATTGTGGGATTCTTGCCGCCCATTTCAAGCTGAATGCGCAGGCGGCGGCGCGAGGCTTCTTCATGCAGCGCGCGGCCGGCGGTGCAGGAGCCGGTGAACGAAATCGCCTTCAACGGCGCGGCGTTCACCATGGCCGGCCCGAGTTCCCCGCCCGGCCCCGCTACAAAATTCACTACCCCTTTGGGGATTCCCGCTTCGTGGCACGCCTCGACGATGCGCCAGGCGCTCAAAGGCGCCGCCGACGCGGGTTTCAGGACTGCCGTGTTCCCGCAAATGAGCGCGGGCGCCAGTTTCCAGGCGGGAATCGCGCTGGGAAAGTTCCACGGCGTGATCAGGCCCACGACGCCCAGGCTCTTGCGGATGGAGAAGGTGTGGACGCGGACGCGCTCGCTGGGCGCCAGCGTGCCGGCCAGCCGGGCGCCTTCGCCGGCGTAATAGCGGAAGATGTTGATGGCCCGCCGCACTTCTCCACGCGACTCGGGCAGCGTCTTGCCCTCCTCGCGGGTCATCTCTTCGGCCAACTGTTCGAACTTACGGTCGAGGATATCGGCTACCTTGAACAGGTAGTTGCCCCGCGCGGGCGCGGGCAGCGCGGCCCAGGCGGCATGCGCACGCGCGGCAGCCGCGGCAGCCGCTTCTACGTCCGCCGCAGAACCGCGCGTGAACAAGCCAATCAGCTCATCCGTGTCGGCCGGGTTGCGGTTCTCGAAAACCGGTCCGTCGACCCAGGCGCCGTCGATGTAATTGGCGTATGTTCGCGGACTCATGGGCAGACCCTCAGAAATTCACTTTCGGCGCCGTGCGCGCGCCGGGCTCCACATTGAAGTACGCATCGTTCCGCTGGAAACCGAACAACGCGGCGGCGATGTTGTTGGGGAACAACGCGATGCTCGTGTTGTACTTCTGCACGGCCTCGTTGTACTTGCGGCGCTCGACGGCGATGCGGTTCTCGGTGCCTGCCAGTTCGTCCTGCAAACGCAGGAAGTTCTGGTCCGATTTCAGGTTCGGGTAGTTCTCGACGACGACCAGCAGCCGCCCGAGCGCGCCGCTCAACTCGTTGTTGGCGGAGATCTTCTCCTGCGGGGTGCGGGCCGACATGAGTCCCGCGCGCGCGTTCGCGAGCGCCTCCATGATGCCCTTTTCCTGTTTGGCGAAACCCTTGACGGTCTCCACGAGGTTGGGGATCAGATCGGCGCGCCGCTGCAGCGCGACATCCACGGACGCCCACGCGCCCTTGATCGCCTCGCGCTGGGTGACCAGCTCATTGCGAATACCCATGAGCTTGCCGCCCGCAACAAGTCCCAGTAGCAATACAATCGCCAGCACTATCGCAGCAACCTTCATCGTCTCCTCACTTTTCCAGGCGGTCGATCGCGTCGACCACGATTTGAATTTGCTCCATGTACCGCGCAAACAGCGGAAGGGGGTCCACTTCCCGTGGCTTGCGCCGTCCTTCCCGCAGATCGAGCAGGGTCACAAACGGTTCCGCATCCAAAGCGAAGGCTTCCCTGGCCTGCCCGATGACTTCGCGTTTGGGGAACCTTGCCTCCACACCGCAGAGCGAAAGCGCGTGGCGGAACAGCACGCAGAACGTGGATACGGAATCGGCCAGCAGACGCAACAGCAGATCCCTGTTCGAGAGCACGCCGGCGGCCTTCTGGCGCAGTCGCAGCAGCTTGGCGCGCAATTCGTACTCGACCTGCGCGCGATAGAACGAATTGTCCAGCACGAGGCCGCCGACCACGTCGCGTCCGGCCAGCAGCCGGTTGCGTTCCTTGATGTCGTGAAACTCGATGGCGAAGCAATCCGTCGAGCCGTGGACCTCGGATTCGCTCATCAGCAGAGGCGAGGGACTCCCGCACTTGCGCCACCAGTGGAAAATCGGCTCGGCTTCGCCCAGCTCGAGTGGAGTCACCTTCGAGAGCACGCAGAGAATGTTGTAGTCGGAGAACCTGGCCTGATGATCGCCCACGGCGGCCGAACCATATAACACCACGGAGGTCAGGCGTTCGCCGAAGGCCTTCTGCAGTTTCTCGACCAGATTGTTCAAGTCTCGTTCCATGGCATGCCCCTTACCAATCGCTCGATGCGCCTCCGCCGCCGGAGTCGCCCCCGCCGAATCCGCCGAAGCTGTCGCCCGAATCGTATCCGCCGAATCCGCCTCCTCCGCGGCCGGAGCCCATCCCGCGCCCCATCATGTTACCGAGCAGCATGCCCGCGAGGAGGCCGCCGGGCCCGGAGCCGCCCGCGCTCAACAGCCAGAAGAGCACCGCGATGCCGCCCAGCACCACCCACCACGGGATGTGCTGTTCGCGCCGCGTCGCGTGGCGCCGCGCGGGAGCTGCATTCAACTCGACACCCTTGGCGGAGGCGACGCGCACACCGATGGTTTGCGCCGCGGCCAGTAGTGCTTCGCCGTAAAGCCCCTGCCGCAAGGCGGGGCGCATTTCGCGTAAAATGCTGCCGCTGAAGCCGTCTGGAAGAAAGGGTTCGAGCCCGTAGCCGACTTCGAGGCGCGTTCTCTTGTCACCCACCACCAGCAGCAGCAGAGCGCCTTCGTTGGTACCCTTCCGGCCCACGCCCCAGCGCCGGTATATGGAGTTGGCCACGTCCTCGATGGGTTCGCCGGCCAGCGTGTCCAGGGTGACGAAGGCCAGTTGCGCGCCCGTGGCGTCCTCCACCCGGCGGCAGTACCGCTCCAGTTCGGCGCGGCTGGTTGGGTCCACCACGCGCGCGAAATCGCTCACGTAGCCTTCCGGCTTGAGGGCGGCGAAATCGACAGGCAGTGCCGCACTGGCGAGCGCAAACGCGAGAATGAGGAGCCTGAGGAGAAACCGCATGGAGTAAATCACAGTGTACTACTGTGACATCAACAGGCGAGATCCTGGCGCCGGATCTTCATCCGCCCCAGGTTGCCGAGCACGGTCAGCGCGATGCGGTCGGGATCGAACAACTCGCGGGCCAGGGTCACCACGTCTTCGGCTGAGACCTTCTCGATGCCTTCGAGCATTTCGTCGAGCCCGAAGAAACGGCCGAAGTACAGTTCCTGGCGGGCCAGGTTCGCCATGCGGCTGGAAGTGGATTCCAGGCTGAGCATCAGCGAGCCCTTGAGATGGTCCTTGGCGCGCCGCAATTCGTCGGCGGGAACTTGCTCGGACTTAAGCGCGCGGAATTCTTCGAGCGTGCATTCGATCACGCGGCGGAGCGTCTTGAGCGACGTGCCGGCGGAGACGAGCAGGCACCCGGTGTCGTGGTAAAGGCTCAGCTCGGAATACACCGCGTAAGCCAGTCCCAGCCGTTCGCGGATCTTCTGGAACAGGCGCGAACTCATGCCGCCGCCGAGCATGACATTCAGAACGTAACAGGCGTACCGTTTCTCGTGCGCCACAGGATAGGATGGCACGCCCAGGCAGACATGCACCTGTTCGAGGGAGCGCTTGTTGCGTATTGTCAGCGCGGCATTGGTGGCGGGGCAGACATCGGGCGGCGCGCCATCGGTCCGCGGCAGGGCAGCGAAGTACTTCGACACCAGTTCGCACAGCCGCTCGTGCTCCAGGTTGCCGGCGGCCGTGACCACGATGTTGGCGGGCACGTAATTGCGGCGCCAGAAATCTTCCACCATGCCCCGGTCGAAACTCGCGATGGAGTCCTTGGTGCCGAGGATCGACATGCCCAGCGCGTGCCCGGTCCAGAAGTTCGAGGAAAAGATTTCGTGGACCAGGTATTCGGGATCGTCCTGCTCCATCTTCAGCTCTTCGAGGATGACCCCCTTCTCTTTCTGGATGTCGTCGGGATTGAAGAGCGGGTTCAGGACCAGATCGGCAAGAACATCGAAGGCGATGGGCAAGTGCTCATCCAGAACCTTGGTGTTGAAGCTGACCAGTTCCTTGGCGGTGAAGGCGTCCAGGTTGCCGCCGATCGAGTCGACGCTGCGCGCAATCTGTTCGGCGGAGCGATGCTCGGTGCCCTTGAACAGCATGTGCTCGATAAAGTGGCAGATGCCGTTCTGCCCGGGCGTCTCGCGGCGCGAGCCGACGCCCACCCATACCCCCACGGACACGCTGCGCACGTGCGTCATCCGCTCGGAGGCGATGCGGATGCCGTTCGCAAGCGTCGTCCGGCGAATTCCCGTAGGTGCTTCAACAATAGAATCTGGCATGCCAGGTAAAGTGGGGACCCAACTCCTTTGTACCACAGCGGAAAGACTCCCCCCCGCTATGCAAGCAAGGCGTGCGCGGCGGCCAGCGCGTCCGGGATTGGCATCCGTTGCGGACAGTGTTCCACGCACCGGCCGCAGGCGGCGCATCCGCGGGCGTCCACCTCCAGCCGCGCGTAGAGATCCCGCGCGCGCCGGAGGTCGCGGTAGTCGGTCGCGTAACGCTCGTAACGCAGGATGTCGGACACCGGCACGTGGTTGGCGCAATGCTCCATGCACGTGTTGCAGAGTCCGCACACGCGGCCCGCGGCGTAGGCGGCCATCATCCCGACGGCGCGGACGTCGGAGGCCCGCATGGGCTTGCCGGCCCCCGAACAGGTATCGGCGAACTCGTCCAGGCCGTTGATCTGGATCACGGCGGCGGTGAGGTCCGTGCCAGTGGTAAGCCACCGCGCCAGGGCATGGTAGGTCGACGTGCCCGCCGGAAACTGTTGCATGAACGCGCGATCCTGCTGCATGCGCCAGGCGCCGCGCGTGGTCTTCATGGCCACGGTGCCGAAGCCTTTGGATTTCGCGAGCGAAACCGCGCGGTTAATGTCGGGGCCGTCGCCGTACGAGTAGATGAACTGCGCGTGCTCGTACAGGCCGTCCTCCATGACGGCGGCGAGGATTTCGGCCGCATTTTCGCCGTTCTTCACTCGGAAGTTGCCCTTGTAGTTGTGCTGCGACAGGCACAGGTGCTTCACCAGGCCTTCTTTCTTCAACCGCTCAAAGGCCCGGATCATGGCGCGGTTCGATTTCAGCTCGGCCACGTTGTGGTAGCCGAAGTGAAACTGCATGTCGTCGAAATAGCGGAGACCGCTGCGCCTGGCGGCCTCCTTGACGAAGCGGTAGTGCGCCTCCTCGTCGATCTGGCCGGTTTCGTGATTGCCGCGCACGCGGTCCACGGCCACCTGGCAGTAGTGGGCATCGCGGTTCTTCAGGATCGCGGCGGGCGCGGTTCGCGCATCCCAGTCGTCGGCCTTGTGCCAGAAGTTGACCCCGCACCGGATGCCTGCTTCAGTGGCCCGGGCGTCCCAGGTTCCCGCACCGACGATTACGGAGATCTCCCGGCCGCTGATGGGCAGCTTGCGGCGGGGAAGACGGCCGACCTTGGCCACCACCTGGTCAATGGTTTGGGTGGATCGAGCGCATCCGGCTCCCGCCAGGGCGGCGGCGGACGCATGAAGGAACTGGCGCCGTTGCATGGTGCCTCCTTTCCGTGGTTACCTGTTCAACCTTTGCTCGATGGCGCGGGCCAGTTCGACCAATCCCGCCGCCACCGCGGGCGCGTCCTCGTAAGCGGTCAGGCGCACGAAGCAGGCGCCCTTGCGAAACGTCAGGCTCGTGCCGTAAAGCCGCGAAGCCTCGCCGACGCCGGCGTCCCGGCTGCCCGAGGCGGACTCGGATTCGAAGACCTTGCGAGCGCCGTCCGCGGCCTTCATGAAGTATACGTCCGCCACCGCGTCGATGCGGTTCTGGAATTTGTAGGGACTGGTCAGCGTGCGCTCGACGCCCGCCTGCAGGTACTTCACGTCGTCGCCGTCGATGTATTCCCAGAGATTGGCGGCGGTGAATGTGCGCGTCGCTTCGGCCTTGGCCCAGTCCTTGACCGCGCCGGTTTCCGGGAACGGATCGGCGGCGGCCGCCGCCTGTTTCTTGTCGCGGCCGAGCAGGATCTGGTTGGTCTTCGAGCGGCTCTCGCCGACGCTGGTCACATAGATGGCTGGGCGGTCCCGCACCGGGCAGGCGTACTCGCACGCGCCGCAGCCCACGCAGACGGCCGGGTTCACATAAGGCTGGCGAACGGTCTTGACACGCCCCTCGGCGTCGTTCACCTGGACGGGCCGCAGATAGATGGCCTTGGGCGAAGTGGGGCACCACTCTTCGCAGACAATGCACTCGGTGGCCATGGACCAGGGCAGGCAGCGGCCGTGGTCGTAAAACGCCGTCCCGACGCGGATGGGCTTCCAATCGCCGGCGGCCTTGGCCGCGGCCCAACCTTTTTGCTTCGAGGTGAACTCCCAGATGGCTCCGCTGGGGCAGACCTGCCCGCAGAGCGTGCAGCTCGGCTCGCAGTATCCGATGCGCGGCACCAGGACCGGCGACCACAGTCCCTCCCAGCCCGCCTGCGCGAGCGTGGGGTGCAGGGCGTTGTTCGGGCACACCTTCATGCACTCGCCGCAGCGGATACACCGGGCCAGGAAATGCTTCTCGTCGAGAGCGCCGGGCGGGCGCAGCAGCCGGTCGTTCGATTCGGCGGCGTAGCCGGTGGTGGCGCGCAGGACGGGCACGGCGGCGGCGCCCGCGGCCAGGCTCGTAATGGTCTTGCGGCGGACGATGTCAGGCGCTTCGCGGGTCGCCTCCGTGGCAGGGAAGAACACGAAGCGGATGCCGCTCTCCGGGCAGTCGGCCACGCAGTTCAGGCACAGGTGGCATTCGGGCTTGCGCCATTTGGCGCCGGGGATGGGATCGTCGCCGCCCTGGCAGTGAAGCAGGCAGCGGTTGCAGTCGGCGCAGTTGGAGGCATTTTTCTCAAGCCCCAGGATCGACCAGCGCGACACAAGACCCAGCAGGGCACCCAGCGGGCAGAGCGCCCGGCACCAGAAGCGCGTGATGCGCAGGTTCAGGGCGAGCAGCGTCACGAAAATGATGCCCAGCGCCGCTCCCTGGCGGAAATAGGGCTGCTTGAAGCTGATGAGCCAGTCCTTCAACACGAAGTGCAGCGCTTCGGCCGCCAGGCGCACGCCGCGCACGTCGCTCTTCTGCAAGGGCTCGATGAGCGAATTCACGGCATAGTTGGTGGCCGGAAGGACCGAGAGCGCCAGCGACCGCACGGCCAGCGAGATCGGATCGAACCATCCGGCCAGCGCCGAGCCGCACGCGGCCGCGGCCAACACCGCAAACAATATGTAGTACTTGAGGGACTGCCAGCGCTGGTAGCGGTTCGATTCGATGCGCCGCAATCCGCGTTTGGAATCCGACTTCAGGTTGCCGAAGAAATGGTGCAGCGTGCCGAGCGGGCAGATCCACCCGCAAAAGAACCGGCCCAGGAACAGCGTCGGGATGAGGATGACGAGACTCCAGGCAAGGCCTTTGTACAGCGTCCAGGTGGAAAGCGCCGTCGCCACCGCGGCCAGCGGGTCCAACTGCAGGAACCAGGCCACCGGGTAGGCTAGCCGGACATCGTCCTTTATTGCGTGCAGCGAGCCGCGGTACTCGGTTTTGAAGAGCAGGAACAGGAACAGCGCCAGAAAGATGATCTGCGACCATCGCCGCAGCTTCGCCAATCGTTTCACCGAGCGCCTCCCGCGGGCACCATGGGCACGATTCTACAACGCGCATCACGCCCCCGTGTGATTCCGCAACCGCGCCGTTGACTACGCTACGGCCCCGGTTGTACGCTTCCTTTGTCTGGAGAGATCCCTTGGCTTACAACCAGGACATCGCCCACTACACCTGTTACCGCGCGACCGCTCCCATCCGCATCGACGGCAAGCTGGACGAGGTCGATTGGAAGGCGGCGCCCGCTTCCACACCCTTCGTCGACATTATCACGGGCAAGGGGGCTTGGTTCGATACCCGTGTGCGCCTGCTGTGGGACGAACACTGCCTCTATTTCGGATTCAGCGCCGAAGAGACCGACGTCTGGGCCACGCTGACCGAGCGCGATTCGAAAATCTGGTTCGATAACGACCTGGAAGTCTTCATCGCCGGTCCCGACGCCTACTACGAATTCGAGATCAACGCGCTCAACACCATTTATGAAGTGTTCTGGGTTTGGCAGGACATGTATCGCGAGGGGAGTCCTTACAACGTGCCGGAGTGGGATCCGGCCGGCCGCCGTTTAATGATCATCGACGGCATCGGCGGGCACGTCCACCCGCGCGGCAAGCGCAACGGCTTCCTCGATTGGGACTTCCCCGGGCTGCGGCACGCGGTCCACGTGGACGGGGTCCTGAACAGCCGGCAAGGGAAAGATCGCGGCTGGAGCGTGGAGCTGGCTTTCCCGTGGGAAGGGATGCGCTGGCTCGCGAGCGGCCGCCCGCTGCCCCCGAAAGACGGCGACGTCTGGCGCATCGATTGCTCGCGGTTTCAGCAGATCGGTCCCCGAGGCGAGCGCCTGGATCCGGGGGCCGGATGGACCTGGAACCGGCACGGTCATTACGACTCCCATATTCCTGAAACGTTCACATTCGTTCACTTTTCCAGTCAACCGGTGCGCGCCGCCGGTCCCGGAAAGCCGGTATAATCGGCATGCCGATGCTTGAAGCGTTTGGTCAGTCCGACTGTGGCTGCGTGCGGCAGAACAACGAGGACTCGTTCCTGATCGCGCCCGATCTGGGCCTGTATGTGGTGGCCGACGGGATGGGGGGCGCGGCGGGCGGAGAAGTTGCCTCTCGTCTTGCCATCGAGGCCATCGAACAAGTTGTCCGCGCCAGCTCCGAACGCTCCGCCGCTGTGCTCGTCAGCGCTCTCGAGGATGCGAACCTGCGCGTGTCCGAAATCGCCAAAGCCGAGCCGTCGCTGCAGGGAATGGGCACTACCGTGGTGGCTGGACTGGAGACTGCGGGAGAACTCCTGCTCGCCAGCGTCGGGGATAGCCGCGCTTACGCCATCCGCGACGGCGAACTCAAACAAATCACCACCGATCAAACCTGGGTGGAGGAAGTCGGGCGCCGCCTGGGCCTCACCGCGGAGCAACTCCGCCAGCACCCCATGCGGCACATGCTCACCATGGTGGTCGGCATCGGGGAGAGACTCCGCGTCCAGACCGCTCGTCTTCCCCTCAGCCCAGGGCTGACCGTATTACTTTCGACAGACGGCCTCCACGGGGTGGTGGATACCTCCAAACTCACGGCGGGAATAAAAAACGAGATAAGTTTGTCCTCCCAGGCGCACTACTTAATCGAAGCGGCTCGCCAAGCCGGCGGTCCCGACAACATCACCGTCGTGCTGCTGCGCGTCACCGAATAGGCGCCGAACCATAAGCAGCCGCTCGAGGTGTCTCTGTATGCACGCCTGGAGTCATAGGCTGTTGAGTCTTGGGTTGGCCTCCGTCGTTGCCGCGCAAACCGTGCCGGCGCCGCCAACGGGCGGCGCGCACGAAGCGGCCATCCTGCAAATCCGCGTGGTGGAAGGGGAAGGGGCGGTGCACGCGGCCGGATCGCGCGCCTCGCGCGGGCTGGTCCTGGAAATCACGGACGAAACCGGCAAACCGGTCAGCGGCGCGGCGGTGAATTTCCGTCTCCCAGACGAAGGGCCGGGCGGCGTATTCGCCAACGGGATGAAGACCGAAGTGATCATCACGTCCTCCGACGGCCGCGCCGCGCTCTGGGGCATGCAGTGGAACCGCGTCGAAGGTCCGTTCCAGATCCGCGTGACGGCGGCCAAGGGGCAGGCGCGCGCGGGTACGGTGGTTTCGCAATACCTGTCGCAGGCCGTGGCGGGGAAGCAATCCGGGGCAATCGGCGCGCGGCCAGTCGCCGTGGCGGCAAGGTCGCGCAGCAAGTGGCTGTGGATCGGCCTCATAGCGGCGGGAGCAGTGGGCGGCGGTATGGCGGCCGGCATGTCGAAGAGTTCGAAGGCGGATACGGCCGGCGCTTCCACACCGCCGTCGCTCAGCGTCGGCGCGCCCAGCATCACGGTGGGGAAACCTTGATTATGCGTAAAGCGTTCTTATTCCAACTCCTTCTTGGGACAACGATTCTGGCCGCGCAGGCTCCGCTGGACCGGCCTCGCATCGGATACCTCGCCGACAGCGGCGGCGCGCTGCGCCCCCTGTACGGCACGGCGGCCAACTTCATCCTGGGCGAGCCGCTGTCCGGCGACGTCATCTCGTGCGCTTCTTCGAATACATCGGCGCTGGTAAAGACCGCGGACGAGGTGATCGCGATCGGCGCCGGCGGCGAAACAATCGACCGTTGGGCCGCGCCGGGCGAGGGTGCACTATTTGCCTTCTACGCCGATGGCGCCCCCGCTCTCGTATACATCCGCGAGAGCCTTCAGCTCGCGCGGGTGGTGGAAGACCGGCTGGAAACCGTGCCGGTCGACGCGGAGAGGCTGGGCGGCGAAGTGGCCGCCATTGCGGCGCCGGATCGCTTCCATGCGCTCGTGGCCGTGGCGCGCGGCGACCAGATCTGGCTGGTCGCCATTTCGACCGAAAGCGGCGAGGCGACCGGAGAGCGGTTGCTGGCCGGAGTCACCGGACGCGTCCATCTGCTTGGAGATGGAGGCGCGCTGTTTACGGAGAACGGCGACCTGGTATGGCGCGCCAATGACGGCGCCGAAAAGCGCTTCCCGCTGGCAGGGGAGATCCGCTCGTTCGCGCCGCTGGGCGCCGGCTGGGTGGCGGTCGCGGTCCAGCATGACGGCGCGCCGGGGCTCACCCGTTACGGTTTGCGCCTGGATGCGGGCCGGGAAGGAATCTATCAATTGCCGGAGGCTGCCCAATGATGCGCCGCACGCTATTGTCGCTTCTGTTGCTGCCCCTGGCAGCCCTGGCCGGATTGCAGTTGATGATAGTGGAGCAAGGGGCGGAGCGCTCCGTGGGCGCCTACTACCAGGTGGGCACCACGGCGGTGGGCGATCCGCTGGATCTCAGTTTCCGCATACGCAACACCGGCGCCGCGGCGGAGATGCTGCGGACGCTTTCGGTGAGCGGGATCGGGTTCACGCTGCCCTCGGTGCCCTCGCTGCCGGTATCCTTGCCGGCGGGCGCGGCACAGAACTTCGTGGTCCGCTTCCAGCCCAGCGCTTACGGCTCGTATAGCGCCAACCTCGCCTTCAATAGTTCCTCCACCATCCTGTTCGGCACGACCACCGCGGCCGCGACCGCGGAATTGGTCAACGGCGCCCAAACGGCGGAGCTTTACGTGGGAAGCAGCATCGACTTCGGGCGCGTCGTACGGGGCGCGCGCGCCATGCGGCGTATACGGCTGGAGAACCGCACCACGGTGAAACTGGCCGTGGCCAGCATCACGGTGGCGGGCGGCGGATTCACGGGCCCGGCCGGAGTCTCCACGCCGCTCGCGCTCGAGCCCCAGGCCACCGCGGAGTTCGACATCACCTTCGAACCGGCCGCGGCGGGCACCTTCGACGGCGTTCTGCGCGTGGACTCGCGCACGTTCCTGCTGCGGGGCACGGGGGCCGATCCGCCCCTGCCCAGGCCGCTGATCGAGCTTGGCTCGGCGACGCCCGCCAGCTCGCAGCAGGTCCCGCTCGCCATCCGTTTCGCCTCAGCCGCACCTTCGAGCGGCAGCGGCGAATTGCGCGTCGAGTTGCGCGCGGCAACGCCCACCGATGTCGACCCGGCCGTGTTGTTCCCCTCCACGGGAGCGCGTTTCGCGACCTTCACGGTGAAAGAGGGAGAAAACGTGGCGCGCTTCAACGGGCAGACCTCGCTGCTGTTCCAGACCGGCACCACGGCCGGCACGCTGGTCTTCACGGCGAAACTGGGCGATTACACGGAAACGGCGTCGGCCACCATCGTGCCGGCCGTCGTGGGCCTGGATTCGGTGCGCGGGCTGCGCGGGGGCAGCGCGCTCGAGGTCCAGATCACCGGGTACGACAACACGCGGTCGCTGGCGAAGCTCGCTTTCACGTTTTACGACAAATCGTCGAGAGCGGTGCAGCCCGGACAAATGACCGTCGATGTCACGACGACCTTCCGGAATTACTTCGAAGCGTCGCAAAAGGAGAGCGGCGGCGTCTTCCTGCTGCGCGCCGTATTCCCCGTGTCGGGCGATTCGAGCGGCATCGGCGCGGTGGATGTCGAGCTGACGAATTCGAGCGGCGTGGCGCGTCCGGCGCGCGTCCAGTTTCCCTGAGGCCCGCGCGGGCTTTATCCTCGGAATATGAAGCCGGTGGCGTTGACCATCGCCGGCTCCGACCCCAGCGGAGGGGCGGGGATTCAGGCGGACCTCAAGACCTTCCATCAGTTCGGCGTTTATGGCGAAGCCGTTGTGACGCTCCTGACGGTGCAGAACACGGTGCGCGTAAGCCGCGTCGAGTGCGTGAGCGCCGAACTGGTCGCCGAACAGGTGCGAGCCGCGATCGCAGACATACGGCCGCTGGCGGCCAAGACCGGCGCGCTTGGCGACCGCGCGATTGTCGACACGGTGGCGGAGCTTGCCGCTGAATTCAGCTTTCCGCTGGTTGTCGACCCGGTGATGATCAGCAAGCACGGTGCGCCGCTGATCGCGGAAGACGCGCGCGCGGCCGTGCGCGAAAAACTCATCAAGCGCGCCTATCTGGTCACGCCCAATCTGGCCGAGGCCGAAGCGCTGGCGGGCTTCGCGATTCGCAACGTGAGCGACATGCGCCGCGCCGCGGAGACGCTGGTTCGCCTGGGGACGCACGCGGTGCTGGTGAAAGGCGGGCACCTTGAAGGGCCGGCCGTGGACGTGCTCTTCGATGGAACCGGGTTCCACGAGTTCCCCGCCCCGCGCATCGATACGCCGCACACGCACGGCACCGGCTGCACCTATTCGGCGGCGATCGCAGCGGGACTGGCGTTGGGCGCGCCCCTGGTCGAAGCGGTGTCGCGCGCCAAAGTTTTCATCACAGAAGCCATCCGGACGGCACCCGGACTGGGGAGCGGCTCGGGTCCCGTGAACCATCACGCCGCGGTTGCCCCGGCTTCCATTCCCGGCGCAAGTGTTTGATATTGGGAGTGCGGCGCCGTCGGGCCGCAAGGTGCTCCTCTCATGAAACCCACAAGCAGACGCTTTGCGGTTGCCGCCATGGCGGCGCTCCTGATCGGACATGGATGGCTCGCCCGGCCCGCCTTGGCCGGGGCGGGCGTCACCTCGCCCGAGAGCTTCTTCGGATTCCAGCTCGGGAGCGACCGGAAAATGGCGCGCTGGGACAGGATCGTAGAGTATTTCGGAGTGCTTGAAAAGGAGAGCGCCGGACGTTTGAAGGTCGTCGACATGGGGCCCTCGACCATGGGCAACCCGTTCCTGGTGGTGGCTATCTCGTCGGCGGGCAACCTCTCCCGGATGGAGCGCCTGCGCGAGGTGAACGCGCGCCTGAGCGACCCGCGCGGCATCCCGGAGCCGGAGATCCGCAAGCTCGTTGGCGAGGGGCGGGCGGTGATCATCCAGTCCATGAGCCTGCACGCCAGCGAGATCGGCGGCACACAGATGGCGCCGGAACTGGCTTACGACCTGCTCGCGCGCGGAGACGAGGAGACCCGCCGCATCCTCGACAACGTGATCTTCTTCATGGTGCCCAGCTTCAACCCTGACGGCGAGATCATGGTCACGGACTGGTACAACAAGACGCTCGGGACGGAATACGAAGGGTGCAGCCTGCCCTGGCTCTTCCACAAGTATGTGGGCCACGACAATAACCGCGACGCGTTCCAGACCAACATGGTGGAGTCGCAGTACGTGGCCAAGCTGATGCTGCGCGACTGGGTCCCCCAGGCCTACGTGGACCATCACCATCAGTATTCCTACGGCGCGCGCATCTATCTTCCGCCGTACTCCGAGCCGATCCGCCCTTACGCCGACCCGCTGCTTTGGAGGGAAATGAGCTGGTACGGCGCGCACATGGCATATAAGGAAGAGGAGGCCGGAAAATCCGGTGTCCTCAACATGGCCTCCTACCCAGGCTGGGGGCACTTCGGCTTTCACTGGATGACGCCGTTCCACAACATCGCGGGCATGCTGACCGAATCGGCGCACGCCAAGATGGCCACGCCTATCTACGTCCATCCGGACCAGCTCAAGGGCGGCGGACGCGGCCTGCCCACCTATGACGCCCAGACCACGTTCCCCAATCCCTGGCCGGGCGGCTGGTGGCGTCTGCGGGACATCGTGGAGCGGCAGAAGATCGCGGCCTGGGCCGTGCTGGACCTGGCCGCGCGCAACAAGGACACGGTGCTGTGGAACGCCTACCTGAAGGCGAAGCACCAGACCGAACGGGGCGCCGCGGGCAAACCCGCCGCCTACGTCATCCCGGCTACCCAGCACGATCCTCTGACGGCGGCCTTGATGGTGAATAAGCTGCTCGGCCAGGGAATCGAGGTCCACCAGGCTCCGCGCGGCTTCACGACTTCCGGCGGCACGATCTATCCGGCGGGATCCTGGGTGGTTTCGATGGCGCAGCCGAAAATGGGCGTGATCCGCTACCTGCTCGGCCGCACCTTTTACCCGGACAACGACTGGACCCGCACCCGCGACGGCTCTCCGCTTTCGCCCTATGACCTTGCCACCGATACCATGTTCGAGTTCATGGGCGTGCGCGTGGATCCGCTCGACGAGGCCGTGCCGGTGGCCGGCCTGACGAAGGTGACCAAGCCACTCGAACCGGCGGGGACTGTCACTCACGGGAGCGCGGGTTATGTCTTCGACAGCCGTCTGAACGATAGCTTCAAAGTCTTGAATCAGCTCCTGGCACAAGGAGCAAAAGTGCGCAGGGTGGCGGCGGCTCAAGCCGGGCTCCGGCCGGGCGACTTCGTGGTGTCCGAGGCGCCGCAAGACTTGCTGGTGGCCGTCGCCCGCCGCACTGGCGTCGATTTCCGGCCGCTGGAGCACAGTGTTGACGCGCCCGAAGTGCGGCGCCTGCGCGTAGGCGTGTACCAGCACTACCGCGGCGGCAGCACCGACGAGGGTTGGACCCGCTGGCTGCTCGAGCAGTTCGGGTTCCCCTACACCACCCTGTTCGATGCCGACATCAAGAAACCGGGCCTCAACGAACGCTGCGATTTGATAATTCTGCCCAACGACTCTGTGGCGTCCATCACGGGCGAGCGGGGCGCAAGAGAAGCGATCGCCGAGGAAGCCTGGCCGCCCGAGTACCGCAGCGGCCTCGGCAGCGAAGGCGTCGCTGCGCTGAAAAGTTTCGTGCAGAAAGGTGGAACACTGGTGACCCTGGGCGATGCGTCCCGCTTCGCGATCGAGAAGCTCGGCCTGAGCTTGCGCGACGCGACCGCGGGCAAGAGTTCCAAGGAATTCTGGTGTCCCGGTTCCACGCTGCGGGTGAATGTGGATTCGAAGCACCCGCTGGCCTACGGGATGCCCGCCGAAGCGATTGCGACGTATCTCGGCGGCAACCCGGCCTTCGAAATTCTGCCGGGCCTCCACAGTGAACGGTATGAGACGGTGGTCCGGTACGCCGGGAGCGATCTCCTGCGCAGCGGCTGGCTGATTGGCGAACGCACCCTGGCGGGAAAAGCCGCCATGGTCCAGGCCCGTTACGGCGAGGGGCGCGTGATTGTGATCGGGTTCAGGGCGCAGCATCGCGCCCAAACGTACGGCACCTTCAAGCTTCTGTTCAACGCCCTGGTGCGTTGAGGCCGCGATCCGGCCGCTGTTGTACGATCAAGCCATGGAGGGCGCGCTCTCGAACGGGCTTACCCGCCTGACGACTCTCGGGAACCGGATCGTCCGGGCGGACACCAACGCCGAGGTCATGCTGCGCGGCCTGAACCGCTCCGGGCTGGAGTACTCCGAGCCGGACGAACAGGGATTCCTCACGGCGGCGGAAATCTCGCGCGCCGAAATCCGGACGATCGTCAACGAATGGGGAGCGAACGTCATCCGCTTGACGTTCAACCAGGACTGGGTGTTGCGCGGGCGCGGTAATTGGGCCGCGGAGAGCTACCGCGCGGCGCTGGACCAGGTGATTCGCTGGGTGTCCGAATGCGGCGCTTATACCATTCTCGACTTGCAGTGGCTCGACGCGGATCATCCTTATGGCGGAGGCCGCAACTTCGTGGCTCCGCTGCCGAACATGCGGAGCCTGGAATTGTGGAACGTGCTGGCCACGCGCTACCGCGATGAGCCTGCCGTCCTGTACGACATCTTCAACGAACCGCACGACCGCCTCCCGGACGACCCCTATCCGCTCAACCGCGAGGACGGAACCACTTACCCGGCTGAGAAGTACAGCGTCACCATGGAGGATTGGCAACCGTGGGCGCGCCGGCTGATTCAAGCGATTCGAGACGTCAATCCCGATTCGCTCATTCTCGTAAGCGGCATCGACTGGGGCTATGACCTCCGCGGCATGCCCATGGACATTCCGAATCTGGTGTACTCCACCCACGTCTACCCGGTGAAAGGCTGGGATTGGGAGGGGGCGTTCGGACACCTGGCGGCCACGGTTCCGGTGTTCGCAGCCGAATGGGGTGGAGACGACGGCGACCTCAGGTGGGGCGGGCGTCCTACATGCAGTACAACGGGGAGAGAACATGGGGATCGAACATCGCATTGGAAAGACGGTGAACAAGGGCGCTTCCTTTCCGCTGGGAGCTACGCTTTGCGACGGGGGCGTCAACTTCGCCCTTTACTCCAAACACGCGAGCGAGGTCTTCCTGCACCTGTTCGACACACCGGACGGGGAGCCCACCGACGTTATTCGCCTCGAAAACCGCGAGAAGTTCATCTGGTTCGCGCGGGTGGAAGGCCTGAAAGCCGGCCAGCTTTACGGTTACAAGGTCAACGGCGAGTATCGCCCGGAATGGGGGCTGCGCTTCAACGGCGCGAAGCTGTTGCTGGATCCGTACGCCAAAGCCCTCACCAGCAAGTTCCGCAACGTGGACAACCTGTTGCTGCCTTACGACCTCCGGCCGGGCGCGGAAGACCGGTTGCCCGACGCACGCGACAACTCGGCGGTCGTGCCGAAGGGCATCGTGATCGACGACGCGTTCGACTGGCAGGGCGTACACTCGCCCGACCTCGGATTGGAGCAGCTGGTCATTTACGAGGTGCACGTCAAGGGATTCACGGCGCACTCGTCTTCCGGCGTGAGCTCTCCGGGAACCTACCTGGGATTCATCGAGAAGATCCCTCATCTCACCCGGCTGGGCGTGAACGCGGTGGAACTGCTGCCCGTCCACGAGCACTACGTCGACGACTTCCTGATCGACCGGGGCCTGACCAACTATTGGGGCTACAACTCCATCGGGTTTTTTGCCCCCGAATTCTCTTATTGCAGCCGCCGGGCGCCCGGTTGCCAGGTCGCCGAGTTCAAAACGCTGGTGCGCGAACTGCACCGGGCCGGCATCAAGGTCATTCTCGACGTCGTTTACAATCACACCGGCGAGGGGAACGAGATGGGCCCCACGATGTGTTTCCGGGGCGTGGACAACCTCTCCTACTACGGCCTCACAGGGCCTCCCGGCGCGCCGCAACGCTACTATCTGAACTACACGGGCTGCGGCAACAGCCTCAACTTCGACAGCCCGCCCGTCATCCGGCTGGTCATGGACAGCTTGCGCTACTGGTTCGAGATCATGCACGTGGACGGGTTCCGGTTCGACCTCGCTTCCGTGCTCGGCCGCACCGAGGATGGCTCTTTCCGCCCGACGGCGGCCTTTTTCGACACCGTTTCGCAGGATCCGGTGTTGAACCGCGCCATCATGATTGCGGAGCCGTGGGATCTCGGCACCTACCAGGTCGGCAACTTCCCGGTGGACTGGTCGGAGTGGAACGGCCGCTTCCGCGATACGATGCGGCGCTTCCAGAAGAGCGACCCAGGCCAATTGTCCGAGCTGGGTTGGCGCATCACGGGATCGGCGGACCTCTACGGCGAGGATGGCCGCTCGGCGTACAACAGCGTGAACTTCATCACCTGCCACGACGGTTTCACGCTCCACGACCTGGTCTCCTACGACGGAAAACACAACGAACTGAACGGCGAGAACAACCGGGATGGCGCCGGCGACAACAATTCGTGGAACTGCGGCGCGGAGGGAGAAACCGGGGATCCCGCCGTGCTGGCGCTCCGCGCACGCATGATGAAGAACCACGCATGCGGTTTGCTGTTCGCTTGCGGGACGCCCATGATACTGGGTGGCGACGAGTTCGCGCGGACGCAGCGCGGCATCAACAACGCCTATTGCCAGGACAACGAAATCAGTTGGTTCGACTGGAAACTGGCGTCGCGCAACAGCGCCCAGGTCGAATTCTTCCGCAAGGCGATCGCGTTCACGCGCCGCTTCCCGGTCCTGCAACGGCGGAAATTCCTGCTTGGCAATGATCTGGACGCCGATGGCGCGCCGGACCTCGCCTGGTTCGCGCCCGACGGCGGGGAATTGCGCTGGCAGGACGAGAACGCGCGGACGTTGTGCTACCAGCTTGACAGCGGCATGGACGGGCCCCGGCCAGAGATCGATCGGCTGTTCTTCATCCTGAACGCTTACTGGGAGCCGCAGTGGGTGAAGCTGCCGGTCCTGAAACCGAGACGAGGCTGGTGCCGCGCTATCGACACCAGCCTCGCGGACGGCGAGGACTTCGCGGAGCCCGGAGAAGAGGTCCGCATCGACCCTCCGGATCACTACATCGTCAACCCGCGCACCACGGTGGTGCTCATCTCCCGCTGAGATTCAGCGAGCCGGCTGCGGCTTCTTCCTGGCCACCAGAAGGCCGCCGCCGCGGGTGTAAGTAACCGTGGTTTCGAGGTTCGGGTCCTCGTGTACAGCCTTCCAGAAAGCGGGCTCCATACGTTCGAGCGTATTGGCGTTGTGCGATACGATCAGGGCGCCCG
The DNA here is from genome assembly GCA_964561215.1 of uncultured Solibacteraceae bacterium. Taxonomy (GTDB): domain Bacteria; phylum Acidobacteriota; class Terriglobia; order Bryobacterales; family Bryobacteraceae; genus JAJFUV01. The sequence continues at coordinate 62,364 of CAZLOS010000006.1, read as the reverse complement.
GCCCGAGCCGCGCGTAGACCAGGTCCAGCAATTTCTTGTGAATAGGCGCGCCCGTATCCAGGAACAGGAAATCGAATGAGCCTTCGATCTTCGGGATCTCCACGAAAGCATCGGCCGTGCGACAGTCGATGATCTCCGCCAACCCCGCTTGTTTGAAGTTCTCCACGGCCACCTTGGTGCGTTCGGCGTTCCTGTCGATGGTTGCCAGCCGGCCGCCGTTCTTGCGGAAAGCCATGCCCATCCATAGCGCGGAGTTGCCCTCGGCGGTGCCGACTTCCAGTCCGCGTTTGGAGCCACTCTTCACAATAAGGTCATAGAGCAGGCAGCCGTCCTCGGCGGTGAAATTGTGCATCCGCTCGAGCACCGCGCGCGCCGGCCCGGCATCGATGCCGTCCAAGTGTTTCGCCAGCGCCTTCAACGTCTCCTCCCGTACGGCCTGGCGATAGGCGGCCCCGCTTTGCTCCTTGTCGAAGTGCGCGGCCGGGATGGGGACGTTGTGGCGGACTCGGGTGAATTGCATCACCTGCTCGCCGCGCTTCTCGACGAAGCGCAGCCGGTGGGCGACCTTGACGCCGTCCACATCGCGGTAATCCTCGACGATGACGTTGCCGATGCGGTCGAGCAGGCCGGTCTCCACGTCGAAGAGCGCGCGGATGGACGCGCCTCCGGTGCGGCTGCCTTCCAGTACCCAGACTTCGCGGCCGCCTGAGTTTTCGCGTCCTTTCATGGCAAAACCGGCGAAGTAGCGCTCCGGCCTGGTGAGGACGTCCTGGCTGAACACCGGATCTGCGGAATCCAAACTCTTAACATCCATCGGGACCGTCCGGTCCGGCGTGTGCTCCCAACCTGCCTTGCCGTCGAAGACCTGTTCAAAGCGGACATCCTCGGCGAGAGTCAGCGCCATGCGCCACTGTCCGCCGTCGGCCGATTCGATCAAGACCTGGAACTCGGTTCTTGGGGCAACCTGGAAAACGCCGTCGCGCACCGAGGTTTTAATGCGTTGCACCGGGGCGCGTCCGCCGATCGCCCCAACGTACTTGTCGAGAATCTCGCTGACCGGAGGCAGGGCGGTTTGGGAAGCGGCCGGCAACATGAAAGCGCATAGGGCTACGGCTGAGAGAACTTGAGAACGAAAAGGCATGGCAGCGACCTCGGCGACTGGATTACGGACGGGACTTTGCACGCTCCCGCACGTATGTAGTCTACGCCCCTTGACCGGCAGTAGTTCCGCGAAAATGAGGTACCCACACCAGCTTCCGGCTGGGATTACACTGCATCCAAGGAGGCTTTATATGACAAGATCCCGACGCGCATTCGGCGCGGCCCTGGCTGGCGCCGCGGTTCCGGTGGCCGCCAAGGCGCAGACCGCCGCCGCGCCTCAGAAGAAGGTGCACTATCGGGGAGGCAAGAAGCCGTCCAAAACGCCTCTGTTTTCCGGTGCGGTGAGCTACGGCAACCTTCTGTTCATCGCGGGCAAGGGCGCGCACTTCGAAGGCGACATCAAGGCGCACACCAAGCACGTGCTCGACGAGGTGCAGAAAGAGCTGGAGAACGCGGGCTCGTCGATGGAAAAGGTCTTGAAGTGCAACGTCTATCTTAACGACCTGAAGGATTACGACGGCATGAACGAAGTCTTTCGGGGCCGGTTCGGCGACGAGCCGCCGGTGCGCACCACCATCGCGGCCGCGGGCGGCATCCCGGGCAAATCGCTGGTCGAGATCGACGTGATCGCCTACATCTGAACAGCGCTTTTCAAGATTCCGGCGACGCGGCGCGCGACGATCTCCGCGTCGCCGGGCTGCATCATCCACACGCCGAAGACCAGTTCCCTGGAGTTGGTTGCCGGGCAGGCCTCGATGGCGGGATCGCCCTCGGCGAGCCGGCGCTTGACTTCGAGGGGCGTCACGCGCACGACGCTCGCGTCCCAGCGGATCTTGAGATGCGGCACGTGGTTGGCCACCGGCGGCAGGTGGACTTCCGTCTCCACGCTCTTCACTTTCTTCACGGCGCGTGCGATGGTTTCCGTGCGGCGTTCCCATTCGCGCCAGTCGGCGGCGTGGTCGCGCTTCATGTAGAGTTCCAGCGCCACCATCATCCCCAGGATCTCTTCCTTGTTCACCTTGTTGCTGCGGGCGATGGTGTCGGAGTTCGGCGAAGTATTGAGGCGCGCGGCTTCGATGAGATCCTTCCGCCCCAGCAGCAATCCGGCGCTTTGCGGGCCGCGAATGCCCTTGCCTCCTGAGAAGCAAATCAGGTCGAAACCAAGCTTGAGATAGCGGGAGAGGTTGTCGACGGGAGGCAGCACGTCCGCCGCATCGGCAAAGGTGGGAACGCCGTGCTTCTTGCCAAGAGCGGTCCAGCCGGCTGCCGAAATCTGTCCTCGCGGCTCCGCGTCGCAATAAAAGTGCATCGACACGGTGTTAGGGCCGATGGCGCGCTCGAGTTCTTCGGCTGTCTCGATTTCGACCATGCGCACGCCGGTGGTGCGCACCGAATGATCGTAAGCGTAGCGATGCCGCTTTTGAACGAGCACCTCGTTCTTCAGGCCCGTGAGGTCGGGAATGCGGCGTATCTTGTCCGGGTCCGTGCCCGTGATGCAGGCCGCCGTGCCCACAAGCAACGCTCCCGCCGCGCCGGAGGTGACCATGGCCGCTTCCGCGCCCGTCATCGAAGCGATGCGCGCGCCGACCGCATCCTGCAACTTCGTCAAGTGTACGTAATGGCTGGAAGCGTAGCGCATCGCGTCCAGCACCTCCTCCGGCATCAGCGAAGCTGTAAGCGCCGTGTAAGTGCCGGCGGCGTTGATGAAAGGTGTGACTCCGAGGTCCTTGAGGTAGTCCGGCACGTGCTTCTTCTTCCTGGACGAAGCGGCCCACGCGGGAAGCGCGGCGCCTAGCAGAGGGATGCCGGCGAGCGTCTCGACCACGGTCCTGCGGCTGAACATACTTGACCTCCTCCTGGTATTACTAGAACATATCATCTAATGACTTTACGGAACGCTGTTTCCAGGATTCTTGCGCTGGCTTTGTGCGTCTTCGGCGCGCAGGCCGCGGAGTGGGATCTTCTCATCAAAGGCGGGCGGGTAATCGATCCAAAGAACAAGATCGACGCGACGCTCGACGTGGCCATCGCCAAGGGCAAGATCGCGCGCGTGGCCAAGGATCTACCGGCCGGCCAGGCCGCCCGTGTCGTCGACGCGACGGGACTCTACGTCGTGCCCGGCCTCATCGATCTTCATGCGCATGTTTATGCGGGAACCGGCATCAAGGCGCTCACGGGCGACAGCAGCGTCTATCCGGACCCGCTCTCGTTCCGCTCCGGAGTGACAACCATGGTGGACGCCGGCACCTCCGGGTGGAGGAACTTTCCGGACTTCCGCCAACGCGTCATCGACCGCGCCAGAACCCGTGTACTGGCCTTCGTCAATATCGTTGCGGACGGCATGAGCCCGGCGGGCGAAGACGATCCGGCGACCATGCGTCCCGAGGAATTGGCGCGCGTGGCCAAGGAGAATCCCGGCATTGTGGTCGGCGTCAAAACGGCTCACTACAAGGCGGCCGGCTGGCACTCCATCGACAACAGCGTGGCGGCCGGCAAGCTCGCCAACATCCCCGTGATGGTGGACTTCGGCACCCTCACGCCCGAGCGCACGCTGGAGGCCTTGCTTACGGAGAAACTGCGCCCCGGCGATATCTATACGCACTGCTACAGCGGCCTTCGCGGCGAGCTGACCCCGGAAGGGAAAGTGAATCCCGCCATGATCGCCGGGCGCAAGCGCGGCGTGCTGTTCGACGTGGGCCACGGCGCCGGCAGCTTCAACTGGAACATCGCCGTGCCGTTCATGCAACAAGACTTCGCTCCGGATTTCATTTCAACGGACTTGCACACGGGAAGCATGAACGCCGGGATGAAGGACATGCTCAACGTGATGTCGAAGATGCTGCTTCTCGGCATGCCGCTCACCGAAGTGATCCGCACCTCCACCTGGGCTCCGGCGCAGATCGTCCGGCACCCGGAGATAGGCCACCTGAGTGAAGGCGCTGTCGCCGACGTGAGCGTGCTGCGCCTGGACGAAGGCACGTTCGGATTCATCGATTCGTCCGGCGCGCGGAATGCCGGTACCCGTCGGCTGGCTGCCGAAGTCACGATCCGCAATGGCATTGTCGAATGGGATCTGAACGGCCGGGCGGCCACGGATTGGACGAAGTTCAGGTACCGGAATCGCAAGCGATGACGCGGTAATTCCGTCAACCCTGGAAAGCGGCCTCGGCGAAACGAAGAGCCTCTGCCGATCGCGCCCGATCCTTTTCGACGAGCAAACCTCGCTCAAGCAGCATGAGCGGGCGTGCTGCGAGGCGCGAATAACTGCATCCCGCGGCCTTCCTGGCGAATCGCGTTAAGGGGATGGACCGGCCCGGCCCGATCGTTCATGCCGCCGGGCGCGGTGCCTCCTTTCGTGGTCCGCTTCGACGCCGGCAGTGTGCCCATCGCCCAACTGGTCTTTTCCACTTCCAACCGCAGTCCGGGCGAGATGCAGGATTTTGCCATCAATCGCGTGCGGCATCTGTTCGCAACGCTGACCGTCCTGCCTGCGTTCTATGCCATCGTGCAGCGCAGGGCGAGCACGCAGACTTCGTCACTCCACCCGATGGATCCGCGGGGAAGATTCTATGAACCCCGGTAGACTCCTGCTCATCTTTGTGAGCGCGTGTGCCGTGTTTGCACGAACCGTCCAGGTGGTCAAGGTCGAATCGGGCACTCTTGACCGGAGCATAAAACTCAGCGGCGAAATCCCGCCTTTTCAGTGTGTCGGCCTGCGCGCCCGGGTTCCGGGATTTGTCGAGAAAGTTCTGGTGGATCGCGGAAGCCTGGTTCGGCAGGGCGATTCGTTGGTCTCCCTCACCGCACCGGAAATGGAGGCGCGGGCCGGCGAAGCGGAAGCCAAGGTGCGTGCCTGTGAATCGGCTGTCGCGGAGGCGAAAGCGAAAGTCGTCGCGGCGGAGAGCACTTGCAACCGTCTAAAGGAGGCCGCCGCATCGGCATCAGAGTGCCCTTCCGGGTGGCGGCCTTCCCCACTCGCACTTTCGAGGCGCCTGTCGCCCGCATCGCGCATTCCGGCGAGCGGGTGATGCTGGTTCCGGCTACCAGCGTGGTCCGCACGTCCGAGCGCGTGTTCGTGATCCGCGTAAAGAATGGCCGCGCGGAATGGGTTGGCGTACGGCCAGGCGCAAGCCAAGCTGGGCTGACGGAAGTGTTCGGCGATCTTTCCTCTGGAGAGTTGGTCGTCCGGCACGGTTCCGACGAGATTCGGTAAGGCACCGCCTTGAACGTGGCCGCGGCTCCCGGAAGCCCGGCGCGCTCCCGGCAGCTTGCTCGCCGCGGTCCTGGGCGACCGCCAAAAATCTGCATCCGGATCCTCAAAAAACTCTTGACGGTAGCTTTGCGGTCGCTTATAATTTATCCACTTAATCGGTTTAGTGCGGGTGGAACGAGCAGGACGCCAAAATCTACCCGTTTTGCTCACGCTGGAGGGGTGCGTCGTCGCGCCAGGCCATTATGCCGGTACGTCTTCGAGATGTGGCAAACCGGCTGGGGATCTCCACGGCTGCCGTCTGCAAGGCCCTCAAGGGTCACAAGGACATCAGCGAGGCGACCCGCCAGCGCGTGCTGGAGTGTGTCCGCGAACTGAACTATCAGCCGAATCTCCTGGCGCGCGGGCTCAGCGTGGGCCGCAGCAAAGCCATCGGCCTGGTGATCCCCGAACTAATGCACTCCTTCTTCGCGGAGATCGCCCACGGAGTGACCAGGCAGGTCCAATCCAAACAGTACACGCTGTTGCTGGCCGATTCCGAGGAGGATCCGGCGACCGAGCGGCAGGCGGTGGAGCTGCTGCTGGCGAGGCGAGTGGACGGGCTGGTGATCGCCTCGGCGCAATCGCAGGACGATCTCTCGCTTTTTGAAGAGCTTCAACGCCGGGAAGTGCCCTTCGTTTTGTTGGACCGCCGCTACCCCGACGTCAAGGCGCATTTCGTAGGAATCGACAATCCGGCACTCGGCCGGCTCGCGACCGAGCACCTGCTCAATATAGGCTGCCAGCATGTGGCGCACATCAGTTGCATGAGTATTGCGACGGGTCCTGGGCGTCTCGAAGGCTATCTGCAGGCCCTGGAGGCGCACGATCGAAAATTCGTTCCGCGCCTGATCGTCGACACCGCCCGGGCTGGTACGGAGTCGGTGGATATGGCGGCGTACCAGGCGATGCGCCAACTGCTCTCGATCCGGCCCCGGCCGGACGGGGTGTTTTGTTTCAATGATCCGATCGCGGCCAACGCGATCAAAGCCGCGCTAGACGTGGGGCTACGCGTACCCCAGGATGTAGCCGTCGTCGGTGCGGGAAACGTTCACTACAGCGATCTGTTGCGCGTGCCTCTTACCACTGTGGATCAGAGCCCGGCTGCCATGGGCGCGAAAGCGGCTGAGATACTGCTGCAACTGATCGAGTCCGGTGGTTCGTTACGCCCGGCCGATATCTTCATCCCGCTCAATCTGGTCGAACGCGAGTCTACCCGGCGTCCTCGGGGGGCATGCGAGCGGGAAAGGGGGGGGAACACGGCGCGCAGAGGTGTGCGCTCCGGTTTGTCCGATGCAGGTGGGAGTGGGACAAGGGGTCCCGGTTCCAAATCGGTTTAGGCGATCGCCGGGCCAGAAACATTGGCATGAGTTACGTGCACACGTTCGGCGCGAGCAGCGTCTTGCAGGCGCAGTTCGGCACCTCCAAGTTCGTGACCCCCCTGGATCGGAACTTCACCACCGTCGACACGAGTTTCTTCAAGCAACAGGGTTTCGCCGACAGCATGACCAGCAACTTCATCGAAGGGAAGCGGATCGATCCTTCGATGAACGTGATCGACTGGTTCAGCAACGGCGGATACTACGTTTACAACCGGCCGTCCGACGACAAGCAGTACAAGGTGAACTTCTCGAAGATCCACGGCTCGCACATCATCAAGGCGGGCTGGGATCTGGCCTCGACCGACAACCAACTGAACATCGCACTGGCCCAAGCCACGTTTACGACACTCCAGACGTCCGCTCCGCAGTCGACCGGCACAACCGGCAGCGCGCTCGCATCGTACCTGCTCGGTCTGCCCGACACGGCTGGCCGTCGCAACACCATTGAGACCATGCGGTGGGGCGGCGTGATGGGTATGTACATTCAGGACCAGTGGAAGGCGACGCCTTTCCTGGTCACCGGCTACTATCTGGCTCCGGACTGGAAGAACGCTTACTCGGTTCAATACAACTTCGGCATCCAGCACCAGGTGGGCAGTTCGACAGTACTGAGCGCTACGTACGTCGGCTCGGCTACCCACCGGCTCGACGTGGGCGGCTTGTATAACGTCGCCACCACTCCGGGATCGGGAACGCCCAGTCTTCGGTATCCGTACCCTTACATCGTTCCCCAGAACTACACGCGACCTTGGGGCAATGCGAGTTACCAGTCGCTGCAGTTGATGACCGACGGCCGGTTCACGCACGGGCTCACCTACCGCTTCTCTTACACCTGGTCGAAGTCGATCGACAGCGGCTCGTCCGGATTCTTCGGCGCCGAGGATTATTCGGTGCAGAATCCATACAATATCAGGGGAGATAGGAGCTTGTCCGGCTTCGATCTGAAGAACGTGTTCTCGGCGAGCTGGGTTTACCAACTTCCCTTCGGCACAGGCAAAGCCCTTCAAACGGGCAACAAGGCCGCCGACTGCATCATTGGCAACTGGCAGTTCAACGGCATCGCCCTGTTGCCCTCGGGCGCGCCGTTTAATCTGACTGTGACAGGCGATCTGGCCAACACCGGCAACACCAACTATCTCCGGCCGAATGTCGTGGGCGACTGGCATCTCAGCAGTCGGTCGACGGCGGCGTGGTTCAATACCCAGGCCTTTGTCGTGCCTACCGCTTATACTTTCGGCAACGTGGGACGCAACGTAATGCGTGCGGACTGGATGAGGAACTTCGACCTGTCCCTCTTCCGGCAATTCCCGTTGAAGGGCGACCGGAGCAAGCTGGAACTTCGCGCGGAAGCGTTCAACGCATTCAACACTCCGTGTTTCAGCGCGCCGGCGGCCTTTCTTAAAATTGAGAGGTCTCGCATGAACACAACCATGAATCGCCGTCGTCTGCTTGAGAGCCTGGCTACCGGCATGAGTCTTTCGGCCTTCGCCCAGAATCCTTACGAGAAAGCCGGCGCGGTGCGCAAGGGAAACATCCAACCGTGGTTTCACAAAGCCGCGCTGGGCCTGTTCATCCATTGGGGGCCCTGCAGCGTCGGAGAAGTCGAAATCGGCTGGGGTATGTACAAGAGCATGAACCCGCCCAACGTCTTCTGGCCGCCGGAGAAATACAACGCGTTAGCCGACCGGTTCAATCCTCGCAACTACAATCCGGACAAGTGGATGGCGGCCGCCGCACGCGCCGGCTTCCGTTATGCGGTGCTTACCGTGAAACATTGCGACGGCTACACGCTCTGGCCGAGTAACTATGGCGAGTTCGGCGTCAAACAGAAAATGAATGGCCGCGACCTGGTGCGGCCGTACGTGGAGGCCTGCCGCAAGCACGGACTGAAGGTCGGGTTCTACTATTGCCCCGCCGATTGGAATTACTGCCCCAAGGGCTGGCCGCACAAGAGTTTCCCGCGGCGCGACCCGAACTTCCTCTACACCTTCCCCACCCGTTATGGCCAGCCGAAATGGGTGGACATGCCGATCAAGGAGCTTCAGAAGAAGTACTTCGAACAGTTCTACGCTTACGTGAAAGGGCAGGTCACCGAACTGCTGACCAACTACGGTCAGATCGACCTGCTGTGGTGGGACGGCTACGACTGGCGCGACGATGTCGACATCCACGGCCGCGAAATGGAAGACTACGTTCGCAAGCTGCAGCCCAAGATCGTGCAGAACGATCGTTATGTGACCTGGCGCGGCACGAAAACGCTGGGCGATTACAACACCGACCTCGAAGCCAAGGATCCGGCGCACCGGCCTCCGGGCGATTGGGAGCAGTGCGAGCAGATCTGCCTGGGGTGGAGCTACCGCGGCCCCAAGGCGGTCTGCAAGCCGGGCCCGCACCTGATCGAGCGCCTGGCGCGCGACCGGGCCTGGGGAGGCAATTACCTCCCCGATTTCGGCCCGATGGGCGACGGCAGCATGCCACCGGCTTACTATGCCATCTGCGACGAGATGGCCGCCTGGATGAAGCACGGCGCCGTTTCGATCTACGAAGTTGAGGCCGGGCCGTACCCGGACCGCGTGGACACCCCCGTGACGATAAAAGGCAACACGTGGTTCGTGCATTTCCTGACGGCCAACCAGCGTTGCGCCACGCTTAAAGGAGTGGCGGCACCGAAGTCCGCCGCCATGCTTCGGACGGGCAAAGCAATACCCTGGACCAGGGAAGCAGAGAACGTGGTGCTCACTCCTGCCCAAAGCGATTTCACATCGCTTGACGATGTCGTGGCCGTGACCTGGTGACAAAGATGGCACGCAGGATCATTTGCTGCATCGTTCTTTGCGTGGTGGCGGTGTGGGGCGCCGGCCCGCGTCCATTGACCGTGTACCTGGCGCCCAACACACACGGTACGGTAAGCGGCTGGCTGGTGGATTTCGACTCCGAACGCAGCCACGTGGTGAACAACTACTTGAGCCACATGGACCGCGTGGCGGCGGATGCCAATTACGCCATGGCGTTTTCCGAGGTTCCCAACCTGATGGTGCTGATGCAATTCGCGCCGGAGCGCATGGCGCAGCTCCAGAGCCAGGTAAAGGAAGGCCGCCTGGAGTTGGTCAACGGCTTTTTCCTCGAACCGACCGTCAACCTCTCCGGCGGCGAAGCCCTGGTGCAGATGGGCGTCCTCGGCCTGCGCTGGTACGATGAGGTCTTTGGCAAACGTCCGCGCTTCAGTTGGATGATCGACGTCTGCGGCGTGCACCGGCAGATGCCGCAGATCGTGAGCGGCCTGGGACTGGAGGCGCTCTTCTTCTCGCGCAACAATCCCGCTCCGAAATCGGCCTTCTGGTGGCGCTCGGCAGACGGCAGCCGCACACTGGCCGTCTGCCTGGGCCGCGGTTACGCCTCCACCAGCCGCATATTTAAGACCGCGGAGCCGCTCACCGATGCCGGGATGCAGAAAATGCGCGAGTTTTTCGAGCAGGATCGTCAGTTCAGCCCCAGCCAGGCGAGCATTTTCGTTCCGGTGGGTGGCGGCGATTACAGCCTGGCGCCCAGGCGGGAATCCTATCCGAGTGAGTTGATCGAGACCTGGCGGCGTCGCTACCCGGATATGCGCCTCCGCTTTGCCGTTCCGGGCGCTTACGTGGACGCGCTCAAGCAAGAGGTGCGGCTAGGCACGACGCGTCTGGCCGAATACATGGGCGACGCGGCCCGCAGTTACAACGCGTTCTGGATGAACATGCCCGAAGTCAAGGGCCGCTATCGCCGCTCGGAGCATGCGCTTCAAGCTGCGGAAATGCTCTCGGCCGCGAGCAGCCTCGATGCCGGCGCGCCGTACCCCTCCGTGACGTTCTACAACGCCTGGCTCATGATGCTGATGAACATGGATCGCAACATTCTGTGGGGAGCCGGCGCGGGCGCACCCTTCTTCAGCGCCCAGCATTGGAACGCACAGGACCGGTTCGATTACGTCGACCGCAACGCCGGAAAGATCCTCAGCGATGGCTTGAGCGCGTTCACGCGCGATGGCCGCGGCATCGCCCTCTTTAATCCTCTGAATTGGGATCGCGACGATCCCATCGAGATCGCCACCCCACCCGGCACTCGCCCGGTTGGACTCGGCTGCCAGGCTCGCGACGAACGGTCAATTTGCGTGGTGCGTCAGCCTTCCACCGGCGTCCGGTCCGTCCCACTCGAGTCCGGCGCTGTGCCGGCACCGGCCGAGGTTCCGTTCGAAGATACGATAGCGACCAAGTTCTATACGGTGAAGTTCGACCGTGTGACCGGCGCCATTGTCAGCCTGCGCGACCGTACCAGCGGCAAGGAATACCTTGGCGGTCCGGCAAATGTCATCCAGGCGGAGAGCGTGGCGGGGGTCGTCAAGGATCCGGCCAACTGGATGGCGCAGCGTGCCAGGCGCAAGATCGTGGACAACAGCTCAAACTACACGGTGAAGTGGAAGGTGGCGCGAGGTCCGGTTGCCACCACGTTGGTGGCGAGTTCCGGCTTCATCGGCGGCTCCAGGGTCGAGCGCCGCATCACGCTTTACGACGGCTACCCGCGCATCGATTTCGACACCACCATCGATCTGCACTCGCCCGACACGCTGGTGACAGCGGACTTTCCACTCCCGCCGGTGGTGGAACGCACTCGTGGCATCCCGTACGGTTTCAGTACCGTAGACCCGCGCCATGTCGCGCGGCCGCTCGATTACTTCCTGGCGGCCGATCAGAAGCTCTACGGTTTTTCCGATGCCTTGGCTCCCAGCGTGCGCTGGTCCGACTACACCTTCGCGGCGGGCGGTGGCCTGGCGCTGTTCGATCGCGGCCTCACCTGTCACGAGTTCGAAGGCCACACCATCACGCTGGCGCTGGTGAATGCGCAAAGCAGCTATCGCGGCCTTCCCAACGAGGCGCTGGCCGGCCAGGGCGTGCGCAGGTTTTCCTACGCCATCTGGCCGCACGCGGGGACCTGGCAACAGTCTCGCATCGCACGCCACGCCTGGGAGTTCAACTCGCCTGCGATCGCGCAAGTGGGCCGGATTGTCGGCAGTGAGCGGAGCTTCCTGAAAACCTCCGCAAACGTCATTGTCGAAGCCATGCGGAGGGTCGGCGACGACATCGAGGTGCGTCTGGCGGAATCGAATGGCGAGGCGGGCGAGGCCGAGGTTTGCCTGAAGATCCCGCACAACAGCGCGCGCCGCACAAACCTGATGGGAGAGCACGCGCAAGCGCTTCGCGGCAACGCCGGTACGTATCGCTTCGGCGTGAAGCCGCAGCAGATTGTCACGCTGCGCTTCCCGACCGCTAAGAGAGTGGCCGTGCCCCCCGCCATCCGCGCATGGGACGCCGTAATCCCGCCCGGCAAGCTGGATGCGTATCGCAGGCGATTGGACTTGAAAGGCTATCCCGGCAAACCAGACTACTAGTGGAGAGTTCATGCGACGACGCAACTTCATGCAGTCGCTCGCCGCAGCGAGCCCGGCAGTGCGGCGGAAGCTGAAATCGGTTGGAGCATGTTCAAGAACATGAACGCTCCAAACCTGTACTGGCCGCCGAAAAAGTATAACGCCCTGGCCGACCAGTTCGATCCGCGGAACCACGATCCGGATCGGTGGTTGGAGGCGGCCCGGCGCGCCAAAGTCGGCCGTGCTGCTGCGCACGGGGAAAGCCGTAGCGGGGCGCCCCGAGGAGGATGGAATCCTGTTGATCCCCGCCAAGGACGACTTCACTGCGAATGACGACGTCGTGGCGGTGACCTGGTGACACCTGATACTTGAAACCAAACGGCCCCGCTCACGTTACAATGGTTGTGGTGGATGGGGTGTGATCCACCGATTGCGACGTCCCAGCCGCCGGAGCGCGCACAGCCAATGTGCGATGGATGTGCTCTCCGCCAGTGCGGCGTGGAAGCGGGCGCGGAAACCGCCGCTCGATTGGGATTGTCGCCGCCCGATAGATGAATTCTCATCCTGAAGAGTGCGCGTCGCAAGGCCACGCGGAGGATCCGCGCGGCACTCGTGAACACGCGGGCAAAGAAGAGAGGAAGGCGATGCAAGAAAGACTCAACATCGCGGTATTCGTGGATTTTGACAACATCGAAATCGGCGTGAAATCGACGCTGCGACGGGAATTCGATGTTTCGGTGGCGCTCAATGCGCTGAAAGAACGTGGCGACATCGTTTCCAAGTTGGCTTACGCCAATTGGGGGCGATGCGAAGCGGCCACGCGCAGCATGGCGGAGAACGCCGTCCAGATGGTGCAGCGCATTCCGTCTCCGCGCGGCGACAAGAACGGAGCCGATATCAACCTTGCGCTCGACGCGCTGGAGATGGCTTTCACTCACTCCAACGTAACGGCTTTCGCCATTGTGAGCGGCGACAGCGATTTCATTCCGCTGGTGAACAAGCTGAAATCCTACGGCAAGACCGTGTTCGTGGTGGGAGGCAAGGCGTTCACCAGCACGATTCTGCAGCAGAATTGCCACGAGTTCATCAGCTACGAGTCGCTGCTGGACGATGATGTCCCGCAGCACAAGAGTTCGCGCGGCTCGCAGCATCAGCAGCAGCAACAACAACCATCCCAGCGCCCGCCGCGGCAGAAGCCCGCGCCGCTCGACCTGGCCCAGGCCATGCCCCTGGTGGAGAGGGCCTTGCAGGTACTCGAGCGCCGCTCCGTGCAGCCGCAGCTCGGACTGCTCAAGTCGACAATGCTGCAGCTCGACTCGCGATTCAGCGAGAGGGCGTACGGCGCGGGAAGCTTTTCGGATTTCGTCGAGAAGATGCGCAACGCCGGCTATATAGAGCTGAGCGGCAGCGAAGGCCGCTACCTCATCCGGCGGAAGCCCTCGGCGGAACCCGAGACGCCTGTCGCGGATCCGGCCGAGGCTTTGTCGACGCTCAGGGATGTGCTGGAGACGCACCGCATCGAGATGGACAGCGGCGTGCTCGCCGACGACTTGGCGGCGTGGGTGCGGGAGGTGAATCCGCAGTTCGATCCGACCCACTACGGCTTCCAGGAATTCGCCGAGCTGCTCAACTTCGCCCAGGACAAGCTGCTTGTGCGCATTGAGCCGGACGAGGAAAAGGGCTTGCTGGTGCACCTGGGCGCGGAATTCTATCCGCCGGCGTTGCCGGAGGAAGCGCCCGCCCCCGCGGAAGAAGAAGAGGCCCCGCCCGACGAGCCGCAGCCTATCGTGGAAGGACAGCCCACGGCTATTCCGGTCGACGAGCCGCCGAAGCCTCGCAAGAAAGCCACGCGCCGTAAGGCCGGCTCGAAGACCGGAGGCTCAACGGCCGCCAAGCGGACGCCGCGGCCTCGGCGCAAGAAAGCTCCGGTTCACATCGGGCCCATGGTTTAACCCTGGGCCCCCGCTTACATTCGTGCCCGCATCAGCGCTCGACGGGGAGGTTTGCGCCCACGTAGGCCCTCCAGCCTCCATCGAGCGAAATGACGTTCGTATAGCTCATCTTCCGCAGATTGTCGCCGGCCAGGGCGGAGCGGAATCCTCCGCCGCAATAGAGCACCAGGCAGGCCGACCTATCCGGCACAAGGGTCTCGATGTCGCGTTCGATGATGCCCTTGCCGAGATGCACGGCGCCGGCGGCGTGCCCGGCGGCAAACTCGCTTTCTTCGCGCACGTCGACGAGCAGGAACTTCTCGCCGGCCTTCCTCATGCGCTTGAACTGTTCGATATCAATCTCGCGGACGCGCGTCTTCGCGTCGTTAACCAGGGCGAGAAAACCGGGACTGTGATGCTTATGCGGCGGTACGGGCGGCGTGCTCATGCTGACCCCACTCTCTGGATTTTCGCTCCCACGCGGGAGAGCTTGTCTTCGATCCTCTCATAGCCGCGGTCGATGTGGTAGACGCGGTCGATCACGGTTTCCCCGCACGCCACCAGGCCCGCCAGCACGAGCGAGGCACTGGCGCGCAGGTCCGAGGCGATCACGGCGGCTCCAGCCAGTTCGCGTGGGCCGGCGACGATCGCCTGCCGTCCGTCAATGCGGATGTTGGCGCCCATGCGCACCAGTTCCGGCGCGTGCATGTAGCGGTTCTCGAAAATCTTTTCGGTGATCAGCGAAATGCCTTCGGCCTGCGTCATGAGCGCCATGAACTGCGCCTGAAGGTCGGTGGCAAAGCCGGGATACTCCTCCGTGATCATGTCCACCGAGCGGAGCGCGCCCGCGCAGGTGACACGCATGGCCGCCGGACCCGCATCCTCCACGGTGACGCCGGCTTCGCGCATCTTCACGGTGAGCGCGTGAACGTGTTCGGGGACACAATCCCGCACTACCAGGTCGCCGCGCGTCAGGGCGCCGGCGATGAGGAAAGTTCCGGCCTCGATGCGGTCGGCGATGATCGTGTGCTCGGCTCCGTGCAGGTGATCGACGCCGTGGATGCGGATGACGGAGGTGCCGGCCCCTTCTATCCGGGCGCCCATCTTGTTGAGCAGGTCGGCGAGATCCGTCACTTCCGGCTCCCGCGCGGCATTCTCCAGGACGGTATCCCCGCGAGCCATCACCGCGGCCATCATGAGATCCTCGGTGCCGGTGACGGTGATGCGGTCGAAACTCACCATGGCGCCGCGCAAGCCTTGCGGAGCTTCCGCTTCGATGTAGCCGTGCTCCTGGCGAATGCGCGCGCCGAGATGTTCAAGCCCGGTCACGTGGAGGTTGATGGGCCGCGCGCCGATGGCGCAACCGCCCGGCAGCGAAACCCGCGCACGCCCGCAGCGGGCCACCAGCGGGCCGAGCACCAGGCTGGAAGCGCGCATCGTCTTGACCAGGTCGTAGGGCGCTTCCGGCGATGTGATATCCCTGGCCGTGACCTTCAGCGGCCCGCCGTTGCGCTCCAGGCTCGCGCCGGCGTACTCGATCAGCCTCTCCATGGTGCGCACGTCGCGCACTCGGGGGATGCGGTGGAGGATGACAGGATCCTCGGTGAGCAGGCAGGCGGCCAGCACCGGCAGCGCGGAGTTCTTGGCGCCGCTAACGGCGATTTCTCCGCGCAGCGGAACGCCGCCGTGGATTGCGAACTTGTCCATAAATTAGTGGCGCGCCTGGGCGCCCCCCTCTCCAATCGCCGCCCTCAGACGGCCCCGGGCGGCAGCGAGCCGCCGCTCCGCTTCCTCGCGCGCGACGTTCAACTTCGCCATGACGATGGCGACCGGCACGTTGCGGCCTCCGGCTTCGAGCAGCTCGCCCGCGCGGGCGTACTCGACGCCGGCGGCGGCCGAGATGATGCGCCGCGCGCGGTCCACAAGCTTCTCGTTGCTCGGCTGTACGTTCACCATCAGGTTGCCGTAGACATAGCCGAGCCGGATCATGACCCCGGTCGAGATCATGTTCAACACCAGCTTGGTGGCGGTCCCGGCCTTGAGCCTCGTCGAACCGGCGACGATCTCGGGCCCCGGCGTGGGCGCGATGGGGAACTCCACGGCGCGGCTCAGCTCAGAGTCTGGCGTGCAACTGATGCCGGCGGTGACAGCGCCCATCTTCCTGGCTGCGCGAACGGCCCCGAGCACGTAAGGGGTGCGGCCGCTCGCGGCAATGCCCACCAGCGAGTCGGCCGGGGTGAACCCGCGCGCCACAAGATCGCGCGCGCCGGCTTCCGCGTCGTCTTCGCTGGCTTCCGTCGCCTTGTACAGCGCTTCCATGCCGCCCGCCATGATGCCTTGCACCATTTCGGCCGGCACGCTGAAAGTGGGCCGGCATTCAGAGGCGTCCAACACGCCTAATCGCCCGCTGGTGCCGGCTCCGATATAGAACAGCCGCCCGCCTTTCGCCATGGCCGCCGCGATGGCGTCCACAGCTTTGGCGATGGCAGGTATTTCCTTGGCCACCGCGTCGGCCACCTTGCGGTCCTCGCCGTTCATCACGCCGAGCATTTCTTCGGTGGACACGGCATCGATGTCCGCCGACGCCGGATTGCGCTGCTCGGTCAGGAGGTTCTCGATCATGCAAGACTATTATCGTAAAAGGGCGCTGCCGATGCGATCACTTGCTGCTGTGCTTTTGTGCCTGCCACTGGGGGCGGCTGAAGTCTGGACGGTGCGGCTGGAGGAGCCCACGGGGCTCTACCGGCGGACGAACGAAGTCGTCGCCATACCGTTCGACAAACTGGGGGGTGCGCCCGGTCCGTTCACTGTGGCCGGCGCGAAGGGCGAGGAACTCCCCTGGCAGATAGCGGGAAACGAGTTGCTGATTCCAGGTTCGCTCATTCCCGGCGAGCTACCCGTCTACCGGATCTCCTGTTGCCAGCCGAGCGCACCGAAGTTCCGCAACCCGATCGTGCTGCGAAGGGTGGGCATGCGGCGCGTCGAACTGGGCAACAGCCACTTCCGAGTGATGATCGACACGGGGGTTCCCGCGGTCGTCGAGGCCTACAATCTCACGGCCGGGCCGCAGCGCGTGCTGAACCTGGTCGAGACCACGCCCGAAAGCGCCGAAGCGTTGAAGGACGACATACACGTCGCGGAGAAAGTCCCCGAGCGTGGTCCTACGGGCGTCACGGGTGAGAACACCGGGTGGACGACGCCGGAGACGGGCGGCGGCTTTACCAAAGTGGAGTTCCTGGAAGCCGGCCCTTTGCGCGCGCGGGTGCGCCTTTCCAACGCAACCACCTCCTGGGAGATGACGTGGACCGCCGATAGCGCCTGGCTCAAATGGTCGGCCACGGGTGGCTTCCGCTTCGCCGCCGTGAGCGCCCTGCCGTACTTGCCCTTCGACCGCTTTGTGAACGGCTCCGAATACGGCTGGCCCACGGGGCCCGAACCCGAGGAGCCGCCGGACCACGAAATCGGCCCGCACACATGGAAGAAGCTGCCCGGCGGCAACGCGGTCTACTACCGGCGGGAGGAGAATTACGGCGCGCTGGGCATTGTGGCGCTGGACGAGAAGCTGGATTGGACCGGCATCGGCTCGCGGCGCTTCGAGGCCAAGGTTCCCGGCGGTCGGACCCGGATCGCACTGACGTTCCCACACTGGCAGGGCGACAACACCGTGATGGAGGCACGCAAGGAGAACCGGATCCTGCGCAACCCGCTGCTGGTGAAAGTGGCGGGTCCGGAAAAGGGAAGCCTTGCGGCGGATCCCCTGGCGGAGCGTGAACTGGATTATCGCGTCGAAACCGGCGTCCCCGCCCCGGCCGCCTTTCAGCCGCCAACTCTTGGCCTGGACGGCGAATGGGAACTGGCGTGGGGAGAGAAGGGCGCCGGACCGTCCTCGGAGTGGCGTAAGGTGCGCGTACCGGGAAGTGCGCATATTCAGTGGCTGGACCCGTCCAAGATTTACACCCACGATGCCGATTGGGTCAGCTACAAGGAGTGGTGGTACCGCAAACGCTTCCGCGCTCCGCAGGCCATGTCCGGAAAGCAGTTGCGGCTCGAATTCGACGCCACCGACTATTATGCCGACGCGTTCCTGAACGGGCACGCCCTGGGCCGGCACGAAGGCTACATCGATCCCTACGAGTACGACGTAACCGGCGAAGTGAAGTTCGGCGCGGAAAACGAACTGCTGGTGCGCGTCTGGACGCCGGTCACCTACTACTGGCGCCACCGCCCCTACTACGTCAAAGGCTCCTATGGCAATGTGGACCAGAAGCCGGACGACATCACCGCGCTGGGCATCACGCGGAGCGTGCGCCTGGTGGCGGGAGCGGCCGCCCGCATCCGCGACGTGGCGGTGAACACGCGCCTGGTGGACAAGGGAGCGGCGGTTGAGGTGGACCTCGAAGCCGAAGCGCCCGGCGACGGCGCCCAATGGGAGCTGACGCTGCGGCCGCGCAATTTCACCTCGAACGAGAGCTACCGTATTCGCGCGGCGGCCACCGAGGGCCATACGCAACTGGCGTTCAATGTCGAGAATCCTCAATTGTGGTGGACCTGGGATCACGGCAAGCCCAACCTTTACACGCTGGATGTACGGCTGCTCGACCCGGCAGGCGCTCCGGTGGATGGCAAGACCCTCGCCGTGGGCATTCGCGAGATCGAGAGCATCGGCTGGAACTTCTACCTGAACCGCAAGCGTTTCTTCGTGCGCGGCACCAACTACTACTACAACCTCTTCCTTTCGGAGATGGACCGGGCGGCCAATGAACGGGATTTCAAGCTCATGCTCGGCATGAACGTGAACACCATCCGCATCCACTGCCACTTCACCAACCGCGAGTTTTACGATCTGGCCGATGAAAACGGCGTGCTCATCTGGCAGGACTTCCTGGAAGCGTGGTACCCGCACGACCGCGAGTTTTCTCTGCGCGCCGCCCAGCTTTATGACCCGCACATACGCTATGCGCGTAACCATCCTTCCGTCATGGCCTGGTCCACCAGCGACGAAGAGGACCTTGAGAACTATCGCGACCTGACCAAGCACCTGGCGCCGAGGCTGTTTTTCAACGATCCGCAACATCGGTTAGCTGTACGCTCCACCGGGCGCTATGGCGACGCCCACGTCTACTACGGCTGGTACAGCGGCGACATCTGGCAGTACGGGAAGCTCGAAGAGAAGTTCGTAACCGAGCTCGGGGCCACCGCGCTGCCGAACTACTCATCCTTGATCAAGTTCATGCCCAATGCCTGGCCTATCAGAGACCACGCCGAGGATTGGATCTTCCACAAGCTGCAGATCCCGGAAGCCATGCGCGCTTGGGGCGACCCGGCCGGCCTGACGCTCGAACAGTACATCCCGCGCACGCAGGACTACGTCTCGCGCTTGTTTCAGCTCGCCATCGAGCGCATGCGGCGGCGCAAATACGACGCTGGCGGCATCTTCCACTTCCACGCCATCGACATCTGGCCGTCGGTCACCATGGCCTGTATCGACTTCTACCGGGTGCCCCACAAGGTCTACTACACCGTCCAGCGCAGCTTTCAGCCGGTCCTGGCGAGCCTGGAGTACGACCGCGACCGCTGGCAGCCGGGCGAGGAGGTGCGGGTGGGGGTGTGGGCGATCAACGACCGATGGACGGAACTCCCGGGCGCGACGATCCGCTGGCGCATTCAGGAGGCCGGCGGAAAGACCGTGGCGCAAGGGGAGTTCCAGGGCACAATCGCAGCGGATTCAACAGCCAGGCGGGGGGATGTGGTGTGGAAAGCAAGCCACGTGGGAGACTACCGGTTGGCTGCTGAAGTTATTGATTCGAAAGGTCTAAAAGTCTCCGAGAACCTGCTCGAATTCCAGGTGGCGGCTCCGCGCAGCGGCTCCTGACCGGGATCAGGCGCTGAATGAACTGCCGCAACCGCAGGTGGTCTTGACGTTCGGATTATTGAACTTGAAGCCGGCGCCTTCCAGGGTCTCGACGTAGTCCACCTCGGCTCCGTCCAGGTACAGCATGCTGGCCTGGTCGATGTAGACATTCAGCCCGTCGAAGTTGTAGGTCTTATCAAGCATCCCGGGGTTCGATTCGAAAGCCATGGAGTAGTTGAAGCCCGAACAGCCACCGCCAACAACGGCAATTCGCAGGCCGGCGGGTTTCGGCTCCTGGGTATCCAGGATCTCTTTTACCTTCTCGACAGCCTTCTGAGTCAGTTGGATCATAATCTATGCACTCCTGTGCGGATTGCCCTTCCTAATCCCAATCTAGCACGTCAATATGGCCTTCCGCCCCTATGTCTGATGATTCAGGGAGCCGGGCGGATGCGATAGCGGGCCGGGATGAGAGACAATCAGTGGGAGAGGACCGTAAGGCTTGGTTTCACTGAAACCGCAAGGGATCGCGTAACGTCGGACCCTATAGGTATGAGCGGCTTCAGCGGTGTACTCCCGTTTCCAGCAGCCGGATCGGCCGGGCGGGCCAAGACACGAACCGTGGATCATCGGACAAGTGAAGAAGCGGCCCTGGTTCGCCGCGTGCAAGCCGGAGACGAATTGGCGTTTCGCGAAATCGTGGAGCGCTACCAGTCGAAGGTGTTTTCGATCATTCACGGCGTGCTCAGGAATCGCAACGACGCCGAAGACATCGCTCAACAGGTATTTGCAAAGGTTTATTTTTCCATTTCCAGTTTCGACTTCCGCAGTTCCCTGTTGACTTGGCTGTACAAGATCACAGTCAACGAGTGTTACGATTACTTGCGCAAGAAGCGCGTGCGCAAACTGGTGTACGAGAGCGATTTCAGCGAGGAAGACGCCAGGCGGATGTCGAATTCGGAAGCAGCCAGCGACCACCACGAAAGCATTGCTGAAGATTTGGCGCGGCGCGACTACGCCATGAAGCTGTTGGCGAAGGTTTCCGAAGAAGAACGTACGCTGATGCTGCTGAAGGAAGTGGAAGGTCATTCGGTGGAGGAACTCGCCGGAATGACGGGAATGAACGAAAACACCATCAAGGTGAAGCTGTTCCGTGCGCGGCAGAAGCTGTTGAAAGCCGCAAACCGGCTTTCGCGCACGACGGGGGCGGCAATTGCTTAGTTATTGCGCTTCCGGATCATATAAAATGAATCTCCAGGCAAGTGGGCGTCAGATCCACAAAGCCGGAGTAAAGCAGTCAGAGGTTGATTGAGGGAAGAAGCCATGCATTCGCTCATCAAGGAACACCTTGAAGAGTTGCTCGCGGCGGAAAGCCGCACGGCTTCGAACGCTGAAGTCGGGTTGCATCTTGCCGCATGCGAAGCGTGCCGGCTCGAGGTGCAGGCCATGCGCTCGCAAGCGACAGTGATTCAGTCGTTACGCCCAGCCGGAGAGGCCGAGCCCAGCCCCGGTTTCTACGCCCGCGTCATGGACCGTATCGATTCGCAGCGGCGGCCGAGTTTCTGGGGCGCATTTCTCGATCCCGGTTTCTCGCGGCGGATCGTGTTCGCCAGCTTGGTTTTCCTGGTTCTCTTCGGCGGTTACCTGGTTTCGACGGAGCAGTCCCTCCCCATCACCGCTTCCGCGCCGGAAGCCATCATGGCCGAACCCGCACAGCCGGCTTCCGAGATCGGCGGCGATCCGCAGCAGGATCGCGACACGATTCTGGTCACGCTGGCGACTTATCAGGAGTAGCCGGGAAATAGCATGCTAGGGCCCGCCAAACCCGCTTGGAAAAACCCACAGCTTCTGTTCGTGCTGGCGCTGATTTTCCTGTGCGGCGCGCTTGCAGGGGCCGTCGCCATGGGCGTAGCGTCGCACCACTGGCCCGGCGGCAGCCGGCCCAGTCCGAGCTGGCGGGAAGGTGGCAAGGATATTTCGCTCCAGCGCTTTAAGAAAGAGTTGGACCTGACTCCCGCCCAGACCGAGGAACTGGAACTCGTGCTGGACGACTTCATGAAGTACTACCAGATGCTGCAATCGCAGATGGACGATGTGCGCGCCGCAGGCAAGACCCGCATCCTGCGGGTTCTCGACGAGAATCAGAAGCGCAAGTTCGAGAAAATGCTGTCCGAAACCCAGCAGTTCAACAAGCAGTTGCGCTAGCGCACGCGCGCCCAGGGGCGCAGCTTCAGCAATCCCACGCCGGCGATGAGGCCCGGGATCGAAACCAGCATCACGAAGACGAAGATAAGGCATCCAATGATGCCGAGAATCGGCATGGCAATCAACCGGCCTTCATCTTGACAGGCCATTCCGACTATGCCGGCGATGCCGCCGAAGAACAGCAGCACGAACACGGCCGCCAGGATTCCGAGAGCGCTCAGAACGACATTCAGAATCCCAAGTGTCTTGACGTGGGTCAACATGACATCACCCGCCTTCTCCCTGAATGACGATAGCAGAGACCCGAATGTTCGCTAATTCTCTGAACCGGCGGGCGGGGCCGTGAGCGTGAACCCGTTCAGCCCGCGCGGCGCATAATCGCCAGCGCCAGAAGTCCGGCACCCGCCAGAAGTGCCGACAACGGCTCCGGCACCGGGCTGTCGTGGATCAGGCCGCTACCCGCGGCGATCGCCAACTGGTCCGCGGTCAACCGGTCTAGGCCGGCGCCGTCGGGATAGATGTCGCCGATGCCGGTGGGTACAGTCCGGCCGGCGGTCCCGGCGGTCATCAGGTTGGCCGCCTGGTCCGGTCCCGTGTAATGGCCGAGCCCCAGGCTGTGGCCGATTTCGTGCGCCAGCGTGTCAATCCTGTTGGATGAGAAGACGGCGTTGGCAATGGCGATGGCGTTGCCGGGCATGAGCGAGATGCCGAATGTCGTGCTCGAACCGGCGGGGTAGAGCACGTCGACAAACCACATGCTGATCACGGTCGCATCGCCGCTCTGGCCGTGGCCCGGGGTGCCGAACAGCGAATACAGTTCCGCGTCGTCCGCGATGTCCAGGTAATCGGTTTCGTTGAAATAATGCCAGGAATTGAAGCTCACGTCCAGGCCGGCCTGCGCCCAGATCTTGTCGTCTTCGGCTTCAAGCAGCGTCTGACCGGCGTTAGCGCACGCCGTCCCGGTATCGCTGCAAACCTGAATCGGCTGGATGTAGATCGCGCTGGCCCTTACGCACGGCGCCAGCAGGGCGAATACCGCCGCCAGGAGCGCTAGCCTGCGCAAAAAACTCCCATCGGCACAGAAACGCACATTCTCCTCCAATTCGGAACCCAAATCAGATCATATTGGTTTCCGAGTGGAGATTTCAATCAGGTCCAAACCTGAATTCCGCGCCGCATCCGCGGCGCTAGAGTGTGCGGGTGACTTTCGAGAGCGACCGTGGGTGATCCGGGTCGAGGCCCTTGTCGGACGCCAGGCACGCCGCAAACAACTGCCCCGGGATGATGTACGGGATCGGCGTGTACAACTCCTCGGGAACCGTGTTGGCACGGCCGAGCCGCAGCGGCACGGTGATCGTCGGGCGACCCATCTTCTGAACCTCTTTGTTGCTGCGATCCGTGATCAGCAGGGTGTCGGCCTTCAGATGGTCGAGCCGCGTCAGCATTTCCTTCGTGGTCGGCCATGTTACGCCGCTCGGCGCGAACATGAAGACGGGGAAGGACTGCTCGACCATGGCGATGGGGCCGTGTTGAAAATCCGAGATAGAGAACCGCTCGGCGACCACATAGCAGGTCTCCATCAACTTCAGCGCGAACTCAAACGCGTTGGAGTAGTTCAAACCCCGCCCGACGGCGACGGCATGCGTCATGAAGCGATACCTTTCGGCGCAAGCGGCGATCTGCTTTTCGAGCGTGAGCGAGGAGGCGGCCCATTCCGGCAGCCGGCGTAAATCTTCCACGCGTATCTTGGCGCCCAGCGCATATGCCAGCAGGTAGAAGCACAACACCTGGCCACTGTAGGTCTTCGTGGCGGCTACGCTCTTCTCCCTTCCCGCGCGCACCAGGTATGTACTTTCCGCCAGGCGTGCCATGGTGCTGGCAGGCTCATTGGTGACGCCGACGGTAGCGGCGCCATACTTGCCGGCATGCTCGAGAACGTAGTCGATATCGGTGGATTCGCCCGACTGCGAGACAGTTACCACGAGGGTATCCTTCATGTCGAGCGAGGAGCGATAGAGCGTGAATACCGACGGCGCAGCCAGTGAAACCGGGATGCCGGTTGTAATCTCCAGCAGGTACCGTCCGAACAGCGCGGCGTTATCGGACGTGCCGCGAGCGGCGAGAACGATCAGGCGCGGCCGCGACTTCTCAAACCGGCGGCGCAACTTCTCGGTCAATTTCAATCCTTCGGATAAAGTGCGTTCAAGCGCTTCCGGCTGCTGCCGGATTTCATCATGCATCTGGGACATTAATTCCAGGATAACGCTTGGAGCGGCAAGTGGCGGCGGCGCCGCTCCGTCATCACCCGTTCTCGCCCGTGGCCCGCGCAATCTGTAGCAGATAGAACCGCAGCAGGTCCTGCTCGCGCGCCGGGAGGGCCTGTTCTTCAATCCGGACGATGCGCTTCACTTCCTTCATTGCCCTGACGATGCTCGTCGGCAATTCCACCGACCCCGTTGGCAGCGTGGAAAGGTATTCGAAGGCCGCATGCAGAAATTGTTGCAGGGAATCCTCGGCCGGACTGTTCAGGAACGACGCCGCATTCCGCGGCTTTCGGCGCATGACCGGCGGAGGCCCGGCTTCAGAAACGGAGCTTCGCTGCGCGACTGAATGGAGCGCCGTCGCCAGTTCCACGAAACTCGATACGCGCGCGAACACCGGCTCCTGGAGCAAGCCCCACGCCTTCTCGCGCCATCCCTGGATTTCGCGGGGCAGATTCAGAAGCCGCTCTACCTCCTTGCGCCAGCCCGACGGCACTTTGCCGCCGATCGCGCCCATCAGTCCGTCCACACTGGTGTTGAAGAGATCCGGCTGCAGCAGCACCGCCAGGTCCGGCCTCAGCGTGGGAAGCAGACGCGGCGGAAAGCGGTCGCCTTCGAAAAACTCCGAGACGTTCACGCCGTGCCGCCGCAGGACCTCCTTCTGGAAGAACGGCACAATCGTCGCGATGGAGTCGGCGTCTTCCCGAAGAATGGTGAAGGCTGAGTTGCCGGCGGGGAAGGCCTTCTCCATGATTTTGAGCCAGCGCAAGTCTACGTCCTGGTAGAGGCGCAGGGTCTGGAGGATCTCATAGACCGGCAGGTGCGGCAGGATGCGGTCGGCCAGCACGCCCTCGCCTTCCCCTTCCGACGAGCGCTGGCGTGCGAACGCGTTCAGGGCCCGGAACAGGCCCGTGGTGAGCTGGTTGATGCCGATCACGAACGTCTGTGCCTGGTTGTGCGCGATGGCCCGCAAGCTGCTCCCGTGCCGGGCCAGCGGAATGGTGGCCGCGATCCGCTCCAGGATCTTCTGGCCGCGGCTGGCGGTGAGGCCCGGCGTGGGGCGGACGGTCGGCCGGTCGCGCAGAGGCGGCAGGGTGCGCGCGATGAAGTACGAGATCACATAGACGCCCACAACGTCTTCCTCCCGGCCGTACAGGATGCGGCGGAAGTTCTCGGTCGCCAGCTTCATGAACTCGTCGAGCAGTTCGTCCTCGATCCCCATGGTGAGGCGCCGGAGTTCCTGCAACCCGCGATTGGTGAATTGGAGTCGGGTTTCCGTGAGAGGCTCCGCCGCCCGGTACAGTTCGTTCGCCGAGAAACGCTGGGCCTGGGCGACGTGATAGAAAACCTGCGCGAGTTCCGCGACGGGCATATGACGCAGGCGCTCAGACAGGTTGCTCTGGAACGTCATCAGGTCGCCGCTCGCGAACAGGCCCATTAGCGGAGTGGTGGCGTACCGGGCGCTGCGCTTGGCCGAGGCTTCCACGGATGCGCCGAGCGCGCGTTCGTTCTCTGGAGTAAGCAGGAAACCCGGGCGGCCGGAAACCGGGGCGTAGTAGCCGCCCTGCCGTTGCATCGGTTCGCCGCAGCCCATCTTGATGCGCACGTCGCCCACCAGGCCACGCTCGGCCAGCCATCGCACGATTTCGAACTTCGATTTCTTGAAAGCCGACAATCCGGCAGTCTGGCCGATCTGCTGGCTGAGGTCGGACCCGGCGACGAACAACTCGCAGACCATTTCGGAGAAGCGTTGTTCCGCAGTCTCGCTGAGGCGGCGGCTCTGGACGGCGTAGTCCCACAGCTTCCCTAGATATGCCGGCACTTCGCGCACCACCTCAAAATCCTCGAACAGCGGCACCAGCCAGGTCGAAGGCAGATCCGGACAACCGGAACGCATCACGCGCTCCCGCTCGGCCCGCAATTTGCGATCGAGCGAGATCAGGGCCTCGGCGTCCGACGACATGCTCACCTGCAGCGCCAGCACCATGCCGGGATTGCCCTGCCTTCCGGCGATCTCGTTCAACTCGACGAGGTTGTGGACGGTCGTGTCGATAGCGAATGGATCCGGTGACGTCACCATGTTCTGGTGGATGCGCGGCGTGATCACGACACGCTGAAGCAGATCGCGGTAGCCGGCCGCGGCCAGTGCGAACGCGGGGTCCTTCAGGTGTTTGCATAGATCGCCCAGGTGCGCGTGCAGGGTTTTGCGCAAGGACTTGTTGAGCGTGAAGTAATACTCCAGCGTGTCCCGGCGCTTGCGCCGCAGCTCCAGCATGCGCCGCTCCAGGCGATCGTTGTGCTCCCAGAGCGAGAACAGCGGATCGCGCGCCAGCCGCAGCTTCATCCCGAGCTTGCGGATCACCCCCGGCTGGACGTCGTAAGGCAGCAGGCCGCGGTAGCGGTGCTCGAGTTGCGTCGTCAGGCCCGTGATTTCGTCAAACAGCGCGCCGAACCGCCGGTTGGTGAGCGGCAGGCGGTTCACTTCCTGGATGAGTTGCGGGGCCAGTTGCAGTGAATGGCCGGCCTTGAGCAACATCTGGAACAGCCGCCCCATGCGGGCGACGTTTTCCATGAGGACGGTTGCGATGAGGTGGTGCCCCTGCCCCGACGGGCGGTTGCTGCCGTCCCAATCGCCCCAGTACGAGAGGAAGCCGCGAGCGTCCGTCCGTGAGTGGAAGCGGGCGAAATCCTCGGCAGCGATCACCGCGCCGAGATCCAACAGCAGTTCCTCGCCTTCCCCCCGGGAATCGATCGCCACGTTGAGACCGAGAAACTCCCGGGAAAGCTCGCGCGCGAGTGGCGCAACCAATTCGCGCGCTGCCGGGTCCTGCGCCAGGAGACTGTCGATGACCCGCTCCCATATCAACTCGGACCGGATGGAGTACATCTGCGTGGGGTGAACGGTCCGGTCGTAGAGCCGCGTCCGGAATTCGCGCTGCCGCCGGGCGAGGTCGTCTTTGCAGAACTCCTGCTCCAGGATGCGCTCGAGCCTGCCGCTCTCCCCGGCCAGCGCGAGCCGCTCCTCGGCCAGTTCCAGTTTGTCGTCCAGCCGCGAGCCGAACACGTCCAAGCGGTCCTTCAGGAACCTCTCCGGCGACGCCGCTTCGGCCCGCAGCAGTTCGCGGCAACCGGCGGCAGCTTCTTCGGCGAACGCTGTCCATTGCCTCCGGACGGCGGAGCGGTCCAGCCGCGGATGACCACGCCGGCCGGAGAGCGCGAACCATTTGCGGTTGTAATGGGATTCCTCTTCGGCGATGAGCCGGTTCAGGTCGATCAGAACCCGCCGCGTCTTGGTCGTCAGGCGATCGGCGCCGTCGGTGCCGCCCAGGGTCATGCGGAACGACTTTCGGGCAATCTCGAACCCCTCCTCCGTGTGCGCGAATGTGGAGAGCGGGATCAGGCCGATCCCCTGGCGGGCGAGCCCGGAAGCAATCCAGTCCAGCGAGATGCCGGCCGGCAGCCGGGCAAGCGTCATTCGCGGGTACATGCTGCCGGCGGGGCGTGTGATGGCGATGCCGAACGGATTGCGGTTTGCCGGCAAGTCCGTAACCGCCTTTTCGATGGCGCTCATCCGCTCCTCGAAGATGAGGTTGCGCAGCCTCCAGTAGGAACCGGCGCTTTGGGAGCCTTGCCGGTAGAACAGGTACGCCAGGAGGATGGCGCCGGTGTTGGGCACGATACCGCGGTTGACGG
Source organism: uncultured Solibacteraceae bacterium (assembly GCA_964561215.1). Lineage (GTDB taxonomy): Bacteria > Acidobacteriota > Terriglobia > Bryobacterales > Bryobacteraceae > JAJFUV01. The sequence goes on along the minus strand of CAZLOS010000006.1, from coordinate 34,290 downwards.
CCTCGAAGCGCGCGCGTAAATCCGGGTCGCGAATCTCCACCACCGACAACCGCGCGCCCGCGAGGCAATCGGTCTTGGATAGCGAATGAACCGTGATCACCCGGTCCGCCTGCTCCGTGGAGATGTATCCGAGGCGCGCAAGCTCGTTGGTCATCTGCCGCAGGGTCATGGGCCCCGCCAGCTCGCGGCTGGGAGCGACGTTCTGGTAGGACAGATCGTCGATGACGAAAACTCCCCGCCCCAGCAGGTGGCGCAGCAAGGTCCGCAGCGCGTCTTCGCTGAAAACCTGGCCCGTGGCGTTGTGGGGGTTGTTGATCACCAGGGCGCCGTGGCTGCCCCAGGCCGGGTCCCGGCGCAGATTGTCTTCAACCGTCGCGATGAGGCGCTCCACCTCCAGTTCGAAGTCCGGCGTGAGGGGAACGGATGTGACGCTCGGGAAGCAGTGCTCGTAGGTCCAGCTCAGGTCCGGGATGACAACCTCGCGGATTCCGCAATGAAATCCGAGCAGGCCGAGCGCCGTGCGCGCCGATCCGCTCACCACCATTGAAGCGTCCAGACGGTACTCGGAATGGTGTCGCAGAAAGCAGACTTTGAACGCCTCCAGGAGTTCTGCCCGGCCGTCCGGCAGCGCGTCCAGGATTCGCTCGAACGCCAGGCCCGCGAAGGGATCGGCCGCCAGAGCGGCGTAGCCTCCGGTCACGCGCAAATCGGCTAAACGCCCGGCCACGCGCTCCACCACGTGCGAGAGCCGCTCCTCAAGGCGCGCGACCTGCGCGCCGGCCAGGTGCGCGTTCCGGGCTTCCGTACGAGCGATCGCGGCGGACGCCGTCCGGTGCAGCTCCGGAAAGAACGGCGAGTTTTCCGGGTACAGGGGTTCCCCGGAAGGCTGCCGCGGTTCCTCGCCGCGCGAGCCGTGCTTCACCAGGAACGTCAGCAGTTCGACGTCGGCCGCCGACGGAGTGCCCTTGAGCTGAAAATGCACGGTCTCGATCATGCGGACGAACTCTTCGTATCCGGCGATGAAAACCGTGGCGAACGGTGCGAGACGCGGGGAGAAGATCGCGGGAGTGAGGAACCGCAAGGTGCGGTCCATCATCTTCGCCTCGCGCGCCAGCGACAGATGATTCGGGGCGTCGTTCGCTTCGACGATGAAGAGCGGGCGGTCCCGGCTCAGTATCCTCAAAGCGCGCCGCTGCTCTTCGGTAAGCACTTTGCCGAGCACCACGAACGCCGGGGTCGACGCATTCCGCGTCACCGAGCGATCGAGCGTTTCCACCGCCTCGGCTGCGTCGTCCGCCAGTTCGTGGAAATCGAGGCCGTCGAACTGGCGCACATGGTCCGGGAGGCGAATCCCGTGGGTGAAAATTGTCGCCGGAAGGTGCTGCAGTTTGGTCGCCAGGCCGTGGAAGAACACCCGCAGCGCCTCGCTGATCCCGCCGGAAGCCAGGATGACTTCACGGCGGCCGGTCTTCTCACCGAAATCGTAAGAGAGCGGCTCGCGCTGCTTCGTCAACCATTCGTTGAACAGCCGGATCAGCTCGCCGGGCTTATTCCGCAGGTACCCGCCGCGCGGCAGGTAGGGAGCGCTCCTGCGGATCAACTCGAGCAGAAACTCCGCCTTATCCCGTTCTTCCGCCGTCCAGCCGAGTTCACCGCACAGTGCGCCCGCGAGGTCGCCGTTCGTGGCGGCTTTCGCCGGAGGCAAACCCAGCGCGATCCGCGCGTAGAGTTCCACCAGACGGGGATCCTGCACCGGGTTGCCGATGTGGAAGTTCACCCGCTCATCGGCGGGCACCGACGAGGCGACGGTCGCTTCGCTGATGTCCGACACCACCGCTGCCTTGACGGGTCGAAGGGCGAACAGGTCCGGCAAAGACCTCTGCGGTTGCGGCGGAGTGCCGGCGGCCTCCGGAGGCTCGATCGGCTGGGGTTGGATCTCACGCATACGCGCTTCCACCAACGGCGTGCGGCGCTATCGCGGCGGGCTAGTCGCCCTCGCCGCCATCGGGCTTCAACTGCTTCTTGTCGCCCTCCAGAACCAGTTCGAGGAACCGCTGGAACAGGCTGGACAGCCGGGACTCCCGCTCGGCATCCGAAGACCACAGCGAAACGATGGTGCGTGCGTTCTTGAGGTTCTGGCTCGCTTCGGCCAGGCGTGCCGCCTGCGGGCTCAGCAGGAGCAGTTCGGGGCTGCTCTTCAGCAGGGCCAGCTCTTCGTTTTCATAAGCCAGCTTCATCCGGCTGCGCTTCAATTCCTCACTGGTGCGCTTCTCGGCCAGGACCGCTTCCCTGGCGAGTTCCTCCTCTCGCAGTCCGGAACGCTTCAACTCCAGCTCATGTTCGGCGAGGGCGATCTGCTCGTCGGCCTGAAGCTTGGCGCGCGCGGCAGAGACGCGGGCCGCCTGGTTGAGCTGCTCGGTCTGCTCCAGGATCCTGGCGGACTCGCGCCGCCGCATGGCTTCGGCGATCTCGGCATCGACCGCGTCCACCGACTGGACCGTCAGCGAAACCAACTCCAGGCCGAACCGGGCAGCGCGCACCTCGGCGCCGGTCCAAAGGTGCTGCTGCAGATCCTCGGACGACAGGTCCTCGATCAGGCACCCCTCCGTGAACGCCTTGACGATGCCCTGGATCACAATTTCAAACTCTCTGGACGCCTTGACCACGGCGTCGCGCTGCCATCCGCCCACGCGGACCAGGCTCAAGAGATTGTCCCGGCTCGGAGCGACGGTGACGGCCAGCGTGGTCCGTAGCGGGACGCTTCCGCGCGCGATGCTGTCGATCTTCAGTTCGGTCTGGTGCGTGGTTCCCGGCAGCGCGAGGCTGAAGTGGCGCGGGTAAAACGCGCCGCCGCGCAGCCGGATCGTTCCGGCGGTTTCGTACAGGATAAGGTGGTCCGGTTTCCGCAGCCGGTACTCATAGATTCCCAGGACGACAAGAAAAGTGATAACGATCCCTGCAATCCACATGGCCCAGTTCTCCCGAATCTTCAGTGTCGGATAACGAAAGAAATCATCCCCAGCAACCGTAGTATACCTGAGCGCGGTGCGCGGGACTTCCCGCGACCGGCGCCGGTGGTAAGCTGAGGGCCATGATGCGTCACCCTCTCAGCCGGGTGTTCCTATGCGCCGCTGTGTCGCTGGCGGCGGCATTTCCGAAAACACCGCGCAGCCGCGAGATGAGCGAACTCAACTGGATGGAGATTCGCGAACTGGTGCCGTCGCGGGTGACCACGGTCCTGCTGCCCACCGGCACGCTCGAGGCGCATGGCGCGGCGGCGAACGGAGCCGACGCCATCGCGCCCCTTGCCCTGGCCCGCAAGATGGCGCCCCGCTTGAACGCGCTCGTGGCGCCCGCGGTGCCTTACGGCGTGACGGGCAGCCTGGACGCTTACGCCGGCGGCCTCACCATCTCCGGACCCGCCTACGGCCCTTACCTGCAGGACCTGCTTGCCGGACTGGCGGGCATGGGTTTCCGCAACATCATTATCGTAAACGGACATGGAGGTCCGCAAACCGAGATTCTGAACCGCGTTGCCGAATCCGTGGGGCGCGAGAAACACGTGCGCACGTTGGTGACGAACTGGTGGGCGATCTGTTCGGATGTGACCCTGAAAGTGTTTGGCGAGGATGGCGGGCACGCGGGATGGAACGAGACGGCCTTCCTCCAGGCCATCGATCCGAACCTGGTTCGACCGGAGCGCTACGACAACTCGCTGGCCATGCCCCGTCCGCCGGCCGGAGCCTGGTCGGCCTACCCGTTCCCGGCCTCCATCATCCTGTACCAGCCCGGACAAGGCTACGTGCGTTTCGACCAAGGCAAGGCACAACAGTACTTCGATGCCGTGGTGGAGAAGATGACAGCTCTGGTGCAGGATGTCATCGCCCGTTGGGACAAGGCAGGAATCTTCAGCCGTTGAGGCTTGAATTCAGGTGGTACGCCCAGCTGGATTTGGCTTCCAGGTCTGGAAGGGCGTGGGTTCAGGCTGACGCTGGGTGTCAGGATTCATCCCCGCACGGAGTCCTTCGACCGGAGCTAACGTTCCTGCAAGGTCTTCAGCATCGCTTGATAGATGGGCGTCGACCAGTTCCTCTTTCCCAGTCTGCCGACCATCCCTTTACCAGTCTGAATTCGGACGCGTGTCTGCGCGCCCTTCGGCTCCAACCTGGCAGTTATCTTCTCAGCGCCAGCGCCAGTCCGCTCCGAGTACGCTCGTGCCCGCTTACACTGTATGAGACCCTTTCTTGCCGTTGTCACCTTGCATCCATAACTCTCCATGGCAGGCCTCAGGGCCGCTACGACTTCTTCCATCCCAAACGGAACCACCTTGTCTACGTTCTTGCTGCCCGCGGTAGGCAACAGCTCGTTTGGGGTCTTTGAATCCAATGTCGCTATTTGCTTCCCGCTCTTGGACTTCAGGGCTGTCAGCGCGTTTTCGTATTCGGATTTGTCGAGTTGCAGTATAGCGACCCGCTTGGTCTCGCCCTCGTGGTAGTCTATGCGCAGCCAATAGCTGGTTGTCTTGGTAGCCATGATGACGGCACTCGCGCCAAGAGAAAATCCCGCGAGCGCTCCTCCTTCACCGAGCCGATGGCGCGTGGCTGCCGCATAGGACATCGAGTCAATAGAAGAGTAAGAAATCTCGTTATTACAGGCCTTCACCTTCTTACTCGCCTTCTTGCTCTTGACCACGATCTTCGATTCGGTGAGCGAAAGGGTCACGTCTGTTTCCCTGGGCTGCTCGATAGACGCGTATCTGACCTTGCTGAACGTAACGTCCTGCGAAAAAGCCCCCCGCGAGACAATCGCGATCAGCGGAACCAGTAGGACACCGCTCAGTTTTCTTGCTCCTGTGCCGAACATGTTTCCTCCTAGGAAATTCCCATCTAGTGCCTCCGTGTGATCGTGCAGTGTGGACAAGCCTCACAGACTCGTCTTGATTTCAGTGCAGAGCTGCGACTGCACGCATCGTGCGCCCAGACCTGCACTGAAGTTGCCCTTGCTTCAGATAAAGATCATGGCATTGTTTTACCTCAGTTTCAATAAGTGGCTACGGATGAAAAGAAACCGTTCCCGGAAAGTGCCGGGTCCGCATCGGCCGGTGATGTCGAAGTTCCGATAACGACGCTCGTCGAATCGCTGCGGGCCGGGCTGCCCCTCAGTCGAAGGCTTTCAATTGCTTCACCGTGGCTGGATCCATGCGGCGGATCACCTCGGTGACGAGATCGACGGTGCGGTCGAAATCGGCTCGGCTGATGATGCCGTTGTGGTTGTGCATGTACCGCGTTGGGACCGTGAGGTTGATACTCGGGGCGCCGCCGTAGGCGCGCTGCATCTCCGCTCCGTCCTCGCCATAGCCGCTCAGGATCTCGAACTGCACGGGGATTCCCTTCGCCTTGGCCGTGTCCAGGATGAAATCGCGCAGCTTCACGTTCGGGAGCATGAAGCTGTCGTGCAGGAACATGCCGGGACCGCCCCCAATCCGCTCCTGCGCCTCATCCGCGGTGATGCCCGGGTGGTCGGCGGCCACGCCCCCTTCGAGATTGATGCCGATGTCCGGCTTTGCCAGGTAGCTCGCGGTCTTCGCGCCGCGTACTCCCACCTCTTCCTGCACCGTCGCCACGGCGTAGACAGAACAGGGCGCGGGCGTCTGCTTCAGGCGCCGCATCACTTCCACGATCACCGCCAGCCCCGCGCGGTCGTCCCACGCCTTGCCCAAATACAGATTCCCGCCCTTCAGCTTTTCGAAGCGGCTCTGGGGCGCTACGGGGTCGCCGGGCCGGATGCCCAAGCGCTCCTCGGCATCCTGTCTGCTGGTTGCGCCGACGTCGATGAACAGGTTGTCGCGACGCGGGATGCGGGAGCGCTCCTCGCTGGACATGATGTGCGGAGTCTTGAGCGCGCAGACGCCGGTGACCGGGCCTTTGCGCGTGAGGATGACGAATCGCTGGTTGACCAGCGCGAGATCGAGCCAGCCGCCGACCGGGAGGAACTTGACGAACCCTTCCGGTGTGATGTGCTTGACCAGCAGCGACAGCTCGTCCATGTGCGCGGCCAGCATGAGGCGCGGTGCGGCGGCATCGGAGGCCGGGGCGACGGCGATCAACGAGCCCAGACCGTCGGTTTCGAATCGCGCAGCGTAAGGCGTCAGCTCGCGCCGCATGATTGCGCGGACCGGGCCCTCGAAACCGATCGGGCCGTAAGCCTCGGACAATTCCGCGAGCAGCCGCTCGACGCGATCGGGTTCCGCCGCCTGGGCTGCAAGAACAATGGAGAACAGTAGAAGGATTCGCCGCATCTGATCATGCTAAAGCATTCGACTGACGGCTAGGTGGTACGCCCGGGGTGATTCGAACACCCGACCTTCTGGTTCGTAGCCAGACGCTCTATCCAGCTGAGCTACGGGCGCGTTTGGTAGGCAATTTCACTGTAGCGAGTTGAAACGAGCAGTGTCAAGCCGGCACAAGCACACGTGGACGCTCCAGCCGGCTTCAGGAGACCGTTTCCTGAGCGGCTTTCTTGCGCCGCGCGGCCCAGTATCGCCGCATACGATCGGATACTCTCTGCCGCTCTTCACGACTCATCGACTTCCGGCCGCGGCGCTTGGACGGCTTGACCCAGGAGGCAATCTCCTCCCCCTCCATGATGTTTTCGAGCGCCTTGATCGTGTAGTCCAGCCGCTTTCTCTCTTCACGCAGTTCATCTATGACTTTGAATAAATCCATGGGACGGGCTCCGCGGCGACAGCACTGCAGCCGACTACGTGCATGGTAGCCCGTACGCGCGCAAAGACCAATGAGAAAATAGTCCCTTATTTCGTCAGAAATGGCCAGGAGAGTACTAGCCTATATCCGTATTTTGTTACGGCCAGGTACGCCGCGCCCGCCACCACGGCTAGTACTGCCAGGATGACGTACAAGACGTAACGCCACGGGAACCGCTTGCCTTCACGGCTGAGAATCAGTAAATAACCTGCGAAAATGCCCACAAAAAACAGCAGGCACATCGGGACCGCAAAGAGCATCAGGTTGAAAACGTCCGGAGTGGGCGTGACAATCGCCGCAAGGATCACGATGATCAGGATGGCGTAACGCGAGTTGCGCAGCAGGAACCCGGGCGTGACGATGCGCAGCAGCGTCAGGAAGAAAATCAGAATGGGCAGTTCAAAGACCAATCCGACGCCGAGCGTAACATTGACAAAAAGGTCAAAATACTCGGTCACGGATACCATCGGCTGGATCTTGATGTCCCGGCCGATGCCGAGCAGGAAAACCAGTCCGAAGCGGAAGGCTACATAGTACGCAAACAGGCCGCCCAGAATGAACAAGCCCGCCGAACATATTACGAACGGCCCGGCCCAGTGGCGCTCTTTCTTGTAGAGTCCCGGCGCGATGAACGCCCATACCTGATAGAGGACCCATGGAGACGCCAGAAATATCGCCGTGAGAATAGGCAGCTTGACGTAGATGATGTTGAACACTTCCATGGGCGCTATCTGGGTCAGGCGCGGATCGGGCAGACCCAGTTGCTTCAGCGCAGCCACGGCCGGCTCGCTCACAATCAGCCAGAGCTGACTGGCGAACGTCAGGCTGACAACGAAGGCGACGCCCACGCCCGCCAACGCCCGGATGATCCTCGCCCGCAGTTCCTCCAGATGTTCAAGGAAGGACATGCGCAGCATGCCTTCTTCTTCGTCATCCTCGGGTTCCTTGGCAGGCTCCGCTTCCTTCTTGGGCGGCTCTCCCCCGCCGCCCGAGCCGGCTTGCGTCTCAGGCGCCGGGGGCGTTTCCGGCGGCTTCTCTTCGCTCTTCAGCGCGGACGGAGCCATCTCCCCACCGGAGCTATATGGGTCCTCGTTGTCGTACGGATAGTACGAGTCGTAGTCGTAGGGCTTCTCGGATGCGGCCGGCGGCTCGCCGGCCGGCACACCTTTATTTTCGGGGGACTTGGCCCCGGTGGGATCGTCTGGCGCTGGCATTCTGGTTACGGGCGATTCTATGTTTTCACAGCTTCGGTTTTGGACGGCGGCGTGGCTTCACTGGCCGCGCTCTCAGCGGGTGCAGCGGATTCAGAGGCCACGGTTTGCTGCGCGGGTTCCGCCCCGGCATCGCGGGCGGCAGTGTTCGCGGCTGTTTCCGTCGTTGCTTCGGCTGTCGATTCAGCGCCCTGAGGTGCGGATGCGCTTACAGTGGACGAGTTCGAGTCGGTGGATTCGTACGAGTCTCGGCTATTGTAGCCCGAGTCGTAGTAGGAAGTATCGTAAGAAGAATCGTACGTCGAACTGGTTATCTCGTTCTGGTAGTTTGACGTAACGTCCTTCAACGATTCATTTTCCCGCTCGAGGTTTACCATTTCGCGATCCCAAGTGGACTTTAGTTCACTGGAAGCGCGGCGGAATTCGGTCAACGCCTTCCCGATCGTCTTGCCGAGCTCGGGCAACTTCTTCGGCCCGAAAATAAGCAAGGCGAGCAGGAAGATGAAAACCGTCTCCTGCCAGCCTAGGGGACCCATCGATGAACCTCCAAACGGTTACTAAGACACTTTCATCATAGCGGCATGCCGAAGGGAGGTCAATCGTGCCGTGTGATGCGGGGTCCCCTGCCGCGCCTTGCGATGGAGGATAATCGTTAGCAGAGTCATGCGTACAAACTTGAGACGTTCCCTTTTATTTTCCTTCGCCTTGGCGGCGTCGGCCGCCCTTCTCTCCGCCGCGCCCAAGTCCGGGCCGCGGGTGGCCACCTTCAAGGTGGATGCCACACCATGGAAAGGAGAGCCGCTGATCTGGGTGGTGCCCACCTCGAAGGTGGAAGATCCGCTGCTCGCCAAGGGCGTTGTCATCGAAGACGGCGGCAACCGCTATGTTTTGTGCGCACTGGATTGGTGCGCTCTTTCGAATTCCGCGCACGACCTGTTCCGCTCGAAGATCGCCGCGGCCGCCGGAACGGACGTGGCCAGGGTGGCGATGCAAACCGTGCACCAGCACACCGCGCCGTACATCGACGGCGACGCTACCAGGATAATGAGCAAGCTTCCCTCGCCGCCGAATTTTATGAGCGACAAGTTCCTCAACGATCTCACGGACCGGCTGGCCGCCGCGGTTAAGCGGGCTACCACGAAGCTTGAACCGTTCGACCGCATCGGAACCGGCCAGGCGCGCGTCGAGCGCGTGGCCAGCTCGCGGCGCGTCAAGGGGCCCGACGGCAAGATCGTGGTGCGCTGGAGTTCCAATGGCGGCAGCAAGTTCCTGCAGGAAGCGCCCGAGGGGGCCATCGATCCGTTCGTGAAGACCATCACGTTCGCGCGCGGCGCCAAGCCTCTGGTACGGATCCATTACTACGCCTCGCATCCACAGACTTTCTGCTGCGACGGTACGGTGACGGGCGACTTTGCTGGCGCGGCACGGGAAGCCGTGGAGAAGAAGGAGGGCGTCTTCCAAATCTACTTCAACGGCGCCGGCGGCGATGTTACGGCCGGCAAGTACAACGACTCGTCGCTGGCCGCGCGCCAGGGGCTTGCAACGCGCCTGCAGGCGGGTATAGAAGCTTCCGACGCCGCCACCAAGTTCGAACGGGTCGGCAAAATCTCATGGCACGATGCACCACTCACGCTTCCTTCCCGTCCCGACATGCCGGCGCTGGTCAAGCACAGCCGCGAACTCCTTGAGAATCCCGGAAATGCTAAGGGGCAGGAGATTTACAAGGCTGCCATCTACCTGGCTTGGGACGCGCGCAGCAAGCCGCTCGACGTGAGTTCATTGCAGATCGGCCGCGTGCGCATCCTGAATCTACCCGGCGAGCCGAGCTTGCAGTATCAGTTCTATGCCCAGCAGTTGTTGAAAGGCGATTTTGTAGCCGTGGCCGGGTATGGCGATTGTGCATCCGGCTACCTGGTCCTCGACAAACATTACCAGGAAGGTGGCTATGAGCCCGGCGCCAGCAACGCGGGACCGGGCACGGAAGCGCGCATCAAGACAGCGATCCAGCAAGTGATGGCGCGCTGATAGTGGGCCGGGCGGAAACGCCCGGCTTCTACCAGGTCACCGCGACGACATCGTCATTCGCGGTGAAGTCGTCCTTGGCGGGGATCAACAGGATTCCATCCTCCTCGGCCCTCCACGCTACGGCCTTCCCTGTGCGCAGCAGCACCGCCGATTTCGGCGCGCCGACGCCCTTCAGCTTCGCGGCCCGCCGTTGGAAATCCACGAAGTGCACATACCAGGTGTTGCCCTTCACTGTGACGGGGCAAGTCGAGCGGTCCGGGTAGGGTCCCGGTTCGATGTCGTAAATCGACACGCCGCTGTGCTTCATCCAGGAGGACATCTCGTCGCAGACGGCGTAATACTCCGGCGGCATGGTTCCGTCGGCCCGCGGGCCGAAATTGGGCAGGAAGTTGCCACCCCAGGCGCGATTGCGCACCAGGCGCTCGATCAGGTAGGAAGCCGGCTGGCATCGCGCCTTCACTCCTCGATAGGACCAGCCGCCGCACATAGGGGCACACTGTTCCCAGGCGCCTTCGGGCCGATTGGCGGGATCCTTCGCCTCGTAGTCGGTGTTGTAATCGCCCAGATCGCGCGTGCCGCGGGTGGGCACGTAGCGGTCGTTGATCACGATCCCCGGCTGCAGCTTCCGAACGTAGTCGTCCAGTTCTTTACCGCGGATGTCGATACCCGGCGGCCAGTCCAGCCCATCCCACCACAGCAGGTCCACCTTGCCGTAGTTGGTCATCAGCTCGGTGAGCTGCGCCTTCATGTGTTCGAAAAAGATGGGGAAGTACTTGTCGTAGTCTTCCTGCTTCAGGTCCACGAAGCGCGGCAAGCCCGCCACGCGGGGCGGATCGGTATGAAGGAACTTCGGCTCGGCGCGAGGCCAGCCGCGATAGGGCCAGCCTTTGGGACAGAAGCTCCAATCCGTGGGCGAGTAGTAAAAGCCTACTTTCAGCCCCTGCTTGCGGCAAGCCTCCACGAACGGCCGGACCAGGTCCCGCCCATGCATTTTCGTTCCGGTCCCGAACTCAGCGTACTTGCTCGGCCACATGGTGTAGCCGTCGTGGTGGCGCGTGACGAAGGCGGTGTATTTGAATCCGGCCCTCGCGGCTGCTTCCAGCCACTTGTCCGGATCGTAGTTCTGAGGGTCGAACTGATCGGCCAGGGCGAGATACTTTTCAGGCGGCCAGTACAGGTTCGGGCCGTTCGAGTTCCGGTACATCGACCAGCTGATCTCGACTTCCGCCACACTGCAAGGTCCCCAATGGACGAACAAGCCGAGCGCCGCATTGTAGAACCAGGAACTGAGTGCCCGGGTGCGCGGCGGCGAGGCCAGTGCGCCCCCGGTCCCCGTCAGGCTCGCCGCGGCGAGCGATTGCATGAAAACGCGTCGATCCATGTAGTCTCCACTCGGTAGGGTCTGTCTCTGGTTTTACCACAGGCCCATCGAAGGCGGCCAGGAATGGCCGCCCTGCATGGATGATTAACTATTCAGCGGGGAGCTAGAGCCTTCTTTTCGTCCACTGGTCGATGCGGTCAAGAGCTTTGGCGATGTTCTCAATCGAGTTGGCGATGGAGAACCGCACGTAGCCTTCGCCGTGAGCGCCGAACGCGGTACCTGAGAGCAGCGCCACGCCGGTCTCTTCGAGCAGCGCGTCGGCGAGGTCCTTCGACTTCCAGCCCGTTTGCGTGATATTGGCGAAGGCATAGAACGCGCCGTGAGGGGGGATGCAGTGGAAGCCCTTGATTTGGTTGACGCGCTCGATGAAATAGTCGCGGCGCTCGCGGAAGGCTTCGCGCATGGTGGCCACGGCCGATTGGTCGCCCTTCAGCGCTTCGATGGCGGCCATCTGCGAAAACGTCGCCGTGCAGGAGTGGCAGTTGGTGGCCAGCCGGCCAATCTTGGCCGCCAGGTCCGCGCGCATGACACCGTATCCCAGGCGCCAGCCGGTCATCGCATAAGTCTTCGAGAAACCGTCCAGAAGGATGGTGCGGTCCTTGAATCCGGGCAGCGAAATGATGGAGTGGTGGCGGCCCTCGAAGATCAGCCGGTTGTAGATTTCATCGCTGAGGACCATGATGTCGTCGCGTCCGGCGATGGCGCCGGCCAGCTCGCGAACATCCTGGCTCGTGAGCACGCCGCCGGTCGGATTCTGCGGCGAGTTGACGATGATGAGCCGCGTGCGGGGAGTGATCCGGCCGCGCAGCGCATCCACGTCCATGCGGAATTCGCGTTCTTCGCGCAACGGCAGCGGCACGGCTTTCCCACCCACGAACTCGATCATGGACTGGTAGATCGGAAAGCCCGGATCCGGGAAGATCACCTCGTCGCCGCGATCGACCAGCGCCAGCATCGTGAAAAAGATGATCGGCTTGCCGCCCGGCATCACGACGACCTCGTCGGCGGAGACATCCACACCGCGCGTGGATGCGATTTCGGCCGCGATCGCCTGGCGCAGTTCGGGCAATCCCGCCGCCGGGTTGTAGTGCGTGTAACCCGCATGCAGTGCATTCACAGCGGCTTCGACGATATTCGGCGGCGTGTCGAAATCGGGTTCCCCGATTTCCAGGTGGATGACGTCCCGGCCCTTCTGTTCGAGCGCCTTCGCGCGCACGAGCACCTCAAATGCGGTTTCCGTGCCCAACCGCGACATTCTCTCCGCCAGACGCAATTCGTCTGCTACGACAGGCATGACCACTCTCCTGGACAACAGTCCGAGTGTAGAATAGCGTGGCGGAGCGGCAAGTTGAACCAAGATCCGACGGTATTAGGCCATGTTCTCCGAAGATTCGCCCAACTCTGAGGCTCTATACTTAACGAATGGAAGGTGGTGTGAATGACGACCGACGACCATCTGCTCGACACCATCGGCTGGAAGATTCTCGACGAACTGCAATCGGATGCGCGAGTCTCCTACGCCGAACTTGGCCGGAGAGTGGGTCTATCGACGCCGGCGGTGGCCGAGCGCGTCAAACGCCTGGAAGATGCTGAGATCATCACCGGCTACCACGCCGGCATCGACCCGCGAAAGGTCGGCTACCCGGTGTCCGCATTTATCCGCGTAACGGTAGCCGGGGATGAACGGACTGCGCGGAGGCTTGGTAGTACAGTGATGGAGATCCCGGAAGTGCGCGAGTGTCACCGCGTTACCGGCGACTGCGCATTCCTGCTCCGGGCGGATCTCCCGTCGGTGGAACAACTGGAGCGGTTGATTGACCGGCTCACTTCCTTCGGGATGACTTCGACCTCCATCGTGCTTTCGTCGCCGATGGAGCACCGTGCGCTCGCCGGGCCCGCCCCCGAGTAGCGGAAGCGGCGCGCCGGATTGTGGTTGCGGCGGCCGGCGGCTCGCCCAGATCGGGCGGCACTTCGCGCCGGACGAGGCGGATCTTCAGCTCGCGTTCGATTCGCGCGACTTCCCCGCGCTCGGCTGGCGTGGCGAATGTGGAAGCCGTTCCGCGCGCGCCCGCGCGGCCGGTGCGGCCGACGCGATGGATGAAGTCCTCCGGAACCTGGGGAAGATCGTAGTTCACCACCTGGGCGATGTTATCGACGTGAATGCCGCGGGCGGCGACGTCGGTGGCCACCAGAACGCGGTATTCGCCGTCCTTGAATCCGTTCAACGCCTGGTTGCGTTGACCTTGTGTGCGGTCGCCGTGAATGCGGGCCGCTTTGAAACCGAACCGCCCCAGATTCCTGGCGACGCGGTCGGCGCCGTGCCGGGTCCGTGTGAACACCAGGAACGAGCCTTCCTCGTCGCGCATCAGGCGGGCCAGCAGGCTGAGCTTACGGTTCTGCTCCACCTCGTAGAGGTGCAAGTCCACCTGCTCGACGGGCTTGGTTATGGTTCCGATGGCTACGCGCACGGGATTGTGCACGTGGTCCGCAATGAGGTGAGCCACGGACTTTTCCATGGTGGCCGAGAACAGCAGCGTCTGCCGCGAGGAAGGCAATTCCTTCAGAATGCGATGGATCGACGGCAGGAAGCCCATGTCCAGCATGCGGTCGGCTTCGTCGAGCACGACGGTTTGCGTGCCTCTGAGGTCGACCAGTTTGCGCTGCAAAAAGTCGCACAGGCGGCCGGGCGTGGCGATCATGACCTGCGCGCCGCGCCGGATACTCCGCAGTTGGCGTCCTTCGTCCATGCCTCCAACCACCACGGTGGAGCGGATTCCCGTGCCTTCGGCCAGTCTCGTGAAAGTTTCGTCGATCTGCATGGCCAGCTCGCGGGTCGGACTCAGTACCATGACCTTGGCCGATGCGCCGGGCTTGCCGGTGAGGGATTGCAGCAGCGGCAGGGCGAAGCCGAGCGTTTTGCCCGTCCCCGTCTGTGCCGTGGCGACGACGTCGTGGCCGGCCAGCGCCGGCGGAATGGCCCGCGCTTGCACGGGCGTAGGTTTGACAAAGCCATTCTTTGCCAGGTTGCTCTGCAAGGCAGAGCACAGTTGTAATTCTGAGAAGCTATTCATTTAATGTTATTTGCCGGAAAGAACAGAGGAAGTCGGATGGGGGGACTGACACAGGCCATGGCGGTCCGTGCGGCGCTCGGGCGCCGCACGATGTCATGCTGGTGTCGAATCAGAAGTCGAGTGTTTGCTGCTCCACTTCGGGCTGCACTTGCTCGACCGTTTCTTCTGAGGGCAGGTTTTCATGTTTGCGTTGCAGACGCTTCGCGCGCTTTTCTTCCTGCCGCTCCTTGCGCTTTTGTTCCTTCTGGCGCTTTTTGTAAGATTGTGGTCCGCGTCCAGCCATACTTACTCCTCCCAGGCAGACGTATAGGAGCCATCCGGCGAGGTGGCCCCGTTCTGCGATGTTTTGATGTGACTTGTAAAGAACCGCGGTTATTTACCAGCGCGGTCCGCGTCCGCCGCCGGAACCGCCACGACCCCGGCCGCCGCCAAAGCCGCCGCGCCCGCCGCCGGTTGGCTTGGGCCGCGCTTCATTGACGTTCAGGGCCCGGCCGTTCAACTCGGTGCCGTTCAACTGGCTGATCGCCGTCTCGGCGTCGCGCCGCTCGGTCATTTCAACGAAAGCGAAGCCGCGGGGCTGGCCCGTGTCGCGATCTGTCACAATAGTTACGCGTTCGACCGCACCGTAGGCCGCGAATGCCGCCTGGAGGTCTTCCTGCGTTGTTTGGTAGCTGAGGTTTCCCACGAAAATGTTCGTCATGGTTAATTCCTTCTGTTTAGATTAGATTTGTCCTTGTCAGACCATACTGCAGGAATACAGGAATAGTGGCCGGAAGGCGCTCGTCGAAAATGATGAGGCGGGCAAAGACACTTTCATCATAGCACTTTCCCGGGAAGCGCCCCGTTTTCAGGTCCTCTTCGCGACGCGGCCCAGCCAGCGTTTGGCCAGGTAAACCATGCCGGGAAAGGAGAAAAGTCCCAAACACAGCGTAGAGATCAGACCCCCGAAAATCACCGTAGCCAGCGGCCGCTGGACATCCGAGCCGATGCCGGTGGCGAAAGTCGCGGGCGTGATGCCGAGCATAGCGATAGTCACCAGCATCAGGCCGGCCCGGAACTGGCTGCAGGCGCCGGACAATACGGCTTCCCGCGGCGCGCGGCCGTGCTCGCGCATCTCGCGGTTGATCGCGGTGAGGTACAGCACGCCGGTCATCACGGCCACGCCGAACAGCGAGATGAACCCCACGACCGCCGAGACGCTGAAATGAATGCCCCGCAACCACAACGCCACAATACCACCGGTGATCGAGAAGGGCACGTTGGCCAACACCAGCGAGGCGTCCAGCATGGAGCCGAATGTCCAGTAGAGCAGCGCAAAAATGATGGCTATGGTGATGGGGACGATCCACCCCAGCCGCACGCGGGCGCGCGACAGGTTCTCAAACTGGCCGCCCCAGAAGATCTTGTAACCGGGCGGCAGCCGCAACTGCCGCCGCAGGCGTTTCTGGGCTTCGGCGACGTACCCGCTCTGGTCGCGCCCGCGAATGTTGGTGCGCACGCTGATCTGACGCTGGTTCTCGCGCCGCGCAATGATGCTCGATCCATCCTGGATCGAAATGGAGGCCAATGAGGACAACGGAACGCGACCTCCGTCGGCGGTGGGAACGAGGATATCGCCGATGCGGCCCACTGTGCCACGCGCCTCGGCTACGTATCGCACCACGATGTCGAAGACACGATCCCCTTCATAAACCACGCTCGCCGGACGGCCGCCGATGGCCAGCTCGATGACGTCCTGCACGTCCTTGACGTTGATTCCATACCGCGCGACCTCCTGGCGGTTCACCTCGATGCGCACCTGCGCCTGCTCGGCCTCCTGTTCGATGGCGGTGTCGGCGGCGCCTGGAATTCGGCGCATGACGTCAAGCACCTGTCCGGCCTTGGCACGCAGCGTCGCGAGGTCGGGCCCGCTGAGGATGACCGCCAGGTCGGCCGAGGAGCCGGTGACGGCTTCGGTGACCATGTCGATGATGGGTTGCGTGAAATTGAATGTGATGCCGGGATATTCCGCGCGCAAACGGCCGGCGAGCGACTGCGTGAGTTCGGCTTTGGTCTTGTTGTGCGCCCACGTCGAGTACGGCCGGAGGACTACCAGGAATTCGTTGCGGTTGGGACCGAACGGTTCGGTGTTGGATTCCTGGCGACCGGTTTGCGAAGTGACGTGGGCCACTTCCGGGAGTTCCGCGATCGTGGCCCGGATACTTCCGGCCATCTCGGCCGATTTTTCGAGAGAGACTCCGGGCGGGAGGTTGGCGCGAATCCAGACGACACCTTCATCGAGTTGCGGCAGGAACTCGGCACCGAGGAAACCGAACAACGCGAAGCTGCCGGCAATCACCGCGAGTGTAACGACCAGGACCCGCACGGGACGACCCAGTAGAAAATGGAGTGCGGACTCATACCAGTCGCCTAACCATTTATTGCAGGGGTTGCGCCACCCCCGCGCTCCGTTGCGGAACAGCCAGCTCGCCAGGACCGGAACTATCAGCAGCGCGAACAGCAGCGAACCGACCAAGGCGGCGCTCACCGTGTAAGCCATGGGTGTGAACAGCCGGCGCTCGACGCGCTCGAGCGTGAACAACGGAATGTAAGCCGCAATGAGAATCAGCAGTGAGAAAAAGACGGGGCGCTGCATTTGAAGCGAGGAATCCCGCACTACGGCAAAGGCCGAAGCTCCTCCTTCCTGCCGCAAGCGCCTGACGATGAACTCGACCATGACCAGCGTGCCGTCCACGATGATGCCGAAATCGATGGCGCCCAGGCTGAGCAGGCTGGCCGGGATGCCCGCGAAATGCATTACCGCGAACGCGAACAGAAGCGAGAGGGGGATGGTGAACGCCGTCAGCAGGGCGGCCTCGAAACTACCGAGGAAGAACAGCAGGACCAGGAACACCAGGGCCAGGCCCTCGGTCAACGTGCGCGACACCGTGCGCACGGTGTTTTGCACCAGTTCGGTGCGGTCATAAATGGGAACGATGCGGGTGCCGGCGGGCAAGCCGCCCGAGTTCAGTTCTTCAACCGCATCGCGCACTCCGGCAAGCACTTCGCTGGGGTTCTCGCCGCGCCGCATCACCACGATGCCTTCCACACAATCGCCGCGCTGGTCGATGCCGAAGATGCCGTTGCGTGGAGCCGGTCCGATGCGGACCTTGCCGATGTCCCGCACGAAAACAGGCACGCCCTTGTTCGAAACGACGACGATGTTGTCGATATCGGAGGTGGAGCGCACCGCGCCCACGCCGCGGACCACCATGGCCTGCTGGCCGTGGCTGAGCAGGGACCCGCCGGCGTTTTCGTTGTTGGCGTTCACGGCCTCGGCGATACGCGTAATGGAAAGGTGGTACTTGGCGAGCGCCTGTGGATCGACCTCGATCTGGTATTGCTTGAGGAGGCCGCCGAAGGCGAATGCGTCACCCACGCCGGGCACCTGCAGGAAGCGTGGCGAGATCACCCAGTCCTGAAGCTCCCGCAGTTTCATCAGGTCGTTGCCCTCGCCTTCCACCGTATAGCGATAGAGTTCGCCGGCCGGCGTAGTCGGCGGCGCGAGCGACGGCTCGGCTTCCGGCGGGAGGTGTGCCTCGTGGAGTTTCTCGAGTACCGCCTGCCGGGCGAAGTGGTCTTCGACGTTGTACTCGAAAGTGAGATCCACGACGGAAAGCCCGAAAATCGTACGGGAGCGTCGCGCGATCACCCTGGGCACCGCTTGCAGGACCCGCTCAACGGGAATGGTCACCTGCTTTTCCACTTCCTCGGCGCCGTGGCCCGCATAGAGCGTAATGACGGTCACCTGTGTTTCCGACAGATCCGGATAGGCTTCCAACTCGAGGTGCAGCATGGCCCACACGCCCACTCCGGCGACGAGCAATGGAGCGATCACGGCAACTGCCCGGCGGCGCAGCAGGAAAGGCACCAGGCCGGCGATCACTGCCCACCTCCGAGCTGGCCCTGTAACAGGATGGCGCCGTCCACAACCACGCGGTCGCCGCTTTGCACCCCGGAGAGCACTGGAGCTTTTCCACCAACGTCCTCTCCCACCGCGACCCGCACCCTTTCGAATTCGTGGTCTGAACGCGCGACGTACACCCAGGCGCTGCCGCCGGACTGCACCAGAGCGGCGCTCGGCACGGCGGGCAACGTGCGGGAACCATGCGAGTGGCGGATGCGCGCGAACATCTCCGGGCGGAGCCGGCCGTCGCGATTCGCGAGTTCGGTCTGCACCTCGACGGTGCGCGATTGGGGATCCACCGTATCGGCCACGCGCATCACGCGGCCCGTGAACACTTCACCCGGATAGGCCTCCAGTTCGATCTTTACCCGTTCGCCCCGCTCGATCCACCGGATGGAGTTTTCCGGGATGGCGGAAGTCACCCACACCGTCGACAGATCCGCCACCGTGATCATCGGCGCGTTGGTATCGTTCCGGAACTCGCCGGGGACGACCTGCACATCGAGAACCTTGCCTGAGATGGGCGACCGCACGACCACCTGCTGTCCGAAGCCGGCTCCGTTCAGGCCGAGAATATGCAGCCGCCGCCGCGCCTGTTCCAAACCCGCGGCAGTATCTTTCACCGCGGCTTGCGCGCGAACCAACTCGGCCTCCGCGTTCAACACCTCTTTTTTCGGCGTGGCGCCATGCGTGTAGAGATCGCGCAGCCGGTCCAGGTCCGCCTGCGCCTTATTGAGCGCGGCACGAGCCTGGCTCTGCGCAGCTTCCGCTTGATAGGCACGAGAGACCGCCTCTTCAGCTTCCGGACTTTCCACGCGCAGCAGCGGCTGGCCTTGCTTGACGGCGTCGCCAAGACGCACTTCGACGGCCGTCACGCGCCCCGGCAAGGGCAATCCCACTCTTGAAATGCGGTTCGGGTTGATGACCACCTTGCCTGGCGCTACCACTTCATCGACGGCGACCTCCGACAACGCAACCTGTGCGACACGAATACGATTGAGCTGCGGTGAACCCGCGTTGAAGCGCACCCAGCCCGTTTTCGCGGGAGCCGGGGCCGCCGGACCGCGCTCCGCCGGGCGAGCGGCTTGTTCCGGAGCGCGCGAGCATCCGGCCAGGATGAAGATGGCAAATACGGAGATGAAGGGTTTCAAGGCTTTACCACCTTTCCGGTGACGGAATCGAGCAGGTACAGGGCCCGCGCATACTCGGCGCGCGCCTGGTGATAGCTCTGCATGGTTTCATTGAACGCGCGCCGCGCGTCCAGTAGTTCGAGCAAGGTCGCTTCTCCTCGCTTGTAAGTGTATTCGGTGGTGTCGCGCACCTCGCGCGCCTGCCCGATCATGGCCCCTTCGATCTCCCCGAGCAGTTCGCGGGCCGTGCGGCATTGTTGATAGGCGTCATCCACTTCGCCGGTCAGGGCCCGTTCCCGCGCCCGCAAGCGCAACTCCGCTTGCCGCCTTTCCTCAACGGCTCGTGCTATCTCGCCCTGGTTGCGGTTGAACACGGGCAGTGGAACCTGGAAAAAGACGCCGAGCGAGTTGCTGGTGCCGTTGACGCCCTGCTGGCGGCGGTACTCGGTGCCCACGGTCACGTCCGGCCTGGCGATGGCTTGCTGCAGGTTGACTTCGGCCGCCGCGCGGGCCAGATCGGCGCGCAACGACTGCAGATCTGCGCGCTGCTCGCGCGCCTGTCCGAGGATGGCTTCGAACGCGGGGACTTCCGGGTCGCGCCGCGGATCGCCTGCGATATCGCGCAAGCTGTTTGGATCGGCGCGGCCCACCAGCGTCGCCAGGCGGGTCAGCGACTTGCGCCAGCGGAGTTCGCCCGTGCGCACGGCGTTGCGCGCCTCCAGGGCGGCAAGCCTCACGCGCGTCAATTCCACCCTGGAGAGGTCGCCGGCCTTCTCGCGCGCGGTGTTGATCTCGACGATGCGCTGGAAAGTCTCGTAATCCTGCCTGGCGAGCTGCAACGCGTCCCGGGCCACGACCGCATCCAGAAAGGCGTTCTGAGTGTCGAGAATCAGCGCGCGGGCCGATGTCAGGAAGTTCAACTCGGCCACCGAGCGCGCCTGGCGCGCCGTGTCCACCCGCAGTTTCCGTTTGCCGCCGCGTTCGATGGTGAAATCGGTGCGGAGATTGACCTCCGTCGGCCCGCCCCCGTTCATGTCGTCGAACTTCGTGCCCAGCACGTCCAGGTGGTCGGCGCCGGAGCTTACGACTGGATTCGGCCGCAAGCCGGCGGTAATCGTCCGCGCCCCGGCGATGGCGATGCTGGCGCGGTCGGCCAGCAGGCCGAGATTATTGGCAAGCATCTCCGCCACGGCGTCGTCCACCGTGAGGGAAGCTCGCGGCTGGCTGGCACCGAATGCCGCAGCCTCAAGGAGAATGAACGCCGCGGTAGGGAATCCCAATACCCGCATATGAATATCCTTTCTTCAGCCAAAAAACGGAGACTAGGCGAGAGGAAGGGTGTAGGGTGGGGCGCGGACAGGCGCGGGAAGAATGAACGTCGGCTCAACAGGCCGCGGGTCCCGCCCTGTCCAGATCGCAACCGCTTCCATCAGCGGCGCGATCGGCGATGGCAGTAGCGACTCGCCGGTGGTAGAGGCGTGCTCAAAAGACGTCAGTGCGCATGGCTGCGCGGACAACCGGTTGTGGATGTGCCAGGGACTGGTGATGAAGACCGCCAGCCCGGCTACCGCAATCAGCAGAAGTGCGGCTGTAAAAGTAGTGCGGGCGCGACTGGACGTCCAGCTCATTGGAAATACTGGGAAACAATCAGCTTAGCACAGGCGCGGGCGCCGCACGAGGCTACTCCAACCGGTAGTTGGGCGCTTCCTTGGTGATGATCACGTCGTGCACGTGGCTTTCCCGCAGACCCGCCACCGTGACGCGGAGGAACCGGGCATGCTGCTGCAGTTCCTTGATGGTGGCGCAGCCGCAATATCCCATGCCGGCTTTCAAGCCGCCCACCAGTTGATAGATCAAGTCCGCCAACAATCCCTTGTACGGTACGCGGCCTTCGATGCCTTCCGGCACCAGTTTGGCGTTGACGTCTTGCGCGTAACGGTCGGCCGAGCCTTGCACCATGGCGCCGGTGGAGCCCATGCCCCGGTAGCTCTTGAAGGTGCGGCCTTGATACAGGATGGTTTCGCCGGGGCTTTCCTCGACGCCGGCGAGCAGGCTGCCGATCATGACCGAATCGGCGCCGGCGGCGATCGCCTTGGTGATATCACCCGAGAACTTGATGCCGCCGTCGGCGATGAGAGGCACGCCCGACTCGCGGGCCGCGCGCGCGCATTCGGCGATGGCTGTGATCTGCGGAACGCCGGCGCCGCTTACCACGCGCGTCGTGCAAATCGATCCCGGTCCCATCCCGACTTTCACGCCATCCACCCCGAGCGCGATCAGGTCCCTCGCGCCTTCGTAAGTGGCTACGTTGCCGGCCAGCAACTCCACGTCGGGGAAGGCATGCTTGACAGTCTTCACCGCCTGAAGGACGCGCTCGCTGTGGCCATGCGCCGTATCGATGGCAAGCACATCCACTTTGCGGGCTACCAGTTCCTGGGCGCGTTCCAGAAACTCCCCGGTCACGCCGACGGCCGCTCCTACGCGAAGCCGGCCCTGGCCGTCCTTGGCCGCGTTTGGATACTTCAATTTCTTCTGGATGTCCTTGACGGTGATGAGCCCCTTCAGGTTGTAATTCTCGTCCACCACCAGAAGCTTCTCGATGCGGTGCAGGTGCAGAATTTCCTGTGCCTGTTCCAGCGTGGTGCCGACCGGAACCGTGACCAGGTTCTCCTTGGTCATTACGGAGCGGATAGGCAGGTCGTAGCGGCTTTCGAACCGCAGGTCGCGGTTGGTGAGGATGCCGACCAGTTTTCGGCCTTCGGTCACGGGCACGCCCGAGATGCGGAAGCGCTTCATCACCTCGAGCGCATCGGAGATTTTCTCGTCCGGGCCGATGGTCACGGGGTCGACGATCATGCCGCTTTCACTGCGCTTTACGCGGTCCACTTCCTCGGCCTGCTTCTCGATCGTCATGTTCTTGTGGACGATCCCGATGCCGCCCTGCTGCGCAAGGGCGATGGCCAGGTGCGATTCGGTGACCGTGTCCATAGCCGCGCTGACTATGGGCACATTCAGATCGATGCGGCGAGTCAATTGTGTCCTGGTATCGGCTTCGGCGGGGACGATCGAGGTCCTCGCCGGTACCAGTAACACATCGTCAAAAGTGAGACCTTCTGCCACGTGTTCCGGAACCATAGGGGTGAATACATTTACTATAGCGTAGGCAACGGCCCTTGGCCTGGTGCTAAAATCAAAAATAGCCATCGAGTACAATCCCCGAAAGGCAAGGGAGTTTCCGATTCATGATTCAGGCAACCCAAATGCGCCCCGGGATGGTGATTAAGTTCGAAAACGAGCTTTACTCCGTCTTCAGCGTTTTTCATCGCACACCCGGCAATCTCCGCGGTTTTGTCCAAGCCAGGATGCGCAGCCTGCGCTCCGGCAACATGACCGAGCACCGGTTCTCTTCTGAAGACCGCGTCGAGCGAGCCGCTCTGGACGAGCACGAGATGGAGTATCTGTACGACGACGGCGAGTTCTACTACTTCATGAACACCGAAACGTTCGAGCAGATGCACCTGACCAAGGACCTGCTGGGCGACGCAGTGCAGTACCTGATCCCTCAACTGAACGTCAAGGTCGAGTTTTACGAGGGCAAGCCCATCAGCGTGGAACTTCCCGCCGCTGTCGAACTGACCGTAGTAGAAACCGAGCCCGGCCTGAAGGGCGCCAGCGTATCCAACGTCACCAAGCCCGCCAAGATGGAAACCGGCCTGGTGGTGCAGGTTCCCCCGTTCATCAGCGAAGGCGAAAAGATTCGCGTGAACACCGCCGAGGGAACCTACCTCGAACGCGCCTGAGCAGGCTAAACGCCGATATCGCCTTTCCAGGTGGCTTCCCGCTGGGTGTAAAGCGCCGTCCGGCCCAGGATGGCCGTTAGTGTACTTATCGCCGAGCGCTCGGCCACATTCTCCACTTCCCCGTTGATCACGCGGCTGATGAACAGTTCGAACGCGTCGATGGTGATGTCGCGCTTGGCCGGAATCACTTCCTGCTTCCCCGGTCCCCTCATGTGAGTCATCCTGCTGCGGGAGGTCAGGATGACGCCCTTGGTGCCGGTGAACTCCTCGCCGACGCGGCCGCAACCGGGAGGCGTCAGCTGATTAGCTTCGAAGTTCACGTGCAGGCCGCCGGGGAACTCGAAACACAGGCTCAGGTGGTCCATCAGGTCCATGGTCGTGCGCACTTTACGGCCGCCGTAGCCGACCGCGCGCGTGGGATGGTTGCCCAGGAACCAGTGGAGCACGTCGATATTGTGGCAATCCTGCTCGACGATAAAGTCGCCGGAGAGTTCGCGATAGCAGAACCAGTTGCGTAGCTTGTCGATCTTGGGATCGTCGTAAGGCACGCGCTTGAACGGATCGTTGCTGATCCAGTAGCCGCGCGCGTTCACCAGTTCTCCGATCTGCCCTTCCTGGATACGCTTGTAGGCTTCGAGATACACCGGGCCGTAGCGCTGCTGGTATCCCGTCGAGAGGCACTTCTTGGGGTCCGCCTTGCGCCCGGCGGCGATCACCTTCTTGCAGCCCGCCGCATCCACGCCCATGGGCTTCTCGCAGTAGATGTGCTTGCGCGCCTGGACGGCTGCTTCGAGCATGCGGGGGTGTTCGAACGGAGGAGTCGCGATGATGACGGCATCCACGTCGCTTGCAAGGAGCTTCTCGTAGTCCTTGTAGACTTTCGGGTTCATCGCCTTGATCTTCTGTGTGGCGGTCTCGATGCGGTCGTCGAACAGGTCGCACAGCGCTGTCACCTGCGCGCGCGGATCGGCGTTGGCGATGGAAGCGTCGTAGGAGCCGCGGTTGCCCGTGCCGATGAGCCCGAACGTCACTTTCGAGTTGGCCTGCGTGCCTCGCACCGCCTGCGCGCTCACGATGGTGAAAGCGCCCGCCGCGGTGGTACGTTGAAAGAACCCTCTTCTGGATACGGCCTTAAGATCGCGTGCCACGAATGAACCTCCAGCCGAGATTATAGCGCGCGAAGCCGATGAGACTGTTCACGCACTCGCGGCCGGTGCGCTAGTCTGGCGGTGTGTTTCGGCGGCCCTCCGGCGTATGTCGCCGAACCCGATGCCGCTGGCCATCGTCGCGATGAAACCCACCACCCACAGGGGCACCGTCACCACGAAGAACAGCAACGTGGCGAAACCGATCGCCTCGGGTTTGTCCACCCCGAACAGCCGCAGCGCAACCACGGCGAAGAACTGGAAAGATCCGACATTTCCGGGGGCCTGCGGCAGAAGTGTGCCCAGGCGCAGGACCACCAGCGTCACCAGTGTCGCTCTCCAGGACAGGTCGAGGCCGTATGCCAACATGAGCGCGTGAATGGGCACCAACTGGAGGCCCAGGTAGACGAAGCTGGCCAGAAACGCCAGGTAGAAACTGGGTGAGCGTCCCATGTCGTGCAGCGCATTCACGACGTGCCAGAGCTTATCGGCCCAACGGCTGTTGGCCACAGCGGCGTGCGCATGATGCTTCTGAAATACGGCGACGGCCAACAGGAACAGGAGGCCCGCCACTGCACCCGCCAGCACTCGAGTCCCGTCCACCAGATAGCCCGGCAACTGGATGATCGAAGTGGACACGATGGTGAACAGCACCAGCCATATGCCATCAAATAAGCGTTCCACGACCGCCGAAGAGAACACGACGCCAAACGGAATGTCGTTCCAGTGCCCTTGCAGATAGCTACGTACCAGCTCGCCTCCGCGCAAGGGCAGCACCTCGTTGGTGAACAGGCCCACGTAAATCGCCTGGACCGAGCGGACCAGGGAGACTTCGCTCACCGGTTTGAGGAGCATGCGCCAGCGCCAGCCTTGACTGACGTAGACGAGCACATCCGCAACGATCGCGATAGCCAGCCAGTGCAAGTCGAGCGAGCTAAGGCGGGTTAGCTCCGCGCGCCAATCGAAGCCCCGGTACACCCATACCAGACACACCAGGGAAACCAGGTACCCCAGCGCGGGGGCGATCCACTTGCGTAGTCCGCACCGCTGGTTGCTGTCTGTGGGGAGATTCATGCAGTGCCTGACTACTATGATATCGGAGTGCAGCGGGAAGGCTTGCGCCACAGACGCAGCGCCAGCAGCCATAGGATCGCAGGTAGGAAGGCGCCGACACCCACGGCGATCGAAAGCGTGCGGATGGAAAGCCCCGCGTCAATGGCGATGCCCGCCAGGTAGGTCACCAGCGACATGGTGATCACCATGAATCCGAAATCGGCCGAGAAGACCCGCCCTCGGAAACGGTCTTCGGTCTGGAATTGCAGCATGGTGGTTGCGAAAACCCAGATCAGGGAACCGCCGGCGTGGGCGAGCACTACGGTCGCTACGGCCCAGCCGAGCGTAGGCGCGACTCCCAGGGCGATGTAACCGGCCGCCACCGAGAGGAAGCCCCAGAAGATCCCCACCCGCATGCGTGCCTGGCGCGACCCGGCCCAGTAACCGCCGATCAGTGGGCCGATCAGCGCGCCGACGCCGCGCGATCCCATCAGCAGGCTCATGCCGAGCATTCCGGCGCGGCGCGGTCCCAAGCCGTCCATCGCGATGGGGAATACCCGCTCGCCGAACACCGGCAGGATCACCCAGTGCGCACCCAGCAGGCCCAACCCCGCCTTCAGCAACAGGGTGGCCAGCAGGCGCGAATCCCGTTTCACGTAACGGACTCCCTCCAGCATGGACGAGAAATCCGCCAGGTCGCGCGCGCGGAAAGGGGCGTCGCTGCGGGCGTGATGCTCGTCGATACGCATGCGGCGCAGGAGGACGGCCGAGAGCAGGAACGAGACCGCGTTGAGGACAAACACCGTGTCGCGGCCAAACCATACGGCCACGAATCCGCCCAGAGTCGCCCCGAAAGCGAGATTAACCGACCAGGTGATGGAACTGAGCGAGTTCGCCGTCAACGTCTCCTGGCCGTTGGATGCGATGTTCGGGATAATGGCGCTACGCCCCGGCTCGAAGAACGCCCACATCGTCGTTTCGATGAACAGCAGCAGGTACAGCAGCCAGATGAGGTCGCGCGACTGCACCAGGATCATGCCCAGGACGACGACGGAACGCCCGAGATCGGCCAGGATCATGACGCGCTTGCGGCTCATGCGGTCGTTGACGACGCCGGCCGAGGGCCCGACAAAGAATTGAGGCAGTACCTGCAGTACTAGCGCCGTTGCCACCGAGCGGGCGCTGCCGGTCAGCTCGAACAGCAGGCTGTAGATGGCGATTGAGTAAAGCCAGTCTCCGATCTCGCTGACAATCTGCGCGGTCCACAGGAGCCGGAAATTACGGTTCGTGCGAACAAGCCGAAGGTATGCGGAAAGGGAGCCCGGCCGGTGGTCCATCAGGATTGTGTGTACAGACCCATGCGCTGCTTGACCAGGTTCACGGTAGAGCGGGCGATGGGCTCGACGCGCGCGGCACCTTCGGCGAGCACGCCGTCGATGTAGCCCGCTTCTTCCGTGATTTCGCGATAACGTTGCTGCAGGGGAGCCAGCTTTTCCACTACCATCTGGGCCACCTGCTTCTTCAGATCGCCGTAGCGCATGCCGTCGAAATGGCTCTGCATCTGGTCGTCGGACCACTCGCCGAACGCCTGGAAGATGCCCAGCAGGTTCTGGACGCCCGCGCCCAGCGCGCCGAATTCGACGGCCGGCTTCGAGTCCGTGGTGGCGCGCATGATCTTCTTGCGGATGACGTCGGGCGGGTCGAGAAGCGCGATGGCATGCCCGGAGCCCGGGGCCGACTTGCTCATCTTGGCTTCCGGATCGTCCAGGCCCATGATGCGCGCGCCCACGGTGGGCAGGTGCGTTTCGGGCACAACAAAGGTGTCGCCGTACAGCGAGTTGAAGCGCTGCGCCACGTCGCGCGTCAGTTCGAGGTGCTGCGATTGATCGTCGCCCACGGGCACGATGGCGGCCTGGTAGAGCAGAATGTCGGCGGCCATCAGGACCGGGTATTGCAGCAAGCCGTCGCCCACCGTCTCCTGCGCTTCGCTCTTGGCCTTGAACTGGGTCATGCGCTGCAGCCAGCCCACCGGGGTGACACACGTGAGCATCCAGGAAAGTTCGGCGTGCTCGGGAACCGAGGACTGCACCATGACGATCGAGTGCTTGGGGTCGATGCCCGACGCCAGGAACAGCGCCGCCGTTTCCCGGATCTTCTTTCGCAGTTCCGCGGGATCCTGAGGGACCGTGATCGCGTGAAGATCCACGATGCAATAGATGCATTCGTAGTCATACTGAATCTTGACCCAACTCTTTAACGCACCGAGGTAATTGCCGATGTGAAGGTTGCCGGAAGGTTGGACGCCGGAGAAGACTCGTGCTTTCATGCTAATAAGGGGTGAAATTTCATCGTACGTGATGGCGACGCAGGATACAAACAAGACACGCGCCGGCGAAATCGAGCTGGCGGTTGAAAAGTGGGTTTACGGCGGCGACGGACTGGCCCGGTTGGACGGCCAGATCGTCCTGATTCCCTTCGTGTTGCCGGGCGAAACCGTGCGCGCCCGGGTGGTGAGCCGCCTGCGGAGCATGCTGCGCGCGGTGCCGGTCGAGGTTCTCGCGCCGGCGCCGGAACGCGTGACGCCGGCCTGCCCGTATTTCGGCCGCTGCGGGGGATGCCACTATCAACACGCCGGTTACGAGGCGCAGTTGAACCTCAAGCGCGAGATCCTGCGCGAGACGCTTCGCCGGGTCGGGAAGATTGAGGCGCCGGACGACGTCGAGATCATCGCCGGCGAGCCTTACGGCTATCGCAACCGAATTCAACTGCACGCCGATGGCGCCCGAACCGGATACCGCGAAGCCGGCTCCCACCGCTTGTGCCCCATCGACCAGTGCCCCATCGCCTCGCCGCGCATAAACCAGGCGCTGCGAGAGAACGTCGCCGGCCGCCGCTTTCCCCGTCACGTCGAATCCATTGAGCTGTTCACCGACGAAACACGTGTGCAGGCGCCGGTGGCGGAAGACATCCCCATCGAATACCGCGTGGGCGAGGAGGTGTACCGCGTGGGACGCCGCTCGTTTTTCCAGGTGAACCGGTTCCTGGTCGGGCGCCTGGTGGAACGCGTCACGACATCAGCGGCCGGCAAGCGAGCGCTGGACCTCTATGCGGGAGTCGGCTTGTTCAGCCTCCCGTTGGCCCGCCGCTTTTCTGAAGTAGTCGCGGTGGAAGCGGGCGCCGGCGCTTGCGAGGATCTGGCTTACAACGCACAGCGCGCCGGCTTGCCGGTTCGTGCCGAACGCGCCGCGGCGGACTTGTACCTCGAAACCGTTACGGACACGCCGGACTTCATCGTCGTCGACCCACCGCGGGCCGGCCTGGGCAAGCAGGTGGTTCGAGAGTTACTGCGGCTGCAAGCCCCGCGCATCGTCATCGTCTCCTGCGATCCGGCCACGCTGGCACGCGATCTCGCTCTCCTGCTGGCGGGAGGCTATCGCATGGAGCGGACCACGATGGTGGACCTGTTCCCGCAGACCTACCACATAGAGACCGTGGTGGACCTGGCGCGCTAGCTTTCGTGCGTTGCGTTCAACCTCGCTTCACGGGTGCGGATCGCGTCCAGTCCGATCAGCCGGTTGAACTCCTCGAATCGCATCATGCGGGATTCGGCCACCAGGGTCGAACCGGTTTCTCTCAAGTCGTGGAGCAGGTCCCGCGCCGCGCGCGCGATCACGTAGCTGAGCGCCGTGGGGTGCGCCACGCAGGCAAAGCCGAGTTGCTCCAACTCGGCGGCGCTCAGGGCGGGCGACCTTCCACCCGGAACCATGTTCGCCATGTTGGGCGCCGGGATGCTGCTGGTGATCTTGCGCATCTGCTCCGGCGATTTGGGCGCTTCGACAAACGCCATGTCCGCCCCCGCCGCCAGGTAAACATGCATGCGCTCGATGGCGCGGTCGATGCCTTCGATGGCCAGCGCGTCGGTGCGCGCCATGACGATCAGGTCCTGGTCCGAGCGCGCGTCGCAGGCGGACTTGATCTTCGCCGCCATTTCCGCTTCGCTCACAATCTGTTTGCCGGTCATGTGGCCGCAACGCTTTGGCGATACCTGGTCCTCGAAGAAGATGGCGGCCGCGCCGGCGCGCTCGAACTCGCGCATTGTTCGCGCGACGTTGGTCGTGTTGCCGTGCCCGTTGTCGCCGTCGACAAAAACGGGAAGATCCACCGAATTCACGATGCGCCGCGCACAATCGACCATCTCGGTCATGGTCATCAAACCCACGTCGGGCGCGCCCAGGTACGCCGCACTGGAGGCGTATCCACTCAGGAAAAGCGCCTTGAAACCTTCGATTTCAGCGATGCGTGCGCACAACGGATCCGGCACACCGGGTATCACCAGGATTTCCGGAGCCAGAATGTACTGCTTCAGTAATGTGGTTTTCCTCACCTAAACGTCCTTGAAACCTCAATTCACCCGTTCAACGTCCAGCCGGGACGATACTTGCGGCGCAGGAGTTGGTTCGCCTCGGCCACGTTGGTCACGCGCCCGGCGTCGCCATCGTAGATGAGCTTCTTGCCCACGCGATACGACACCAGCCCGAGCAGCATCTGTTCGATCAGATCACCGCCGTAAACGAAATCGCAGGAGGTTTTCAGATCCGTTTTACAGGCGTTGATCCATTCCCACTGGAAGATCGATTCTCTTGCCGGACGCGCACCCGGGGCCGTGGGCATCGGCGGCGTCTTCCAGCCGAGCGGCGGGATAAGCTGCGAGGCGGGACGCGGTTTGTAATACGTCATATCGCCGTCTTTGACCGACGGCAGCAGGATGCGGGATTCGAAGTGCCCGATGAGCGCTCCCTTGGTGCCCTCGAACAGCGCGGCATGGCCGACCGTTTTCAGATCGATGGCCGGATGCGGCGATTTGGGCATGGGACCGCCCTGATACCAGACCACGCGAATCGGCCCGCGCCAGGAATTGGCCGGATGCTCGAAGGTGGCCTTGAATTCGACGGGCGTGACCTCCGGATTGAACTTTTCGCTGGCCGCCATATCCGCCTCGGCGGAAAGCGGCAGCCTGGCGTCGATGGCGTTCCATGCGATGTCCATGGTGTGCGCACCCATGTCGCCGATCTGCCCCACGCCGAAATCCCAGTACATGTTCCAATTCAGGCAATTGGAGCCGGCGCTTCCCGAGAAGTAGCCCGGATTGTACGGATGGTATTCGCTCGGGCCGATCCACAGGTCGTAGTTCAGGTGCGAAGGCGGCGTTCCTTCCACGGGCAGGTAGCCCGGTCTGCGAATCTGCCTCGTTCCCCAAAGCGAAACGGTCTTCAACTCGCCGATCGCGCCGTCGAGAATCAGTTCGCGGATGCGGTTGAAGTTCGGAAAAGCGTGACGCTGCGTGCCGTGCTGCGTGGCCACCTTGTTCCGGTTCCTGACGTAGTTGGCGCGCACGGTGCGCACTTCCTCGATCGTGATGCCCAGCGGCTTCTCGCAATAAACGTGCTTCTGGCGGTTCAACGCCCAGTTGGCGATGAACGCGTGCGTGTGGTCCGTGGTGCAGATGACCACGGCATCGATGTCTTTTTGGTCCAGACACTTTCGCCAGTCGACGTATGTCTTGGCCTGCGGCCAACGCTGCCCGGCCTCGCGAAGCCGGTTCTCATTGATGTCGCAAAGCGCCACTACGTTCTGCGTGGAGATGGCGTCGTAGTGCGCCGTGCCGCGTCCCCAGACGCCGATCAGCGCGATGTTCAGCTTGTTGGAAGGCGCGTTTTGTCCTCGCAGGACGAGCCCGGGCAGGAACAGACTCCCCGCCGTGGCGGTATTCAGGAACTGGCGTCGTTTCATGAAGCGATTCTCCTCGGGAAGGGACTACGCCTTCAGCGGCCGATCCGACACAAGTATATCGTCACCGCTCTCGTTCCGCGAGATCCGCGTACAAGCGCCGCGCTTCTTCGATGCGCCCGCGAAACCGGCGACCTGTACATGGCCGACGTCGGCCAGAACACGTATGAAGCGGTGAACTTCCAGCCGGCGGCGAGCACGGGTGGCGAAAACTACGGCTGGAACGTGACCGAAGGACTGCACTGTTACGGGCAGCCCGTGTGTTCAACCTCCGGCTTCACGCTTCCAGTCGCGGAATATGATCATGCGAACGGCGGGTGTTCGGTCATTGGCGGGTTCGTTTACCGGGGGACGCGTTGGCCGGCAGCTCGACATTCGGCGAAGACCAGAACGGGGAGATCTACGTCGCCGACTACGCAAGCGGGGATGTTTACCTGCTGGCTGCGGGCGCGCCGGCCGTCGCACCTTCAGGCGTGGTGAATGCCGCAAGCGGAGCCGCGGGGCTGGCTCCCGGCGGCATTGCAAGCCTGTCCGGCACCGGACTCACGCGCATCAGCGGTATCGTCTCAGCCGCTTCCACGCCGTTGCCGCTTGAGTTGGCAGGAACCACCGTCAGCGTGAACGGAATCAAAGTTCCGCTGTACGCCTTGGCCAACGTGAACGGCTTGGAGCAGATCAACTTTCAGGCGCCATTCGAATTGCCGGCGCCGGGTACGGCAAAGCTGGTCGTTTCAAACAACGGAATCGAGAGCGCACCCGTGGATGTCGCCGCCTACGCTGCGCAGCCCGGCGTATTCACGATGGACGGCGTACAGGGAGCCTTCGTCCACGGCGCGGCGGACGTCGTCGTGACGATTGCTAACGCATCGCGTCTCCCCGTGAAGATGAGCGTGCGTTAGGGATGCGCCGTCTCGCCCGCCCGCTGCCTCAACTCTCTGGCTTTCCGGATGTGCTCGGCGGCCTCCTGGCGGCGGCCCGTGTAGACCAGCAGCATACCGAGGTTCTGGTGCGCCGCTTCGTCGTCCGGCTGAAGTTCGAGCAACTTCTTCCACTTCACGATGGCTTCGTCGTAGCGATGGCGCTTCTGCAAATACATAGCGCTGTTGAGCAGTTGGAAGTATTCAAGCGCCGGCCCGCCGATGCTCTGCATCTGCCCCGACGCGATGTTCACAAACTCCGGGATGTTCACAGCGCGATTGGCCGCGGTGGCGTCGTCGATGTGGATGGCCGGGCTGTCGTTGCCGTCCTGGTCGATGTGTGTGAGGTACATGCGCGTGTACGGCGACTCGCTCTTCGAAGAGAAGACCAGCCACCGCCCGTTGGGCGAAAAGCTGTGCCAGGAATTCATGAGCCTGGTGTTCGCGCGCATGCGCCGCGCCGCGCCGCCTCCGGCCGGCACGATCCACAGTTCGCTGTCGGGACGCATCAGTAGCCCGTTGCGCGCGCGCACGTACACTGTCCAGCGGCCGTCGGGCGAAACCTTGGGAAAGCTGTTGCTCATCCCGTTGGCCGACGCACCGGCGATAGGCACCGCCGCGCCGCCCTTGCCGCCGTTGAACGGCACGCGGTAGAGATCGTAGCGGATCTGAAGCTCGTTTTGGTCGTTGGCCGACTGCGCCATCGGCGCGCCTTTCGGATCCGGATCCTGGGCCTGGGCGCGCGCGAACACCAGGTACTTGCCGTCCGGGCTCCAGACCCCACCCATCTGGACATATCGCCGGTCGTCGGCGCCTGGAAGCGGCGCCAGCACGCCGGTCTCGCGGCTGTACCAGCACAGGATGCCGCGCGTCGGATAGAAGACCTGCAGGAACTTGTAGTCCTTGAAGTTGGCGACGTAATAGTTGCTGGGTGGCTCCGCGGAATCCGTGCTGTCGATGGCGGCCGGATTCACAGTGGTTGCCACGAAGCGCCCGTCCGGAGAAACCTGCGACATGAAGCCCACGCGGATGGCGCCTTTCAGACGGCGCTCGTTGGAGCTCCACTGCACGATGTTCTCGTCGCGGATCTGCATGCGCTGTTCGACGGGAACCAGCATGTAGCGCCCCTTGTTGTTGCCCAGACCGTCGAAGTCCATGCCCATGGTTTTGCCGTCGGCCGAAAACGAGTGGCAATTGGCGCACACCGGCACGTTTTCCATCACGACGCGGCCGCGCCGCTCGCCGATGTTGCGGATACGCCACATGATGAGCGGCACCGCGGCGGCCGACAAGGGCTTGATGACGCCCTTCTTCAATTCCGAGGGCATCAGCGGGACGTCGCGGTAAAAGATGGGCGCACCGACCGGATCGTTAGAGGTGCGGATGCGAACGCGCCCGCGCGAGACCGCCACGCCCGGTTTTGCGCCGCCTAGACCCGTGATGGTGACAGTGGCGGCGCCGTCCTTGGACCGTCTCTTGATGGTCTCCCAGGTTGTCGCATCGGGAGTCCAGGTATGCGCGGCGGACTGGCGTGCCGTGAGGCGCGGCAGCTCATTCGTGTCGGCCACGCAATCCGGATCGATTTCGCCTATCTTCGGCCGGGGGCCCTTGGTCAAGGTCACGATTCCGGGCGCGCCGTCGCCGAACGAGATGGCGATCCGCCACGTGGCCACCGCTTTCGAACCGTCGCGCCATTCGAATGCGGGCGGAATGATCTCCGGCGGAAAAATGGCGCCGTCGGCCGGGTAGTCGATCACAATGCGCGCAAGCGGCGCGGCATGGCCAAAAGCGACGGCAACCAGAAGAAGGGCAGTGATGCGTGAAACACTCACGACACTACCAGTATCGCGTGATTGCCTTCCCTCTCACGCTTTGCCCGGGTAGTTCGGCGAATAGAGCTGGCGTTCGGGTCGCGCCTGCAGCTTCCCGCCCGTCACCCACTTCTCCCCGCGCACGCTCAGGTGTTCCAACATTCGCGAGCGCCACTCGGCCAGCAGCGCCGCGTGGACCGGATCGCCCGCCAGGTCGCGCATCTCGTGCGGGTCGGCTACGAGGTCGAA
>CAZLOS010000005.1:0-117072 GCA_964561215.1 uncultured Solibacteraceae bacterium | reverse complement strand
TATGGTTGCCGATCTCGAAACCCATCTGGTGGATTTCCGCGACCTCCTTCCAGGGGAGCGAGTGATCCACCAGGTTCATGAACCCGTGCGATATGAAGAAAGTAGCCTGGAACCCGTGCTCTTTGAGGAGCGGAGCCACAAAGGTGCGGTGCGACTTCACGGCGTCGTCGAAGGTGAGAACCGCCACCTTATCCGGCGGACGGGTGGGCGCGGCGATAGCCGTCGAGGCGGCCAAAAAGGACCTGCGGCTGAGGTGTGCCATGTGAGACATCATAGGCTATCCAGGGCGCGCTGTTAGTCGCGTACGGCCAGGATGCTCTGCGACGGATCCATCAACACCTTGAGCGGAGGCCGCGCCAGCCGCACATCTACGCTCGCCGGAGTGGACGAAGTGCGGACAACGCGCGAAATCGAACG
The DNA here is from genome assembly GCA_964561215.1 of uncultured Solibacteraceae bacterium. Classification (GTDB taxonomy): domain Bacteria; phylum Acidobacteriota; class Terriglobia; order Bryobacterales; family Bryobacteraceae; genus JAJFUV01. The sequence continues at coordinate 116,655 of CAZLOS010000005.1, read as the reverse complement.
GCCCTTGGCAAGCTGCACTTCCACGGGGACCTCGATGCTGAAGTCATCCTCCACGCCGGTTTGCGTGACAGTGATGCGCAAGGTCTGTTTGGGCGCCTTGCCGAGCATGTTCCAGGAGAGCTTCAGTGTGGGGATGCCGGTGCCGTAAACCCACCGCTCAAAGAACTCTTCGAGCGCAGGGTCGGGAGAATCCGGCGGCATGTATTCCTTGAGCACACTGCGGAACTGGTCCGTGCTCACCCCCCGGTACCGGTAGCGGCGGCAGAGTTCCTTCAGCGCTGCCAGGAAGCGCTCGTCGCCCAACTTCCGCCGCAGCATGTGCATGATCCAGGAGCCTTTCTCGTACGTGATGGCTCGCCAGGCGTCGGGCGCAAGCGAGGTCTTGAGGCGCGAGCCCAGCACGACCGGCCCCACCGACTCCACCGACCGGCCGTCCTCGGAAGGAGCGAGCAGGCCGGCTTTGTACTCCTGGAGAACGGAATCCATGACGCGCACACCCTTTCGCCGTTCGAGGTACAAAAGCGCGGAGTAATTGGCCAGCGATTCCATCAGCCACTCGTCTTGGTAGCCTGCCGCTGTGACCGTGTTGCCCCACCATTGATGCGCGGTCTCGTGGGCATGCAGAATCTCGGAAAAGAACAAGCGGTTCCATTCCGATCGGGCAGCGGAAGGCCTGTCGTCTGGTGCAAGATAGCTTAACGTGGAGAGATAGATCAGACCCGGAAAGCCTTGGCCGAACGTGCCGGGAATGGGAGACACAGTAAGGGTCCTGAGCGGCGGCGGACCGAACCATGCGGACATGAATTCGAGCGACGACGCGATCTCGCCGGCCAACAGCTCGGTGCGCGCGGGCGCGCTTGCGGCAGGCACGATCATGGGCTCGACCGTCAAGGGATCCTGGCGCCTCGACAGGCGCGGAGGCCCGGTTCGCGGCGGCACCATCAGAACCGGCGAGGAACCGCGGGACAGCGTCGGTTCGAGCTTTCGATTCGCATAAACTTCCACGGTGTAACCACCGCGCTTCACAATGCTGTGTCGATAGTCGCCGAGATTGAATCCGGCCAGCCGGACCGGAGAAGTAATGCGGCGGTGGGTCAAACGCCACTCGCCTTGCTCGCGGTTTTCAACGATCTCGCCGGATGCCACCAGGTCGAAACTCTTCGGGTAATGGAAGGTCAGATCGTACTCGGCGAACTGCATGGCCCTGTTGGGATACCAGTTGCCGCGCGCTCCCACGTAATAAACGCGATTCCCCGCCTCGCTGACCACATTTCCTTCATGGACGAACTCGATCTCGTAGCGCCGGCCCTTCTCGAGTGCCGCGGAGGGCAACACCAGGAAAACTTCGTTGTCCGGGCCGCGCAGCAGGTTGGCCCGCATCGACTCGCGCTGGAAGACTTCCGCCGGCTGCCCGTCGATGCGCGCTCCCAGGATGCGCATGCGGCGCGAGATTTCGAATGGCAGGCTGCGCAACGAGTCCACCGAGGGTTCCAGGGCGGCGCGCGTGGTGACGCGCAGGTTCAGGTCCGCGCTCAGCGTCGCATCGATGCGGAAGTTGCGAAGCGTGAACTCCGGCGCGGGCGCCTGCCGCGAGCCGTTACGGAACGAACGCGCCTGGAAGCTGGTCCAGGAATCGAAAAAGACGCGCTGGTTGCGGGCGGTCACCTGGCCGATGTTGATCTGCTCCGTCATCCGCGGGTCGTAGAGCAGGTCGAAATTCCCTAATTTCCTTCCTGTGACAACCGCATAGAAGAAGCCGGTTTCGGGGCGGCGTGTGAGCAGGTCGTCCACCAGCCTGGTCTCGTAACTCGAGATCAGGTTGCGCACGATGCTCTGGAATCCGCTCGCCACCAGCACGCCGGCCTCGGGTTTCTTCTTGAAGGAACCTTCGGCCCGGATGCGCTCCATGAGCATTTCATATGTCGAGTCGGTGAAGAAGAACACCGCCGTCCGGATGTGCTCGTTCAGATTAGGCGAGTGCGTATACGAGGCCAGCAAGCGCCGCTCGCTCGCCAACGGGGGGAACAGCAGAATCTCCGCGTCCCCGCCCTCCATGTCGGTCGTGAAGACCGCCGAGAGCGGCCTTCCCGCAATCGGCCGCGAGAAGACAAGGTAACCCTCGGAAAGGAAGAATCGGATGTCTTCCTTCTGAAAGTTGAGTTCCCGGACGTGGTAGCACTCTTCGGCGTCCAGGGTCAGTTCCTTGATCTGTCGCGACAGGTCCAGCGCCGTGGGCGGACTGGCAGCGAAAGTGGGGGCCAGGGACAGCGCTAGCGCGAGGAGCCGCCTCATATCCACAGTGTACTGTCAGCCGCTAGGCCGCGGTCCACCCGCCGTCGATTGTGATAACGCTGCCGGTTGTGAAAGCGGCTTCCCCGGAGGCCAGATACAGGGCCAGGTGCGCGATCTCGATGGGCTTGCCCAGGCGGCCGATGGGCTGGCGCGCATTCAGTTCGGCGCGCACCTTCTCCTTTTCGTGCTTGTGGTACTTCTCCAGGTACGCCTCGACGAACGGTGTGTCCACGGTGCCCGGACAGATGCAGTTCACCCTGATTTGCGTGGGGTAGTCGACGGAAAGCTGCCTCGTCATGGCTACCACCGCGCCCTTGGTGGCGCAATAGGCGAAGCGCTTCTTGACGCCCACCACGCCCGCCACGGAGCCGATATTCACGATCGTTCCGTGCGATGCCACCAGCAGCGGCATGGCCGCCTTTGTCACCAGAAACATGCCTTCAACATTGATGCGCAGCAGACGTTGAAAGTCGTCCAGCGCGGTTTCTTCGACGCCGCCCACCAGGCCCACGCCGGCGTTGTTCACCAGGATGTCCAGCGCGCCGAGCTGCTGGAAGACTTCCTGCACCCGGGCCTCGTTTGTCACGTCGCAGGCGACGCTCGACGCGCCCGGCAGTTCGGATGCGAGCGCCGCGGCGCGGTCGGGATCGACGTCCAGAATGGTGACCGCCGCTCCCGCCTCGGCGAAGGCCCGGCTGATCGCCTCGCCAATGCCGCTCGCGCCTCCCGTCACCAGCGCTTTCTTGCCGTCCAGACGAAATGGGGTGCTCATGATGTCAGTTGATATCAGATAGATCGTACTCGCCAAGCTGCAGCGGATACTTGCCGTATTCTCGCACCAGCTTCACCACGTATTCGTAGTTTTCGGCTGGAACGCTACCGGGTACCGAGTGATCCGATTGGAAGATGTAACCGCCGCCTTTGGCCGCGTTGAGCTTGGTCAGCACCACGCGCTTGAGTTCCTCCTTGCTCGCGTCCGACCAGACCATCACGTCCATATTCCCGCAGAAACCGAGCCGGTGGCCCAGGCGCCGGCGGAGATCCACGACATCGAGGCCGGCCTTGGCCTCGAGCGGATTGTACGCGTCCACGCCCATTTCGGCGAAGTCGTCCAGTATTCGGCTCACATTGCCGCAGCCGTGGTAGATCACCGGGAGATGGTTGGCGTGGCACAGCGCGACGATGGCCTTCACGCCGGGTTTGAATACACGCCTCCAATAGGCGGGCGAGAAGAACATGCCCCGCTTGTAAGCCACGTCGCCCCAGATCACCATGCCGTCGAGCATTCCGGACGCGGCACGAATCTGCGCTTTTGCCAGTTCCAGAGCGAACTCGTTGATGCGCTCGACGAAACGCTGGATCCGGTCCGGATACTCGCCGATCCACAGCATCACGTTTTCGGTGCCGATAATGCGCCACAACATCTCGTGGCCTTCGCACACGCTACCGTAGACGGGGATTTCGGCGTGTCGGCTTTTGACGGTCTCGACCCACGCCGGCGAGTTGCGCGCGAAGCCGTCGCCCACGCCCGCGATCTGGTTGTCCCCGCTCGCGAAGAAACGGCGCTCGTCCCACGGGTCGTCGAACTGGAAGGCCTCCATCTTCTCGATGGTGTCGGTTTCGAATCGCAGGAACGCCGGCATCGGCAAGTCGTATTTCTTTTGAAGCACTGCCTCGAAGCCGGTGCGAACCACGATTTCTTCCGGCGCTTCCTTGAGAACCTCGAAGGGCTTGATGTGCGGGTCCATGTTGGGCGTGGTGACCAGCCAGTCGAGATCGTAGTACTTGTAAATGTCGGTCTCCGGCGCCAGGCCCAACTCCTCGCGCCAGCGCTTCAGGAAACTTCCCCAAAAGAAATCGCTGATGGGGACGCGGTCCGGCTCCTGGTGGCGCAGGGCCTTGTTCATCCGGTCGAGTTTCGCCAGGCAGTTTGCGGATCTTTCCATGACGCGGCTTACCTCAGTCGCAGTGGAAGACTTCTTCCATGTCCGCCCACCACTCTCCCGGCGCGCGCGTTTCGAGCGGCGCCTGCAGCGGCTTCATGATGGCCCACCACTCCTGCGTTTTGGGGTCGGCAGCCATCTTCGCCATGTCGGCGGCATAGTCCGTCCCGTGGTACTCGAAGTAGCTGAACAGGAGCCCGTCCTTGTAATAGATGGAGTAGTTGCGGATGTTGCACTTCCCGATCATATCGAGGACCTCGGGCCAGGCATGGGCGTGGTGTTTCTTGTACTCTTCGAGGTTGTCCGGCTTGATGCCGATCAGCGATCCATAGCGTGTCATGTGGCCTCCCGCTGTTAAGTTAAGCGCCGCCGACGAGGAGCGGAAACGTCATCGTAGCATCGAAGGAACAGGAACGGGAACTTCACGCCCCGATGCTGATTTCCACCCAGTGAATCGCGCCCTTCGACTCCGTGCGAATCTCAACTACGTTATAGCCTCGATGGATCGCGCCTTCGCTCACGCGCCAGGCGTACATCGGGCAATCCTTGGGAACCGCCAACGCGGGCTTGGTCTCGCCTGCGAACTCGGTCAATTGGCCGTTGATGCGCAGCGCCCAGCGGCGCAACTCATCGGGCGTGGCATTCTCGACGCCCAGAACTACGGATGCCGGACCCGCCGACGGCTTGGGCCCCAAGGCCAGGCGGAATTCATGCCAGCGTCCCGGAGCGGCTTCCGCCGGCAGCCCGTTGCGTCCGATTGGCTCGCCGGGCGCCCAGGTGTCGGAGTAAGTCAGAACGTGCCGGCGCGGCTTGCCGGTCATGGTGGCTAACTGGCCCGCCTCGCGGAGCAAGCGCGAGTAGTTCTCCACGTCGCTCTGGGCGGTCTCCGAATCCATGTAGTTGAACAGGTACACGCGGTCCGCGCCCCGATCCAGCATGGCCGACGCCGCCCCGCGCACGGTTTCGATGCAGTTCAAGACCGGTTTTCGATAATTGGGGTAGGGCCGCACGAGCACTTCCAGGCCCGGAGCGAGAATTACGTTCGTGCCGCCCAACTCGCGCTTCCACTCCTCGATCGGGATATCGAACTCGATGGTGGCCCAGAAGGGGCAGGGCACCAGCATGTCGATGAGGCCTTCCTTCGCCCATCGCACGCCGTCCATGCCCAGTCCCACGGCGGTATGCGGGCGCGAGGGCACGCGCGCGCCTAACAGAATCCTGTGCCCGCGCTTCTTCTCCCACTGCTTGAGCAGCGCGCGCACATCGCGCGTGAATGCGGTGATGGCTTCCGAGCCTTCCGCTTCATAGCCCGGCCGGAAGTGGAAGCCGAAGCGCATCCAGTCCAGTTCGAGGCCGTCGAAGTCGTAGCGCTCGGCAAGTTCGCGGATGAGCAGCATATGATGCGCGCGCACCTCGGGCCTGCCGAAGTCCAGCGCCTTGTCGATCCATCTCTCCCCGCGATACGGGATGCGGCGGAACTGCGGGTTCTCCCGCCAGAATTCGCTGTGGATGTAAGCGCGCTCATCGTCCACGTTGTGCAAATCGTTCATGCGCGTCGACAACCATGGCGACAGGCCAAGCTTGCGCGCGCGGGCGATCCATCGGGCGTAAATGTCGATGCCGTCGTGGGCGAGCTGCCACGCCGTGTGGATCCACCCGCGGGCCCCCTTGCGTCCTTCCGGCGGCAGGCTGGCGAGCAGCGGTTGATCGTCGGGACCGTTGGGGTCGTAGCCGCGCCAGATCGGGTCCCACACCTTGCTGGCGTAGCTGGTGCGCATCGAGTTGACCGAGATGATCAACTCGCGGACCTGCGTCCCGGCGTACTGGTCCACCCAACTGTCCACCTTGGCCGCATCAAGCTTCTGGCCCGCCCGGGTGAAGAAGTAGTGGCTGTTGTCCTCGTTGAGCGCGATGCCACCTTTTGTACGAGCGGCCGTTTTCACAGGCGGTGCCGCGGCCACGGCTGCCGTACCGGATACGAATTCCCGACGATTCATCAATTTCCTCCCGTAACCTTCAACCTGCCATTTTCCATCTTCGCGATCACGTGGCGCGGCTGCGCCATCCGCAGCGAGACGCCGTCCACTGTCACGACGTACTCTTTGCCGGTCCACTCCGTGGTGATCCAATGCTTCTGCTTGTACCGGAACGGGCCGAATTTCATAGGTCCGCGCGCGGGATCGAGCGCCACGGGGTTGAACTCGAACAGATTGTCGGTTCTCGGCGTGATGCCTGCCACGTAGCGGCCCACCAGATCAATCAGGATGGCAGACTGGGTGGCCATGGTGTGGCGCGCCTGGTTCGGATGCGCCGTGATGGGATTGTAGCTGTAAGCCGAACTCACGCCGTCGTGCATCACCATGTCCACAGTCCTATGGATGTAATCCTTCGCCCGCGCGGCTTCCCCGTTGCGCACGAGCGCATTCACGATCATCCACACGCCGCTGGTGAGCAGAGAGTCGCCGCCGTAGGTCGTCACGTTCGGATCGAGGTCGGGATGGCGCAACTCGATGGACGGGATCGGGTAGGGTGAGCCAAAGCCTTGCGGATCGCTCAGGGTGGCTAACAGCGCGCGCTTCCGTGCTTCGGGCGCGATGCCGGCGTAAAGCGGCGTGAACCCGCTGATGGCGCGGACTCCCGTCAGTGCGCCGTTGTCGGCCCGGGCGTCGGTGTAGAAGGCGCGCGGCTCGTCCCACAAGTAGCGATTCACGTCCGCCGCGCTTTGGCCGGCATAGCGATCCATGGCGCGCGCTTTGCCGTCCTCGCCCAGCTCGCGGTACGCCTTCGCCAGAATGCGCCTCAGCTCAACCAGGTAGACGTTGAAGTCCACCATCAGGACCGGCACATCGAAGCCGCGCTGACGGCCGGCCTTGGTGAAACCCGCCTGCACGGGCTTCCAGCGCAGCGAGTAATCGTATTCGTCCACCATGATCTGGAACGGAGTGAGCAGTGTGCCCGGCTTGGCGCGTTTCCGGGCGGATTCCTCGTAGCCCGCCATGTAGGGCATGTTGGCGAGCAGGAAATCGCGGTCGCCCGTCATCAGATACACCTCCCAGATGCCCAGGAAAGAATTCGGCACGGTGTAGGGAAGCACGGATAACCACTCCATGTTTTTGTCCTGCTCGCTCAGACCCTTCTGCAGCCGGTCCATTTCCGGGTACCAGTCCAGGATTTCGCGGTTCTTGTAGCCCAGCTTGAGGGGGCGCAAGTGAGTGCCGAAGTAGAGTGCTCCATGGTTGGCGGCGATGAGCAGGATGCCAGCTTTCGAAATGGACGAATCGTTGAGCCAGCGTTCGGCCACCGCGTTCATCGGCGTGTTCCAACTCCACTGCCAGATGGCGCCGGTCTTCCAAGGGCAGGTGTACGGATAAACGTACGGTTCGTAGGGGATGTCGTACAGGCTGGAGCGCACCACATAGAACTGGTAGTAGTACAAGCGCACCAGCCGCTGGTCGGCCGCCTCCAGGCGCGGCACCATGGCGGTGAAATAGTAGTCCCGCATCGCCCGCGCCCGTTCAAAGAGAGCGTTTGGATTCGCTTTGCACGAGGCCAGTCCGGCGGAGACCTTCCCCGGCTCATAGCCCACGGAGAGGAACAGCGTCAACGAATCGTGCAGCGCGAGGCGGGTCTGGGCCGGTTCGCGCATCCGCACCAGGTCGGGCGGCGCCGCGGCATCCGTCACCTCAACTTCAAGCTTCGGCCCGCGCAGCTTGGTGAGGCGGACACCGGCGATGTTGCCGGCGAGCGTTACTTCTTCGCGAATCTCGCAATCGGCTCCGGCCCAGGTTCGCTCGATCTTGTACGGCAGCCAGCGATAAGCGGACTCCTTCAACTGCACCGGATTGCCGGACGCGTCGATAACCTGAATCCTCATTCCCTCGGCGCGATATTGCGTCTCACGCTCCAGCACCGCGTAGTCGAGCTTTCCGGTAATCTGCACCGGCCGCCGGCGCGGATAATACTGCACGCGTGCGATCCCGGGCTTTGCGTCGAAGCGCAGAGTGAGCTGGTTGTCGGCGAGCAAACGGATGTCGCGATTTTCCAGCACGCGCTCCCAGTCGAAAGCGTGGCGGGCGAGCGTAGCATCCGGCTTCCACGGTTGGCGCGCAACGAGAGGCGGCAAATCAGCCGGCGGCGCCGCGAGCAGCGCCAGTAACAGGGGGAAGAACATAACGACTCCTCAGTAAAGCCGGTCGCGGCCCAGGATAGCCCGCTTCAGTTTGCGGGGACCGGTTTGGCGCTTGGGCGAAAGGCGCGCCGTACGCCAGGCGGAAAACTCCTTCTCGTCGCGGACCAGCAGATATCGTTCGCCGGCGCGCGTCGGGAACTCAGTGGCGTTCCCCGGCAGCGTCTTCGCTTCGACCCTGTGGCCACGCGTATCCAGACACACCAGCGAATCCTGCGGCCACGGATGTTCCACTCTGCACAGCCCCCCATGGCGGCTATCGATGGCGACCCAGGCGATGCGGCCATCCACCCGTTCGGCGCTTACCAGGAACCCGCCGCGCGCGGCCAGAGTGAAGCGCACCGTCCAGTTCGCAGGCACCGCGGGCGCGATGCGGATCACACCGTCGTGGCTCTGCAGCAACATTTCGTTTATGGCCGCCGAGACGATGGGCATGGCCTCGTTGTCGAAGTGCCGGAACGGCCACGTGGGGAAGGGGAAAGTCTCCCTGGGTTTGGCCGTGCTCGCCGAGTCGCGCACCTTGGGGTTCAACCTCCAGCGCTGCTCGAATTCGGGCTTGAATACATGATACGGACCGTAGTGTCCGAAACCTTGCGGATAGAGCTGCCAGGTGGAAACGCTGTTGGCGAGTTCGGCCACGAGTTCTTCGGACAAACCCAGCCGCGCCAACACGATCGGGTAAGGACACCAGCCCATGCACAACTCGCCCGAACCCGCCATCGTGGCCGGCTTGTCCGGCGTGTCGCGCGGATCGGTGCGCGGGTGAAGGCGAACCTGCGTGACGGCGGCGCGGAACAGTTCGGTATCCCGCTGGCCGAGCCCCAGGTAATCCGACGGGAAAACAACGGAAAGTTCAGGGTCCGGGATCCCGTAATAAGCCTTCTCCGGGTGGACCGCGTAGCGGTTGCGCACCCAGGCGCCCTTCTTGTCGCGCCCCACCGAGAAAACTTTCCGCGAGGCGAGCTTCTTGCCTTCCGCAAGACCGCCCTTATGGAAGAATTCATCGCTGCGGCGTTCGTATTCGAAGTCCTCGAGATCCACCAGGTGGAACGGCGCGAGTTTCTCCAGCATCTCGCGCCAGCGCTCCAGTTCGGCGGCGTCGTGGTCCATGCGCTTGCCGGTCTGGATGGAGATGGGGAACAGCCCGCGGACCATGGAGAGTTCGGTGATGACGTCGTCGAAGCGGGGCGAGCCCTCATAGGCGTGCGCGGGACTCGGGTGGTATCGGCCGTCGTCGCCGAGCGCCAGGCCGGAGGCGAGAAAGCGCGTCGTCTCGCGGATGACGGGCCAGGCGGCTTCGCGCAGGAACTTCTCATCGCGCGTGTAGCAGTAGTGCCGCCAGAAATCCAGCGCGATCTGCGCGCCGGGTGTGCGCATACCGTCCTGGTCCGCGTCGTTGTATCCGTGACGGTCCGAGACGTCTGAGTAGAACGCGCCGGGCTTCTTCAGCCGGTCGCGCGCGTCCGCAACGGCCTTGTCGAGTTGCGCGTGCCGGTAACGCAGGTACGGTGCGGCCAGTTCGGCGTGATTGGCGGCGTCGAGCGGCCAGACGTAGTCCTGCAGGTTCCAGTGGAAATAGTAATTCCACGGCACGAAGTCGCGGTTCCAGCCCCACAGCCCGTTACAGAAATGCGGAGGATACTTGCCGCGCGAACTCGAATTGGCGAAGTAGAGCGTCAGGTGCCAGATGTTCTCGAGATACTTCTCGGGCAGGTCGATCATGGATCGCGACCAGAAGTGCTTCCATTCGGCCTCGTGGTCGGCGCGAATCTGCGCGTAGCCGGCGCGCTCTGCCGCATCGAGAATACGATGCACTTCGGCGGCCGGATCGGCGGTCTCTTCGCTCGTCGCCACGGCTACCAGCAAGGTGAACCCGGCGGCTCCGTCGAGCCGCCACTCACCTGCGTGTGAACCGGCGCGGACAGGCGCCGGCGCCGGAGAGTCCGGCACGAGCGCGGCGGCCACGGCGAACTCCATGGTGCGCAGTTTCTGGCGGATCACAACGCGCCCGCGCTCGACGCTCGACGAGGTGCCGTCGAGCCCGACAGCTGGATCCCGATTCACCTGTGCGTACCAGTGCGCAAAAGTGCGGCTGCCCCAGCGCTCGAGCGTCGCGCGGATGCTCGATTGATCCTCGCTCTTTAATTCGCAGCGCACGGCCAGCACCTTGTGCGGGGCGCTGACCAGGCTCGACACGCGCACATCGGCGAATGGCGTTTCCGCATGCAGCGTCGCGGTGGCTGTTGCCATCTCCAGCCGCGCCTCGAAGTTCTTCTGGTACAGCAAGTCGAAAACCGGCGCGCCGAAATCGACGACCAGTCTCCCGCAGTGCCGCTGCGAGGTGCGGTGGCCCTCTTCGGAGGCGCCCCAGTTGTGGAACGCGCCGGGTTTCGCGTCGTCCCACACATCATTCTTGTTGATGGCGATCACCAGCGCGCGATCTGTGGTCCACAGTAATGCGCCCACGTCGCCGTTACCGATGGGCAATCCGAGCGCCGGGTCTTCCGGCGGTGACAAATAGACGACGTCGTGTTGCGAGAGGCGCTCAGGCCAGTCGATGTTCCAGGTTCCATCCTGGATCGAGTAAGCGGACTCCAAGGCGGCTGCAGGCGTCGTGGCCGCGGCCGCAGCCATGGGAAGACTGCAGAATTCGCGACGTTTCATGCTTCCACCAACAGGTAAATGTTCCAGGATTCGAGCCTCGGCAAACGCACCCGTCCGGCCAGCGCCTTGACCGACCGCGCCGGGCCGCTCATCGAATGCAGCACGTAAGCCGTCCCCGGCGCCTTCATCCGCAGTTCAACCGGCTCGACCGGATCGAGCGAGGTGTTCAAGAGCACGATGGCGCGCTTGCCGTTAGGCGTCGATCGGCACCACATGCTGATTTTCGAATAGGACTCGACCATCGCCGGCAAGCGGCCGTTGCTCGCCCACTCGACGAGAGCTTTCATTTGCGAGGACTTGGCGAGGGAGTGCACCTGCGTCCACGGGTAGTAACCCATCACCACAACGCGCCCGCCGAGTTCGTTCTCAAACGCCGTCATGCCGGTGCCCAATTCCTTTTCGCCATAATCGCGGAGCAGTGCGAGCGCGGCGGTCTTTTCGCTTGCGGGCTCCAGCGCCCACGCGCGTTCTTTCCAAAACGATTGACGGCAGTCGCGCGACCAGCCTGCGAAGCGGCCATTCAGCGGATGTCTGCTGAGTTCCTCGTGCACGTCCACGTCATAGCCCCTCACCGCGCGCACGCCGGTCCAGCCGGACAGGCCCAGGCGCTCCATCGTCTGCCACGCTTCCACGTCCATCAACACGCCGCCCGAAAAGATTTCGCGCAATTGTTCGCGGGTGAAGGCGAGCGGCGCCGTGCGGGAGAGAGCTGTGGCTGAGCGGCCCGCAAAATCGTAGCAGATGGGAATCCCGATCTCGCCGAGCGTGTACGGTTCGGCGAGCGGCAACCTGCCGCCGTCCAGCCATTTGCCGTCCGGATTCACCGCCTTGATCAACTCGCTGTTCCACGCCGGCCACACGCCTTCGGTCCGCGAACGCCCCAACTCGCGCCGCAGCACTTCATAGAACGGACGCGTGGCGCTGATGCGCCTGCCGAGCGGCAGGTATTCATCGAGCGGATCCGGGCGCATGTTCAGAACGTTGAACGCCGTGCCAGTGGTGCCCGCCGCCATGTGCGCGGAGGCTTCGACCACAGTGGTGTGCGCGGCCTTGCGCAGGCGCTGGTAGGGGAAGTTCTCCAGTTCCGATTGGATGACGGTCACCTCCGGAGGGAGCGCGGCAACCTGGCGGCCGACGTCATGCGCCTTGCCGACCAGGTCGATGGGCCGCTCGTCCGAGTAGAACCCGCCACCCGGCCGCCACATCACCGGCGCGCGGCCAGGGCCTGAGAGCGTACGCGCCCAGCGCGCGAAGCCGTAGCCCTCCCAGAAGCGGTCGCCCGTCATGAATCCCAACGGCAGGCCGGGTTTCAGCGCGTGCACCGCCTGCTCGATCTCGCGGAACAGGTTGTCGATCATGGCGCGATTATGTTCGAGCCAGCGCGCGCGCCACCTTATGCGCTCCTCCATCGGCCCCGAATCAAAAACCGCGGGCAAGGTTTCGCGAGTGAACTCCCGGCCGGTTTCGCGAGAGAAATTCGCCAGGCAACGGTTGCAGAAACAGGTGAGTGTCACCGGCATGTGGCCTGCGAGGCGTATGTCGTCGTCGAGCCAGATGAAGTCCGGCGACGCCTTCGCCATGGCCGCGTACACCTTGCGCGCGTAATCGATAAGCTCAGGTTGCGCGGGGCAGAAAGAGCCGGCCGAGATGCGCCCGTGGATGTCCATCACGCGCTGCCACGGCGCCGCCAGCGAGTTCGGCAGGTTCTCCGCGTGATGGCCCATGGTGGCCAGCACGTTGATTCCGGCCCGCATACCGAGCTTGCGCACCTGCGGCATCAGTTTCGCCAGCCGTTCGGCGCGCTGCTCCACTACTTCGAGCGGGAGCGGCGGATGGGTCTCCGAGGTGAAGAACGCCAGTTCATCCGCCATGCCGGCGAATTTGCCGAAGTAGTGCATCAGATCCTGGAAGCGCTCATCGGTCAGCCATAGCGCGGTGCCGATGCGGAACGACACCAGGCTGTTGCCGTTCTTGGCAGCGGCGGCGCGGGAAAGCGCGGGTGTCGCGGCCGTGGCGGCGAGGATATCTCTTCGTCGAATGTCCTGGGGCATTGGAGTCACCCTATCACATCAGTTGGCGCGCGCCGGATTGCGAGGTCACGTTGAAGACGTGAACTCCCGGCTGCGCGGCGTGGTATGTACGCGCCTTGCCGTCCGGTGTAGGAACCACGATCTCGGCATCGACGCCTTCGGGAAGGACGGTTTCCAGGCGCCACGTGCGCGGGTCCCAGTGCACGTAGACGAGTCCCTTCGGCGTCATCGTGTGGCCTGCGACAAACGGCAGCCCGCCGGTCTGCGGCGCGATTCGGATTTTCGCGCCACCGGCTTCCAGGATCCGCACTCCCAGCAGCGTGTCGTGCAGCCACAGCAGGGGCACTGCGCCCCAACCGTGCGAACCCGTCTCGTCGCCGGGTTGGGCCGGGTCCACCTCGCCCTCTTTCAGCCCAAGATCCTCACGGCTCACCCAGTACTCCGGCAGCGGCCCTCCGTAAGGGCCCTGCAACTTGATCGGGACCCGGTTGCGCGGGTTGGCCGCGAGATATGGCGCGTAGCGATCCTTCAAATGAGCCACGGCGCGGGCGGCGAGCCCGCAATCGGAGAGCATGCGCAGCGCGCGATAGCCGAACGTCGGATTATTCCAGCGCGTCACGCCGGGTGACGGAGCGCCGTCCGGCGTGGTGAAGGCGTAGTCGATATTGGCGCGGAATTCAGCGCAGGTAGCCATGCCTGCCAGCAGTGCATTGATCTGCCCGGCTTGACTGTAGCCGCGTTCGAGCGTGGCGTCGTTGGTATCCAGCCGGTCACCCACATGCGCCGGCGTCGCGCCCTGCGCGGGAACGATGTGGAACTTTCGGAAGGCGGCGGTCATCTTCTCCGCTTGCGAGCGCCAGTTGGCCGCGCGTTCCTTTTCGCCGATGGCCTCGGCCAAATCCGCCGACAAGCGCAGCCGCTCGATCATGAAGGGAGTCACAATGCCGCTGGACTGCTCGTCGCCCTTCGGGTGCAGACCCACGCGGATGTCGGCAAACAAGCGGCTCGTTCGCCAGACGCCGTCCTCGCCCACGTGTGCGAGCGCATTGGCCCAGAACTTCTCCAGCGCCGGGAAGTAGCGCCGGGCGAAATCCTTGTCGGCCGTCCATGTGTAATCGTCGTAGAGCATGGCGGTCCACTGCACCGCCCAGTCGTAGCCGACCGGATACGCGGGGTAGTTACTCGGCGGGAACGCGTGGAATCCGCCGTCTTCACGCTGGCTCTCCGCATACAAGCGGATCATCGACCGCCGCAAGCGCGTGTCAGCCGACCAGCGGGAGGCGATCACCGCCCTCACGCGCGCGTCCTCGATCCACTCGCCGTCCTCGCGGCCCGGCGTGTCCACGTAACCATCGCTCATGGTGATTTCGGCGTAGATCAGGGACAGCCTTACGATCTGGTCGATCTGCTCGTCGCCGCAGGAAAAGCTGCCCAGCCAGCGCAGCGGGTACTGCGACTTGATCATCCCCAAGTCGCGGATCCTCACCGTGCCGGTTTCCTTGAAGTGAATGTGTACGGCGATCCACCGCGCCGTGCGCTCATCCGGAAGAGTCGCGGACTGCGCACCCGCGCTCGTGATGTAGCGGTCCGCGTAACCCGGCCCCACCACGCCTTCCGGATTCAGCCACCCGTCTTCCGTGACATGCAGCTTACCCGAATATTGCGAGTAGGACAGTTCGCCATAGCCGAGGTCGATGATATTGCCGGCCGCCGCATCCAGCGATAGGAACGGAAAACCATGTACAGGCCGGTGAAAGTCCAGCGTCAGATACTTGGTTTCGCCGGCCCGCCCGCTGATTACCACCGGTTTGCCTGCGATGAGTTTTGCGGCGGCTGTCGTAAGCGCCGGTTCGGGCGCGACCTTGGCCAGCCGGATCGCCCTGGCCATAGAAAGGGGATCGCCCGAAATGGGTTCGGCTTGCGCGACGCTTCCGGCCGCAACAATACCGGATGGCTGGACGGCGTACTCGCGCTGCGGTTCGGTCTCCACCACCGCCGGCGTTGCCGGCCAGGGACCGTTCGCGACCACCACGGCGGGCTTCCAGGCCCGATCGTCGAACCCCGGGCTGTGCACATCGCCGCCCAGGCGCTTCCTCGCGTCGATCACCACCGGGTAGCGGATCCGCTGGTGCGTATTCACACCCAGGATGCGACGCTCGTGCGCCAGAAACTCCGGTGCGACCATCCACCGCCAGCTTGCGTCGCTCTCGGCTGCGCCGCCCACCCACAGGCCGGCGTGCTTGTTTGCGTTGCGCTGAAAGGTGATGATGTTGCCCCAATTGTGATGCAGCACGACGATAGCGTTCTTCCCAACGCGCAGATAGGGCGCGGCGTCGATGCGCTCGGCCGTGATCTTGTCCTCGTGATAACGCGTCACCTTGCGCCGCACCACATGTCCGTTGATCCACACCCAGGCGTTCGAATCCGCCGCCACCAGCAGGGTGGCCTCCTTCGGCACGCTGCGCAGCGCGACCACCTTGCGGAAATACGTAAACCGGTTCTTGGGAGCCGGGTCGGCCGGGTCGGACCAGATCCATTGCGGAGCGGCCGAGGCCGCCCACGCCATCGCGAGAATTGCCAGCAAAAGCCGTTTCATGACCTATTCATTATGTGCGGTGAGGCAATACAATCCAAGGATATGCCGTTGCGCGCTGTTTGCCTTCTACTGGGAGTCACGGCGCTGGTCCGCGCCGGAATAGCCGATCTGCGCGAACCGTTCCGGGTGCCACCCGCCGAAGCGAAGATCATGATGCGCTGGTGGTGGTTCGGTCCCGCCGTTACGCACAGCGGCCTTGAGCGCGAAATGCGCACGATGAAGGCGGGTGGAATCGGCGGGTTTGAAGTGCAGCCCGTCTGCCCGCTCGCGCTCGACGATCCCGCCAAGGGCATCAGGAACCTCCCGTACCTGCAGACGGAGTTTCTCGACGCCGTGCGCTTCACTGCGCAGAGGGCTGGAGAACCAGGCTTGCGCGTGGATATGACCATGGGCAGTGGATGGCCTTATGGCGGACCTTACATCACACCGGACCTTGCTTCGGCCCGGTTCCGCGTCGAAAATGGGCGCGTCACATTCGGCGATCACGGCTATCGGGTAATTGTGCTTCCCGGAGTTGTACGAATGCCGGATGAAACCAAGATCCGGCTCAAGGAGTTCCTTTCTGGCGGCGGCGTGCTCGTGGCCACGCGCCATGTTCCGGATGGCGTCGAGGCCATTCCTGCCGAAGACGACGCGACGCTCTCAAAACTCCTGCATTCGCGCTTGATGGCCGACACAATGCTCGCGCCCGCCGCGCCGGTTCGAGAAGCGGCCGTGATTTACGTGAGCGGCCTGCTGCGCAGCGGTGCGAACGACTTTAGAATCGAAGTGGCCAACACCGCCATGAACCAGATGGCCGGTGCGCCGCCACTCGATTACAGCGCGCTCGTACCGCGTTATGGCCGCCGCTTCGACATGCAGGACCTGAATCTGGTTGAGGCGCTCCCAAGCGGCCTGCTAGGTCCGATACAGTTGGTAATACGCTGACAGGTTGATCGTTATGTCCCTTACTCGTCGTGCCTTCATTCCCGCGGCGCTTGCCACCGCCGCGGCCGCTGACGCGCCCCGCGTCAAGATCGGATTCCTCGGCGCGAGCCACGCCCACGGTTCGACGAAGGTGAAGATGGTGCTCGCCTCGCCGCGCTTCGAGTTGGCGGGCGTGGCCGAGGACGACCCGGCCACCCGCGCCACGCTCGAAAAGCTCGGTGTCCACCTGCTCACCCGCGAACAGCTTCTAGGTGACGCCGGCATCCAGGCCATCGCCGTCGAATCGCAAGCCAAAGATCACGCGCGCGACACGCTGGCCGCGCTCCATGCCGCGAAGCACGTCCACGTCGAAAAGCCGCCCGCCGACAACATGAAGGGCATGCGCGAGATTGTCGCTCTGGCGCGGCGCAAGAACCTGCTCGTGCAGGTCGGCTATATGTGGCGGCAGAATCCCGGCGCCAACGCCGTGATCGAAGCCGTGCGCAAGGGCTGGCTGGGCAAGGTCTACTACGTGCGCGGTTCGATGAACATCAACCTCACGCCCGAATTGCGCCGCGACTATGCGCTCTACCGCGGCGGCCACATGTTCGATCTCAACTGTCACGTCATCGATTTCCTGGTGCGCCTGATGGGGCGTCCGCGGAAGGTGACGCCGTTCCTTCATTCCGACGGCGGCTTCGACGACAAGATGAACGACAATACGTTGGCCGTGCTGGAATGGACCGGCGCCCTCGGCGTGGTGAGTGGTTCTTCCATGCGCCCGAATCCCTTCCTGCACCGTTCGATCGAGGTGGCGGGTTCGAATGGCACCGCGATTCTTGCGCCGATCGAGCCGCCCGCGCTTGTCATCGACCTTGCCAAGCCCGCCGGACCTTTCAAGGCGGGCCGCAATACGGTTCGCATGCCGGCTTACGTCCGCCACCAGGGCGAATTCCAGGAGTTGGCCGACTGCATCACGAACCGCAAGCCGCTCAGCGTGACGCTCGATGAGGATCTGGCCGTGCACGAGACGTTGCTCCGCGCGTGCGAAATGCGGTGACATAGAGGACTCCACACCATGAAGCACCTGTTACTCTCCCTATTCGTGGCCGGCCTGTCCCTGGCTCAGCCGTTCGATGGCAAGCATTACCGGGGCAAGGGCGACGTCGAGTACCTGCAACTGCTCGACATCGCCGCGCGCATGATGGAGCCCGACCCGGAGTTCCAGAACCTCTCTATGCTCTATGCGCCGCGCTGGAACGGCATGAACGAGGGGCCTACCTGGAACATGTGGTGGATCCAGAACAGCTACGGCACCACGTACGCCTCGCTGCCTTTGCTGCGCGAGCCCTTCGTGCGCTTCATCGGGAATTCGAACGAGATGTGGTTCGAGCAGATGGGCGACGGCAAGCGCGGCGGCTGCCCGTCCATCACCAAGCTCAACTGGGTGGCGCCGGACGGCGCGCTCTGCGACGCAGCCGCGCCGGGCTGCATCATTTACCGGCAGGGCGACGGCAAAGCCTACATGCACGACTGGGGCATGGAGTTCACCGCCGCCGGCGTGGTGCTCAAGGCGGAGGAGCTTCTCATCAGCCGCGACACGAAGGCGCTGGCCCGCTACCTGCCCATGCTCGAGCGTTCCGTGAATTTCATCGAGACGCGGCGTGATCCGAAAAACAACCTCTTCCTAGCGGGACCCGCCGGGAACCTGATGGCGCCCAGCTATGCCGGCTACCACAAGCCGGACGGCACTTACGATAAGGCGTATCTCGCCGGGCTGTCGGTCACGTACATCGCCGCTCTCGACCGCGTCATCGAGCTCGAAAAGATGGCGGGCAACGCCGGGAAGACCGCCCTCTACTCCCAGCGCCGCGAACTGGCCCGCAAAGGCCTGCCGCGGCTCATGACCCGCGAAGGTTACTTCGTGAAATCCATCGATCCGGACGGCACGCGCCATGGCGTCTTCGGCGCGCCGAAACACGGTTATTTCGAGACGGCGCCCAACCACGACGCGATTGCCTTCCGCGTGGTCGACGATGCCCGGGCCGCAAAGATCTATGCGAAGCTCGCCTCCATACCGCAACTGCGCCCTTACGGTCTCATCATCACCAACTACCCCTCGCTGGACGACACCTATGAGAAGCCCGAGGGCCTATGGCGTTTCGGCCATTGGGTGAACGGCGGCCATTGGTCCACGTGCGAGGCTCGCATGATGCTCGGCTATTACCGGCTCGGCAAGTACGACGACGCGCGCAAGTCCATGCAGCAGATCCTCACCTTTGCCCGCCGCTTCCGCCTGGACAACAACCTGACCAACTTCGGCAGCGAAGTTTATCAGCCCAAGGAGCCCATCAACATCACCTACGATGCCTTCGCCATCCCCGCCGCGCTGCGCCGCGGGCTGTTCGAGTACCTTTACCGCGCCGATGCGCTAACCATCCTGCCGCACATTCCCTCGGGCATCACCGAACTCGAGCAACTCGATCCCGCGCGGTTCGGGTCCAAACGCTTGTACTTGGCCACGTTCGGTTCGGGCCCCGTGAACCGGGTGGAAATCAACGGCCGGGAATGGAAGCGCTTCACGCCTTCGTCCATCGAACTGCCCTACGCGGACCTGCCGGAGGACGCCAGGCTCCTCATTGCGTTGGGCAACGGCAGGATCCGCGACGTCACGTTCCCCGTTACTCCGCGCGAAGACTATCCGGCCGCGCACCGGCGCCTGATCGCGGATGCCAAACGAGCGCTGGAGGACCGCAAGAAGTTACAGGCCGCCGGCAGATTGCCCACTCTCGAGCCGGCCAGCCAGGCCGCGGCGGACCGCTCTTATGTGGATACCATCGAGAAGCTGGAGCGCGGCCTGGAGACATTTGTCCACCCGTGGTAAGTGGCATCTGGTATACTCAAGTTTCATGCGCTTGGCTCATACCAGCCACCATAGCCTTCATCACGGGCATCGCACCGTGGCGGGCTGAGCTGCAAGCGAAAACGAATCGGAAATGAATGTGTTTGCAGCCCGCCGGAGTCCAGGCGGGCTTTTGTTATTTATCGCTATGAAACTCGACTTCGACAAGTTCGGCGGGCTGGTTCCCGCCGTGATCCAGGACCACCAATCCGGCCGTGTTCTCATGGTGGGCTTCATGAATGACGAAGCCTTCCGCAAGACAGTGGAAACAGGCTTCGCGACCTTTTACAGCCGCACGCGCAACAAGTTGTGGATGAAGGGCGAAAGTTCCGGGCACCGTCTCGTAGTAAAAGAGATCCGGACCGATTGCGACCAGGACACGGTCCTGGTAAGCGTGGAGGCCCTCGGGCCCGGCGTCTGCCACGAGGGCTACCAGAGCTGCTTCTTCCGCCGCCTTGCCGGCGACGAGTGGGTGGTCACCGACAAACGCGCTTACGATCCTGATCAGGTTTACGGGAGCAAATCGTGATACTCAAACTTGGCATTCCCAAAGGCAGCCTCGAAAACGCCACTATCGATCTGTTCCGCCGCGCCGGCTTCCACATCACCACGTCCAGCCGCAGTTATTTCCCGTCGATCGACGACCCGGAAATCGAGTGCATGCTCATCCGCGCGCAGGAAATGGCGCGTTACGTCGAAGACGGCGTCCTCGACGCCGGCCTCACCGGTCGCGACTGGGTGGAAGAATGCGAAGCCAACGTCGAAACTGTCTGCAACCTCATTTACGCGAAGCAGAGTTTCGGCAAGGTGCGCTGGGTGCTGGCCGTACCCCAGGCTTCCCCGTGCCACTCGGTGAAAGACCTCGAAGGCAAGACCGTGGCCACGGAGTTGGTGGCCACCACCAAGCGCTACCTGGCCGCGAACAACGTGAAGGCCAAGGTCGAGTTCTCCTGGGGCGCCACCGAAGTGAAGCCTCCAGAACTGGCCGACGCCATTGTTGAAGTAACCGAAACCGGCTCTTCGCTGCGCGCCAACAAGCTACGCATCATCGAGACGGTCCTCGAGTCCAACACGCAGTTGATCGCCAACGTCGATGCGTGGAAAGACGAATGGAAACGCCGCAAGCTGGGCGATATCAGCATGCTTCTCGAAGGCGCCATCAACGCGCTGGGCAAGGTCGGCCTGATGCTCAACGTCACGCGCGCGGATCTGGCCCGTGTCCTGGGGGTCCTGCCGGCCCTGAAGAATCCGACTATCTCCACGTTGAGCGACGAGGAGTGGGTCGCCGTCAACACCATCCTTGAAGAGTCCACTGTGCGCGCTCTTATTCCGCGTCTCAAGGAAGCCGGAGCGCAGGGCATCGTCGAGTATCCGCTCAACAAGATTGTGATGTAGCTTATGATTCGCATCCTCTCGTATAACGAAGCCGGTCCGCTTCTCGAAAGGCGTGTCGCGCGGCTCAACGAGGCCGAGCGAATCGTCGCGCCAATCCTCGAAGACGTGCGCAAGCGCGGCGATGCGGCCCTGCTCGAGTATGCCCGCCGCTTCGATGGCTTCGAGGGCACAAGCGTCGTCGAAACTGCTCGCGCGCCCATGCCGGCGAAACTCCGCGCCGCCGTGCGGACCGCGGCCGCCAACATTCGCCGCTACGCCAAACGCCAGGTGCCCAAGCCGTGGAGCGCCGTCTTCCCCAGCGGGTACCGCACCGGCCAGATCGCGCGGCCATTGGATTCCATGGCGGCCTATATTCCCGCCGGACGCTACCCGCTTCCCTCCACGCTGCTGATGACCATTATCCCAGCGCAAGTAGCCGGCGTCCCCCGTACGTATGTGGCCTCTCCGCACCCGAGCTCCGAGATCCTCGCCATCGCCGGCTACCTCAAGGTGACCTCGATGTTTCGCATGGGCGGCGCGCAGGCTATTGCGGCCTTCGCCTTCGGTACCGAGACCGTGCCGCGCGTCGACCGCATCGTCGGCCCCGGCAACATTTACGTAGCCGCCGCCAAGAAACTGCTGGCCGGAGAAGTCGGCATCGACTTCGTCGCCGGGCCCACCGAAGTGGTCATCGTTTCAACCGAGGGCGACCCGCGCATCCTTGCCGCCGACATGCTGGCGCAGGCCGAACACGATGTCGAGGCTTCGGCCATTCTCATCACCACGTCGCGTACACTGGCTCGGGCGGTGGCTAATGAAATCGAGCTCCAGCTCGCAACGCTCCCCACTGCCGCGGTAGCGAGGCCGTCGATCGACAACCACGGCGCCATCGTGCTGGTGGACGAGCTTGCGCGCGCCGCGGAGCTGGTCAACCTCATTGCGCCCGAGCATCTCAACCTGCCGGATGAGACGCTGCTCGGCGAGATCCGCCACGCGGGCGGCATCTTCATCGGCGCGTACAGTCCGGAAGCCGCCGGCGACTATGCAACGGGTCCCAATCACGTGCTGCCCACCTCCGGCGCCGCCCGCCTGCGCGGCGGGCTTTCGGCAGCCGACTTTGTAAAGGTCATTTCTGTGCAGGAACTTACACCGTCTTCACTGGCATCGCTAGAGCCGGCCATCACCACGCTGGCCCGGGCGGAAGGGCTGGAAGCGCACGCCCGTTCGGTGGAGGTGCGCCGTGGCTGAACTTACACCCCGCACCGCCGTCCTCAAGATGGCGCCTTACTCGCCGCCCACCGGCGGGCGCGCCGGCAAACTGCGCCTGGACTTCAACGAGAACACCGTGGGTTGTTCGCCGCGCGTCATCGAGTGCCTCGCCAAGTGGCTCAACGTCGACCGCCTCACTATCTATCCCGAGTATGTCGAGGCCCGCAAGGAAATCGCCGCGTTTTTCGGCGTGGCCGAGGATCAACTGCTTCTTTCCAACGGCACCGACGAAGCCATCCAGGTCCTCATCAACACTTACGTGGACGATGACGCCGAAGTCCTGCTGTTGCGTCCTTCCTACGCCATGTACCGCTTCTACGCGGAATTGGCCGGCGGCGCGATTCGAGAGACCGATTTTCACTCCGGTGACCTGTCGTTTCCTGTCGATGAGTTACTGGCGGCTATCACGCCGGGCACGCGCGCAATCCTGATCGCCAACCCGAACAATCCCACCGGCACTGCCGTCTCGCTCGATGCCATCGAACGTATTCTCACCCGGGCTTCGACCGCCGCCGTGCTGATCGACGAAGCGTATTTCGAATTTTGCGGCATTACGGCGCTGCCCTTGGTGGCTCGTTACCCGAACCTGTTTGTCAGCCGGACGTTCTCGAAAGTTTACGGTATGGCCGCCATGCGCATGGGCTGCGTTTTCTCCCAGGCGCGCAATGTGGCTTACATGCACAAGGCGCAGTCGCCGTACAGCGTGAACATGCTGGCAGCCGTGGCCGCGCGCGCCGCCATCCGCGACCCTGATTACGTCCGCCGTTATGTGGATGAGGCCCTGACCGCTCGTCAGATGATCTGCGATGGCTTCGGGGCGATGGGAATCGGCTACTTCCCCAGCCAGGCCAATTTCGTACTGTTCCGTGCCGGGAACCGCGCCATCGAGATTCGCGATAAACTGCGCGAAAAAGGCATACTCATTCGCGACCGTAGCTACGAACTGCCAGGTTGCGTCCGTGTTACCGTGGG
The DNA here is from genome assembly GCA_964561215.1 of uncultured Solibacteraceae bacterium. Classification (GTDB taxonomy): domain Bacteria; phylum Acidobacteriota; class Terriglobia; order Bryobacterales; family Bryobacteraceae; genus JAJFUV01. Next base: position 93,521 of record CAZLOS010000005.1, on the reverse strand, counting down.
CACGCGCGAACAGGCGCAGCGCTTTCTTGGCGCACTGAAGGAGATCTGGTAATGGCTTCGCAAGGTCTTGTTTTCGATATGGACGGCGTGCTGGTGGATGTGACCGGGTCCTACCGCGAGGCCATCGCCCGAACCGTGAAGCACTTTACCGGCCTCCATGTGACGCCGGAGCAGATTCAGGACTACAAGAATCAAGGCGGTTGGAACAACGACTGGGCGCTGTCCCAGAAGATCTGCCTGGATTTCGGAGTGGGACTCGACTACGACCGCGTCGTCGAATACTTCCAGTCCATATTCTTTGGGCCGGAGGGCTTGGTCAATCGCGAGCGCTGGATCCCGGAGCCGGGTTTGTTGGAACGCCTCGGGGCCCGCTTCGCGCTGTCGATCTTCACGGGACGAACCCGCGAGGAAGCCGCCGTGACACTCTCACGCTACGCCAACGGCGTCGCGTTCGATCCGATCATCACCACCGACGACATCGAACAATCCAAGCCCGCGCCGGACGGCATTCTGCGTATCAAGGATCTGCTGGCCGGGCGCGAGTTGTTCTACATCGGCGACACCGTGGATGACGCGCGAGCGGCAAGCGCCGCCGCAGTTCGCTTCATCGGGATTGCCGGTGGGAATCCCGGACTTGCGTCTTTGCTGAAGCGCGAAGGCGCCATTGCGGTTTTGCAGTCCATCAACCAAGTGGAAACGGTACTCGGATGAAACGCACCGCCGCCATTGAACGCATCACCAAGGAAACGCAGATTCGCGCCAAGCTCACCATTGACGGGCGAGGCCGCCACGACATCTCCACGGGCATACGTTTTCTCGACCACATGCTCGAGCTGTTCGCCAGGCACGGCAGCTTCGACCTCACCCTCCGAGCCACCGGAGATCTCGACGTCGATCAGCACCACACCGTGGAAGACATCGGCATCGTCCTCGGCCAGTTGTTCTCGAAAGCTCTCGGCGACCGCCGCGGCATCAACCGCGCCGGCTACTTCGTGCTCCCCATGGACGAGACGCTCGCCGTCGTGGCCGTCGATTTGGGCGGGCGCCCCGCGCTGGTCTACAAGGACCTGGTGAAGACGCGCCTGGTGGGCGACCTTACCGTCGAACTGCTAGAGGATTTCTTCGGCGGCTTCGTCAATCACGCCGGTGCGAACCTTCACGTCAAGGTACTGTACGGGCGCTCCAGCCACCACAAGATCGAAGCGGTCTTTAAATGCTTCGCGCGCGCCATGCGGTTCGCCACCTCCCACGACAAGCGACTGCGCGACCAGTTGCCGTCCACCAAGGGGTTGTTATGATCGTCATCTTCGATTACGGCGCCGGCAATCTGCGCTCGGTCGCCAACACGCTTGACGCCGTGCGCTCAACGTACACCATCGTGAACGACGCCGAGGGACTGCGCGGCGCCTCCAAGATCATCCTGCCGGGCGTGGGCCACTTCGGCCAGATGCTCGCCGCGCTGGACCGCCTCAAGGTGCGTGAGACGCTGGTGGAACGCATCCGCTCCGGCGTGCCGTTCCTGGGTATTTGTCTCGGACTGCAGGCGCTGTTCGAATCGGGAGAGGAAGCGCCGGAGCGGAAAGGACTCGGCATCTTTTCGGGCGTCGTGCGCCGGTTTCCTCCCAAAGTGCGCGTCCCCCAGATGGGTTGGAACGTGATCAGCGCGCGGCCCGGCTCGCGCCTGCTGGCCGGATTGGGTCCGCAGCCCTACCTCTACTTCGCGCACAGCTTCTACGCGCCGGTCATCCCCCAGACCGCCGCCATCTGCAATTACGCCGTTTCCTATACGGCGGCGATCGAAGCCGGGAACATCTACGGCGTCCAGTTCCATCCCGAGAAATCCGGTCCCTTGGGGCTGAAAGTCATGCGCAACTTCGCGGAGCTTTAGAATATGCTGGCCAAACGCATCATTCCTTGTCTCGACGTTACCGCTGGCCGCGTGGTCAAGGGCGTGCACTTCGTCAACCTGCGCGACGCGGGCGACCCGGTGGAACTCGCCGCGCGCTACAACGCGCAGGGCGCTGACGAACTCGTGTTTCTCGATATCACCGCATCGAGCGACGCGCGCGACATCATGGTCGACGTGGTGGCACGCACCGCGCGCCAGGTCTTCATCCCGCTCACTGTGGGCGGAGGCATCCGCTCGGTGGCCGATGCGCGCCGCATTCTGCTGGCCGGCGCCGATAAGGTCAGCATCAACACCGCCGCTGTGCGCCGTCCCGAGCTAATCACCGAGCTGAGCCTGGAATTCGGCGCCCAAGCTACCGTGCTCGCCATCGACGCGCGGCGTAAGGCGCGGGGCAAGTGGGTCGTCTACACGCGGGGAGGCCGCGATCCCGAACCGCTCGACGCCATCGAATGGGCCGCTCAAGGCGAAGCGCTCGGAGCGGGCGAGATCCTGCTCACCTCCATGGACACCGACGGCGTCCAGACCGGCTTCGATTGCGAGCTGACGCGCGCCGTTTCGCGTGCCACCAACATCCCCGTCATCGCCTCCGGCGGCGCGGGCAAGCCCGAAGATTTTGTCGAGGTGCTCACCAAAGGTGAAGCCGACGCCGCGCTCGCCGCCTCTATCTTCCATTACGGCACTTACACTGTGGAGGACCTCAAGCAGTTTCTCGACGTCCACGGCGTTCCCGTGCGGAGGCTCGCGTGATCATCCCCTGCATCGATCTGATGGACGGCAAGGTCGTTCAACTCGTGCAGGGGCGCGATAAAGCGCTCGAAGGCGGCACTCCCGCCGAGATGCTGGAACGTTTCAAGGCTTTCCCCGAAATACAGGTCATCGATCTGGACGCCGCGATCGGCCGCGGCTCCAACGACGCGCTGGTGGAGTTTCTGGCCGCCCGCGCCCGCTGCCGGATCGGGGGCGGCGTCCGCACGCCGGAGCGCGCCCGCAAGCTGATCGGGCAGGGAGCCTATAGAGTCATCGTGGGTACCGCTGCCTTTCAGACCGGCGGCATCAACGCGGAGTTCCTGTCCGAGCTCGACCGCGAACGCCTGCTGGTCGCGCTCGATTCGAAGGATGGCCGCATTGTGGTGAAGGGCTGGCGGGAAGCGGTGCCCTTTACCGCCGAGCAGGTTCTGAAACAACTGGAGCCTTACTGCTCCGGCTTCCTCTGCACCTATGTCGACAAAGAGGGCATGTTGCAGGGGACCGACCTCGACTGGTTCCGCCGCCTCCGCTCGTTTACGGACCTCGAGATCACCGCCGCGGGCGGAATCAGTACCATCGACGAGATCCGCGAACTGGCGAAGATTCGCGTCCACGCGGCCCTGGGTATGGCTATCTATAAGGGAACGCTTGACTTATGCGAACTCTCTGAACTGAACAAGTCGTTCCGCCGATAGAAGGGCTGGAACCCAGAAGTCTCGATTTTGCATCTACTCTAATGGAGTGTTTCGTTATACTGGTGATAAGCACGTGACGGGACTTTGGGTAAAGCGGACAACGCTGGGTTTCGCGCTGGCGCTGTTGGTTTCGGCGAACGCAGCTAGTGTGCGCGAGCAAGCCGAGAGCCTTTACCAAAGGACCGACTACCAGGCAGCCATCAACCTGCTGAACAAAGTAGGCCAAAAAGACGCAGCAACCTACAGCCTGCTTGGCCGCTGCTATTACGGGCTCGCCGACTACAAAAAAGCCACCGAGTCGCTGGAACGCGCGGCGGCCATGGAATCTAACAACTCACATCATTACATGTGGTTAGGACGGGCCTACGGACGGCGTGCGGAGACGTCGTCGTTCATTACCGCTCCGGGCTTTGCCAAGAAGACTTGTGCCAGTTTCGAGCGCTCGGTCGCCCTGAACCCGCGTAACCTCGATGCTCTAAACGACTTGTTCGAGTATTACCTCGAGGCGCCGGGCTTCCTCGGGGGAGGCCTCGACAAGGCTTCCGCCCTGGCCGAAAAGATACGCGCCATGGATCCGATCGAATACCACTTCACGCAGGCACGCCTGGCCGAGAAGCGCAAGGAGTTCAATACCGCCGAGGCTCAATTGCGCCGCGCCGTTGATCTGGCTCCCCGGCAGGTGGGCCGTGTGATCGACCTCGCGAAATTCCTGGCCAAGCAGGGACGCTACCAGGAAAGCGATGCGGCGTTCCAGAAGGCGCATTCCATCGAACCGCGGAATCCCAAGTTGCTGTTCGAACAGGCGGCGACCTACATTGAATCCAACAGGAACCTCAACATGGCTAGGGAACTCCTGCAACTGTACCTCAGCGCGCCGCTTACCCCGGATGATCCTCCCCGCCAGGAAGCCGAGCGCCTCTTGAAGGAATCCTCAGGCGGCTAAACGAGACCATGTTTCTCGGTGAAGCCGTCCGATTCAGCTACCTTGCCCTGCGCGCCAACAAAGTCCGGACTTTCCTCACAGCCCTGGGCCTGGTGATCGGCAACGCGTCGGTGATCCTGGTGGTGACCATTTCCCTGACCAGCCGGGACTACATCCTGGAACAGATCCGCGGCATCGGCTCCAACATGATCTTCGCTTATTACGAGGCGGGCGACCTGACCAGCACGGCTGTCGATGCCGACTTCGTCAAGATGGGCGACGTCGAGGCCGTGCGCGAGCAGTTGGGCGACCGCATCGTCGCCGCCACCGGCGTCATGACCAACTACGACCGCATGGTCATCTCCGGGCGCGAGGAAGACGTCAAAGTAATCGGCTCCGACGATCAGTACCTGCGCGTGCGCAACCTGGTGATGGTGGCCGGGCGGTTCATGGACACAAGCGACGTGGCTCTCCGCCAGAAGGTTTGCCTGCTCACCGAACGGCTGGCGCGCCGCCTCTACGGCAGCCAGAGCGCCTCCGTCGGGCAGGTCATGAAGGTGCACGGCCTGCAGTTCCAGGTCATCGGCACGTTCAAGGAAAAGACCCAGACCTTCGGCCTCTCGGAACTCTCGGAAGAGACCGTCCTCATCCCCATCACCGTGATCCGCTACTTCACGCCGGTGGAGCGCATCGACCCAATGTACGTGCAGGTGCGCCGGCCCGAGGACGTCGAACCGCTGGCCGCCATGGTGAAGCAGGTGCTCGAAAGCCGCCACCGCGCCGGCGCGCGCTACAAGGTGGACACGCTCACTGCGATTCTCGACGCAGCCAAGAGCATCGCGCTTGTCCTGACCATCGTGCTGATTCTGGTCTCCGCCATCGCGCTCGTCATCAGCGGCATCGGCATCATGAACATCATGCTGGTGACCGTCACCGAGCGCACGCGCGAGATCGGCGTGCGCATGGCCGTGGGCGCGGCGCGCCGCGACGTGCTGCTCCAATTCCTTTCCGAAGCCGTGCTCATCAGCCTGGGCGGAGGGCTGGTGGGGATTCTCGCCGGCATCTCGCTGCCGCTGTCGGTCCAGTTCTTCGCCGAGGGCGTCAAGGTCCCGATTTCGATCACCTCCATCGTGGTGGCCTTCGGCGTGTCGTTGCTGGTTGGAATCGTGTTCGGATTGCTGCCGGCCAACCGCGCCGCGCGCCTCAATCCCACCGAAGCGCTCCGATACGAATAAACTGGACTACAGCTATGTACAAGTTGGTAAGCATTCTTCTGCTTTCCGCGCTCGGCCTGACGGCCGAAGTGCGCACGATGACCCTGGCCGAGGCTGTGGAACTGGCCCTGAAGCAGAATCCCGATGTCGCCATGGCGCGAATGGACGAGCGCAAGGCCGCCGAATCCGTGCGCGAGGCGCGCGATGCCTTCGTTCCTAAAGTGATCGCCGGCAGCGGCTTGGCTTACAGCAACGGCATGCCCATGAGCATTGAGGGCGCTTCGCCCAGCATCGTCCAGGCGCAGGCCATCGGTTCGGTCTTCGACCGCTCTAAGAGCTACCTGATTGCGCAGGCCCGCGAGAACGTGCGCGGCGCGGCTCTGGGTACCTCGGCACGCAAGCAGGAAGTAGGGTTGCGTGCGGCGCTTCTGTTCCTGGACGCCGAGCGCTTGCGCCGGTCCGCCGAAGCCGTCCGCCGGCAGGTGGACAGCCTGGAACGGGTCGCCGAAGCCACGCGCGCCCGCGTGGCCGAGAGCCGGGAACTGCCCATCGAAGCTAAACGCGCCGCGCTCAACTTGGCGCGCGGCCGGGAGCGCCTGCAGTTTTTCGAGAGCGACGCGCTGTTCGCCGAAACCTCGCTCGCCGTTGTGCTGGGCTTTTCGGCCGGCGACCGCGTCCAGCCCGCCGCCGAGGAGCGCAAACCGCCTGTGACGGCGGCTTCGGAACAGGAAGCCGTTGTTGCTGCTCTGAAGAACAGCGTGGAAATCCGGCGCCTGGAGTCGGCGCTGGCCTCGCGCACGCTCGAACTGCGCTCCTACCAGGCCGAACGGCTGCCGAAGTTGGACCTGGTTGCGCAATACGGCCTTTTTGCGAAATACAACCACTACGAAGATTACTTTCGCAAGTTCCAGCGCCATAACGGGCAACTCGGCGTGTCGATCCAGATCCCCTTGTTCTCAGGACCGGGCACCGACGCGCGCGTCGGTCAGGCGTCGGCCGAGATGGCGCGGCTAAGGCTGGAGATGGGAGCGCTGCGGAACCGCCTGTCTCTCGACGCCACCCGCGGCTGGCAAGAGGTGAAGAAAGCCGAGACCGCGCTCGAAGTAGCCCGAATGGATCACGACGTGGCGCGCGACCAGGTAGCGGTCCTGATGGCGCAGATGCAAGAAGGCCGCGCCTCGCTGAGGCAGATGGAAGAAGCCCGCTTCGTGGAGAACGAGAAGTGGATCGCGTTCCTGGATGCCCACTACGGAGTCGAGCGAGCCCGCCTGAACCTCCTCAAGCAAAGCGGAGACCTGCTGGCGGCGTTGCGGTAGATCCGAAAAATGTGCAGATTTAGTTGCGGCGGCGTGACTTCGACTGCGGCGGTCTGGAGCAGATTCACGTTGGCTTCAAACGCGTATGTTCCCTTCGGTCCAACGCGGCCGTGTACGACATCGGCTAAATCTCCAACACGCACTAGTGGACACAAGAATGGATCAATCCTATTGGTTATTCGGTGCGATGGCGGCGACATCCCTACTTGCCAATGAAGCGCAGTACCAACGAGCGAAGCGCACTGGTAATGTGCTGCGGTTCCCACCTGGTATTGGATCGCGTCTACTGTTTGGGCTGGGCCTGCCTTTCATGTTGTATGCCTCGTACGAACTCGTCCTCATTGCCGAAAGAACGAGCGAATGGTGGTTACCAGCCATAACCCTTGCTGGAGCAGTTGGTTTAGTAGTTGCAGTTCCACCAGAGATTCGGATTAGGAAGGCGGGCATCGAAGAAATACGCCTATGGGGGCTTCGCCAGAAGCGTGTGCCTTGGGACGGTGCTGCCGCAAATTACATGAGAGTTTCACGCAAAGTCTTGGTTGTTGGCGCCAACGGCACGGAGATCACCCACACTCGCTATCACGTCGGACAGGACCAATTTGTCTGCGAATTAAAGTGTCACGGAGTCACTGTATTCGAATGAGGGAAGCCATGGGGACCTCAGAGAAATGGCCGGACGCATCTGCAGCCGCGTAGCTTCGATTACAGCGGCTTGGGGTGGCTGTTCGGTCGGATGTGTCAGCCTGTGACCGTACTTTGCTTCATCGTTCCGTCGCGCGCGTCAGTTCGGTATCCACTTCCTTGAGCAACTCCTGGCGGGCCGCGGGCGGCTCGATGCGCCAGTTGCCGTCGGCTTTCGTAGGCAGCGGATGCTTCCGGCCGTAGTACTGAATCATCAGGTCTCGGATATCCTCGGAGGATTGCCAGACCACCTTGGCGCCGCGGAACATCGTGTAGCCGCCGCTGCCGCCCGCCCGGTAGTTGTTGATCGCGATGCGCAGCGGCTGATCGTCTTTGAGCGCGCTCCCCTTCCAGCGCAGGTTCTTGATGCGATGCCCGGCCGGTTCGCGCAGGTCGATCTGGTAGGTGACGCCCTGCGCCATGTCGAAGTTGAAGCCGTGCACCGACTTGCCGATGAGCGGACCGCTCGAGCAGACGGGCGTCTCGCACGAACGGAAGTATTGCGCGGAAACCTCCAAAGCGTCGCGCAGCATCCGGCCGTTGCCTTCGATTGCGTAAAGCTGGTTGTCGTAGATGTATAACGCGGCGAGTTGGCGCACCGTGACCGGGCCCTTGCGAACCCTGATGCGCGGATTGAACAGGGCGGTGAGCGAAACGTCGGCCTTCGCATACGCCAGTTGCACGGCCTGGATGGCGTCCACCAGCGGCGTGTCCTCGATGCGCCCGCGCGCCCCGCTCATGTCCGTGACGGCCTGGGTCACGGGCGTGTTCAGGTACTTCTCCGCCATCTCGTGGTACGATTCGCCGAGCCTGGCGATGTCCCCGGCCACGGCGGTGTCCTTCTGTACGGCAAGCAGCCGGCTGCGCCTGTCGACGATCCTGTTCGTCCGGCCCCGCCGCTCGATGACAAAGTCGATCTTCGCCACCGACGCGGCCCAGTTCTTGGGCTGCACCAGGAGCGTGGAACCCACCGTGTATCCTTCCGCCTGGAGATGGGAATGGCCGTAGACGATCAGGTCGACGCCCTCGGGAATCGGGACCTGCGAGTCCTTTTCGATGCCGTCGTGTACGGCCAGCACCAGGATGTCCGGCTTCACACGCTCGCGCACCGACTTGACCACATCGGCCGCGGTCGTCCAGATGGGCGAGAACCGGTAGCCGCGATAGTGTTCCGGCGGGTCCCACAAGGGGATGTTCGTCGTGGTGAGGCCAATAATGGCCACGCGCACGCCGCCCAGGTCCTTCACGATGTAAGGTTCGAAAGGCCGCTGCGCTGAGCCAGACTCGGTCGTGATGTTGGCGGAGAGCCACGGAAACCGCGACTGCGACCGGGCGTGATCCAGGTTCTTCAGCCCGTAGTTGAAGTCGTGATTGCCCACCACCAGTGCCTCGTAGCCGATCGCATTCATGGCCCGGATGGTGGGCTCCTCGCGCCACGGCTCGCCGGGGAACTGCAAGCCGAGCGGCAGCCGCCCGCCGCTCACGAACCGCTGGTAAAGATACTCGATGGGCGATCCCTGTATGGTGTCGCCGCAATCGATGAGAATGGAGTTCGGGTTGCGTTCGCGCTCGGCGCGGATGAGGGTGGCCGCCTTGGCCAGGCCGCGCGGCGCCTGGCGCCCCGTGTAGTAGTCGTACGGGAAGATATTGCCGTGCAGATCGGTGGTGGCCAGCACGGTCACGGTGAGTTGCTCGGCCGCGAGCGCGAAAGCCGCCGCGAACAAGGCACAGAAGAGTCTTGCAGTAGGCATGAATGTTTGGTTTCAGTATAAACTGGCAGTCATGAGGACTGTTTCCATCGTTACCCTGATCGCGTTGAGCATCGTCAGCCTGGCTTCGGCGCAGACTCCGCCTGCCGCGCAGCCCGCTGCCCGTCCGGATGGACTGTACGCCACGTTCGAAACCACCATGGGCAAGGTCGTGGTGCAGTTGTTCGAGAAAGAAGCCCCCATTACCGTCAAGAATTTCGTGGATCTCACCCTGGGCCGCAAAGCGTGGCGTGATCCCAAGACTGGAGTGCGGGTCCGCCGTCCGCTCTACGCTGGGACCGTCTTCCACCGCGTGCTGCCCGGCTTCATGATTCAGGGTGGCGACCCGACCGGAACCGGCATGGGCGATCCGGGCTTCGTCATCGTCGACGAGTTCGTCCCCACCTTGAAGTTCGACGTTCCGGGCCGCCTGGCCATGGCCAACACGGGCGAACCGAAGACCGGTAACTGCCAGTTCTTCATCACCGAAGTCCCGACGACGCATCTCAACGGCAAGCACACCATCTTCGGCCAGGTCGTGGAAGGCCAGCCGTTGGTGAGTAAGATCGCCCGTGTGCCGCGCGATTCCAACGACAAGCCGCGCACGGCCGTGCGGCTGGTGAAGGTGAGCATCCAGCGCGTGGGTGCGGTTCCGCCGAACGCTCCCGAGGTAGTTCGCGCCGCCACCACTGCCAAGAAAGCAGTCGCCAAGAAGGCTGTGACCAAGGCTGGCACGAAATCCGTGAAGAAAGCCACGAAGTCGGCGACCAAGTAGAGGATTGCCTCAAGCCTGGGCTGTTGTGACGGCAGGCGGATGGTCGACCTCTCTCTCGTCCTCGACTATGTGGTACCCGCTTGTGGTGGATGACGCGACCCGGACCATCGTCTGAGAAGAGCCGCCATTGCCGTCCGTATTTCGGTAGGCAATTCGATAGGAGTGCATCAAGCTGAGGTAGAGCGTGGATACGGCATCGGCGAGTTTTTCCTCGCTGAGGATCCGCAAAGCCCGCCCGCCGCACGTGTGCGCGAATTCTTCGAGCAATGCGTACGATTCCGCTGAAATGTGGGGACCCGCCACCACATGAATCGGGACACTGAGCTTTTGAGCCTGCTCCGCCAGTTGCGCCTGCGAGGCGGCAAACTCGTGGCAGTCCTCCGGAGCGCAAACAAGCGCGATCACGTGCCCGTTTTCCCGCTCCTGGCTGACCGCCGCCAGTAGCCTGCGAATGGCTTCGCACAGGCTGGGGATACAGGCCTGGCCGCTGGCCGCGAGGTCGAGTTCCTGCGTCAGGACCGAGGCTGAGGCTGAAAGCGGGCAGTCCACCGCGTCCTGCGCCGTTCCGGTCGCTTGCCAGGCTCCGGAAATGTAGCGCGCCAGGGCCCACCGGTGCAGTTCGGCCTTGAAGCGCAGACATCCGGTGATCGCGGCCTGCGAGGAGCCTGGAAAGGCAAATCCGGCCACGAGGGACTCAGATTGCCGGGACTCCTCGACGGTGTAGTCGGTGACCAGGCGTTCATCCTCATAGACAGCGAAGGCCATCGGCGGCAGGCCCTGGAGAGCGGATCCTTCCGGGCTTGTGACTGACACCCACACTTCCCGTTGCCCCGTTGACTGAAGACGCTCGGCGAACAGGCCTACGCGGAGCGGCGCGGCATCCGCTTGCCGGCTTAGACCCTCCTGGATGCGTGCAGCGGCTCTAGCTGCGCTTTCCCTTACACGAGTGGAAGGGTCATCAGCCAACTTCCGAAGACAGGAAAGGAAGCGTGCATCGCCGCACTCGCCCATGGCCCAAGCCGACGAGGCGCGCATCTCCGGTACTTCCCCGCCGGACATGTCGATCAATTGCTTGACCGCGGCCAGTTCACCCAGGCGGTAAAGCCCGAGCAAGGCATTGGCCGCTACGCGGTGGTGGGGATCCCCGGCGCACTTCCAGAGTAATGCACGCGCTTCCGGCGAGTCGACGTTCCACATGGATTCCACCGCGTTGGCGCGCACTCGCGGGTCGGGGTCCGACAACCGTTTTTCAGCCCATTTGGCGTTGCGGTTCACAAGCCCCATCATCAGAATCGCCTTGGAGCGTATACGCTGGTCGGGATGATGCGCGAACGGCAGCAGCAACGGCAGTATCATCGCGTCGGGGGCCGCCGTCAGAATTTCCAGGACGCGCTCTATTTTGCAGTTGCCGTCGCTGGCAGCGGCCGCCCCCAATCGCTGCCCCAGGTGCAGGGCAAGCTGTCTGTCGAGCCGCTGGGCGTAGGCCGCCAACTCCATGGCCTGCGCCGTGGTCAGCAAATCGTCGTCCCAGAGGATATCCACCAGGTAATCGCCCGGCGTAAGCAGCGTCAGCACACAGTCCAGGCCCGGCCCTTTCGGTAACTTGCGCAGGATATCGATGGACTCGGCCAGAAAGACCCTCGGATCTGCCTCCAGCAGGCGGCGCATAGCGCGCCCCGCCCTCTGGGGATTGGCGGCAAACTCCTCGACCAGCGCGGTAAGCGTCTCGCTCATGCGTTCTCTCTCCATATCGGACAGAGAACGGCCGTCCAGGCTATTTCTTGACCAGAGGAATCTCGAAGTAAAACAATTCCTTCCCCGTAGCCGCTTCGCGGATGCCCGTGATGTAAAGTTGCGCGGCGTTGAAGTGCGCGGTGTGGAAATAGAAGAAGCCGTGCGCGCTCTGGTGCGGAGGAAGCATCTTGGCGGCGAAGGCGCGGCCCTGCAATTCCCAGGCGTTCAGCGGATTCTTTTTGCCCGAGCGCGGCAGCGGGATCGGCGAAGTGGGGCCGCCCACCCTCGGCCGCTTCGGGGCAATCACATACGGAACCTCCGATGCCGGTGTGGCTTCGATGTGGCTGCCGTCGGGCGCGACGTAGCTTGCCGTCATGTTCTCCAGGAACAGGGCCTTGTCTCCGGTGTAGTCCATCACCACCAGGATGGGCAGGATGCCGTAATGGTTGGGGTCGACTTTTCCGAACGCGGTTTTGGCCACTTCCTCGGTGTCGTACGGAATCGCCGCGATGGTCAGCTTCTCCACGGTCTGCTTGGATGGATAGGACGAGGCTGGTCCGGGGACGAACTTCGGCTGATCCTTGGCGCACACCAAGCCCACCGCTATACTCAGAAGGAGAGTCAGAGTCTTGCCTACTAGCTTCATCTACTTTCTCTACCGCCTTCTCGGTTTCTTCGGATTCCCTTTCATCCTACTCTATGTGCTGGCGCGGGGCGTGCGCGACCGGCGCTACTTCCACGGCCTCGGCGAACGGCTGGGCTTGCTTGCGCCGGACTTCAAACAGACGGCCGACGGCGCCATCTGGTTGCACGCGGTCAGCGTGGGCGAAGTCCTTTCAGCGGTGCAACTTCTCACGCGCCTGCGCGGCGAGCTGCCGTTCGCCCGGCTGTTCCTCTCCACCACGACGCTGGCGGGAAGGGCGCTGGCCGAACAGAAGCTCGCCGGGCTGGCTGACGGGATCTTCTACGCCCCGATCGACTACTGTTTCGCCGTGCGCAGCGTCCTGCGCGCGCTGCGGCCGGCCGTAGTAGTGGTCATGGAAACGGAGATCTGGCCGAACCTCTATCGCGAGGCCCGGCGCGCGGGGTGCGGCCTTGTGGTGGTCAACGGCCGCATCTCCGACCGCGCCATCGGCCGCTACCAGCGGCTGCGGTGGTTCTTCCGCGGCGTGCTCGAACAGCCCGACACGATCCTGGCGCAGTCGGTGGTCAGCCAGAGGCGATACCTGGTACTTGGCGCGAGCGAGGGCAAAGTCCGGCTGGGCGGCAACCTCAAGTACGATTTCGAGCCGCGCTCCGGCGAGGTGCCCGGTCCCGTCAAGGGGTTCCTGGACGCAGCCAGGCCGCGCTGGATCTGGATCGCGGCCAGCACGATGCCCGGCATGGACGCGGCCGACGTCGATGAAGACGATATCGTAATCGAGGCCTGGCGGGCGCTCGAATCGCGCTATCCGGAACTGCTGCTCATCCTGGTGCCGCGAAGGCCGGAGCGCTTCGATTCCGCCGCGGAAAAGCTAGCCGCTGCCGGGATTCGCTTTGCGCGCCGTTCGGCGCTTCCGGCCGAGCCCGGCGCCCGCGTGCTGCTGCTCGATTCGATCGGCGAACTGAGCAGCCTGTTCTCCCGCGCCGACGTCGTATTCATGGGTGGAAGCCTGGCGCGCCGGGGCGGCCACAACATCCTCGAACCGGCGTTCTTCTCCGTGCCTACCATCGTGGGTCCGCACATGGAGAACTTTCCGGAGATTGCCGCCGGGTTCCGCGCGGGCGAGGGGCTGCTCGAAATCGCGAACGGCTCGGAGTTGGCCGGGGCGGTGGCGGAGCTGCTCGACGATGCGCGCCTTCGAACATTGATGGGTGGACGGGCGCGGGCGCTGGCGCTCGCCGAACGCGGCGCCACGGAGGTGGCCGTGCGCGAGATCACCCGCCTGCACTCCGCCGCCGTGCCGGAGTTCGCCCGCCCTCTCATCGCGCGCCTGTTCCTGACGCCGCTGTCATGGCTGTGGCGCATGGGCGCCGCCCTGGACCGCCGCCGTGCTGCCGCACATTGCCAGAGCCTCTCCACACCGGTGGTGAACGTGGGCGGCATCACGGTGGGCGGGGCGGGGAAGACCCCAGTGGTGGCGTGGCTTGCCGAGCGGCTGCGCGACCGGCGTATGCGGCCCGCCATCCTCACGCGCGGCTACCGCAGAAAGCAGCCCGAGGAACACACCGTCGTCGAGGCGGGCGCGCACCTTCCCGCCGCGCGCACGGGCGACGAGGCGCAGATCTTCCTGCGCTCCGGCGCCGCCCCGGTCGGCATCGGAGCGGACCGTTACGGAGCCGGGCGCCTCATCGAGGAGCGTTTCTCTCCGGACGTCTTCCTGCTCGACGACGGCTTCCAGCATCATCGGCTGGCTCGCAGTTTCGACCTGGTCCTGATCGACGCGCTGGACCCGTTTGGCGGCGGCGAGCTGCTGCCTCTCGGTAAGCTGCGCGAGCCGCGGGAGGCGCTCAACCGGGCGCAGGCCATCCTCATCACGCGCGCCGCGAAGGGGAGGCGTTTCGACGGGCTGGAGGCGCAACTTCGGGCCTGCAACGGGACGGCGCCCATCTTCCGTTCGCGCGCCGTGGCCGAGTGCTGGGTGGAAGTGGCAAGCGGCCGGGAAGCGCCGCTGGCCGAAGTCGCGCCACTCCGGGCCGCGGCTTTCTGCGGCCTCGCCAACCCGGGGTCGTTCTGGATGACACTGACCGAACTCGGCGTCCGTCCGGTCGATTCGGTGACCTACGCCGATCATCACGCTTACTCGCCGGCCCAACTCCGGCGCGTGGCGAGGCATGCGCAGGCCCTGGGCGCCCAGGTGTTGCTCACCACGGAAAAGGACTACGCCAACCTATGTCCGGGCGCGGAGGAAGTGGTCGCGCCGCTCCGCCTTCTATGGTTGCGCATCGGCGTCGAGGTCGACGGCGCCGGCGCCCTTCTGGACCAGATCACCGCTCGGCTGCGGCCTCCAGGTCCAGCAGCTTCCGCTTAAAATCCAGCCCGCAGGCGTAACCGCCCAGGCTGCCGCCGGCGGCGATGACGCGGTGGCATGGAATCACGATGGCGATCGGGTTCTCATGGTTGGCCATGCCCACGGCACGCGCGCCTTTGGGAGATCCCGCCGCGCGCGCGATGTCCTTGTAACTGCGCGTTTCCCCATACGGGATGCGTCTCAATGCGCTCCAGACCCGCTTCTGGAACGGGGTGCCGTGCGCGTCCAGGGGCAGGTCGAACTTGCGGCGTTCGCCACGGAAGTACTCCGCCAGTTGGCGCGCCGTCTCCGCTGCGATCTGGGACGCGTCGTCGCGCCTCCACACTTGTCCCGGAAACTCGCGCCCGAGTTCGGCCACAAACCGTGCCTGGCTGGCCGCAAACGACAACTTGACGATGCCCTTGTCGCTTGCCGCCACCAGCACCTCCCATCCCTTCGCCGGCTGGCAGCTAGCCCATGTCCACATGAGCCAAGTCTGGCAAAACCGGTGCCCGCTGTCCACTTCGAGGCGTTGCGCGGCCAAGGCGGAATTGTAGTCACAGGCTTGGGGAAAAAAGATCCCGCCTGTTTTGGGTCACATGGCGACGAGCACGGGGGGCGGCGGTGCACCGCCTCGCCGAGAATCGGAGCATGATGAGGTCACAGATGTCCGAGAGCACGCCGGCGCCGTCCGCGAGCGATGCCCGCGCCCGCGCGGATCGCTCCGAGGAGACCATTGCGGTTCCACTGTCGTTCGCGGATTCGATTCAGTGGCCGGGAGAGCCGCCCGGCTGCCGCGTTAGCTAGCGAAAAGTACCAACATAGTACTATCGGGCCTCTAAATAGGACGACTGCGTATTGACCTGATGGACCTCCGCCCTTACAGTGTGAGAAGCGACGTGATTGACCATCGAAGACACAGGCGCTATGAGCTGCGTTTGCCCGTGGAACTGATCCGCGCCGGCAAGATGCAGGTCTCCAATCGGGGCGAGACAGAGAATGTCAGCTCGGGCGGCGTTCTGTTCATTTCAGACGCTCGGGTGGACGTCGGCGAGTCGATCGAGTACCTGATCAGCCTGCCGCGGGGCACCGGCCAGGGCGCTTCGGTTCGCCTCCGCTGCCTGGGCAAGGTCCTGCGTCTGGAACAACACGAGCCCCCGTACGAGAACGGCACGCTCTGCGTTGGCGTCGCCGCCACCATGGAGCGCTACGAATTCATCCGGACGAAAGCGTAGCCATCTCTCCCATCCGCGCGAAATCCTGCTCTACTAAGAGTAACGATGAACCTCACGCTCGGGTTTCCCGACCCGGAGCAGGCCAATTCGCTGGCCCGCCGCCCGGGGTTTGAACTGATGCTCCGGCGCCTGGAAGAATGGATGGCGCAGACGGATTCGCCTATCCGCGCCATACGCCACGAACCGGCCGGGGCCGGCGAGTTTGCCGAAGTCCCGGAGGCGGTGGACCCGGCCATCCGCAAGGTGCTCGGCGAGCGCGGCGTTACGAGGCTGTATACCCACCAGGCCGAGGCGCTCGAGCGCGTCGCGGGCGGGCGGAACGTCGTGGTCGTCACGCCCACGGCCAGCGGCAAGACGCTGTGTTACAACCTGCCCGTGCTGAACTGCCTGGTGGCCGACCCTGGCGCGCGGGCCATGTACCTGTTTCCCACCAAGGCCCTGGCCGAAGACCAGCTCCACGAGTTCAACTCCCTGGTGGACGCGATGGGGTCCGATATCCGGGCCTTCACCTACGATGGCGATACGCCGCAGGACGCCCGCAAGGCCATCCGCGAGCGCGCCAACGTGGTGCTCACCAATCCCGACATGCTGCACAGCGGCATCCTGCCGCACCACACGCGTTGGGCCAAGATGTTCGAGAATCTGCGCTACGTCGTGATCGACGAGCTGCACTACTATCGCGGCGTTTACGGCAGTCACCTGGCCAACATCCTGCGCCGGCTGAGGCGCATCTGCGAGTTCTACGGATCGAAGCCGCAGTTCATCTGTTCGTCGGCTACCATCGCCAACCCGCGCGAACTGGCCGAGGCGCTGACCGAATCGCCGTTCGAACTGGTGGACCACAACGGGGCGCCCACCGGGGAGCGGTACATCGTCTTTTACAACCCGCCGGTGGTGAACCGGCAACTCGGTATCCGGCGCAGCTACCTGCACGAGGCCCGGCGCATCGCGCTCGAGTTTCTGGACCGCCGCCACCAGTTGCTGGTGTTCGCCAACAGCCGCCTGGCCACCGAAGTCCTGGTGAAGTACCTGAAAGATGCCGTCTCGCACACACCCATGGGCGCCCAGGCCGTGCGGGGCTACCGCGGCGGATATCTGCCGCGCGAGCGCCGGGAGATCGAGCGGAAGCTGCGCGACGGAGACATACGAGCCGTGGTGGCCACCAGCGCGCTCGAGTTGGGCATCGACGTGGGGTCGCTCGATGCCGTGGTGATGGCGGGCTACCCCGGTACCATTGCCAGCACCTGGCAGCGGGCGGGCCGGGCCGGGCGCCGGCAGTCGACCTCCATCGCCGTGCTGGTGGCTTCCAGCGCGCCGCTCGATCAATACATCGTCGAACACCCGGACTACTTCTTTGGAGGTTCGCCGGAGCACGCCTACATCAACCCGGATAATCTCGAAGTGCTGGTGAGCCACCTGAAGTGCGCGGCCTTCGAACTGCCCGTGCGCGACGGCGAGAAATTCGGACCGCACGAAACGCTCGAAATGTGCCATTTTCTCGAGGAACTGAAGCTGCTGCACCATTCCGCGGGCGCCTGGCACTGGACTTCGGATTCCTATCCGGCCGACGCCGTGAGCCTCCGCTCGACCACCAGCGACAACTTCGTGGTGATCGACACGACCGGCGAACCCGCGGTGATCGCCGACGTGAGCTTCCCGGCGGCCCTCACCGCGCTCCACGAGAAAGCCATCTACATGCACGAGGGCGCGCAGTTCCAGGTGGAGAAGATGGACTACGAACAGCGCAAGGCCTACGTGCGGAAGGTGGAATGCGACTACTTCACCGACGCCATCGACTACACGCAGGTGAAAGTGCTCGAAGAGTACGAGTCGGCGCCGCTGGCCTCGGCGAGCATCGTTCATGGCGATGTGCGTTTGAACACGCAAGTAGTCGGGTTCAAGAAGGTGAAGTTCTACACGCTCGAAAATGTCGGGGCAGGGAACCTGTCCATGCCCGAGCAGGAGATGCACACGACGGCTTTCTGGCTGCACTTCCCTCAGAAGTTTTTCGAGCCGCTTTCGGATTTGACGCCAACCGAAAAGCAGTACGGCCTGCGGGGCCTGGGCAACCTGCTGCGCACCATGGCCGCGGTGCTGCTGATGGCGGACCCGCACGATCTGGGCGTCGCCATGACGGAGGACATCGCGGGCGGACTGGCCGTTTTCGAGCCCAACCTTTACCTGTACGACAACTGCTCGGGCGGATCCGGGCAAAGCGCGCCGCTGTTCAAGCTGGCGCCGCGCCTGCTGCGGGGCGCCGCCGAACTGCTGTCGTCATGCCCGTGCGAAACGGGCTGCCCGAGCTGTGTGGGACCGATCGGCGAAATCGGAGAAAAAGGGAAAGACTCCACGAGGCGCATTCTCGCAGAATTGCTGGCACGAATATCTGAAGTTGACATATGATGCGGGCCTCATGCCCTCGTCGCGTCATGCCTGGTTAATCCGAGGCGGATGTCTTGCGGCCGCCTGCACGCTTCTTATTTGCCAGGAGCCTCCCGTTCTCCGCGTAACCACGCGCCTGGTCGAAGTCAACGTCATCGTCACGGGCAAGCAAGGCAGGTCTGTCGAAGGGCTCACCAAGGACGACTTCGCCGTGATTGAAAACGGCAAGCCGCAACCAATCGCCGGTTTCTCCGCCGAGAGGCTGCGCGTGCTGCCGGCGCCGGCGCTCGAAGCCATCGCGGGGCGCGTGGCGGCGTTGCCCGGCCGCAAGAACCTGGTTTGGGTGACCGGCGGCATACCGTTCTCGTTGGGCCTGGGCCCGCGCCCCATGCAGGACCCAGCCAGGAGAACCAAGCGCGCGCAGATTCCTTCCGGCATGGACCGCCGCAAGAATCCGCTCGACGCGGGCGACGATGATATGTTCATCGAGTATCCCGGGGCCCAGAAGCGCATCTTCGACGCCGAGAACGAACGCGTGGCTCGCGCCATGGATTCTGCGGACATGGCCGTGTACCCGGTGGAGGCGCAAGGGCTCGCAGGCAACCCGGCCGTTGACGCCCCGAACCGGAAGAGCCTCGAATTCGAGCAGAGGCGCAAGGCCACCGCTACCTCGCTGCCCGAGGAGTTCTACTCGAATCGTGAAACCATGCAGTCCATCGCCGGACGCACCGGCGGCATCGCGTTCCTCGACGAGAACGAAACCGGCCGCGCCATCGCCGCGGCGGTGGAAGACTCGCGCGTGAATTACGTTCTCACCTATCACCCATCGCAAAGCCGCTGGGATGGCCGCTTCCAGCGCATCAAAGTGAGCGCCAGCCGTCCCGGTGTTTCCGTGCGGCATCGCGGGGGATACCTCGCCTTACCGGAAGAAGCCAGGGTGGAAAGCAACCGGCAAACGGCCCTGCTCGAAGACGCTCGTAGCCCGCTCGAATCGACGGCCATCCGCCTGGTGGTGGCCACGCGGCCCGATACACCTTCAGGGGGGCGCCTGGACCTGCGAGTGATCATTGAGGCGAAAGATATTACGTTCGCCCGGAAAGACCGAAGTTGGGCCGGCAGAATCGATCTGGCTTACGTGCAACAGCCCACGCCGGACGGCAAGGGCGCGACGCTGATCAAGGACAACGTCGAACTGAACCTCACGCGCGAAAACTGCGCCAGAATAGTTGAAGAAGGCCTGATTATACCGAAGCAGCTGTCTATGGCCTCTTCCGCGTATCGGCTGAAAGTCGTCGTCCGCGACGCCAATTCGGGAGCCGTTGGTTCGGTGGAGATACCCGGGCGGATACCCGGCCGTTGAACTGGTTCGTTACAGTCTACGCGTTCGCTCCTTCGGGGAAGACGCTGTACTTTTCCGGCGGTGGATACAATTCTTCCAGCAGCATCAGGCGCCGGCGCAGGTAGCGGCTCGGCAACTGGCGGGGGCCCGTCTCCACGTCGATGTCGCAACAGATCCCGTGCAGGAACAGAGCCAGCGTGTCGATGAAGCTCTGGGTGGCGTATTCCTGGAAGGCCTTGGTCTCGCGTCGCAGTTTGGTCTGGCGCCGCAGAAGCGCCTGTTTGAGGCGCCAGGCGCGGTCGTCCACTTCCCCGTGCACGCGGCCGTTCAGTTCCTCGCGCAAAGCGCCGCTGTACTTTGCCCGGGCGCCCTCGCTCCACACCTCGCCCATGATCTCGGCGATGCAGTAGTAGAACTGGTAGTGGTAGTCGCCCAACTCGAGCGTCTTGGTGGGAAGCGCTACGACCGTGCCGTGCGGTGAGGACAGGCGGGCCGCCCAACTGAGCTTGGTGTCGGCCGGGGCCTCGAAGCAAACGATGTCGGACCCCTTCCCGCCGGCCCGCTCCAGATAGGGGACCAGCAGCACGAACGTCTTCGGCAGCGCCTTGCGGATGGCCGGTGGAAGCGCGGCGATGGGCTCCTCGAGATACTCCTTCACTTCGTCTTCGGCGAGAGGGAGCGCCGAAAAATACGAGAACGTATTCGACAGCGGCACCATCTCGCCACGAAAACGCTCGGCGAAATCGGCAACGCTGATGCGGGATAAATCCGTTTGATTGGACATCTGGGCTGGATTAACTCCAATCTTAGCAAAGCGGAATCGTCTCAGACGCGATGCCGCACCCGGCGCGCCTCCAGTCCGGCGCGGGCCTCGGCCAGCACGCGGCGCAGCCGATCGGCGCGCTCGCTGCCCTCGTGCGCGGCGAGCGTATCCACCCAGGTACGCGTTCCGTCGATGAGCTTCAGCATGTAAGCGCCTGCCTCCAGCACAAAATGCTCCTTTTCCGGCACGGTCACATAGACGGGCGAAGTGTGGGCCTGGATGCCGAGGCGCACGCCGGGATAGGGGCCCAGCCGCCCCACGCATCGCGCGGCCAGCCAACCGGGCCCGCCGATCTTTACGGGCTCGTTGAGCGTGAGTTGCCGCGCGCCGGAGGGCTCCTCGCGCGAAGCCACCACGTTCCCGTTGTAGACGATCTCCACGCGATGGATGGGAATGTAGCTCGACACCTCGGCGCGGCAGACGATCGTCGCGCCGCCCGAGGCGATCTTGATGGCCGATCCCGGCATGCGGCCTTCGGCGCGGAACTCGATCAAGGGCCCCGTAGTGGTGAAGGTGCGCCCCGAGCGCACGGCATCTGCCCAGGAGTCGTAATTCATCTCCTTGTCGCCGATGTAGGCGTAAGTGCGGCCCATGCCCGCGGGCATGCCGGCGCTCATCTTATCCGTACCCCCGACGCACGGCATGCGGTAGCCGCAGTTCAAGGCGCGATACCAGTCGCGGATGCGCATGGTGTTGAAGTCGTCGTTGAACAGGTAAATCTCGGCGGCGTCCACCTTGCCGAGCGCGATGGCGGCGGCGAGTTCGGATGTCGGATGCGGGTAGTGGACCGCGATGTTGAGGCCGCCGCGCGAGCGGTTCTCGCCAGTCGTTGAGGCTCGCCCACATGGGATCTCCGATGTAGCTTTCCGAGGGGCCGGAGGCCGACATTGGATACACCGGCTCGCCCTGCCGGCGCATCAGGGCGAGGTGGCCCAGGAAGTGCTGGCGATTCTCCGTGCCAACCCACACCGTGGTCTCGCCGTCTTTCGACGCCAGCGCGCCCAGGGGCAGGTCGCCCACGTTGGTGAACAGGTCGCCCCACTGGGCGGCCAGCAGGTTGATGTAGTTCAGCCCCTCGGCCTGGCCCTCCAGCACGGCGGTGGATGGCGAAAGGAAGTGCACGTGGACGTCGGCGGTCATCCATCCCTTGGAGCGCAGGTCAAACCGGCGGGCGACTTCGAGCTTCAGCTCCCGCTGCCCCGGCTCGATATTCAGGCGCTGCCGCGTGACGCCGTACTCATAGCCCTTGGCGATTTCCACCATTACCTCGCCCACGGGCAACTCCACTTGAAACGTGCCGTCCACGTAAGCGAACGGGGAGCCCGAGGCGACCACGCCGGCGCCGTAGTCCTGGAACCAGCCGGTGTTGATTTCGTAGCGGTGCCCGTAAGGCGGCAGATAGCGCCCTTCGAGCGACCGGAACGCCAGGCGAACCGGAGTGGGCCGGCCGGTGGCTCGATCGATCACTTCACCGTGCAGCCAGGTCTTGCGCGGGTGGAGCAGTTCGATACGCGCGCCCGCGGCGGGCTGGAGGGCGCTCAGATCGAATGCGGCCGCCTGGCCGGTGGAGCGTTCACGCAGCGTCAGCACGGCTTCCGGCGACGCGGTGACTTCAGCGTAAATGCACGGTGCTGCAGGCGCACCTGCGTCGGGACGGACGCGGGGATCGGGCGCGCCGAGCCAGGCTTCGGCGGAAAAGGCCCGGAGCGTGTACTTGCGCGCCACCACGCCAAGGTCCACGTCAACATCCCACTCGTCGGCGTTCGCCGAAGCCCCCTCGGGCAGGGTGAAGCGATAAAGCTGCAGGCGCTCGTATTGCAATGGGTGAAGGCGACCGTGATACAGGGTCGCGCCGCAGAGGAACCACAGGCCCTGGCTTTCCGCCCGGAAGTGCAGAGCGCCGATGCGCTTGTCCGGATGCGGATTCTCCAGTGCCCAAAGCCATACAATGCCGTGCCCGGCGCCGGGCACCGTACAATAAAGAATTGGTATCCGCTCTCCGATTCGAGATCCTCGCCGAATGCCCGGTAACCGGTGCGCGCACGGGCCTGCTGCACACGCCGCACGGCGTGGTCCAGACGCCTGTGTTCATGCCGGTAGGGACGCAGGCGAGCGTCAAGGGCCTGACGCAGCAGCAGCTGGGTGACGAACTGGGCGTCGAGATCCTGCTCGCTAACACCTATCATCTATTCCTGCGCCCCGGTCACGAACTGATCCGTTCCCTGGGAGGGCTGCACCGGTTCATGTCCTGGCCCGGCGCGATCCTCACGGATTCGGGCGGCTTCCAGGTCTTCAGCCTGGACAGCTTGAGAAAGGTGACCGACGAGGGGGTCCTGTTCCATTCCCACCTGAACGGAGACGCGCACCTGTTCACGCCGGCGTCCACGGTGGACGTGCAGTTGGCCCTGGGCAGCGACATCGCCATGGTGCTGGACGAATGCCTGGCCTACCCCGCGAGCCACGAAGCCGCCAGCGCGTCCATGCGGCGCACCGTTGGATGGGCCCGGGCGGCGTTCGCGCACTATCGCGATGCCGTCGATCGCATGGAAAGCCGTCACGCGCTGTTTCCCATCGTGCAGGGCTCGATGTACGCGGACCTGCGGCGGGAATGCGCCGGCAGCCTGGTGGAGCTGGACGCCGAAGGGTACGCCATCGGCGGGCTTTCGGTGGGAGAGCCTCGCGAGCTGAGCCTGGAAATGGTGGAGGCGACGGCGCCGCTGCTGCCGCCCGCCCGCCCGCGCTACGTCATGGGCGTCGGCATGCCGGAGGAACTCGCGCAGTACGTCGCCCGGGGAGTGGACATGATGGACTGCGTCCTGCCTTCGCGCAATGCCCGCAATGGCTGCCTTTTTACGAGCGCGGGACGCGTCATCATCAAGCAGGCGCGCTATCGCGACGATGCCCGGCCGCTCGACGAAAACTGCTCGTGTTACACCTGCCGCAACTATTCGCGAGCCTACCTGCGTCACCTGTTTCAGGCCGGCGAAATGCTCTATTCGATCCTGGGCACCCTTCACAACGTGAAGCACTACCTTGACATCATGGCGAGAATCAGGCAGTCTATAAGACTTGGGACATTTGTGGATCTCGTCAGAGCGCTAAGCTCCAGAGAAGCCTTCGAGGAGTAGCGGGCTCAAAGTTCCTCAGGACCAAAATAATCCAGCGATGCGAGTGTTGATCCGCAGCTAGAGGCGACTTGTGGTTTTGACTTTCTTGCTTCAGCAACCGGCGCAATCGAGCCCGGTGATGGGCTTCCTGCCTATCATTCTGATCTTCGCGATCTTCTATTTCCTCCTGTTCCTTCCCATGCAGCGCCAGAAGAAGCAGCAGAAGAAGATGCTGAGCGAGCTGCAGAACGGCCAGCGCGTCGTCACCAACGGCGGCGTGGTTGGCACGATTGTTGCGGTCAACGACGACGACACCCTGTTCTTACGCGTAAAACCGGATAACGTGAAGATACAGGTGACGCGTAGCGCGGTTGCCGGAGTGCTCCCGGAGGAGACAAAGAAATAGGTCCGCGGAAGGTCACCGGATGCAGAAGAATCTGAAATTCAAAATTGCTCTCATTATTGCGATCCTGCTGATTTGTGTGTACGGGATCATTGGACTGCCGAAATCCAAGCAGGAACTCATCTCCAACTTGAACCAGAACATCAAGCTGGGGCTCGATCTGCGCGGCGGAAGCCACCTTGTCCTGCAGGTGCAGGTGCAGGACGCTTTCAAGGCCGAAGCGGATCAGGCCATAGAGCGGATTAAGGAAGAGCTGCGCAAGGCCAGCATCAACTATTCGGCCATTGATCGTAACGATCCGGCGACGCTTGAAGAAGCCGATCGTATCCAGATCAGCATCCACGGCGTGGCCAGCGAGCGGACGGGCGATTTCCGCGCCATCCTCACCGAGCGGTTCCCCACCTGGACTTTGACGCCGGTGAACTCCACCGACTACAGGCTGAACATGAAGCCCTCCGAAGCGCTGATCCTGCGGAAGGACACGGTCGACCGCAGCATGCGGACCATCGAAAACCGCATCAACGCGCTGGGGCTGACCGAGCCGGTGATCCAGCAGCGTGGACGCGCCGAAGCGGAAGGGGAGATCCTGGTGCAGTTGCCGGGCGTGGACGACCCGGCCCGCGTGAAGCAGATCATTCAGACGGCCGCCATGCTCGAGATCTCCGAGGTCAAGGACGGGCCGTTCGGCAGCCAGGAAGCCGCCCGGGCCAAGCACGGCGGCGTGTTGCCGCTGAACACGGTACTGGTACGGATGGCGCCGCGCGGCGATTCCGGAGAGAGTTGGTATTTACTGAATCGCACGGCGGTGATCACGGGCCGGGACCTGCGTAACGCGCGGCCCGGCCAGGACGAATTCCGCAAGTGGGAGACCAGCTTCACGTTGACCCAGGAAGGCGGCCGCAAGTTCGCCCGTTTCACGGAATCCAATATTGGAAACCGGCTGGCCGTGGTGCTGGATAAGCAGATTCGCAGCGTGGCGACGATTCAGTCGCGCATCGAGGATTCGGGACGCATCACCGGGCAAGCCAGCGAGATCGAAGCTTCGGACCTGGCCCTGGTGTTGAGGTCCGGCTCGCTGCCGGCCGGAGTCGTATATTTGGAGGAGCGCACCGTGGGTCCGTCGCTCGGCTTGGACTCGATCCGGCAGGGCCTGATCGCAGGTTTGGTTGGATTGCTCGCCGTCGTGGTGGTCATGCTGGTTTATTACCGGGGCAGTGGGGTGAACGCCACGGTGGCGCTGATATTGAACGCGGTCATTCTGATCGCGTTGCTCAGTTATTTCGGGGCGGTTTTGACGTTGCCTGGCATCGCCGGCTTCATCCTGACGATTGGCATGGCGGTGGATAGCAACGTGCTTATCTTCGAGAGGATCCGCGAGGAACTGCGATCCGGCAAGGCGGTGATCGCAGCCGTGGATACCGGTTTTAGCCGCGCCTTCCTTACCATCATCGACACGCACGTCACCACGGTGGTAAGCTGTGCATTTCTGTTCATGTTCGGGACGGGACCGGTGAAGGGATTCGCCGTAACGCTGGTGATCGGCCTGGTGGCAAACCTGTTCACGGCCGTATTCGTCTCGAAGGTGATCTTCGATTGGCACTTGAGCCGGCAGCGGCAGGTGGTGAGTTTGAGCATTTGACCGTTTTGTGATATTTTTTGGTCACACTGCGGGAACTGGTTGGGTGAGGCCGGTGTCTAATTGAAACGAGAGCCGGCCCGGCTGAACGCATGCAATTATTCAAAGAGACACATTTCGACTTCCTCGGCAAGCGCTGGTGGGCAATCGGCTTTTCGGTGTTACTGATGGTAGCGACCGCGATTAGCCTATACGTCAAGGGCGGGCCGCGGTACGGTATTGATTTTAACGGGGGCGCGCTGATGTACGTGAAGTTCATGAACCAGCCGCACCCCGACATGATCCGCTCCGCCTTAAGCTCCAAGATCTCGGGTGAGATCACGGTGCAGAACCTGGCCGGATCCGACGAGATGCTGATCGGGACCGAGATCAAGAGCGAGCAGGAACTCAACGCATCGAGAGCCAAGATGGAAGAGGTTCTACGGGCGAAGTTCGGCGAATCGAGCGGAAAGCTGGACTTGAACAACAGCGGGCAGGAAGCCCTGGCCAACCGGCTGCGGGATCCGTTGCAGCGAGCCAGCGTGGCCTTGTCCGAGCAGCAGTTGCAGGACTTGACTAAGGCCATCCTTGGCTACCGCGATTCGGCCCCCCGGAGCGGGTTGCTGCGCAGCGTCGATGAACTGGCGCCGGTGCCGGGCGTGACCCCGGCGGTGATGGCGGCTCTCAGGCAGGAGTGCTACACATCGGGATTCGCAATCCGCAACGTGGAGATGGTGGGCCCCAAAGTGGGAGCCGATCTGCGGCGGCAGGCGATCATGGCGACACTGTACGCGCTGGGCGGGATGCTGATCTACATCGCATTCCGCTTCGAATGGATTTACGGATTGGGCGCTGTGATAGCGGTGTTTCATGATACCGTGGTCACGGTTGGCCTGTTCTCATTTTTCAATAAAGAGATTTCCCTTACGGTGGTGGCCGCGATTCTGACTCTGGTAGGCTACTCCATGAACGACACCATCGTGATCTTCGACCGGATCCGAGAGAACTTGAAGGTGATGCGGAGAGAGAAGCTGGAATCGCTGATGAACATCAGCGTGAATCAGACTCTGAGCCGGACGGTATTGACTTCCGGGCTCACTTTCCTCACCTGTATTGCGCTGTACCTGTTTGGCGGACCGGTGCTGCATGGATTCTCGTTCGCGCTCGTAGTGGGGATCATTGTGGGGACGTACTCCTCGGTCTTCATTGCGAGCCCGATCGTACTGTTTTGGAATAACTTCCTCGAAGGCCGCAAGAAGGTGGCCGTGGCCGCCTCGGCTGGAAAGACGCGGAAAGGATAAGTAGCATGTTTGAGCAAACCTTCGTTGGGTCCGGCCAGACAAAGAGGCCGTGGACGGTGGCAGTCTCGTTTTGCCTCCAAGTCCTCCTGATCCTGGTCGCAATCCTGATTCCTCTGATTTATACTGACACGCTGCCCAGGACGACCCTGACCAGCTTCCTGGTGGCTCCTCCCCCTCCGCCTCCGCCTCCTCCGCCTCCTGCCGCCGCTCCGGTGAAAGTTGTCAAGGTGATCCCGCGGCAGTTCGACGCAGGCCGGTTGATGGCTCCGAAGTCGATCCCGAAAGAAATCGCCATCATTAAGGAAGAAGAACTTCCTCCCTCGATGGGTGGCGGGGTCGGCGTGGTCGGCGGTGTGCCCGGCGGCGTGCCGGGCGGAACTCCCGGCGGCGTGATGGGCAGCATCCTCGGTGGCGTTCCCTCCGTGGCGCCCCCGCCTCCGCCTCCGGTGGAGAAGAAGAGGGAAGAAGTGAAGCAGACGCAGCGCATCCGCGTTGGCGGGAATGTGCAGGCGGCCATGTTGATGCGGCAGACCAAGCCCGTCTACCCTCCGCTGGCGCGCCAGGCTCGCATTCAGGGCACTGTGAAGCTGCAGGCAATTATCTCGCGCGACGGCACGATCCAGCAGTTGCAGGTGATGAGTGGGCATCCTTTGCTCGTCCCCAGCGCGCTGGAAGCCGTGAAACAGTGGGTTTACAAGCCGACCCTGCTGAACGGGGAACCGGTGGAAGTAGTAACGGTTATCGACGTGAACTTCACGTTGAGCCAGTAGTCGTTTGAATGTCGTAAGACACAATTTCAACTCGCAGGAGAATGAATATGCTTTTGCAGATGCAAGTATGGTCGCTCTTTCTGTTACAGGAAGGCGCCACGGTAGGATGGGATCCCAGGTCCCTCTGGGCCCAGATGGGTGTCATGGCGAAGTTGGTGGTCGTCCTGTTGTTTATCATGTCGGCCTGGTCCATCGGCATCATGATCGATCGGTGGCTGGCATACAGCGGCGCCCGGAAGCAGTCGCGCGCGTTTGCGCCGGCCGTGGCGGGCGCGCTGCGCGAAGGGAAGTTGGATGAGGCCATCAAGATTGCGGATCGCTACAAGAAGAGTCACTTGGCCAAGGTCGTTGTGGCTGGCTTGCAGGAGTTCCGCGCCCACCAGATGAGCAGCGAGATTTCGGGTGAGTCCATCGAGGCTTCCACGCGCGCCCTGGAACGCGCGGAAGCGATCGTTCACGCAGAACTGAAGCGTGGCGTCAGCACCCTGGCGACAGTCGGTTCCACGGCTCCGTTCGTGGGGTTGTTCGGAACGGTAGTCGGCATCATCAACGCGTTCAAGGGCATTTCGACCGAGAAGTCGACTGGTCTGGGCGCGGTGGCCGGCGGTATTTCCGAAGCCCTGGTGACCACCGCTATCGGTCTGTTCGTGGCCATTCCGGCTGTTTGGGCGTTCAATGCTTGCACAAACAAGACGGAAAGCTTCGATGTCGAGATGGGCAACTCCAGTTCGGAACTGATCGACTATTTCCTGAAGCGGTCCCAGCGCTCCGGCGCCGGAAAGTAACGCCCCCGGCAACGGGACGATACGTATTGAGCTCAGCGAGTTGAGATGAGCGTGCGCTGCGGGGGCGGAGAGTCCCCGCGGCGCGGCTTGTGAACCAGCGAAGCTCAAGAAGGAGGCAAATATGGCGAGACAGAAACTTCCCGGGCCGATGGCGGACATCAACGTCACGCCGATGGTGGACGTCATGCTGGTGATGCTCATCATCTTCATGGTCATCACGCCCATGCTCTCAAAGGGCATCAGCGTGGACATGGTGCGGACGAACAACCCGGTGGCGATGCAGGCCGCCGACAAGGATGACGCCGTCCTGGTGGCTGTGACGCGAGACGGCAAGGTGTACCTGAAGACCACGCAGATGACCGCGGATACGCTCCCGCAAAAGGTTAAGGACATGTTGACCAACAAGCTGGACAAAACGGTCTATCTGCGGGCAGACTCTCGGGCGCGTTACGAAAAGGTGGTCGAGGTCGTGGATAACCTGCGTTCGGCGGGCGTGGACCAACTTGGCCTGCTGACCGAGGAGCTTAAGAAGAAGACGGAGAGCAGTTCGGCTCCCGTTGCCGGTGGGACGGCGACACCCGCCCAGTAGGCGGTTGCGCGAACTGCCGGGGAAAGCCGTCCGCGCAGCGGACGAGAAGAAGAATTAAGGAGCAACGCTATGGGAATGGCAGTGGGTGGTTCCGGAGGGATGAAGTGCGACATCAACATGACGCCGATGATCGACGTCCTGCTGGTGCTGATCATCATCTTCATGGTCATCACGCCCCTAACCCCAAAGGGTCTGGAGACTCTGGTGCCGCAACCTCCTCCGCCGGGTGTACAGGCGAGCGCTCAGGACACGCGCACCGTGGTTATCGTGATAAATAAGGACAAGTCGATGTTTATCAATACGGAGCCCACCGATGAGTCACGCCTGGGGACGCGCTTGGAACAGATCTTCAAGACGCGCGCCGAGCGCGTGGTCTTTGTGAAGGGCGACCCGGATCTGGATTTCCAGTACGTGGCCAAAGCGATCGATATCGCCAAAGGAGCCGGCATCGACAAAGTAGGATTGATGACCGCGAAGATCGAGGCCGGGCAGTAAGGACCGCCTTGCGTCTTGCAACGGTAATCTGTTCTAATCAGGAGCTTATATGAAGCGCAAAGTTTTGTTCCTTGCGGCCTGCTTTGGCCTCTGCCTGCTCGTGATGTTATCGGTAGGCTGCGAAAGGCTTAAGGCGAGGGACCATTTGAACAAGGGTGTGCAGGCGTTCAAGAACGCACAGTATCCCGAGGCCGTTGAGCATTTCAAGATCTCGGTGGACCTCGACCCCACCTTCCCGACAGCGAGATTGTATCTGGCGACGGCTTACATGATGCAGTACATCCCGGGAGCCGATTCTCCCGAGAACAACCGCATGGCGAAGGCCGCCGAAGACCAGTTCCTGGAGGTGCTGAGGCAGGACCCGTCGAACTCCGTGGCGATTGCCTCCATCGCCTCGCTGAAATTGAACCAGAAGCAGTTCGACGAAGCGGCCAACTGGTACAAGAAGCAGATCGCGGTCGATCCGAAGAACAAAGAAGCCTATTACAGCCTGGGTTTCATCGCGTGGTCCAAGTGGTATCCCGCGCTGATGACAGCACGCGCCAAGCTGGGTATGAAGCAGGAAGACCCGGGTCCGATCAAGGATAAGAAGGTAGTCGCCAAGCTGCAAGAAGAGTACAGCCAGGTCATCGAAGAGGGTATCAAGGGCCTTGAGAAGTCGCTTGAAATCGACAAAGAATACGACGATGCTATGGCGTACATGAACCTTCTGGTTCGCGAGCGGGCCGACCTTGCTCCGGACGCCGAGACGTACAAGAAGGAAATCGAAGTGGCGGACAACTGGGTCCAGAAGGCCCTGGAGACCAAGAAGGTTAAGGCAGCCAGGATGCCGGCGGGCGCCGGTGGCATTACGAACGAGCCTGCGCAACAGTAGATTTTCCGTCCTTCCGCTATAATGGAGATGGGCGGCGGGTAGGCCGCCCATCGTGTCTTCATGTCATCGGACTCTCCTGAGGCGGTAGCAGCGTCGGAAGCCGGCGTCTCCACGGATCCCACCGTGGCGAAATTGTATCGCGCTCTGAGGGATACCGTTCACACCCTTCGCCCCCAGGACGACCTCAACCGTCTCGACAAAGTCTTCGCGTTCGCTGTGCGTAGCCACACGGGCCAGAGACGGGAGTCCGGCGAGCCTTATATCGTTCATCCTTTGCACGTGGCTCAGGTGCTGGCCGATATGCAGATGGATCAGGTGTGCCT
The DNA here is from genome assembly GCA_964561215.1 of uncultured Solibacteraceae bacterium. Lineage (GTDB taxonomy): Bacteria > Acidobacteriota > Terriglobia > Bryobacterales > Bryobacteraceae > JAJFUV01. The sequence continues at coordinate 62,749 of CAZLOS010000005.1, read as the reverse complement.
GGAATCGGCCCTGCTGCACGACGTGGTGGAAGACTGCGGCGTCACTGTCGAGGACCTTCGGAAGAACTTCGGCCCGGACGTGGCGCGATGCGTGGATGGGGTCACCAAGCTGGGCAAGCTGAACTTCTACTCCAGCGAGCAGCGGCAAGCCGAGAGTGTCCGCAAAATGCTGCTAGCCATGGTGGACGACATCCGCGTCATCCTGGTGAAGCTGGCCGACCGCCTGCACAACGTCCGGACGCTGGGATACCTGCCGCGGGAGAAGCAGGAACGCATCGCACAGGAAACCATCGACATCTATGCGCCCATCGCCCACCGTCTGGGAATGGGCAAGGTCCGTGGGGAGCTTGAAGACCTGGCCTTTTGTTACCTCCACCCGGAAGAATATAAGGAGCTGGCGGCGCGACTCGAATCGAAGCGGGTGGCGAACGAATCGTTCCTCGAAGAGGTTCAGCATGCCGTGGAGGAGAAACTCCGCGCCGAAGGGATTCCCGCGCGCGTGGAGGGGCGCGTGAAGCGTGCCTATTCGGTGTATCAGAAGCTCAAGAAGCAAAAGATCACCGTGGATCAGGTGTACGACCTGTTGGCCATGCGAATCGTGACCGATTCGGTGAAGAACTGCTACGCAGCCCTGGGCGTGATCCACAACGAGTGGCACCCGATCCCCGGCCGGATCAAGGACTTCATCGCCATTCCGCGGCCCAACCTGTACCAGTCTCTGCACACATCGGTGATGGGGCCGAACGGCGTGTCGTTCGAGGTTCAGATCCGCACCGAAGAGATGCACCGCATGGCGGAAGAGGGCATCGCGGCGCATTGGAAGTACAAGGAGGGCAAGCGCGGGCCCGCGGTAGACGACCAGCGGATTGCCTGGCTTCGCCAGTTGGTGGAATGGCAGCGCGAGATGCGCGACCCGGGAGACTTCCTGGCGACGCTGAAAGTGGACCTCTATCCCGAGGAGGTCTACGCTTTCACCCCCCGAGGTAAGGTCATTGTCCTGCCGCGCGATGCGACGCCCCTGGACTTCGCCTACGCCATCCACAGCGACGTCGGCCACACTTGCATCGGCGCCAAGGTGAACGGACGCATTGTTCCGTTGCGCTATACGCTGCACAACGGCGACATCGTAGAGATCCTGACCCAGCCCGGCCATTTGCCCAGCCGCGACTGGCTGGCGCTGGTGAAGACGTCGCGCGCGCGCAATAAGATCAAGCACGTCATAAGCACCACCGAGCGTGCCAAGGCTATCGACATCGGGCAGAAACTGCTCGAAAAGGAGGCTCGGCGCCTGGGGGTGCAGCTCAGCAAGATCACCAAGGGCGAGCTGGAGCGCGTCGCGGGTGAATACGGCTACAGCAAGACCGACGAGCTGTACGCCGCCCTGGGCTACGGCAAGTACTCGCCGCGGCAGGTGCTGCAGAAGGCGGCTCCCGGCCAGGTGCAGACGGAGCCCCAGTCCGAGCCGGTCAAGGTAACGGCCCCGCCGGCCGGCGTGACGGCGGGGGCCGGCACGCCGGACCTGGTCATCAAGGTGAAGGGTGCCGACGACCTGCTCGTGTACCGCGCTAAGTGCTGCAATCCCATTCGCGGAGAGAAGATCGTCGGCTACATCACGCGGGGCAAGGGCGTCGCTGTGCACTCTGCCGCCTGCCCCAACGTGCAGAACCTCTTCTATGAGGCTGAGCGCAAGATCGACGTCGAATGGGGGCGCGCCGCGCACGAAGCGTTCGACGTGCGGATCATCGTCTACACGGACGACCGCCCCGGTATGCTCAATCAGATCACTTCCATTCTGTTCAGCGAGGACTGCAACATCCGAACGTTGGAGGCCCGTCCCGACGACGGGAAGGGATCCGAAGGCGCGGTGGTTGAAATGACCGTCGAGATCCGCGACAAGAAGCAGCTTGAACGGATTTCCTCCGCCATGCGCCGCGTTTCCGGCGTGCGCGACATCGAACGCATTCAATAATATCCTGGACCATGCGTCAAACCGATCCCGAACACATTGCCGTCGCCAAATCCAGCGGAATCAAGATCGACTGGAAGGACGGGCATCATAGCGAATACTCCTTGGAGTACCTGAGGGACCACTGTCCTTGCGCCACTTGTGCGGAAGCGCACACCCATGCCTCCACGCCTCCGAATCCGTTGCAGCTCTACAAACCGAAACTACGGATGGAAAAAGTGGAGCCCGTCGGCCAGTATGCGATACGGATCTACTGGAACGACGGTCACAACGCAGGGATTTACTCTTACGGCTATTTCCGGGAAATCTGCCCTTGTAAAGAGTGCCAGCCTACAGCAGACGGAAGTTCACTTCGACGGTAGCGGCCACCGGCACCGGCTTGCCGTCCTTCAGGCCGGGACGGAAACGCCACTTCATGACGGCTTCCACCGCTTTCTCGTCCAAGCCCAGGCCGCAGGTGCGAATCACCCGGACATCGCGGGGTTTTCCAGAGGGATCCACGATGATGGACAGCAACACCGAGCCCTGAAACTTCGCTTTGCGGGCTTCCTCGGAGTACTCCGGTTCGACCTTGAAAACAACCGAAGGCGCGGAAACACCGCCGCCGATGCGGTAAGCGCCGCCACCATACCCCCCACCTTCGCCGGGGCCGAAGCCGGGACCACGGCCGGAGCCTACACCGCCGCCTGAACCGGATCCGATTCCACCGCCCGAACCGGGACCGTTCGAAGGGGGGCCATACTTGCCCAGAGGATCACCGTACTGCGCCATATTCACGTTCGGGAGGTTTACATCCGGCGGAGCGACGATGGTAGGATCCATCGTCAGCTTCGGGTTCAAGTTGTTGTAAACCGCAGTGGGAGGCGTGAACTGCCTGGGCGCAACCTTCGGCAGGCGGCCCTTGCTCGCGGGCAACGGAGAGCGATCCCCTCCACCGCCGCCACCGCCCATCGGGTTCGGCTTGGGCTGCTGTGGCATGTACGGGGCGAGATCGACAGGAGCGATCAAGCTCACCGCCTCGCCCAACTTCTTGTTCACAGCGGGGTGGCTCGCGACTGTGAACAGCAGAACCACGACTCCGGCGTGCAGCAGCACGCTTGAGAGCCCGGCTCCCTTGCGATGGTCGCCGAAGATCCCCCAAACGTCCTTTACGGCGACTGGCTTGGAGGTTACCACCAGTGGGGGCAGTTTGGGGGGGCTGATAGTGTCTTTGAGGTTTTGCAGAAACGACGCGAACCACGGCTTCTCGACTTCCGTTGACAGCAAATGCTGCAAGTGGATGTCGGGGTCGCGCGCATCCGGCAGCCCCGTTTGGGCATCGGCAGCCGGGTTGGCCGTTATCTGCTCTTGCTCAGCCATGATTGTGCGTGGTTCTCTACCTGATATGACGAGATCGGAGCCGCGGTGGTTGCGCGCAACTCCGCCGTTCCTCTATGAAAAATTGTAGCACATCGGGTCTAGGCCCGATTTGCATTCTTCAGCTGGACATGCTAGCCTTAAGTAGCATTTGAGAATCCTGCCAAACGTTTGACCCACCCGCGACTGCATCTCCGAATCACATCCAAGAGCCGGTCGCAGTGTCTTCAGGCCAACACAGGGCTCGAATTGCAGTAACACTAGGAGAAAAGAGTACATGAAAGAAACCGGCACGGTGAAGTGGTTCAACGCCGCCAAAGGATTTGGGTTCATCCAACGCGACAACGGCGAAGACGTTTTCGTCCACTTCAGCGCTATCCAGTCGAGCGGCTACCGCTCCCTGGAAGAAGGCGCCAGAGTGAGTTTTGTAGTCAAGCGGGGCCCGAAGGGCCTCCAAGCCGACCAAGTCGAGTTGGCCTAACATTAGCAACCGGGGGGCGGCGCCTGGCGCACGCCCCCTCAGCGATTCCTTCCCAGAGATCCCTCCAAAAAGCCGGCAACCTCCGATTTCAGCTTCCCGAGCGACTTCGCATGGAGGTACATCATATGTCCGGCCTCGTAGCTGGCCGTCGTCACGTTCCCGCGCAAGCTTCCATCGAGCCCCATGTGGCTCAAGGTGTACTGGGTGGCGAAGTAAGGCGTCGCCAGGTCGAAGTATCCGGAGGCCACAAAGAGCTTCATGTACGGGTTCTTTGCAAAGGCGCTGCGCAACGCCTCGCTGGTGTCGGCGTAGCCGGGGCCGAATTCCCAGCGGTCCACGCCTGCCAGGATGTTATAGGTGCGGTCCGTCTTGTATCCGAGCGCCGTCCGGACATACTGATTGAAGGTCGTCGTATACGGCGGGTAGATGATGGACATCGTCGGGTCGAAGTCCGGTGTCTCGGACACACCCGATTCATCAATACCCTGGAAACGGCTATCCAGGCGGCCGACCGTCCGTCCGCGGTCCCGGAGCAATTCCTTGCAGAAATGCTGAATCTCGATGCGCAAGTTGCACTGCGCGATATAACGCTTGTCGAGTCCGTTCAGGCGGTTGAGCTTGTCGATTACGCCCTGGCGTTGAACTGCGCCGAGCCGGTCGCCCCTGGCAAGGGCCTCGGCGTACGGTCCTTCCGCCCATTGTTCCGCCTCGCTTAAAGCCTTGTGAAAGTCGGCCTGGAGATCCGCCGGCAGTTTCTTGTGATACCAGGCTGTAGCGGTGTAGGTGGGGAGGAACAGCACATACGGCAAGTCGTTCCCTTTGACGAAGCGTCCGGTCTGAAAATTCAATATAGAGCTGACCAACACGATGCCGTTGAAAGCGATGCCCTTGTCGATGAGATGTCCGGCCAGGCCCGCGGCGCGCGTCGTTCCGTAACTCTCGCCCACCAGGAACAGCGGCGAGGTCCAGCGCTCGTAGCGCGTCAGGTACATACGGATAAACTCACCCACGCTCTGGATGTCGCCCTGAACGCTCCAGAACTTCTTGCCCAGATCGGCCTTGCGCGGACGGCTGTAGCCGGTCCCCACCGGGTCGATAAACACCAGGTCGGTTTCCCCCAGCCAGGTGTATTCGTTGTCCACCAGTTCAAAAGGCGGGGCGGGCATGGAGCCGTCTTCGCGCATCTTGACGCGTTTGGGCCCCAGTGCTCCCAGATGAAGCCACACCGACGAGGATCCCGGCCCTCCGTTGAACGAAAACATCAGCGGGCGCTTCGCAGCGGGACCCGCGTTGTCCAGCGTATAGGCGATGAAGAAAATGTCGGCTTCGGTCTCGCCGGCCGGATTCATGATGGGCATCATTCCGGCCGTTACCGTGTAAGCCAGAGTGCGGTTTCCGGCCGCGATCTGGTGTTTTGTCACGACCGGCTTTTCCTCCGCCGCGGCGGCGGGCGCGACGGGCTTCGCCTCCGGTGCTTGCGCCAGAAGGCCGAGCGATACGGCGGGCAACAACAGGAGGCGTCTCATGAGAACCATCTTTCTTACTTAGCCGGGGGCTTGGTCCACTCCCCGATCCAATCCAGGAACGTGCGATACCACAGGAGGCTGTTCCGCGGCTTCTGAACCCAGTGCCCCTCGTCCGGGAATACCAACAGCTTCGCCGGCACCTTGTTCATTTTCAGGGCGGTAAACAGTTGCAGCCCCTGCCCAAAGGGGACGCGGAAGTCCAGTTCGCCGTGGATTACCAGCGTGGGCGTTCTGAATTCCTTGGCGTAGAAACTGGGCGACCACTTGGCGTACATCTCCGGGTCTCCCCACGGTGTATTGCGGAATTCCCACAGGGGGAACCACAACTCCTCGGTTTCGCCGAACATGCTCCGCAGATCGAAAACTCCGGCGTGCGAAACAAAGGCCTTGAAACGGTCCGTGTGGCCCAGCAGCCAGTTCACCATGTAGCCTCCGTAGGAGCCGCCGGCCGCGGCCATGCGGTTTGCGTCGGCGTAAGGCTGCTTGGCCACGTAGTCGGCCACCGCCATGATGTCGTCCGCCGCCTTGCCGCCCCAATCGCCGTTGATCTCGTCGGTGAAACGCTGCCCGTAACCAGTGGAACCGCGCGGATTCGGCATCACCACCACATAGCCGGCGGCGGCGAAGACCTGCGCGTTCCAGCGATAGGTCCAGCTTTCGCCCCAGGCGCCTTGCGGGCCCCCATGGATCAAGAATAGGACCGGGTATTTATTTGTGGCCTGGAAGCCGTAAGGCTTCAGCAGGAAACTGCTGACGCGCGCGTTTTCGGCGCCTTCCACTTCGAATTCCTCGGGCGCGCCGAGGTGGTATTTTTCAAACACGGCGTCATTCAGATGCGTCATCTCGGTGGGTGCCCCGCCGGCAGAGGCGGCGCGGTAAATCTCCACCGGGCGAGAACCGCTTTGTGCGGTATAGACGAGCGTCTTGCCGTCGGGCGTGAACTGCGGGTCGTCCAGCTGGCTTGCACCGCTCACAATGGTGCGGGCACCACCGCCGGTGGCGGGAATCATCTGGAACACGCTGCGCCCGCGGTCCTCCATGGCGAAGACCAGGCGCGTCGAATCCGGTGTCCAGGCGATCGAACCCACGGACCGGTCCAAAGTCTCCGTCGGATTGTTGACCTTCCCCGTGGCGCGCTCCATTACGATCAGTCGCCAACGGTCGCTCTCATAGCCGGCCTTAGACTGCGCACGCCAGGCCAGGTACTTGCCGTCGGGCGAATAGACAGGGCCGTTGTCGGCCGCGGGGTTGCTCGTGATCTTACGCGTCTCGCCCCCGCCGATCGGAACCACGTACAGGTCGGAATTCGTGCTGGTGGCGAGATCTTCGTCGGTATTCATTACGAAGCAGACCTCGGCGCCGTCCGGCGAGATAGCGTAATCCCTGCCGCCGTCCAGCGAGAAAGGCGGTACATCGCGGGAGCCGGGCGTCAAGTCCTTCACCGCGCCGCCCGTGGCGGGCATCGACATGAGATGCTTGCGGCGCGCGCCCTGCCATTGTGTCCAATGCCGGTAGAGCAGGGAAGTGTACGTGCGCGCCTGCACTTTCGAAGCGCGCTCGTCTTCAATCTTCCTCTTATTGCAGGCGTCGTCGGCGCACTCGGGGTAGACTTCGCTGGTGAAAACAAGGTTCTTTGCGTCGGGGGAAACCAGCACGCCATCGGCTTCGGTCGAAAGGCTGGTGAGCTGCCGGGCGCTCCCGCCGCTGGCATCCATCGACCAGATCTGCGAATTGCCGCCCCGGTTGGAGACGAAATAGATGGTCTTGGAATCCGGCGACCAGCGCGGATTCGTGTTGGAAGTTCCATCGTGCGTGATCTGCCTGGGTGCGCCGCCGCTGAGCGGCACTACATAGATTTGCACGGGCTTGGCGTCCGCGGATAAGTCGATCGTTTGAACCGTGAAGGCCACCGTCTTCCCATCGGGAGAAACCTGCGGATCGCCGATGCGCGCCAGACTCAACAGCGCTTGCGCGTCAAACGGCAACTTCTGCGCCCCAAGGGTGAATGCGGTAGCCAACGACAACAGCAAAAGGCGGGACATATCCTCGATTCTATCGCGCCCACCCTTTTCGAGCGGCCTTCGCGGCGGATAACCTTTGCGGGAGTTTGTACGCCTAGTCAATCAAGGAAGGGGAGGGGGAATTGTACTTTCTGGGTCGACGACAGTCTAAACGATATGATGAGAAAAGGGCTCTAGACATTCATGTGGCTGGTTCGACTTGCTCTCCGGCGTCCGTATACATTTGCCGTTGCCGCCGTTCTGATCGCGATTTTGGGCGTCTACGCCATCGTGTCGATGCCCACCGACATCTTCCCCAATATCGACATCCCCGTCGTCAGCGCCATCTGGTCTTATTCCGGGATACCGCCGGAGGAGATGAGCGGCCGCATCGCCACTATCTGCGAACGCGCCCTCACCACCACGGTGGACGACATCGAGCACATCGAATCGCAGTCCTACCCGGGCGTGACGGTCATCCGCGTTTACCTGCACCCTTCCGCCAAAGTTGAGATGGCCGTGGCCCAGGTCACCGCAGGGGTGCAGCCCATCCTGCGGGGCCTTCCGCCGGGTATTTTTCCACCCAACATCATCCGGTACAACGCGTCGAGCGTCCCCATCCTGCAGCTCAGCATCAATAGCCGCACTATGCCCGAACAGACGCTGTTCGATTACGGACAGAACTTCATCCGTACACAGCTCATCACGGTGCAGGGAGCCGCCCTCCCGCTGCCTTACGGTGGCAAGTTTCGCAACATTATGGTGGACCTGGATCCGCAAGCGCTGTTCGCCAAGCGGCTTTCGGCCACCGACGTCAGCCAGGCCATCAACCTGCAAAACCTCATCCTGCCGGCCGGAAACGTGAAGGTGGGCGACCGTGAATACTTCGTCAAGCTGAACAGCAGCCCCACGATTGTGGCCGCCCTGAACGACCTGCCTATCAAGACCGTGGACGGCGCCACTGTGTTCATCAAGGACGTGGCCCAAGTGCGTGACGGGAACTCCGTGCAAACCAATATCGTCCGGCACAACGGCAAACGCGCGGCGCTGCTCACCGTGCTGAAGAGCGGCGGGGCATCGACACTCGATATTGTCAACGGCATCAAGCGCACGCTGCCGCGCATCATGTCGGGCCTGCCGTCGGAACTGAACGTGCAATACCTGCTGGACCAGTCCCTGTTTGTGCGCGCGGCCATCAACGGCCTGGTGCGGGAATCGGTAATCGCCGCCGTGCTCACCGGCCTGATGATTCTGCTGTTTCTGGGAAGCTGGCGCAGTACCCTGACGGTCTGCATCTCGATCCCATTGTCGATTCTCACGTCGCTGGCCGTCCTTTACTTCTGCAAGCAGACCATCAATGCCATGACGCTCGGGGGACTGGGACTGGCCGTCGGCATCCTGGTGGATGACGCCACTGTGACCATTGAGAACATACACCGCAACATGCAGCAGAAGAAGCCGCTCACGCGCGCCATCCTGGACGGCGCGCAGCAGATTGCGGTGCCGGCCCTGGTTTCCACGCTTTCGATCTGCATCGTGTTCGTGCCGGTGCTGCTGCTCACCGGTCCGGCGCGCTACCTGTTCACGGCATTGGCCATGGCGGTGGTGTTTGCCATGCTGGCGTCTTACGTGCTTTCTCGCACCCTGGTGCCGGCCATGGTGCATTACCTGTGCGCGAGCGAAGTGGAGGTCTATGCGAAAGGTGAAGACCACGTCCAGGTCGCCGGCTTCATCTGGCGCGTGCACCACGTTTTCAACACTTGGTTCGAACGCGCCCGCGACCGTTACGTGAGCGCGCTCGGGTGGATGCTCGCCCACCGCCGCGTGGGTGTCGCGGCGTTTCTTCTGCTGGTCGCCGTCTCGCTGCCCCTGGCGTGGTTTGTGGGAGAGGATTTCTTCCCGGATGTGGATTCGGGGCAGATGCGCCTGCACGTCCGCACTCCGCCGGGCACGCGCATCGAAGAAACCGAGCGCATTTTCGGCCTCGTGGAAGGGGAGATCCGCAGGGAACTCGGTGGTGAACTTTCCAACATCCTCGACAACATCGGCCTGCCCGTTTCCGGCATCAACCTGGCCCTGTCCAACACGGCCACCATCGGGCCCGGCGACGGCGAAATCCTGATCTCGCTACAAGGGAACCACTCGCCGACCGAGGTATGGACCAGCCGCCTGCGCCGCAGGCTGCGCGACAAGTTCCCGGACCTGGACTTCTTCTTCCAGCCCGCCAATATCACCAACCAGATCCTGAATTTCGGTCTGCCGGCGCCGGTGGACATCCAGGTGGTTGGGCGCAACGCAAAGGCCAATTACCAGATTGCCAGGCGCATTCAAAGCCAGTTGGAGCGCGTGCCGGGCGCGGCAGACGTCCACATACACCAGGGAGTGGACTATCCGGAGTTCCGCGTCAATGTGGATCGCGCCAAAGCCAGCCAGGTCGGCCTCACGCAGCGCGACGTGGCCAACAGCCTGCTTATCTCGTTGAGCTCCAGCGGGCAGGTGGCTCCCAACCAGTGGCTCAATCCGGTGAACGGGGTGAACTACCAGATCTCGGTGCAGACGCCGCAGTATCGCGTGAATTCGTTCGAGGAGCTGGCGCGCACTCCCATTGCTTCGCCGAGCGCCCCGCCGCAACTGCTGAGCAACCTGGCGACGTTCGGCCGCGGCCTGTCGACCGCGCTGGTAAGCCACTACAACGTGCAGCCGGTCTTCGATGTGTACGCCAACGTCGAGCGGACCGACCTGGGCACGCTCTCGCGCGAAGTGGACCGCATCGTGCGCGATGTGACGCCCAGCCTGCCCAAGGGCGCTTTCATTGATGTGCGCGGACAGGTGGAAACCATGCGGACGTCCTTCTTCAGACTGGGGCTCGGCGTCAGTTTTGCCGTGATCCTGGTCTACCTGCTGATGGTGGTGAACTTCCAGTCCTGGCTCGATCCGTTCATCATCCTTATGGCAATCCCCGGCGCGCTGACTGGCATCATCTGGATTCTCTTCATCACCCAGACCACCTTCAGCGTCCCGTCGTTGATGGGGGCCATCATGACCATCGGGGTGGCTACGGCGAACAGCATCCTGGTGGTGACATTCGCCAACGACGAACGCATGAGCGGGAAAAGCGCGCTGGAAGCCGCCTTGAGCGCCGGGTATGCCCGCGTTCGGCCCGTCGTCATGACGGCGTCCGCCATGATCATCGGCATGCTCCCCATGGCGCTCGGCTTTGGCGAGGGCGGCGAACAGAACGCGCCGCTCGGCCGCGCGGTCATCGGCGGATTGATCGTCGCCACGTTCGCGACGCTGTTTTTCGTGCCCGTCGTTTACTCTTATCTCCGCAAGACGCCTCCGTCCGACCTGGATCGCAAGTTTCAGGCGGAGGAGCGCGAGGAAGATCCACAGTGAACTCAAGTGACCATTCATCCCGCCGGCGCGCGGCGCTGGCCGGTTTCCTGATCGTAGTTGTTTTGGGCGTGCTCTTCGCGGTGGGCTACCTGCCGAGGCGGGAGCGCATGCGGGGCCTGGTTCGCGCAGCCGAACAGGATCAAACCGCCATCCCGCAAGTGATGGTCGGACAGGCGGCCAAGTCGCCGGCCACCACCGACCTGATGTTGCCAGGCAATATCACCCCGATTACGGAAGCCCTCATACAGGCCCGCGCCTCGGGCTACGTGAAACGCCGGCTGGTGGACATCGGCGACCACGTTTCGAAGGGGCAGTTAATGGCGGAGATCGAGGCGCCGGAACTGGACCAGCAAGTCCGTCAGGCCGAAGCCGGTCTGCAGCAAGCCAACAGCACGCTCTCCGGCGCGCGCCACAACCTGCGGCAGGCGGAAGCCAACCTCAAGCTGGCCAAGGTGACCGCCGAACGCTGGCGTGTGCTGGTGGCTAAGGGCGTCGTATCGCGCCAGGAGGCCGACCAGAAGGATGCCGACTACGAGCGCCAGCAGGCCTCGGCCGAAGCCGCCCAAGCTGCCGTCCGGGTGGCCGAAGACAACATCCGCTCGAGCGAAGCCAACCTGCGACGCCTGATCGAGCTTCGCGCTTTCACGAAGATCGCCGCGCCGTTCGCCGGCATCGTTACCGCGCGCAACGTAGACATCGGGTCGCTGGTGTCTCCGGGCGGTGGGCCGCCGCTGTTTCGCGTGGCGCAAATCGGCACGCTGCGCATCATGGTGGACGTGCCGCAATCGAGCGCGCCGTTCATCCGGGTGGGCCAGCGCGCCGAGGTGACCTTGCAGGAACTCGGCGGACGGAAATTCGAGGGTCACGTTTCGCGCACGGCCAATGCGCTGGACGCCGCCACGCGTACGCTGCCGGCCGAGGTGCAGGTGGCGAATTCCGACGGCGTGCTGCTGCCGAATATGTACGCCCAAGTGCGCCTGTTCCAGGTGGCCGCCGCGCCGTCGGTCCTCATCCCCGGCGACGCGCTGGTGGTGCGCGCCGACGGTACGCAGGTGGCCGTGGTGGCGGGCAACCGGGTGCATTTTCAGAAAGTTGAGGTCGGGCGTGACTACGGTACGTTTACCGAAATACGGGCCGGCCTCAAAGGCGATGAGTATGTGGCAACTTCGCCGGGTGACGACGTGAAGGAAGGCGCGGAAGTCCGGCCTGTCCTGGTGAAGCGCGAGGCGCCGCCGGAGGACGCGGCGTCCCGGCCCGCGAAGAGGCGATAGCGATGAGGAAGGCCATCCTGATTCCCGCTCTTCTGCTCGCCATCCAGGGCTGGGGGCAAGTGAAGATAGAACCATCCGCGCGCGGTGGGCTGCTGCGCCCTTACTCGCCGAAGTCCGTTTCGGAAACGAGCTTCGCGAATTCCGAGCGCATCTACTCGCTGGTGAAAGCGGGACAGGTCTACCTGTCGCTCGACGATGCGCTGGCTCTGGCACTAGAAAACAATCTCGACATCGAACTGCAGCGTTACGGGCCGGCCATTGCCGAGACGGATGTAGCCCGCGCGCAGGGCGGCGGCACTTTGCGCGGCGTACCGTTGAGCGTCCGCGAATTGCCCGCGGGCGTGGGTGGCCCCGGAGCGCCGCTGCTCACCAACGTGGGCGGTTTCACGCCGTCCGGCTCCATTTCGCCGAACATCGGCGAGTTGGGCGGCATCGCGCAGCAGGAGACGAACCTCTCGGTAGTCGGCGCGAACGCCACGAGCGCCGGTCCGAAGCTGCCGGTTTTTGAGCCGACGCTAACGGGCCAGCTCGACTGGAGTCACGAATCCAATCTGCAAAACACGCTGTCGAGCTACGGTGTGAATCCGGTGGTGCTCAACGATCTGGCTGGTACTTTCGGCGTGCAGAAAGGCTTTGCCACCGGCACCACTTTTGCCGCCGGCTATTCCAGCGAGAGGTTGAGCGCGAATTGGATCCGGCCGGACTACAATCCGTACACCACGGCCACTGCCGGAGTCAGCGTGACGCAGCGCCTGTTACAGGGCTTCCGCCTGGCCGTGAATCAGCGTTACATCCGCATTGCGCGCAACAACCGCGCCGTGTCGGAGAACGTTTTCCGGCAGCAGGTCATGGCCACCGCGGCTTCCGTTATCAGGCTTTACTGGGACCTGGTCAGCCTGAACGAGGATGTGCGCGTGAAACGCGATAGCCTCACGGTGGCGGAAAAGCTGCTGGAGAACAACCGCGTGCAGGTGGAAGCCGGGACGCTGGCGCCGATCGAGGTGAAGCGCGCGCAGGCCGAAGTGGCGCGCAGCCGGCAGGACCTCACCAATTCCGAAAGCCTGCTCATGCAGCAGGAACTGGTGCTGAAGAAAGTGCTCACGCGCAACGGGCTCAACGATGATCGCCTGCGCGCGCTTCGCATCGTGCCGCTCGACCATATCGAAATCCCTCCCCAGGACGACGTGCGGCCCGTGGAGGAGTTGGTCGCCGGAGCTTACAAGATCCGGCCCGATCTCGCGCAAGCGCACCTGCAGATCGCCAACTCGGAAATCAGCCTGGCAGCCTCGAAGAACGCGTTGCTGCCGTCGCTGGATGTGATCGCGGGACTGCAGAACAACGCCCTGGCCGGGCAGGCTAACCTGCTGGGTGCGGCCGCGGGCGCCAACCCCTTCTATCTTGGCGGCGCCGGCACGCTGCTCTCGCAACTACTCGCGCGCAACTTTCCCAACTACAGCGTCGGGTTCCAGTTGAACATCCCGCTGAGCAACCGCGTGGCCCAGGCCGACGTGGTGCGCGACCAGTTGGAGATCCGGCAATCGCAGGTCCGCCTGCGCAACACGGAACAGCAGGTGCGGCTGGAGATCGAGAGCGCGCTCATCGCGCTCAAGCGCGCCCGCACGGCGTACCAGGCGGCGGTCGAAACCAGGCAACTACAGCAGGAAGCGCTCGACGCCGAGCGCGAGCGTTACGCCGTGGGCGCTTCGACGAGCTACTTCGTCATCCAGAACCAGCGCGACCTGTCGCAAGCGCGCACCACCGAGGTGATCGCGAGGGGCAATTACGCCAAGGCCCGCGCCGCCCTCGATCGCGCCTTGGGCGTGACGCTCGAGAAGAACAAGATCGAAGTGTCCGACGTTCTGCGCCGCAAATAGCGCAAGTGGCTTCGCACGCCATGCGCTTATAGCCTGAACTCCACTGCGACCAAGACCTCCGCGCCGACTGGCTGGCCTTTCCGCGTGCCGGGCGCGAACTTCCATTTCTTCACTGCTTCGAAGGCTTTTTCATCCAGGCCCAGCCCGAGAGACCGCATCAGGCTTGTGCTGGCGACCTTGCCTGAGGCATCGACTTGTACGCGCAGCAACACCGCTCCCTCACGTCCCGCCCGGCGCGCCTCCTCGGTGTATTCCGGAGCGACCTTCTGTTGCACGATGGGGAGGCTGTCCGGCGCTTCCGCCCTGCAGAAGCCTCGCGGCGGGCAGAGTTCAGCGAGGCGTTCGGCGGGGATCGTCCGCCGGATGATGTCCTCGTCGAAGACGGCGAGCGATTGGCGGGCGAACTCGCTCACCATCTCATTCCGGTGCCGCGTCAGCCGGACCACGCGCAGGAGCGCCTTCTCATCCGGATACGAAAGCATGTCCGGCAGGATGACGGCGGCCAATTCTTCCGGCGAAGCGGATCCGATCCGTTCGTCTATCGATCGAAGCCAACCTTCGCGCAGCGCCGCGGAGAACGGTTCGACAACGATGTCCATCCAATCGGATTCACAAAGGGTTTCCCCGTATGTTGTCAACTTGACCGAATAAACTCCCGGTCTATCGATGGGATAGAGCATATGCAATGGGACTCTTCCCGCACTGGAACGGCCAGCCGCCATGCAACTCGACCCATTCAGTATGCGCCCCAGGTAGATGGGTTGAGCCCGCGCTGCAAGTGGTCGTCCATTGTACCGGACCTCCAGGGACGCGTTGGCGACGGTCCCTGGCCGATTCATGCACGGGTAAAGGAACTCATACGACGTTGGATGTTCCACGTCGATCCACACCGGCATGTGTAGGTAAGCCTCGCCGTCCACCTTCAGGAAGATCTTGCGTACGCTGAAGCGCAGCTCCACCGGATCGCTGCACACCTCGCGCACGCAGACGCGCATGGGTGCGGTGCCGAGCGTGGGCGCATCGGCGGGAAGCATCAGGTTGATCTGCTTCGGCCCCGCATACAGCAGGCCCGCCTGGCTCTCGCCAACCAGCACGCGCACGCCGCAGACTTCCAGCGGATAGGGCGGCTTTTGCGACAATTCCACGCCGCACCAATTCGCGGGTGCGAGGTTGTCGCCGTAAACCGTGATAATCGTGCCAGGTGCGAACAATCGCGAATGGTTGGCGGAAGATCGCGCGACCCCTTCGAGCGTGAACCGCGGTGTGGGTGGTATCGGCAACGGCTCCTCCACCCGCACTCGGTTCGATGGCTCCTGGCGAGGCACCAGGATCAGGCCTTCCTTAGTAGCGGGTGTCTGTCCTAAGAGGGGCAGAGCCGCCAGCGCAAGGAGTAGTCGCATCCCTCCCATTATCGACTTGCCGCGAGCCTGGGATACCATGGTCTGGTCATGAAGCCGCTCGGTGTTCTCACCATCGTTTTCTCTGCCGGCCTCGCCTTCGCGCAAGCGAACGTCGAGAGCTGGCACAAGCAGTTCACCGATCCCCCGCGGCAGTACAGCATCGCGCCGTACTGGAGCTGGGTGGAACGCATCCAGCCGGACGAAGTCCGCCGCCAGGTGCGCGTGATGGCCGAACAGAAGGTGTACGGTGCGTACGTGTTCGGCTTCGACGGCCTCCGCACGCCGTGGATGAGCAAGGAGTGGATGGACGGCATGCGTGCTGCGCTCGAAGAGGGGAAGAAACAGGGCGTTTCGGTCGGCTTCATCACCGACTACGGTTGGCCCCAGGGCGATTATCGCGACGTCTGGAACCTGGAACCTCCGCAGAGCCACGTGCTGCGCAAGAATCCCGATTGGATCCGCCGCCGCCTGGCTTACGTCGAGCGTGATCTGAGCGGTCCCGGTGAAATCGTGATCGAAGGCTTGAACAAGCCCTTCATCGCCGTCGCCGGTCAACTTGACGCCAAGGGCGCTTTCATCGAGGAGACCCTGCAGGTTGTCACCGACGCCATCCGCGGTTCGGCGTTCCGCTGGCGGACGCCCGCTGGCCGCTGGCGCGCCATGGTGTTCCAGATGGAAGACCGGCCTATGTGGCGCGGCTATATCGACCTGATGAACCGCGACGCCGTCGCCGAGTACATCCGCATGGTTCTCGACGAACACTACAAGCAGTTCAAGCCGTACTTCGGTTCGGTGATCACCTCGGTCGTCTCGGACCACGAAGGCGAATACGGGCACCGCATCGCCTGGACGCCCGGCCTGTTCGACACCTTCGCCAAAATGAAGGGCTACCGCATCGAGAAGTATCTGCCGCTGCTGCCTTATGACGGCGGCAAGCTCACCGAGAAAGTTCGATGCGACTACCTGGACGTGGTGGCCGAACTTTACGCGGTCAACTATTGGGGGCAGGTGAGCGACTGGCTCAAGGAACGCAAGGTGCTTCTCACGGGCCACGAGTGGGAGGAATCCCTGCTCGCCGCCGCCGCGTTCCAGGGCGATTTCATGCGCTGCCAGCGCATGATGAGCATTCCCGGCATCGACGCGCTTTACAACTGGGCCGATTCGCCGCGCCACTTCAAGGAGACCGCCTCGGTGGCGCACTTCCTGGAGCGGCCCTTCTGGTGCGAAAACCAGATCCTGCAGGGGCAGCACTCCTACATCAGTCCGCAGAAGATGCGGCTGGGCACGAACATGGTGGGTGTGTGGGGCGCCACAATCCTGACGCCGTGGTTCGACTACGGCAAGAAGATCGTCGACTTCCCGCCGGTCTGGGATTGGCGCCAGCCCTTCTGGAACTACTTCCACCACTACGCCGACTACGGCCGGCGCATCAGCTACATGAACTCGCAGGGACATCACGTGGCGCCCGTGCTGCTGTACCACCCGCTGGTCACCGTGTGGGCCAACTCGGACGTGATGTTCAACGAAAAGAAGTGGGATTTCGGACGTACGGGTCCGCGCCGCAACCCGCTCGATTCCGACAGCCCGCCGGCCTACGATTTCTACTGGCGTAATTCGGCCGAGATCACCGAAGAGCACTACTCGAAGCTGATGGACCGTTTGGTCGAATCGCACTGGGATTTCGACGTCGCCGACGACTATTTCCTCGGCCGGGCCAAGATCGAGGGCGAGCGCATCCAGATCGGGCCGGAGAGTTTCCGTGCCATCGTGTTGCCGCCGATGACCACCATCCGCCGCGGCGCCATGGAGCGCATCGCGGAATTCGCGCGGTCGGGCGGCCTGGTCATCGCCACCGGTTTCCTGCCGACCATCTCCATGGAGTCCGGCCGCGGCGATCCGGCGCTGGCCAAGTTGGTGAAGGAAGTATTCGAGGACGGGCGCGGCGTGTTCGTCGGCAACGACCTGGCCCGCGTGGTGGAGATCCTGGAGCGGCGGGCGCCGAAAGATTTCAAGGTCCTGTCGGGCGATGCCAGGCCATTTCGCTACCAGAAGCGCACCGCGAACGGTTCCGACTATTACTTCATCGTGAACGATTCGCCTGACGCGCAGCGGATCACAGTGAAGCTCACCGGTTCGGGTGCACCCGAGAAATGGGATGCCGACGGCGGCGCCCGCACGGCCCTCGCGGGCACGGCGAAGAGACTGAATCTCGAATTTGCGCCGTGGGAGGCGTACTACGTCGTGTTCGGCAGCGGCGGAGCGCCCGTCTCGCGCGAACCCTCCGGCACGGCGTCTACCGTCGTTCTGCCCAACGACGGGTGGCGCTTCCGGCCGCTCGCGGAAACGGTCGAAGTCCCGTACGCACGCACGATGCTCGATCCCGAGGGCGCGGGCCTCGAAGCCGGTTGGCACAAGCGCGATTTCGACGACGGCTCCTGGCGCGACCAGTGGCTCGCGAGCGAGCGCTTCACCATTACCCGCTGGCGCACGTTGGGCCACTTCACCGCGCGCCATCATCAGGGCTTCGCCATGAAGTGCGGTCCGGAGGGCGAAGGTAAAGTCGATCTCGCCAAGTCCTACACGACCCCGGATGGGCGCACCCTGTGGTGGCGCGAGTACCAGCCGTACCCCTCGCCCGAGGAGTACTTCGTCAGCGATCTCCTCAATGCGTTCCCCAAGAGCGCCGTCGGCGATGTCGGATTCGCAGTCACTTACATCTACTCGCCAGTAGATCGCGATGCGGACCTGGATCTAGCCGCCGACACAGCCAAGGTGTGGTTCAACCAGAAGCTCGTCATGGCGTTTCACGACATGCCCGGCTACCGGGCCAACCGCGCCGCCTTCGCCCGGCGGGAGCGCGTCTCGTTGCGCAAGGGATGGAACGAACTGCTGGTGAAGCTGGAACGCGAAGGGCGCCTGGGCTTCTACCTTCGGTTGTTGAATACGGATGGCGGCGTGCCGCGCGACCTCGCGGTGAACTCCGAGCCGGTGCTGCCGCAAATCGAGAAGGCGCGCGGCTACCGCTGGTACCGTGCCGCCGTTCCTCCGGCCGCGACAGCGGTCGACGCGCCGCCGGGCGCTACCGTCTATGTCAATGGCATCGAGTCGAAACCCGTGGCCGGCAAGGTGGCCGTGCACGGCGGCGCCGTTGCTTTGCGGTTGCCGGCGGGCCAGGAACTCATGGCGCCGTTGTACTTCAGTATGGGAGAGGCGCTCTATCATCTGGGGCCGTGGACACGCACGGGCTTGGCGAATTACTCGGGCAAGGCCAGCTACGAACGCACTTTCACGTTCGCCGGGTCTGCGCCGGGTGCGCAAGTGTGGCTCGATCTGGGCGAAGTCGGAGTGACCGCCGAAGTGTGGGTGAACGGGGTGAAAGCGGGCGAGCGCGTCTGGAAGCCGTTCCGCTTCGACGTGACGAAACTGGTGCGGCCCGGCGAGAACCGGCTGCGCATCGTGGTCGCCAATTCCGATGCCAACGCGCGTGCGGTGGCCAACCAGCGCCAACTGCTCGGCGCGATCGACCTGAACGGCCTGCACGGCCCGGTGCGATTGCTTTCATACAGAAAGTAATCGATGGGAAGTTCTCTTAGCATCGCGCCGTTTCTGTAACATAATGGGGCCGAGGAGAGTTGTTCATGGGCGACTTGACGCGTAGAGGTATGCTGGCTGCCGGGTCGGCGGCGGGATTGGGTCTGGCGCGGGGAGGCACGGTCAAACTTGCTCCGGGCAAGCCCGCTCTGCTGGGAGGAACGCCCCTGTTCGCGCGGCCTTCCGGCTCCTGGCCGATCTTCGACGAGAAAGAAGAGAAGGCCCTGGCGGAGGTGGTCCGCAGCGGCCACTGGTTCCGTGGCAACGGCGACAACGTCAAGCGTTTCGAGGAAACGTACGCCCAGCTTACGGGGACCAAGCACTGCCTGGCCACATCCAGCGGAACGGCCGCGCTGCAGACCTCGCTGGCGGCGTTGGGCGTGGGCCCCGGGGACGAAGTCCTGCTGGCGCCTTACACCTTCGTGGCCACGCTGAACGTGATCCTCAATATGTACGCTCTGCCCGTCTTCGTCGATTCGGACATCGAGACGGCGCAGATCGATGCCCGCAAGATCGATGCGGCGATCACCAAGGATACGGTGGCAATGATCCCCGTGCACCTGGCGGGCAACGTGGCGGACCTGGACGAGATCATGAAGGTCTCCAAGGCGCGCAATATCCCGGTGGTCGAAGATACTTGCCAATCGCATCTGTCCGAGTGGCGCGGCAAAAAGGCTGGTTCCTACGGGGCCACCGGCTGCTTCAGCTTCCAGGCCTCCAAGAACCTCAATTGCGGAGAAGGCGGGGCCATCATCACCAACGATGACGACCTGTACGAGAAGTGCTTCGCGTATCACTGGAACGGGACGGGCCAGCACAATAAGAACTACGTCGACGTGATGCACGGCACCAAGTTCCTGATGACGGAGTTCCAGGCCGCCGTGCTCTCCACGCAATTGGAGCGCCTGGAAAAGCAGACGCAGCACCGCGAGCAGAATGCGCGGTATCTCACCAGCATGTTGAAGGAGATCCCGGGCATCCACCCCGCGGCCATGTATCCGGGCTGCACGCGCAACGTCTATCACGGGCTGATTTTCCGTTACAACAACGAGCGCTTCGCCGGTATGTCCAGGGAGAAGTTCCTGAAAGCGCTCGGTGCCGAGCGCGTGCCGGCCGGAGACGGCTACGACCCGCTCAACAAGCGGCGCTATCTGAAGAACGCGCTGAACTCGCGCGGCTACCGGCGGATCTACTCCAAGCAGCGGCTGGCGCAGTTGGAGGAGCGCAACCAGCTTCCCGTAAACGATCGCCTGTGCCAGGAAGTCGTCTGGGTATCGCCAGCCACTTTCGTTTCCGATCGGGCGCACATGGAACAGATTGCCGAAGCCATCCTGCGCATTCAGAAACACGCCGGGGAGCTCGCGCGAGCGTAATCGCGGCGTTCACCACTGTGTGTTCGGACTAACCGGCCGGCCCGGCATGTTACCATAGTGATTTCAGCCGGAAATCATGGCCCGTAGCTATCGCGGCGCAGCGCCTCGCATAGCTGCAAGTGCATGCATCGATCCCAGCGTCCAGGTGAACGGCGCGCTGTGATGCCGGCCGAACGCGAACGCTTCCGCCAGACTCCGTTGCGGTAGGTGGGCTACCGGCGGAATTACAAGGAAGAAGAGTGAAATCGATTCGAGCCGTCAAAGGAACCCGCGACATCCTTCCACCTGCGAGCGCCGTGTGGAATCACGTGGAAGAAGTGGCGCGGCGCGTGTTCCGCTCGTACAACTACCAGGAGATCCGCACTCCCATTTTCGAGGAAACCGGGTTGTTCGCCCGCGGCGTGGGAACGGAGACCGACATCGTCTCCAAGGAGATGTACACGTTTGAGGATCGCGACGGCAGTTCGCTCACGCTCCGTCCCGAAGCCACCGCGTCGGTGATCCGTTCCTACATCGAACATCGCCTGGATCAGCTTCCCGGCCTTCAGAAGCTCTACTACATCGGGCCCATGTTCCGGCGTGAGCGTCCCCAGAAGGGGCGCTACCGGCAGTTCTTCCAGATCGGGGCGGAAGCCATCGGATCGGAATCGCCCGCCGTGGACGCCGAAGTGATCGAGATGATCGTCGAGATCCTGTCCGGCGTTGGGCTGGACGGCTTCCAACTGCTCATCAACTCGGTGGGCTGCCCGGTCTGCCGTCCAAAGTACGTCGCCAGGTTGAGGGAGGCGCTCGCCGCCGATGCCCCGCGCATGTGCGAGGATTGCCGCCGCCGGGTGGACACGAACCCCCTGCGCGTGTTGGATTGCAAGATCCCCGAGGACCAGCCCATCATCGACGCACTGCCCTCGATTCTGGATTGTCTCTGCGAAGAGTGCCGCGACCACTTCGACCGGGTGAAAACGTATCTCGCTGATCGTGGCATCGGATTTGAATTGAAGCCTCGCCTGGTGCGGGGCCTGGATTACTACACGCGCACGACCTTCGAGATCGTGCACGGCGCGCTCGGCGCGCAGAATTCCGTTTTGGGAGGCGGCCGGTACGACGGGTTGGCGGAATCGCTCGGCTCGAAGGTGCACTCGCCCGGCATCGGTTTTTCTATCGGCGAGGACCGTCTGGTGATGAGCGCCGAGGAGGCGCGGCCTGGCGACAACGCGCCGCAACTGGATTTGTTCGTGGCACCCTTGGGCGAAGCTGCCTTCCGCCACGCGGGCGTGCTGGCGCGCGATCTTCGCCGCCGCGGCGTCACGGTCGAAACCGGCGTCGACGCCCGCCTGAAGCGAGCCATGGAGACGGCCAACAAGCTGAAGGCGCGTTGGGTGCTGATCATCGGCGACGACGAAATCGCCGCCGGTGCGTATTCCCTGAAGAACATGGAAACGGGCGCGCAGGAGACTGTGGGCGCCGCGGAATTATACGAGAAGCTTAAGTAGCAAAAATCATATGCCGGAAAGCGTCAGTTTGGATTTTTTGGGCGATCTACGGCGCACGCACACTTGCGGCCAGTTGAGGCCGGCGGATGCGGGCGCACACGTGCTGCTGATGGGTTGGGTGCACCGCCGCCACGATTTGGGAGGCGTCATCTTCATCCATCTGCGGGACCGCGAAGGCATCACGCAGGTGGTTTTCCACGAAGACCTCGACGCCGCCGTGCACGGCAAGGCCGAGAGCCTGCGCTCGGAGTACGTCATGGCGGTGGAAGGCCGTGTGGCGCTGCGCAGCGCCGACACGATCAATGGTTCCCTCCCAACTGGCGAAATCGAAGTGGTGGCCGAATCGCTGTGGATTCTCAACGAGGCCCTGACGCCACCCTTCCCCATGGAAGACAGCGTGGACGTCAGCGAAGACACGCGCCTGAAGTATCGCTTCGTCGACCTGCGCCGGCCGCGCATGCAGCGCAATATCGTGCTGCGCTCGCGGGTGGCCTTCGCCGCGCGCGAATTCCTGAACTCGCAGGGATTCCTCGAGATCGAGACTCCATTCATGACGCGGTCGACGCCCGAAGGCGCGCGCGACTTCCTCATTCCGAGCCGCGCGCAGCGAGGCGCTTTCTATGCGCTTCCCCAATCGCCCCAGTTGTTCAAGCAACTCCTGATGGTGAGCGGTTTCGACAAGTACTTCCAGATTGTGCGCTGCTTCCGCGATGAAGACCTGCGCGCCGACCGGCAGCCCGAGTTTACCCAAATCGACATCGAAATGTCGTTCCCCCAGCAGGAGCGCGTTCTCGAAGTCATCGAGCCGCTTGTACAGCGCATTTGCACGGTGGCCGGCCACGAGGTCTCCATCCCGTTCCCGCGCATGACGTACGCCGAGGCCATGCGGTCTTACGGCATCGACAAGCCGGATCTGCGCCTGCCGCCGTTCCACCCGGTCGAAGACCTGTTCCCCGAAGGCATGTTGACGCCCAAGGGTCTGCCCCTGGTGGCCATCCGGATCCCCAAGACCGGGGCGCTCACGCGCAGCCAGCGCGACGAATTGAAGGCGTACGGAACCGAACGCGGCTTGCGCGTCTACGACGACGTCAAGCGTTTGACGCGCGATTTCCCCGAGCCCATGCGCGCGGTCCGCGAACGGGCCGGCGTTGCCGAAGACGATCTGCTGCTGGTAGCCGGCTGGGCTGGAGAGCCCGACGCGCATCGTCCGGAAGAAGCCGTTTTCAAGGCTTGCGGGCAATTGCGCCTGTTCGCCGGGCAGAAGTACAACGACCGTCATCAGCTCCTCAATCCCGAGGATTTCCGCTTCGTTTGGGTGGTGGACTTCCCCATGTTCGAATGGAGCGAGGAGGAGAACCGCTGGACCGCCGCCCACCATCCATTCACCTCTGTCTACGATGAAGACCTGGAGAAGCTGACCACCGACCCGGCTAGCTGCCGCGCCAAGAGCTACGACCTCGTGCTCAATGGCACGGAGCTGGGTTCCGGCTCCATCCGTATTCATCGCACCGATGTGCAGTCCCAAGTGTTCGCCGCGCTCGGTTTCAGCGAAGAGGAAGCGCAGCACAGGTTCGGCTTCCTGCTGGAAGGGCTCAAGTACGGGGCGCCGCCGCACGGCGGCATCGCGCTCGGCCTCGACCGGCTAGTGATGATCCTGGCCGGCGAGAACTCGATCCGCGACGTGATTGCATTCCCCAAGACGGCGCGCGGCACCGACCTTATGTGCGAGGCGCCCGCGGAAGTGCCCGAACGGCAGCTCCGCGAACTGGGAATCAAGGTCACGGGCCACAAATCCTGACGGATGCGTACGAGGCGCGTGAGCTGTTTCGTGCCCCGTGCGATAGCTGCCAATCGGCGGTATTGTCGGACAAGGTTGGAAGGCTGTGTGATCGCAGCCAGTAGCTGCAATCGCCAACTCCATATGTGTGCCGCTTAGTCTGGGTCCCTCACCCAGGCAACCATCGGGTATTCAACGGCGGAGGGCAGTTCCAATGCCGGCGCACAGAGTGGGTTCTCCATCCAGAGGGGAGAACCCGATCCTTCCCATGGGGATGCATCCCCGCCCTCACCCGCGCGCCCCAACAGAATGGAGATCAGGAGATGGTCAGTACGACTCACGTCTTTTCTCTGGTTGTAAGAAGCTTCAGCGCAGCCGGTACTCTCCGGTTCGTCTTGCTGCTTACAATCGTCGGCGCAACCAGCCCCGTATGCCGACAGATTGTCTACGTCCCCAACAACTACGCCGCCGCCGTCTCCGTGTACGTCGTCAATCCCGGCGCGGGAATCCTCACCGAAGTGCTGTCCGGAGTCCCGGTGCCCGGCAATCCCACGGCCGTGGCTGTCGTGCCCGGCGGCAATAGCTACAATAGCACCAATGTGACGGGCTTCCGTATTGACTCCGGCACCGGTCGACTGGAGCAGCTTTCCGGTGAATCCACTGGCGTGCCCGGGCCGATCGGGGCAATTGTGGATCCCTCCGGCCAGTACCTGTACGTTGCGTGCCGGGGTGATGGCAATATCTGGGCTTTCTCTATCAACACAGCCACCGGGGTCCTGACGGCCGTGGCCGGCAGTCCCTTCGCGGCTGACCGTCGAGCCGGCGGGTAAGTTCCTGTACGTGACGAATCAGTACGGCAACAGCGTTTCCGCTTACAGCATCGACGCAACGTCCGGTGTGCTGACCACTGTTCCCGGATCGCCGTTTGCGGCGGGGGCCGGGCCCACCACGGCCGCCGCCGATCTGACGGGCAAGTTCCTCTATGTGGCGAACGGAGACGACAGCACAATCTCGGCTTACGCGATCAATAGCTCCACCGGAGCCCTTACCGCGGTTGCGGGATCTCCCTTCGCTTCGCCGCGGGCTCCCTATGGCATTGTGGTAGATCCTGCGGGCAAGTGCCTGTACGTGGCGAATCTGCTGCACAACAGCGTCTCGTCTTGACGCCATCAACTCCGGCACTGGAGCGTTGAGCCTGGTTTCCGGTTCGCCGTTCAAGGCGGGTTCGCAACCACAGCGGCTGGCGGCCGTTCAGGTTTCTCCGGCGATTCCGCCGCCGGTTGTGGCTGAATCGGTACTGAACGCTGCCGGTTATGCGCTGCCCGGGTTGCTCAATTACGGCGTTGCCCGCGGCTCGATGTTCGTTGCCTTCGGCCAGAACCTCGGTCCCGCGAACTTGGTGCAGGCGTCGGCGTTCCCGCTTCCTACGCAGCTTGGCGGCACATCGATTAGCGTGACGGTCGGCGTCGCGAGTAATTTCGCGACTCTCGCGGTAACCGCCGACGGCAAGATCTGCTCCGGCGCCCACAGCGTTTCCAGCACCGAATGGGCTCAACTACAATCGGCCGGCACGCTGAACGTCGGGTTCATTCAGCTCATGCGCATGAACGTCAGCGCGAACATCCCTGGCCTGGGCTCGGGTGCCGGCCTGGCCGACACGGCTTGGGCCTCGCTCTTTCGTTGGAACACTTACACGGGTCCGGCGGATCAAGGCCTGGATATGCTCACGGGCAGAGGGACGTCGTTCGGAGGTTGCTCGGTTTACACGTTCCGCGGCACCGGTTCCAGCCTGGTTCCACCGCGCGCGAATTTCCTGAACGCGGGTTCCGTCCTGAATGTGAACGGTCCGAAAGGAACGGGACAGCTTGTCCGTTCGGGGACGGGCTGCTACGATGTACACAAGACGCTCGGGGCTTCCGCGCCTCCGGGTATCAGCGACCAACCGCTGCCGCCACCCTATCTCGAGCCCGGGACGATCACCGTGAGCAGCGCCGCGGGGAACTTTGAAGTGGGCCCCATCAATGCCGCGCTGACCGTCCCAGCCTCCACGGCGGCGCTCACATGGACGAATCTGGATGCCATTTCGACCGCCGGCATCGACCGGTCGGCGGATTTGACCTTCACATGGACCGGCGGAGATCCTGCCAGCGAATACGCTGTGCTCGCCGGGGCCGTCATCCTGCCTGGCATGACGGACAAGATACAAATAGCTGTCGCCTTCGTATGCACGGAAAAGATCAGCGCAGGACAGTTTACCGTGCCTTCAGCCGTTCTTTCCGCCCTCCCGGCCAGCAATGCGGACGATGCAACATCGGGGATGGTGGCCGCGGGAAGGGCACCGCTTCTTGGCGATGGTCTCAAGTTCTCATCGAAAGGGTTGGACTTAGGCTACATCACTCACACGGTCTTCACCGGCACCGTCGCGGTATACCGCTGAGGGCGGATGGGGGCTCCCTCCACCGCGGTTTGCAGCGGTGGAGGGAGCCCCCATGGAACTGTCTACGCCTTCGCCCTGATGGGCGGGGTGGGAAGTACCTGGAACGTCTTCTCGTCGAAATACAGCACACGGCCCTGACGATAGCTCTGCACGGCCATGCTGATGAGCACTTGGGCGCGCGCCGCGGTTTCCACGTCGAGCGTGGGCTTCTGGCGGGTGCGCACGCAGCTCAGGAAATTCTCGACGTGCGTGATCATCGCGTCTTTGGTCTCCAGCGGGATCTGCTGGTCGTCCTTGCCGTACTTGCCTTCGTACTCCGGCGTCATCACGCGCTTCTCCGGCTTCAGCGTGATGTAAGTGGCGTTCCCCTCGAACTGGCCGTGCTCCACCATGATGATGGTGCCCAGGTGCCCGCGGATCAGGCCCGGGATGTGCTGCGAATTCGCCATGGAGCTGCTCAGCACCACGGAGTGGCCCTTGGCGTATTCCGCGATCAGGTGGAAAGTGTCCGGCACTTCACGATCCTTGAATACGTAAATACCGCCGCCGGCCATTACTTTGTACGGGAATTGCGGCGAGGGCCAGCAGATGTTCAGGGGCGCGGCCACGTGGAAGAACAGGTCCGTGGCGATGCCGCCCGAGTAATCCCAGAACTTGCGGAAACGGAAGAATCGCTCGGGATTCCACGCCCGCTGGGGCGCCGGGCCGAGGTAAGTCTTCCAGTCGATGTAATTGTCGCCCTTCTTGTTCGGACCGGCGTCGGGATCGATGGGCCAGTTCCACTCGCCTTCCTTCGAGTTGCGGTGGTATGAACCCTGGCTCATGATCATGTCGCCGATGGCGCCGCTCGCGATCACGTCCTTGGCCTTATGCCAAATGTCGGCGGAGGTCGTCTGCGAACCTACCTGCAGCACGCGCTTGGTAGCCTTGACCGTGTCGATCAGTTGCTTGGCCTGGGCGACCGTGTGGCACATGGGCTTTTCCAGGTAGACGTCCTTGCCGTTGAGCATGGCCGCGATGGCGATCGGCGCGTGCCAGTGGTCCGGGGTGGCCACGATGACGGCGTCCACATCCTTGCGGTTGATGACCTCGTGAAAATCCAGGTACCCGTCGCACTGGTGGAACTCCGCGTTCAGCCTCTTGCGCTTCTCGTAGAGATCGCACACGGCCACGATCTTGCACTTGTTCTCGCCCTGACCCACTTTGGCGAAGGTGCGGCCTACATAGGTGCCGCGGCCGCCGCATCCAATCACGCCCACGTTGATTATGTCGTTGGCTCCAATCACGCGTCCGGCGGGTTTCGCCACGAGCTTGCGTTGTTGGCCGGCCATCGCCGGACCGGCGAGACCGAGAGCAGCGCCGGCACCACTGGCGCTGGTCAGGAAATTTCTGCGGTTAAGGGAATCTTGCATTGCTATCGTCCTTTAAGTCTCACCCGAACGGTCACTTGCCGCGAGGTGGATTGGGAATCAGAACCAGTTTACTCTTCACGACATTGGGGGTCAAAGCGATGCGGGGATCTCGCTCAGGCTTCCGTAGGCGTGCGCCGCGCTCGCGAGCCGGCGATCTCGTGCTGCCGCAAGGTTTGCCAACAGAGGTACATGCACATGACGTGCGACGCGGCGATCATAACGTTGCCGGCCGTCACCAGCAGAACGCTCCGCCTGGGCGCCGCTAGTTGGCGCAATGAGTGCCCGATGGCCTGTCCGGCCATTTGGATGCCCAAGGCGCCGCTGATGACCAGCAACCGGGGGTCCGGTAGCCTGCGCCTTATGAGGCTCATCCAGAGCACCAGGTTCAGCAGTACAGCGCTAAAGCTGAGGTTGCGGGCTACGTCGGTCATTCGCTCGTTCAAGGGTTTGCTCCAGTAGAACGCGAGCGAAGCTGCCGCCACGATGACGACGCCCAGGACCAGGAGGCGGATCGTAGAAGGGCGTTTGGGATTGTCCTGCATGCTTTGATAAACGAGGGAAAGCACCAGAAGCATGATCAGGGACTGGAGAATGAGGTCGTTGATCCAGTAGTACTTGTACGTGTACGTGGACCACCACATGAGATCCAGAATCGCCGCCACTTCGACTGCGGTGGCCAAGAACGCGGCCACCGCATAAGCGAAAAGGAAGGGGAAGGTCCGGTAGCTACCGCGCACAAGAACTGCTATGAGCAGCAGCTGAACAACTGCCCCGGCAACAATAAACATCCACTGCAGTACATTCATCAGACACCGATACCAATCTCATCAATCAATCGACCGAAACCGGTGCCTGCAAGAGGGGGGACCTACGATCTTTGATCCCAGGGGTTGGGAGGGAACACCGGACCATGAGCAACTGTGTCCCACGGGTTGGGAGGGAACACCGGGCCATGAGCAACTGTGTCCCACGGGTTGGGAGGGAACACCGGACCATGCGCAACTGTGTCCCACGGGTTGGGAGGGAACACCGGACCATGCGCAACTGTGTCCCACGGGTTGGGAGGGAACACCGGCCCGTGGCTGAGTGTGCCAGCGGGCATGAGCGCCACCATGAATCCGAGCACAAACAGCGTGCAAACAAAACCACAGAAACGCCAACTTTGAAGAACGTGAGCCATATTCGTATCCGCCTGTTAGGTTTCTTTGCCCTCCCCATCGGGAGCTTTTGACCTCTAGACCCGAAGAGGACGGCGTACTATTTAATTCTAGGTGGGGGCTTTGCCTTACACCTCTAGGAAAAATCCTAGAGAGGCAGTCGGGAGGATACCTTATGCGGGATTGGGGCGGTCTGCTAACTTGCTTATGAATTAGGTGGTTATGAAGCTTCCGGGGCTATCCTGGAGCTAGTTGCCGCGCCCGTAATAGGGGCTCTGCTGGTACTGGTCGTCGGCCAGCACTCTGTGCGGCAGTTGGGGACGCCGTCCAGGCCATTCCAGGCGCATGTCGGCGCAGACCTCATCCAGCACGTCGAGTGTGGCGACGCGCTGTTCCAGAGCGAAGCAGGTCAACAGGAGGTTGTCGCAAATGGCGTTTATGACCCTGGGAATTCCTTGCGAACGCAAGTAGATCTCCGGCAGAACGTCCGCCGGGAACACCGTCTGGTTCGGCATCCCGGCGTGGTTCATGCGGGTGACAATGTACTCGATGGCCTCGTTTTCCTCCAAGGGGCAGAGGTGGCATCTGAGGACGATGCGCTGCTTGAGTTGACGCATGTCCGGCGCATCCAACTTGCGGTCCAGTTCGGGCTGTCCGGCGAGGATGATCTGGAGCAGTTTGCCATGCCGCGTCTCCAGGTTTCCCAGCAGGCGGATTTCTTCCAACACTTCCCAGCTCAAGTTGTGGGCTTCGTCGACAATGAGAACCGTTGTGCGCCCCGAGTTGGCCTGCTGGATCAGGAGATTGTTCAGGGCGAACAGGACTTCGGTCTTCGACGTGCGCTGGCAGCGCAGGTTCAGATCGTAAGCGATCATCTCGAAGAACTGCTCCACGGTCACGCGAGAGTTGAAGAGGAAGGCGAACTCGATGCGCTGGCTCTCCAGGAAGTCGCGCAGGCACTGCAACATGGTTGTCTTGCCGGTACCCACCTCGCCCGTGAGTACGATGAAGCCCTTGCGGCTCTGCACTCCGTAAATCAGATTCGCCAACGCTTCTTCGTGCTGGGGGCTCCGGTACAGGAACGAGGGATCCGGAGACAAGTTAAAGGGAGACTCTTTGAAGCCGAAGAACGCATTATACATGGCGGTCTACCGGAGTACAGGGCGCGGGAAAGAACTGGCAACCCTTTCTCATCAATATCTTAGCATGACATATTCCGAAAGCGAGAAGATTCCGAACAGCCGCCGTACTGGCACTGTAGTAACGATGCGGTGCGACGTGCGCCGCGCATATGTGTTAGAAAAGGTACCTGGGCGGCCAGACGCCGCGCCACATCCAAGAGAGAGATAACGTCATGACGCATACCCGTAGGATCATGCTCGGGGCTCTGCCCGCGGTTGCCGCCGCCACGCGAGCCGCCCGGGCGGCTACCGCAAGCTGGAAACCCAAGATCGGAGTTCTCGGCCGATACACCGAAGCCAACATCGAATTCGCCCGTGAGGCAGGCTTCAAGAGCCTGGAACTGGTTTGTTCGGCCAAGAGCCGGCTGGATGCCAACACGGTGACCGACCAGGACCTGGAGAAGATCGGGAAGCACTGCGCTTCGGCAGGGCTGGAAATCTCCGTGCTCGGCATTCCCGTCAACCACACCGCGCCCGACCCGGCCAAGCGTGCCGAGATCAACGCTTACGTCTCGAAGGTGATCGAGATGGCCGGCAAGATGGGCGTTTCTTACGTCGCCACCATGAGCGGCAATATGCCGGGGCGCCCCTTCCAGGAGCAGATCGACGAGATCGTGCGCGTCTACAACGAGAAGTACTTCGCCTTGTGCGAGAAACACAAGGTGCGCCTGATCTGGGAGCCCTGGCCCGAAGGGCCGAACCTCGCCACCGGCCCCATCGGCTACGAAGCGTTGTTCAAGGCTTTCGGCAACTCGCCGTTTGTCGGCATCCAGTACGATGCTTCGCACCTGGTCCGCCAGTTCATGGATCCGCTGCAGTGCCTGCGCGACTGGGTGGGCAAGGTTTACAACGTGCATCTGAAAGATACCGAAATCTTCTGGCACGTACTCAAGAAGAGCGGCATCAACCCGCCCAACAGGACGCAGTGGTGGCGCTATCGCATTCCCGGTTACGGCAGCGTGGATTGGCCGGGAGTGTTCACCGTGCTGATGGACGCGGGTTACAAGGGCTCGATGAACATCGAGCACGAAGACGACACTTACGGGCGTCCGCTTCCCGACGGCACGTTCAGCGAGGACTATAAGGTGGGCTTCCGCATGGGCCTGCGCTACCTGCGGCAGTACGTGCCGGTGTAGTCTGCCCGTTTACCTCCTCCGGTTGGAGTCTGGTGGATTCGAGCGGTTCTGCCGATGAGTAAAACCGGATGGCGAACGGAGGCTGAGTGTGCCCGACAAGGACAGGACCGTGCCGGACGAAGTAGTGCCGAATCTTATCTTGCGCTTGGCAGCGCAGGAGGCCATGGCGGCGGGGTTCGCGGAGATTTCGCTGGCGCACCTGCTGATGGCGCTGGGGCGCTTGGCGGATTCGGACCAAGGCAATATCCTGGGATCGGGCGCAATTGCCGGGCTGCGCGCGGAGTTCACCGAACTGGGTATTGAACCACGCGCATTCCGGCGTCGTCTCCGGGCTTTGGTGCTCAGACCAGGCGGGGCCCCGCCTGGCGACAAAGCGCCGCACCGCTCGGCTGACGTGAAATCGGTGTATGCGGCCGCCCGGTTACTTGCCCGCGCGGAAAACGCCGAGCCCGGTCCTCGCCACCTTCTGCGTGCTGCCATGTCCTCGCTGGCCGTGGATTCCACCCCTGCCGGCGCTACGGTGATCCGTACGGCGAGTGCGGCCGGGAAGCCGGAGGAGGCATCGTCGCCGAGCCTGGGCGACCTTACGCGCCGGATGCGCGTGTTGCGCCAGGATCTGCTTGACAAGATCCACGGGCAGGATCACGCCATACATCAGTTTGTCGAAGGTTTGTTCGACGTCGAAGTGGTGGGCTCCGCCGACACCGGACGGAAGCGGCCGGCCGGTCTGTTCCTGTTCGCCGGCCCCCCCGGCGTCGGCAAGACGTATCTGGCCGAACTGGGCGCCGAGGCGTTGGGCCGTCCTTTCTTACGGCTGGATATGAGTTCCTACGGGGTGGCGACCGAACTCGACACCCTGATTGGTTCCCCACCGGTCTATCACGGAGCCAAGCCCGGCATTCTGACCGGTTTCGTCCTACGGCATCCCAACGCCGTTCTGCTGTTCGATGAGATCGAAAAGGCATGCACGGCGGCCATTCATCTGTTCCTGCAAATCCTCGACGCGGGACGGCTCCAGGACAAGAACACCGAGGACGTCGTCGCCTTCCGCGACACGGTCATCATTCTGACGACCAACGTCGGCAAGAGCCTCTACGAGAATCGAAACGCGGCCGGCGTTCAGCAGGCCAATGCGGCGTTTGAACGCGCCACCATTCTCGACGCGCTTCGCTCGGAAGTGGACCCGCGGCGGCAGGCACCGTATTTTCCGGAGGCCATCTGCTCGCGCATGGCCACCGGCCATCCGATCCTGTTCAACCACCTGCGCGTTGGCGATCTGGCCCGCATCGCCGAAGCCGAGCTGCGGAGGGTGGCGGTGCTGCTCGAACAACGGCATGGCCAGCGTTACGGTTTCGATCCCGAGATCCCGCTGGCGCTGGTGATGCGGGAAGGCGCCGCGACGGATGCGCGTACGGTGCGGGCGCGCGCCGAGGCGTTTCTCAAGGAAGAAATCTACGGAGTCTGCCGGTTATTCAGCGACGAACGCCTGGACGAGTCGCTCGCTGCCATACGGGAAGTCGCGGTGGAACTCGACCGGCAACATCCGGGTGAAGCGGCTGCTTGCCTGTCCGGCGATGCCGCTCCGCCGCGTGTTTTGTTTGCGGGCGGCGCTCTGTCGGGCGGGCTGTGTGAGAAAGCGCTCGATGATAGAGTGCGCTGGTTTTCCGCCACCACGCCGGACCAGGTCCTCGGTTTGCTGGCGAAGGAGGAAGTCGATTTAGTTCTGCTGGATTTGAGCATGGGCGCCGCGGAAAGGAGTACCGGGAGCGTACCCCTGACGATGTTGGCTTTCGATTATGCTCCGCAGGCGGCGCGTCAATTCGCCGGGGGGCAGAAGGTTCTGGAATGTCTGCACGGACGGATGCCCCAGATCCCCGTGTACCTGTTCGATCCGGCCGAAGGTGGAGCAGCCGTGGATCGCGAGCTGCTGCTGGCGTGCATGCGCGCGGGAGGCGCCCGGGGAGTTGTCCAAACCGCGCTGGTCGCCGCGCCCGGGGTGGATCCCGCTTTACAGCGCGATTTGTTCGTAGGCGAGATCGAGACGCTGGCGCACCGTCTTCGTTTTGAACGTAAGGCCCGGGAATTGGGCGCGCGCAGCCAGGTGCTCGCTTTTGACACGGCGCCGGTGCTCGAAGGGCCACGGCTGCGAATCCGGTGCCGGAATCTGCGGCTGACGCGGGCCGTGCGCGGCGCCGATGCCGGCGCCCTGGTGAGCGACATGGAACGTCCCACTGCTGTTTTCGACGACGTGATCGGCGGCGGCGCGGCGAAGGAAGCGTTGATGCTCATCCGCGACTGGCTGCGGGATCCGCGCAAGTACACGGCGGCGGGCGTGGAGGCACCGCGCGGCGTGCTGCTCACGGGCCCGCCGGGCACGGGCAAGACGATGCTGGCGCGCGCGCTGGCAGGCGAGTCCAACTGTGCGTTTCTGGTGGAGGCCGCGTCGAACCTCACCGGCAAGCACGTGGGCAGCGGTCCCGAGAACGTGCGCAGGCTGTTCGAACGTGCCCGCCGCTACGCGCCGGCCATTGTCTTCATCGATGAACTCGACGCCGTGGGAGTCAACCGCGCCGAGGTGCGCCCCGGTTACGCGGGGCATGCCGAGGCCATAACCCTGAATCAGTTGCTCACCGAGATGGACGGTTTCTCGAAGAATCCGGCGCAGGCGGTTGTGGTCATCGCGGCCACCAACCACGAAGAAAAGCTGGACCCGGCGCTGAAGCGCCGCTTTAACCGGGTCATCGATGTGGAATTGCCGACCTCGGCGGAGCGCCTGCTCTATCTGCAGAAACGCCTGGCCGCGAAACAGGCGCATGCGGTGAGCGACCTGGTGTTGGAGCGTATCGCGCTACAGAGCGCCGGCCGCTCGATCGCCGATCTGGAACGCGTACTGGCCGAAGCTGCGGTGATGGCGCTCGGCTCGGGCGGCATCATTGGCGACGCGATCCTCTCGGAGGCTTTCGAGAAGGTGTTGCTCGGGACCGCGCGCGAGAATCCGGATCCGTTGCGCACCGCGCGGCACGAAGCCGGCCACGCGCTGGCGATGTACGACCAGGGTGCACCGCCGGTCTACGTAACCATCGTGGGACGCGGCAACGCGGGCGGCTATGCGGCGTACGGGGACACCGGCGAGCGCGGAACGTTGACCAAGCCGGAATTGGAGGCCCGCATCCGCGCACTCGTCGCCGGACGCGAAGCCGAGCGGCTCTACTACGGGCCCGAAGACGGGATTTCGACCGGGCCCTCCAGCGACCTGGAGCGAGCCACGGGCATCGCCGAAGCCATGGTCTACGAATGGGGTATGTCGGAGGAGGCGGGGCCCGTGCGGATCGACCGCCGCAAGTTCGTTGCAGGCGAAATGGCGGAGCGTTGCCAAAACGCCGTGCGCGGAATCGTCGAGGTTCAGAGCGCCCGCGTGCGCGAAATGCTGGAGCGGCGCAAGACGGCACTGGATCGTGTGGCCGCTGCACTGGTGGAGAAGAACCGCCTGCTGAGAGACGAAGTGATCGCCCTGATCGGGGATCGCGGATGAACTGGTTGCGCATGCTGTTCCGGGAGGGCGCGGCGCCGGGGACAATGCTGCGCCCGGCTCCGGAGTCCGGCGCCACCGTGTTGCGCGCGGAGCCAGCCGCGGAACAGAACGTGTGCGAGCCGCCCGCGCTTCCTCTTGCCGCCCGTCTTCCGGAGGCATACTCGATCCAGCGGGTGTTGGGCCAGGGCGGCATGGGGGCGGTGCTGCTGGCGCGACACCGCGATTGGGACACGGACCTCGTGCTGAAGGTGCCGCGTCCGGAGATCCTTGACGATCCCTCCTCGGCGCCGCGCATTCGTCTCGAAGCGGAAGCCTGGACCAGCCTGGGTCTGCATCCGCACATCGTTTACTGCTATTTCGTGTTGCCGGTGGATGAGGTTCCGGTCCTGGTGATCGAGTACCTGAAGGGTGGCAATCTGCGCGAATACCTGGCGGCCGGCCATGGAGGCGATGTCCGCCGGATGCTCGATCTGTCCATCCAGCTCTGCCACGGCATGGAGCACGCGCACAAGGCCGGGTTGGTGCATCGCGACATCAAACCGGAAAACATCCTGCTCGACGAGGACGGCACATTGAAGGTGACCGACTTCGGTATCTCCCTCATCGATGGTGCCGCCCGTGTGCGTTCCGGTACTCCCGTGGACGGCGGCATGACGATGGCCGGATTGGGGACCCGTGGTTACATGGCGCCGGAGCAATGGGTTGACGCGCACAAGGTGGACGGCCGCGCCGACATCTTCGCCTTCGGCGTATGCCTGTACGAGATGCTGTGCGGCGCGAGGCCTTACGAAAGTACGGCCGGGGAGCGGCGGCAAGCGCCCGAGCCGTTGCGTTCGCTTCCGGAGCCTTTGCGCGCGCTCATGAAGCAGTGCGTGGACTGGTACCGCGACGCCCGTCCGGCGACTTTTTCCGCCGTGCGCGAACGGCTGGTCGAGGTCTATCGGACCGAGTTCGGTGCGGAGAGCGGCTTTGCACGACTGCCGCAGATTTCGCCCGAGGCGGATAGCTGGAACAATCGAGGCGTTTCCCGTCTGGAACTGGGACAGCCGGAAGAGGCACTCGTGTGCTTCCGGCGGGCGCTGGAAACGAACCCGTGTCATTTCGAAGCGGCGAGGAACCAGGCGTTACTCGGTTGGCGGCGCGGCGAAATGGACGACGTGGAAGTGCTGCTGGCGTTGGATCAGCTCGCGGTCATGCCGGGCGCGGATGCCCGCCGGATCGCCCTGGCCAGGGCCGAGGTGCACCAGGAACGCTTCGATCCGGAGGAAGCCCGCAAGGCATTGGCCGCCTGCCCCGGCCTGTATGAGGAGCGCTTCGCGGGCAAGGAAGCTTCGTGCATCCGGCGTGTACGCTCCACTTCGGCCCATCCGGCCGGCCTGTCGGCGACGCTGGCTGTCTCGGCCGACGGCCGCAGAGTGCTCACTACAAACGAGCACCGCATCGTGAAGTACTGGGACCTGAGCAAGCTGGAGTGCCTGTCCAGCATCGAAGACCCGGCCCGGCAGGTCAACTGCGTGGCCATCGGCCCCGGCGGGCGCTGGGGCTTGCTCGGGTGGCGCGAGTCGGCCCTCGAGTGCTGGGATCTCATGAAGTGCGAATGCGTACGCCACATCGGCGAGCCGGTCGCGTTTCGATCCGTGGCCTTGGGGCCGGATGCCGTATTCGCATTGGGTATGGCGAGCGGGCTCAAACAGTGGGACCTGACGACAGGGGAGTGCGTGCTCAATTTGGGCGACGGGCAGACGGCGGTGGCGTGCTCGGCCGACGGCCGGCTCGCGGTTTCGGGTGGTTACGACGGCCGGGTCAGCGTTTGGGATCTGGCGGAAGGCAAGAGTCTGGCGGTATTAACCGGACATGCCAAGTGTGTCACGACAGTTGCGATCCGGGCGGACGGGCGTTGCGCGTTGACGGGCTCCGACGATGCGCGGGTCTTGATTTGGGATTTGGCCGGACGGCGTCTGCTCGGCGCGTTCCCCGAACACGATTACCCGATCCGCAAGCTTGTCGTTTCGGCCGACGGAAGCCTGGCCGTGTCGCTGGCGGCGAATTCGTGTTTGCGCATTTGGGATGTGGCGGCGGCCCGCTGTATCCGCACGATCCGTGGGTCTCCGACGGAGTATTGCGCCATGGACATGGACGCCGCCGGGACCCGGGTGGCGACGATTGGCGGGTGGGGGGCGCTGTCGCTGTTTGAGGTGGACCTTTCGCGGCGGTTCGCGGCTCCGCTGCGTCCCTCGCGTCCGGTGGCTTTCGCTGCGCTGCAGGAGCGGCAGCGGCGGCGCGACGCCACGCTCGCAGGCGTCGAGGCCGGCTTGGAGCGTGGCGATTTGGCCGGGGCGCATCGGGATCTTATCGGTGCTTGGGAATCCATCGGCTTTGCCGCACACCCGCAGATGGAAAGGCTCCATGCGCGACTGCTGGCGCTTGGCCGGCCGGTGAAGCCGCTTGCGGCCCACCTGTTGTTTTCGGAACGGGACTCCGGCAACGTGAACGGCGTCGTGCGGGTGGCGATGAGCGAAAGTGGGAAACGGGCTGTATCGAGTAACGATAAGAGGCCCTTGCGAGTGTGGGATCTGGCGAAGCGCTCGCCGGTGTACAACCTGCCGGGCGGCAACCTCTTCACCGTGGACATGAGCGCCGATGGGACAGTGGCGGTGGGCGCCGGCTCCGGCAAGAACATCTCCGTGTGGGACACGGCGACAGGCCAACTTGTGCGCGAGATGGAGAGCCCCGCAAGTTTCGTGCGCTCTCTCGCGCTCACGCGGGACGGTTCGCGCTGCGTTACTTGCGGCGGAGATCAGGCCGTGCGGATCTGGGATACGAAAGCCGGTTCCCTGCTGCATACACTGGAAGGTCACGCCGCGCAGTCGGTGGCTTTCGCACCGGATGGGCGAACGGCCATCAGCGCCAGCGCGGATCACGTGCTGAAGATCTGGGACACGGCCAGTGGCGAGTGCCGGAAGACCCTGTCCGAAGCGAAGCTCGGCGCCACGCCGGTGGCCGCGTTGCCGGATTCCCGCCACGCCGTCTGTGGCTACGGCGCCAATGGACTCGCGGTTATCGACCTGGGGTCCGGCGCCATCCTCCGGAAAGTGGCGGGCCAGGGGCATCAAGTCGCGTCGGTCGCAATTCCGGCGGGCGGGCATCACGCAATCACCGGTTCGGAGGATTCGATTCTCCGGGTGTGGGACCTCGAGAAGGGCGAGCACCTGTTTGCTATACCAACGCCCTATCCTATTTGGAATGTTTCGGTTTCCGGCGACGCGTCGCTTGTGCTGGCCGGACATCGCTGCGGTTACCTGTCGTTGTGGCGTTTGATTTGGACTCTGGAGTTTTCCTCGTGATCCTGCATCAGGTTCTTCTCGCAATGGCGCTCGCGTCCACTGAGCCGAACGTGCGCTTGGCGATCTACGCCGGGATTGCCATCTTCGTTTTCTTCATGATTGTGGGCTTGGCGATTACGCAGAGGAAGCCTGCCCGCCGGAATCCGCCGGCGGCGGAATTGCTGGACCCCGGCCGGCACGCGGGCGCCGCATCGCACGCTCTGGCGGAGGGGATCACACGGATCGGCCGTGCGCGCGCCGGCAACGACATCGTCATCCCGCAATCCACTGTTTCGGGACGGCACGCCAAGATTGTGAAAGCCGGTGGCGTCTGGCGCCTGCGCGATCTCAAAAGCGGGAATGGAACCTTCCTGAACGGACGCCGGCTTGGCGTCGAAGGAACCCCCGGCGAGATGAAGCTGACGGACGGCGACCGCGTGCGCTTCGACATCTACGAATTCCAGTTTCATGTGGAGCGCGCGCTGGCCCCCGCTGGGATGACGATGGTGAGGAAGGCCGATCCGGCCGAGGCGGTCACGATGATAAAACCCGAATGTTCGAATCATTCCGGCCGGACCGCGGCCGGACAATGTTCGCGCTGCAAACAGTGGTATTGCGCGGAGTGCCTGGGGCCGGCCGCGGCGGCGCCCGTCTGCATGGCGTGCCGGGGGAAGGGCCGATGAAGGTTGCGTTGGAAGTGATCGCCGGGCCGGGCATGGGCCGCTCCATCGAATTCTCCGCGCCGCGCGGATTTCTGATCGGCCGTTCCAAGGACGCCGACTTCCAGATCTCCGACGATCCGTACGTCTCGCGCCGTCACGTGTATCTGGAGATCGCGCCGCCGATCTGCCGTCTGACAGACCTGACGGCTTCCGGCGAGGTGGTGCGCAATCCACCCCATGTGAACGGCCAGCCGGTGGCGCAAGCGGAACTCAAAGACGGCGATGTCGTCGAACTGGGGTACACGAAGCTCCGGGCACGGATTTCATTGGTGGTTCAGGCGCGCGCGGGCAGGTGCCGCGGCTGCGGGAGCCCCCTCGAACTGCTGCCTGGAGAAGCCGCGCCGCAGGTTTGTCCGGCCTGTCCTAAGAAACACCAACCGGCCGCGCCGCGCGTTCCTTTTGCCGCCGCCTGCCGTACTTGCCGGAAGGATCTGAGCGCACTGGGCAATTCCGATGGTAAGGCGTCCGCGCTCGCCAGGGTTGCCGTCTATTGTTGCGAGCGTTGCCTGCCGCCGGCGGACCGTCACGCCGGGACCGCAATCGGTGGATACGAGATCCGCAGGATGTTGGGCGAGGGCGGCATGGGCGGTGTCTACCTGGTGTATCAGAAAGCCGTTGCCCGTTTGTTCACACTGAAGCGGGTCAAGAACCTCAAGGACAGCCTTCTGGTGAGGCGCTTCCACCGCGAGATCCAGTTGTTGCAGTCGTTCGAGCACGGCAACGTGGTTGGATACGTGGATGCCGGTGTTCACCAGGGTGCCCCGTACCTAGTTGCCGAGTTCGTCCCGGACGGCGACCTGGAAGGGCTTTTGGCCGCGTCTGGCGGCAAGATGCAGCCGCAACAGGCCGTGACGCTGATCAAGGGTGTTCTCTCAGGGATCGAGTACCTCCACGGACGGAAGGTGATTCACCGCGACATTAAGCCGCCGAACATTCTACTGCGGAGAGCCGGTCCGTCGTTCGTTCCGAAGCTGGCGGATTTCGGGCTGGCGAAAGCGTACGCCGATGCCGGCGCCGCCGCGCTCACGAGTCCGGGAACGGGCATGGGCACGCTGATGTTCATGCCGCCGGAGCAGATCCGCGACGTGGCTCAGGCGCGTGAACCGGCCGACATCTACTCAACCGGCGTCACGCTGTATTACCTGCTGACGGGCAAGTACCCATTCGATTTTCCGACGCCCGCCGACGTACTGCAATTTGCCAAGGACAATCCGGGACGCGCGGGCTCGCCGGAGGGCTTTCTGCGGGCGCTGGTGCAGTTGCAGCGCATCAAACACCCATACGGAATCATCCTGTCAGAGGAACCTATTCCTATCCGGCAGCGGAACGCCGCGATACCCGGCAAACTGGCCGACGTGGTCGATCGCGCCGTGCGTAAAGATCCAGCCCGGCGGTTTCAGAGCGCCGTGGACTTCCGGAAAGCTCTGTGATTTCGTAGTATGGAACGTGAAGACCTGAGATTCCGTTGGCGGAGAGATGCCACGCTCCGCATCCCCGGTGTGCTAGAACAGGTGTCGAAGCGGCAACCAGCCGCAACCCATTATGGATGGTCGTCTCAGCAGGAGAGCTTTCTTCGTTATCGTGCCGTCTGTTGCGCTATCGGCGAATGTCGACATACAGGAGCCGGAGCTTTCCAGCGGTGCCGGCTCCTGGTCTCCCGAGTTGGGTACGCGTCGTGCGCGCATCCGGGTGAGAGAGGTAGCCGAAGCTGTCGCAGTGCGCCTGCGTTGGCGGCGCAGGGACGATCCCGCGGGCAAGGATCTCCCTATTGTCGAAGTCGCCACCGGGCGCCGCGTCCGCAACATGGCGCGCATCCGCGTGGATCGCCACCAGGCGGACCTGGTTTTCGAACCATACGGTGCGGGCGACTACTACGTGTACTTCGCGCCTTACACGGCGAACCGCCTGCCGCACGCTTACGCCGTCCAATACACGCCGCCGCGGGATGAAGCGGACCCGGCTTGGTTGGAGCGGCATCGCAGCCTGACGGACTTGCCGCGCGCCCGCGTGATCGACATCCAGGGGCGCACCGAGTTCGACCGG
This sequence comes from uncultured Solibacteraceae bacterium, assembly GCA_964561215.1. Classification (GTDB taxonomy): domain Bacteria; phylum Acidobacteriota; class Terriglobia; order Bryobacterales; family Bryobacteraceae; genus JAJFUV01. The sequence goes on along the minus strand of CAZLOS010000005.1, from coordinate 22,305 downwards.
CCGGATCCCATGGAAGCGGCGGCGAGCGACGCCGAAATGCAGTCGCTGCTTGAGCGTTATCCGAACAGGCCGTACCTGGTCTTCGCCGAATCCCGCCAGCACCCTGTTCGCATGTATGAGGGGATCCCCCTGCGCTGGGTCCAGGCAGGGACGACCGAGAGCATCCGCGCTAGCGCGCAACGTGGTGAGTTCTACGTTTTCCAACTGGCCGTGTGGGCCGCGCACGCGCCGGTCCGGGACGTAATGATCGATTTCAATGAGTTGCGCTCGGCCTCCGGCGCGACGATTCCCGCCTCCGCCTTCCGTTGCTTCAATCTCGGCGGTAAGGACTGGCTGGGACGGGCTTTCCGCAAGAGCGTGGGAATCCCGAAGGGCCGCGTAGGCGCGCTGTGGTGCGGCGTCGAGGTTCCGCGCGATGCCGGCTCGGGTGCGTATTCCAGCGAGATCGTGCTTCGCGCCAAGGATAGTCAGCCGGTGCAGTTGCGCCTGGCCTTCGATGTCGAGCCGCAGCTCTGCGCGGACGGCGGCGACGGCGAATCCTGGCGCATGTCGCGTTTGCGCTGGCTCGACTCCACCATTGGTCTGGACGAGACCGTCACTCGCCCCTACACGCCACTTGAGGTGCGGGGCTCAACGGTCGCCTGCCTCGGACGCCAGGTGCGCTTCGGCGCGCTGGCGCTGCCGGAGAGCATCCGCTCGAACGGCCTCGAGATCCTGGCTGCTCCGGTAACGCTGGTCATCGACCAGGACCATCGGACACAGCGCATAGTTGCCGCGCCCGCCAGCGTGACTCGATCCAGCGCCGCCGCCGTGGACCTGACTTCGCACGGGAGCGTGGCGGGCCTGCGCGCCGATTCATCGGCGCGAATGGAGTTCGACGGCCACATCAATTTCCGTCTGCGCGTGCGGGCCGATGCGGCCGTCCGGCTCGCCGACATCCGCCTGGAGATTGCCCTGCGGCCGGAAGCGGCTGAGTACATGATGGGGTTCGGCCGCAAGGGCGGCATCCGCCCGCCCGAGTGGCAATGGAAGTGGAACATCGACCGCGCCAACAACAACGTCTGGCTGGGCGCTCACGACGCCGGCCTGCAGTGCAAGCTCAAAGGCCCGCAGGATGCGTGGTACATGACTGACCTGCGGCCGGAAGGCATTCCCATGTCCTGGGGCAACAACGGCCAGGGCGGCGCTTCGGTGCGCGAGTCCGATGGGCGGGTGATGCTCGCCGCATACAGCGGCCCCCGCGAAATGGCGGCCGCGGAGGAACTCGAATTCTGTTTTTCGCTTCTGGTGACGCCGGTGAAACCCCTCGATCCAGGGCACTGGTCCCAACGCTACTACCACATCTACGCGCCGCCGGAGGAAGCGGTGAAAGCGGGCGCCACCATCATCAACATCCACCACGGCTACGACATCAACCCGCACATCAACTACCCGTTCCTTACGGCCGGAAAACTGGCGGCCTATGTCAGCGAGGCGCACGAAAAAGGACTGAAGGCCAAGATCTATTACACCGTCCGCGAACTCAGCAGCCGCGCGCCGGAGATGTGGGCGCTGCGCAGCCTGGGCGAGGAGGTGTTGGAAGGCGGTCCGGGCGGTGGCGCCGCCTGGCTGCGCGAGCACTTCATCGAGAGCTACACGCCCGCTTGGCACCACATCTTCCCCGATGGCGACGTGGATGCCGCCATCGCGACGACGGCGCTCTCGCGCTGGCACAACTACTACCTGGAGGGCTTGCGCTGGCTCATCGAACGCGCAGAGATTGACGGCCTGTATCTGGATGGCATCGGATACAACCGGGATGTGATGAAACGCGTCCGGCGTGTGCTTGACAAGTATCGCCCGGGATCGCTGATCGACTTTCATTCGGGCAACGAATTCCCTTACCACGACCTGCGGCTAAGCCCGGCCAACAAGTACATGGAGCACTTCCCCTACCTCGACAGCCTGTGGTTCGGGGAGTTGTACGATTACAACGAATCTCCGGATTACTGGCTGGTGGAGATCTCCGGGATACCCTTCGGCCTGTTCGGCGAGATGCTGGAACGCAACGGGAATCCGTGGCGCGGCATGATCTACGGCATGACGGCGCGCTACTACCAGGGCGCGGAGCCCAAGCACATTTGGAAGGTGTGGGACGATTTCGGCATTCAGAATGCCCGCATGATGGGCTACTGGGACAAGTCCTGCCCTGTGCGCACCGGCCGCGCGGATGTCCTGGCCACGGCGTACGTGAAGCCGGGCGCCGCGTTGATCGCGCTGGCCAGTTGGTCCCGCGAAGCCGTGCACTGCCGCCTGGAATTCGATTGGAACGCGCTGGGCCTGGATCGAACGACGGCCCTCCTTCGTGCCCCCGCGATTCCCGGGTTTCAGCCCGCGGCGCAGTTTAACCCTGGCGATGCCGTTCCTGTCGAACCCGGCAAAGGCTGGCTCGTGGAACTTCTCAGCCGTTGAGAATAGCAGCTTCGTGCACCGTCTCGCGGGCGCAGTTGCCGCCTTCCCATGCATAGCTGCACCGGCCGCAGATGGGAAGCGCGTCCCATCGGTGCCGGAATTCGCGGCGCATGTCCTGATACGCCTTGCCGTACCAGATGTCCCGGAAGGCAGATGTGGTCAGGTCACCCAGAACGCGACTCTCGTGAATGTCGAAACCGCAGGAAACCAGCTTGCCGTCCCAGCGCACCGACGGAGCGTTCCAGAGGTGCTTGCAGAGGTTCTCTCGAACCCTGATGCGGGCTCCTGTGTCCGGCGAATATCGGAAACGCTGGTAGTCGGGATTCGCCGGGATGAACGGGGTCTCCGCATCCTTGGCCGGGTCGCAGTCGTGGCCGGGGTAGAGGGTCTTCAGTGTGAGTACATCCACGCCCAGCGAGCGCGCCAGCGACGGGAGCAGGGGAATCTCATGCTCGTTGTACTTCATGACGATGAAGCGCAGGTTGATGCGCGGCGCCGCGCTGCCCGAGGCCCGCTTTGCCGCCACCACGTTGCGGATGCCGTGCAGCACCGTCTCCAGCTTTCCTCCCTGCCGGTACCGCTCATAAGTTTCCTGGCTGATGCCGTCCAGCGCGAAGATCAGCGTGTCCAGCCCGGAGCGGACCACGCTCCGTGCGTGTTCGGGGTCCGCGAAACGGTGCCCGTTGGTGCTGGAAATCACCTTGATGCCCTTCGAGGCCGCGTACGCGATCATGTCGTAGATCCGAGGATGCACGAAGGGTTCGCCCCATTCCCAGAGCAGCATGAGCAGGATCGTACCGCACACCTCGTCCGTCAGGCGCTTGAAGAGGTCGAAATCCATGAACCCGGTGGGAACGCCTAGTCCGTCGGTTACCGGGCAGAGGCTGCAACGAAGGTTACATAGATTGCAGGGTTCCACCTGAATATGCGTGGGCAAGCCCCAGGGGCGAACGCTGCGTGCGCAGATGGACGCTTCCAGGCCGATCCAGTTCAGCAACTTTGTCCAGCCTACCTTTTCGTAGCGGAAGGGGAGACGGTCACAGTCCAGTTCAATGGTGCGCGTGGCGAGCGCACTCGCCGCCAGCCGCATCTTGCCGGTCAACCCGGGCGTCATCGGCAACCTCCTAAGTTAGCGATGGGTGACAGCCACCGGTAGTATTTGTGGACACGTTGGTTCGCGGCAAGATAACAGCAATAGCTGCAGTCACAGTTGTCCGCGAGCGATGTCTCCGGGTTCCGGCGCAACTCGCGGCGCAATTGCCGCATGGGCTCCCCGTTCCAGATTTCACTCAACGTCTGACGGTGGAGGTTCCCGAGGTCACGATCGCAAGTCAGGCAGGCTTGCACCGTTCCATTCAAACGCACTCGCAGATGCAGCCAAGCGATATAGCATGGGACCGCTGCCCACACGTTCTCGCCTACCTCGAAGCGCTTAAGCACTTCTTCGATGTTGTGGCTCAAGCCGCGCTCGTCGAGCCACCCGCGCGCCTTCCGCAATTCGCCGAGCAGCCCGGGCAGATCTTCACCTCCAATGACGAATTCTTCCAAGGGCTTGCCGCCCCAGGTCCTCAATGGTGAAAACGAGACGCCGTTGCAACCAATGCCGGCGGCCAGTTCTATGAAATCGCGCAAGCCGCGCATGTTATGACGGTTCAGCGGTTCGTGCAGTATGAGACGTGGCGACCGCCCATTCTTCGATGCCGCCACTCGCCGGAGCCCCTCGGTGACAGTCGTGAACAGACCAGGAGGCGTGCCTGGGTAGTTCTCTTGGTACTCCCGGATCGAACTGGCCCACAGGCTCACGCGCAGTACATCCAGCCCACACTCACGGAGCGAGACCGCGTTTGCGGGTGTGAGGAGCGTGCCGTTGGTGAAAAGGGTAACATGGCACCCCGCACGCTTCCCCATGGCCACGATGTCGAAGATCCGTGGATGGAGCATTGGTTCGCCATCGCCGCTCAGAATCAAGTACGACGTTTGCCGCTGCCGGAGGGCGTCACACAGCTTCTCCATGAACGGCAGAGGGACATCCGGTGCGCTCTCGACCGGGAAGGGCGCGCACGGGGAGTGGCTGCGGCAACCCAGGCATTGCAGATTGCACCGGGAGGTAACATCGGCAGTGACCATGAATGGTCCGGCGGGAGCAATCGCGCCGTTCAGCAGTCCCTTGAGTAATCCGATCATCTGCCCCAGCGTCACCACGCACCAGCCCCATGCGGACTGAGCCGGCCGGCTGAATAGGGCACTAAGATACTTCCAGCAATGCCCAGCCGGGAAGTGTGGCCGGCTGATTGTTCACAAAGACGATGCGGCGGGTCTTCGGGAAGGGCAATCCGGATTGGATCGCGCGGGCGTAAAACGGAAGCTGCCGTACCACCTGCCGGTAGGCTTCGTTGCTTGTGTCCAGCCAGGAAGACTTGCCCAGCAGTCCGCTACCCCACCCGATAGAAACTAGGCAGGCGCTGGAGTTCTCGCCGACCTCGCGCAGCCGCGCCTCGAGTTCCTCGACAGCGCGGCCCAGCAGCACCAGGCCGGTCCACTGGGCGTACTGTTTGTGCATGGCCAGGAGCTTGGCGGCGTACTGATTGGCGGCGCGGAACAGTTGTACGCGATCCATGGGGTGACGCCATCCGGCGGCGCGGGCCACTTCCGGCTGCGCGAAGAAATTGTTCTCTCGCCAGACGCCTTCGAACGACGTACCCGGCACGGCCATCTCGCTGAAGACGGGCGTCGAATCTTCGGGCCGCTTCCACTCGACCGAACCGCGCGGGCTCTGCTTCCAGCCCAACTCGAACCGGTCCTGCCCGCGAGCGATGAGGGTGGAGACGCGCAACAGATATACCTTGAACGATTGCCAGGCGACCGGACCGCTGTCGCCCACGCCGACGAACTTCATGCGCGTGGTGCCTGGCGGGCCGAGCAAACGGTCCTCGCTCACCTCGGCGGGCCGGCGCGGGGCGCGTTCCCCTTGTGCACGGTTCGCCACGTCTTTCATGGCGCCTTCCGTTAGGGCGGCTGACAGCATGCCGGTGCGCAAGGCTCCCTTCAGGGCGCTGCCTGGCAGGTATGGGCCGTTCGTCCCGGCCACGAAAGTCGGGATATGCAGATTCTCGGTGGCGGCCTTCTGCCAATGCGGCGTGCAGGAGGCGCTTTCGAACGGAATGCGGCGGCCCGCGAAGTTCTGCGCAAAACCGCCCCAACTGGCGAAGTCCAGGCGTTCGGCCTTCTTGAGTTGCGCGAGATAGCCATCCAGGCGCGGGCCCTTGGTCAGCAGGCGGAAAATGCGGCGCTGGTCAAGCACGTTGACCTGGTCGCGCCACACCATATAATCGATCGGCGAGAGCTTGTTGCCGTCGCCGACCAGCAACGGGGTCAGAGCGGTGAGTCGGTAGTTCACGGCGCCACCTTTGCGACAGAGGGCAGCCTGACAGGGATCGGCACGGCGACGGGGCGCCCATAGCGGTACACGGGGTGCGCGAGGCCGTCCGGCGCGACGTCCGGCGCCGCTCCGCGCAGCCCTGAAGCCGCGAACACCACCGATCCTTCTGTCACCATGCGCAGAGTGCGCTTGGCCGAACCGTGGCCGGCGGCGCTTCCCACGCGGCCGCCTCGCGACGTATACGTATAGACGCCGCGGCGCCAGTCGACGCCATCCTCTTCGGCCGGACTGTACATCGCCAGCAGCCAGTTGGCGGTCTCGAAAACGGGTGCCGCTTCGCCTTCCACGCCGTTCGCAGCGGGGGCTTGTGCTGACACGAGCATGGCCGGGAACTCGCCTTCGGTAAACTCCGGTGCGGCCGCCTGGCCCCAGCCGCGCGAACGCTCGCCGCCGAAGCCGGAATCGGCCAGCAGGCGGAACGCCGCCTTCACCAGTTCGCCCCAACGGCTCTCGGCATCCTGGTCTTCAAAGACGGCCATGGTCCAGAGACCCGCCTCGGCGCGAAACTCCAGGCACGCGGTTTCGTGCGGCTCGACGCTTGCACCGGTGAGACGGTCGACCGCTGCGCATCTCCGCACGGCAGTGCGGAATGGACCTAGCGCGCGGGCTGAGCTTCCGGCGGGGATCAGGCACTCGCTTTCGCCATCCACCATCCAGCGCTCTTCGTCCAGGTGCTTCTCGGCCACCAGCGCTTCCACCACCGCCAGCGGGACGAAACGCGCGCCCTTCCAACGTATCTTGGCCGACGGAGGCGGAGGCCAGTGGCTCTTGGGCGGTTCCACATACAGCGTGTCGCGGTAGAACGGGAACGCGGAAGAGAAGCGCACCGCAGGCGCGGCTCCAGCATTCGCCGTGGCCGCCAGCCACTCGTCCAGTTGCCCGAATTGCAGCATGGCCGAGGAGACGGCGGCATACAACGAGTCGCTGTGGTAGACCCGGTCTACCCGGTTACGGGCGCCCGAGTCGGGTCCGATTCGCCACGGTCCGGTGGGCCGCAGGCGGACGAGGTAGCCGCGAGACATGGCTACTCCGCGAGTTTCTCGCCGAAGCCTGGATCGTTCACCTGAGCCTGCAGGGCGGCCAGGTCGGCGCCGGCAACCAGTTCCTGCTCGGGCGCGCCGGAGGAATAGAACGTGCGGCCTCGCCAGCACAGGCGCAGGTTGGCCAGCTTCACCCGGCCGCTGCCGCGTGAGCCGCCGCCGCCCAGGCTGTCGTCCTCGAGCAGGCGCAGGCTTTCCACCAGGCAGGCGAGCAGGGGTTTGTCCTCTTCGGCGAGGATGTCCACCACCATGCGGATCTTGAAACGGGCTCCGGCGGGGACTCGTTCGAGCGTGCGCGGATTGGCCTGCGACGTAATGCGGTCGATGGCGTTCTCGCTCTTGACCTCGGTCATCTCGTCGTCCAGGTTCTCGCGCATCTGCGGAGTAATGCTCTCGGCGACCAGCGGGGCGTCGCACACCGTGAGCCGGGCCGGCGTTGCCGTGGAGGTTTCCAGCGTGTCTCCCGAGACGCGCTCCATACGCCCCGGATTGCGTCCGAACAGCAGGCAGATCTCGTCGTCGGCGCGGTCGCTCTGGTGGATGCGTACTTCCTGACCGCGACGTTTGGACAGGTACACAAGTTCGGAGGGCACGGCCATGCCGCGCGACTGTTCGAGCAGGGACCTCAGTTTGCCGCGCAGCGAACTGCCGGGCACGTAGGGATGCCCGAATGCGTCCTTGACGACCGGGTTATCGGCGCCGCCGATTTCCAAAGATCCCTTGCCGGCACCGATGTGCAGGCCCGTCTGGCATTCGATCTCGCCTTCCAGGATCAGTTTGCCGATGAGCTTCAATTCCGTTTGGGCAGTGTGGGCGCTCATGCTTCCTCGCTATTCGTTGTACGCCACGATGGCTTCGAACAAGTCCCGGAACCGTTCGTAGCCCCGGGCGTCGTTCTTGCGTGTGACCTGGAGCAGCAATCGTTCCAGCGTGTCCAGGCTGCGCAGGCCGTGCCGCGCGATGGTGTAGGCCAGGCGGGCGCGCAGCATGACGAACTGATGCTGGCGTTCGCCTTCGGGGGCGCGGCAGGCGCGCCGCACGGCGTTGTAGAAACGCCGCAACTGGCTCTTCGTTCCCGAGTCCATGTCGCGCATGCGGCTGACCACGCCGTGAGCCTGGTTGTCCAGGTAAAGGCTGTCGGCGATGAGCCGGTCGATGTCGATTTCGGGCGGGCCTTCGGGCCGGCCTCCACGGTCGCGATCCCGGCCGCCTTCGCCGCGTCCGCCGCCCTCTCTCGGGCCGCGTCCGCGGTCTCTGTCGCGGTCGCCGCGGCCTTCGCGCTGCGGCCGCGCCTCACGATTCTTAACTTCCTGCTGACTTTCCGCCATGAGATTAAACCTCTGTCAGTAGCCTGGCCCAGCCCACCGCGACACTGCCGGCGGGCCGGAGCTTCACGTGCGCCGCGCTCTTGCCCAGCATCTGCGCGGCGACGTGCGCGCGCAACTTCTGGAACTCCCGTTCGCGCACCCCGCCGCTTACGCGGTTCAAGCGCCGGTTCAGCCGCCAGGGCCTGTCGAAACGATCCTCGTGACCTTCCGCGCCGGTTTCGGGACGAGTCAAGCTGGCCAATTCCAGCAAGAACTGCCGGGGACATCCGAACTCGCGCACCATGCGCGAGAGCGCGTCTTTCAAATCCGAAGCTTCGGCGACCTGCTTCCACTCCAGTGTACGCCCCAACACGGAGAAGCAATCTTTGTCCGCGCTCTTGGCCGCCTCCAGTTGGTCTCCCGCCTGTTGGTAGACCGCCGTGAAACTGGAATCCGGGCGCGTGGCCAGCGCCAGCGCCATGGTAAGCGTCTTGCCGTCCGGGCCGGGGAAATCCTTCAGGTTCTCGTCGCTGAAGCGATGGAACAATCGCCTCAGCTCGCGCGCCAGTTGGATCAGTGCGTCCCAGGCGCCGTACACTGCGAAATCATCGCCGCCGCAGTAGAGGATGTTCACTTTGCGCCAGAACTCGGGCAAAGAGCACAGAACCTCCAACTCGCCGGCGAAGAAGTTCTTGTACATCACCGAAAGCTGCACATGCTCTTCGATGGATTGCGCGCGGCGCAAGCGTATGCCGAGGTTGTCGACATCGCCGCGCAGAACCGCCCAGGCGGGGCGGCCTTCGGCGCGGGAGGCGAGTGTAGCCGTGCCCGCGGGGCCGTTCTCATCTTCGGACGGGGCCATGTGCCGGGCCACGGGCAGGCTGTCTTCGCCCGTCCTGGCGCGCAGGCTCCAGACGTGCTTCCCCTCGCCCAATTTGAGACGGGCGGGTTCTTCCGGGGACCAGCCGATCTGCTCGGCGTCGGCGAACTTGGGTCCGAATTCATCGAGGAAGTACTCGTCGGATTCGCCTGACGGGGCCTCGGCGTCGGGCACGAAGAACGATTCGCCGCAACCGGCCGCGGGCGCGCCACGCCTGCGGGCCATGGCCTCGGACAGGCGCTTGCGAACCACGCTCCAATCGCCGAGATTCTCGGTAGCCGCCCAAACCAGTTTCAACCGCCCGCGGCTCAAACGATGAATATCCTGCTGTACGGCCGCGAGCAGTGCTTCGGCCTGTTCGACCGCCTCGCTGGGGAGGACCACCAGGAACTGGCCGCCGCCGCTGGCGCCGAGCAGAATCTTGGAGAGGCCCAACTCCGCCAGCAGCGCGCGCGGGATCACTTCGCTGAGCAGCGCCACCCACCGCGAGCGGGCCACGGCGAGAGCCTCTTCAGCGACACCAATCCCGTCGGCCGGAGTGCCGGCCGGCGGCGAGACAAGAAAACTCTGTATGTCCAGAAGTTTTCCTTGAAGAAAGATCTGTACGGACATCCCGACTGAAGCCTACCGAAGTGGCAAGTCTACCACAAGCGGCGGCGAAATTCACAAGCGCCCCAAAACAAAAGCGCTCCCGGACGGAGGCGTGGTGCGGGAAGCACGCCCGCGTCCGGGAGCGCGAGAAGAGGACGGTGCCGCTCGAAGCGGCCCGTTACTACTTCACGTTGACCGTCGCCACGTTGGCCTTGACACCATCGACCGTGAGGATGATGTTCGCATCACCCTTGCCGGCGAGCGAGCGCGGAATGCGCACGTTCACCTGGTCGAGCGCGGCGTACTGGCTCTGCGCCGCGAAGCCCAGAACGTCGGCCTTCGTGCCGCCGATGGTGGCAGTCACAGCCTTGGCGCCGCGGATACCAGTACCGTAGAGCAGCAGGATTACGTCGTCGGTCGCGGGCCCGAGATCGATCGGCGTGGCCGTGCAGGTAGTCGCGCAAGTGAAGATGTTCTCAGGGGTCTGATTGCCGCCGGAAACGCGGACGGCGATGGCCGCGGGAACACCCTTGCCCGTCGCGTTGGCGGTGAATACGCCCGGCGCGGAGGCCTGGATATCGACCGGGATCGAGTAGGTCTTGCCCTGGTACGTGGTCACCTTCGCGATTGCCGTGCCGGCCGCGGTAGCCGCTGGAACGACAAAGTTGATCTGGTCGGGGCTCACGAACAGGATTTGCGCGGCGCGCGTCATGCCCGCGCTGTCGGTGACGTCCACCTTCACGTCGCCCAACGTTGTGGGCAGAGGAACGGCGGTGGCGGTCACCAGTTTCTCGGCCAGGTCGGAGTTGAGCCCGAACACGCTGGCCCAGCTATCCGGCGCGACAGTGCCCGCCAGGTAGCCGGCGGAATTCTTGACCACACCGTCTTCCAGGGCGTCGACGATGCCGTTGTTGTTGCTGTCAGGGAAGTTGGTGAGGAAGATCTGACGGAAATTGTTGCCGTTGAAATCCTTCACCAGCTTGCCGGTGGAGTCGTAGGTGGGAACCCGGCGGTTGAAGGCAAGAATCTTGCCGCCGCGGGACCACACCAGCGCATCGCTGGTCATGGAGGCGTAATCGGAGCCGTGCTTCGACAGCCAAGTGGTAGTGCCGAACAGCGGACCCGGCTTGATGCAGATGGCCGCCACGCCGCTGTCGGAAAGCACGGCGACGGAATTGCCGGTGGGATGGAAGCGCAAGCCGCCGGAAGCGCCCTGGGGAATGAAGCTGGCTTGGATGGGCAGCATGGCCGGATCCGCGCTCGTGTCGGAACCCCGCGGATTGACGATGAATACCTGCGTGCTGCCGTCCGGAGCCGCGGCGCGGTAGCCGACCCACCTGGCATCGATCGAGCCGGCGGTGATGCCGCTCGCCGGCGTCGACGTGATGCGGCGGACGGTTATCCCCTGAGGAGGCGTCATGAACGTGGTCTTGGTGCCCGAGTCGGAGGTGGTGATGTCGACCGAGGTGGGAACCTCCACGGTGAACAAGGAACTGGTGACCGTCTTCCCGTCTGCTTCCACCACGTTCCCGATGAAGCTGCGGAACTGTCCGAGCGTTCCGACCCAGCGGTCGTCGGCGGCGCGCACGATGTCGCCGGGCTTCTTGTCCGCATCCAGAACCGGCTTGATCAATAGAGCCGACCACATGTCGACTCCCTGCGGATGCTTCGAGACCGGCTCCATGTAACCAATGGTGCGCTGATAGCTCTGAAGGAGTTGGTCGTCGTAAGTGAAACCGATGCGGTTGCCTTGAAAGGTGTACTCATGACGGTGCGAACCGCCTCGATGCGCGCCAGGCGTGGTGACATCGGAGGTGATGTCGCGCATGTCGGCGAAGCGGATTTCACCGCTGCCATCGGCCTTGACGATGCCACCGCGGCGGTTGCGTGTACCGTAGTAAGCGCCCGTGGCCTGGGCCTCCTCCACGGACGGACCGTGGATGAAGATGGCTTCATCGGCAATCGGGCTGAACGACGCGGCGCCGAGTCCCGGCGCCTGCTTTGAACTGACGGTATCGAGGACGTACTTCGGAGCATAGATGATGGTCTCCACACCGGTGGTGATGCTGACCTTCATAATGCTCGTGCTGTTGCCGATGCCGCCGCCATACGTTTCGCGCGTGTCGGCGACCAGGTACCTGTCGTCCCTGGACCAGTTGTCGTTGTTGTCCAGCAACTTGTTGATAGTTGAGAACGTCAGCTGCCACTCTACCGGTGTATAGGCAGCCGCCGCCGGAGCGCGGTCGGCCGCAACCATTACCGTGACAAGTGCCAGTAACGCTACCAGAACACTAACACTTCGCATTGAAAACCCCCTTTTAAGCGATTTAAAGAGCCCGTTGACTGAAGGCTTCGGAATTGTCGGGAATCCTGGAGTGTAGTGGACTCGCGGCCGACGGGAGAGACCCCTCGCTCCCTAACAACAGGCACCGCTCGCGACAGCCCCTCTCACCCAGGTTCGCCATTTCGGAGTCTGTAGACCGGGATGAGCATATCACGACGGTGGGGCCGTGTCAAAGCCCAAATGTGAAGTTATTGCAATCCGAGAGGCAGAAATTCACAGTTTTCACCCACACCCATGGAGTAGCCCCAGGCGGTTCGGCAAATTATCGGTACGTGCGCACGAAGTCCAGCAGCACCTTGGACGGTGCTCTCGCCGGATCGAACCAGCCGAACTCGACCGGTTCTCCTCGTCCGGCGGGTGCGTCGTAGACCTGCCAGAAGACCACGTAGGCGGGACGCAGGCGCCGGATGGCTGCGAGCGCCGATGCCAGGCGCGGTTCCACGCCGCCGGACGGCAGCCTGTCGTAAACGTCGCGCGGGATGCCGAGTTCTCCGATCATCACCGGCTTCGACGTCGCCCGGGCGATGAGCGCCAGGTCGCGCGCCAGGCGCTGGCCGGTTCCCTCGGGCGCGCTGTCGATGACGCCGGTTTCAAACGGGGCGTTTGTGGACTCGTAGGCGGAGTAGCTCAACAGGTCGAAGCTTACCTTCGGCACGACATCGCGCAACGCGTTCCAGCGCCCGCGCGGGCTCTTCACGAAGCGATACTCCTGTTGCTCGATGGCCAGGTTCACAAGGGCGATTTCGAAGGCGTTCAGCAGCTTGAGGCGTGTATTCGGGTGGCGGCGGCGCGCCTGGTCGACGGCGCGGAAGCGCGTGTTCTGCCACGCGATCATGTTGCGGATGGCGAGTTCGCTCGACCCGGTGTGGCGCATGATCTCGAGCATCCGGTTATCTGCCTCGGTGTTAGCCAGGATCACGGTTTTGTCTAGATTTCCATAGGTGTTCAGCAGGTATTCGGAGAGCGCGAACATCTGGCGGTATTCGTCGTCGAGTGCGGCGCCGATCCCGGGGCGGGAAAGATTGATGTCGTCGCAGCCGCCGCCGTAATCGCGCGAAGGGTAGACGGTCAGGACAATCGTCCTGAGCGCCGGGTGTTCGACGACGTGCCGGTAACGTGGAAGCCGCAGGATGTCCACCGGGGTACAGTGCGCGACGCCTTTGAAACGCAGCGGCGACAGCACGGGATGGAGGTAGTCGAAACGAGGGCCCACGTAAATGCGGAACAAGCCGGCGCCCGCTCTTTCGATCAAAGAAGGGGCCGTGAACAGCGGGCTGGGCAACAGGGCACCCCCGATGGGGCTCTCCCATTGGTAGAAACCCACACGCGGGTTGGGCTGTGCGAACAGGAGCACGGCCCCCGCGATTGTCAGTAGCAGGGCTCTCACTGGCGCACCTCGCACCAGCCGGAGCGGAACCCGTCCACTTCGACCGCCACCCGGTCGAGCGCGGCCACTGCGGCGTTGATCTGGTTCGCGCCGGCGTACAACACCTGCGCTTCGCCGCCCTCCGAGAAGGCGCGGATGCGGGAGCCGGAGAATCCCTCCCCGTAGATCTCGACGATCGTCGCCGAGCGGGGCACTACGGCATGGATGACCGGCACTATGCGCGCGGTGAGACTCGGCGCGAGCGTGGGCACGGGTACTTGCGAGACTGCCTGCATGGCAGGGATGCGCTGGCGGCCATCCCGCTCGACAGGGAGCACCGTGAAGCCGATCGGATCGCGCATCGCCTGGCTATGCGTGAGGATGCCGGCACGAGGCAGGCGCAGCAGGATCAGATCACCCGTCGAGGCGTCTGCGTCGACTTCCGTTCCGTCGAAGCCCACGCTCTCTGCGCGGTCCGCCCATTCCACGTAGCTCCGCAGGCGCTCCATGTCCTGCCAGCTTCGCAGGGGCTGTAGATGTTCGAATTGGTAGCGCGACACGAGGATGGCGGGCGACTGGTTGCGCGCCGTGAGCCCAAGCGCGCGCTGCCACAGCGTGACGGCTTCGGCGGAAAGGCCCGCCGGCCAGGGTGCCTGCGGCGCGATGATCGGAACCGGGCCGAGCGAAAGCCGCAGCGCAGAAACCAGCAGCAGTCCGACGAGGACCAGGCGCGGAACAATCACGGCTGCGGCACCACCTCAATAGCAACCGGGGCGAGCCGCCGCCCATTCAGCATCAGGTCGAGGGTGTGATGCCCGGCGGACAGATTCTCCGGCAGCCGGAAATTGATCTCGTAGCGTGGCGGCACCGGGTCGGCACAAAAGATGTCGATTTCGCGAACGGGCATTCCCAAGATCCATGCCGAAAACTCCACGGGTTCCGTAGCTTCCTCCACGGTCACCTTGACGCTGCCGGAGACGATCCTTGTCCCCGAGAGCAGATTGACGCCGTCGGCCACCGACGTGACCAGGGGGATGACGGGGCCGGGCGGGATGACGCGCATGGCCGCCACGGGAGCGATCCGCCGGCCGAGCCAGCGCAGTTCCACATCCACCAGGCCGGTGCGCGTCCCGCCGGGCACGGCGGCGTTGATCTGCGAGATGCCGTCGGCCGAAGGCGGCCCGACGTAAGAGAGTTCCGCAGCGCGGTTGCCGATGAACACTTCAGCGTCGTTCAGATCAAGATCGTCAGGGAGATCAGAAATCCATATTGAAGCGAAGGCGAATCGGCCGGACGCGGGAACGAGCGGCTCGCTCCCGTTGGCGTTGGTGATCCTCGTGATACGTGCCGAGGCGCCGGGCGGACGTTCCCGCAGGCCGCGGTGCCAACCGGCGGGACGCTTGCGCCAGGTGGTCCAGAGGTACTGCGTGGACACACCATCGAGCGCCAGCAACTGGAAGTCGTGTTCCAGCGCGAACTGCGCTACCTCCGCGGCCTGGATGCGCGCGCCGCTCCAGGTGTCGTATAGCCGGGCTGTGTCCGGGAGCCCGTTGAACTGCCCCCGGAAGATGGCGCCGTCTTTCATGACGCGGTGCGCTTCACGCAGGTAACTAAAAACGACCTCGCGATCCGGAATATGCTGGAAGACGGCGTAGGAATAAACGAAGTCGAACGACTCGTCGGCGAATGCTGCCAGGTCGGCTCCGCTGGACGCGTGCGCGTGAGCATGGGGAATTCCGGCGAGCTTCGCCCGCGCGCGGGTGGTCTCCATCGAAACGCTCGATGCCGACGGCCGGGCGGCCGAGGTCTTTCAGAGCGGTGACCCGATGGCCGTACGCATCACCGTGCGGTTTGCGCACGATGTCGAGGATCCCGTGGTAGGCATGATGATCCGCAGCAGGATCGGAGTCGAGGTTTACGGCACCAACACCGAACTCGAGAAGCTGAAGCTGGGGCCGTGCGCGGCCGGCGACAGGCTGCAGGTGACCTTCGCGTTCCTGTGTAACCTGTGCCCGCAGCACTACACGCTTACGGCGGCCTCACACGATCCGGATGGAGTCTGGCACGACTGGCTGGAAGACGCCGTGCGCTTCACGGTTGCCGATGCGCGTTACACGGCGGGTGTGGCCAACCTGCGCGCCGTGGCGAGCGCTGCCAATCTAGGCTGACCCCTGGCGGCTGTGCCACCAGGCGTTCAACAGCGTAGCTGTCATGATGACGGCGCCGCCGGTAAGCGCCAGAGCGCTGGGCCGCTCGCCGTGAACGAACCAAGCCCATAGCGGGTTGAGAACCGGTTCGATGAGCATGATGGTGGAGGCCTCGAACGCGGGCACGCGCCGCAAGCCGGCCGTCATGCAGGCGTAAGCCACTCCGATTTGCACCACGCCGAGGTAAACGATCACCAGCCAGTCCCTCGTCGTCACGTGGGCGGCGGGGAAGGCCATCGGCAAGGCCACCATGCAGGCGATCAGGTTGCCGGTGACAATGTGCGCCAGCGTTCCCTCGCCCACGGGCCGGCGACGGGCAATCCAGCGGATGCCGGCGATCGTGAGAGCCCAGAAGATGCCGCTGATGGCGGCGATGACGTTGCCTGCCGCCGGGTTTGGCGCCGTAGCCACCACCCGCTCGCGGCCCAGGAAGAACAAGGCCATGCCGCCGGCCACGGCGACGATCAGCGCCAGGTCGCGGCGCTGGATGCGCTCCTGAAGCAGCCAAGGGGCCAGTAGCAGTAGATAGAGCGGCGCGGTGGACTGGAGGAAAATCGAGTTCGCGGCCGTGGTCAGCTTGTTCGACAGCACGAACAGCAGCATGGTGCCCGCGTAGGCCGCCCCCACCGGCAGCACACGCCAACTCCACCCCCTGCGGGCCGCAGGCAGCAACAGGAAAACGCTTAGCGCCGCCACGATGGAACGGAATCCGGCCACCTGCCACGCCGTGAGCGAAGTCGCTTTGATGGCCGCGCCGCCGGTCGAAAAGCAAAGAGACGCGGCGAGCAGGAGCAGACGGCTGGAGGCAAGCGATGGCTGAACGCGTGAGGGCACTCCTTTTAGTATGCAGGATGGTGTAGGGGTCGCATATATGCGACCCCTACGTCAGAAGATCTGCAGGGTGTAGTGGAAGCGCACGCCGCGCCCTATCTCCGGCGCGTATTCCTTGATGAAGGAGAGATGGTTGCGGTAGAGGGCGTCGCCCAGATTGTAAGCGGTAACACCAAAGATGTGCATGACGTGCTTGGTGGTCAACACGTAAGAGGCTGTGAGGTCGAAGACGCCGTAGCCGGCGGTCGCGGTTTCCGTCGGATAAATGCGGTCCTGGCGGCCGGCGAGCGTGAACGACGGGCGCAGGCGGAAGCCTTTGTAGCCTGCGTCGAATCCGAAGTGCCCGCGCAGCGGAGGAATGCGGGGCAGCGGTGTGTTGTGTGCCGTGAGCGTTGCATTCACCGAATCCAGACCCAGGTTCAGCCAGACGTCTCGGCCAAGCCCTATGTCCATGCGGGCTTCGGCGCCGCGATAGCGCGCGTCGCCCTGCCGGTACACAGCTTCGATGAGGCCCTCGTTGACCCTGCCGGTCGGCGCCAGGTGCACGTAGTCGCGCAGCCAGTAGTTGAAGAAGCTTACTTCGCCGCGAAGCCGCGACCATTGCTGGCGCAGCGCCAGGTCCACGCCTTCTCCGCGCTCGCGTTTCAGGTTCAGGTCGCCGATTTCGAAGGTCTGGTTTCCGGCGTGCGGGCCGTAGGCGTACAGTTCTTCCAACGCCGGCGCACGATAGGAGTGCGTGTAGTTGGCCGCGAACACGCCGCCTTGCCAGAGCGGTTTCTGGATGCCCGCCGATCCCGAGAAACCGTGGAACGAACGGCCCGGCAGGCCGGTCGGGTTGTAACCGTTATGCTCGAACCGCCCGCCGAACTGCAGCCGGAAGTGCTCGAAATCGAGCTGTTCGATGGCGAAGGCGGCGGTCGAATTCTGAAGGACCGGCGGCGTGGTGACCTCGTTGCCGGTGGCGTTGTAATCGCGCCTCGTGCCCATGAAACCGAAGCTGCCCGACAGACGCCCGCGCTTGCGCTGGTCGAAGACGCCCCGGTAGGAAAACTGCTTATTCCAAAACTCGTTGTGCACCACGCTAGTGACCGAATCCATCTCCTTGTGGTTCCAGTCGCTGTAGTTGAGGTTGAGCGAGAACTTTTCGATGGAGGCACTCACTTCCTTGATGCCGGTGCTGGCGTGCACATTCTGGCGCGCGTACTTCAGATCGACGATTTCGGAATCGTCACCGCCCGGAGGCGGCGCAGGGACGCCGTAGACGCCGTTCTGCGTGTTGTAGCTTACGCTTCCGAAGATTTTGGGGCCGAAGTGTCCGATGCCGATATTGGCCTGCTTGATTTCGGTCTCCGAGTTGGCGACGGTGCCGAGGGGCGTCGAATAGTCGCCGGTGCGCTGGCCGCCGCCGCCGCCCCACAGCATCCAATGCTCGCGGCCGTACTCGAATCCGCCGCTTCCGCCGCCCATGGCATTATTCGAGCCACCTTCCCCCGTCAGGTGGCCGCGCAGGCCTTCGTGCGGGTGCTGATGTTCCTGGTGGTGTGAAGTGACCGCGTTCACGACGCCTCCGATAGCGCTACTGCCATACAGCAGCGTGGCCGGGCCGCGCACGACTTCGACGCGGTCGAGCGAGGTCGCATCCACGGGCTCGCCGTGATCCCCGCTTTGATAGGACAGCGTGCCGCTGGGAATCCCGTCCTGAAGAATCAGCACGCGATCGCCGTCGAAACCGCGTATTACGGGCCGCGACGTGCCGGGGCCGGAACTGCGTTTGGCGACGCCCGGTTCCCCGTCGAGCACCTCACCAAGAGAAACCGCGCTTTTGGCTGTCAGCTCCATGTTTTCGATGGTGGCAACGCTTTGAATCGCGCCCAGGGTGGTCTCTTCCTGGCCGGAGGCGGTCACCGTGATCTGTTCATGAACAGGTGCTATTCTCAGCTGGAAATCCAGCCTGGAAGCGGAGTTCGCGGTCACCTGTACTTTGCGCCGCTCGTCGGAGAATGGGTGCATGTGCGCAAGCACTTCGTAGTTGCCGGGCGGGATGTTCTGGAACGAGTAAACGCCCCCCTGATCGGTTTGTGTGGAGCGCCGGAGCTGAGGGATCATCACGGTGGCGTGATGAACTTTGTCGCCGGTGGCTTCGAGAGTGACCTTTCCCGTGACGGAGCCGGATTGCGCAAAGGCCGGCGCCAGGAGAAGGGACAATGAGAGCAGGAGTCGTTTCATTCGCTGTCTGCTACCAGTATGAAAAGCGCTTGCAGAACACCCGAGGGAATTCCGGCGACCGGGCCCTGTCCGGGCGCGACCGGGCCCTCTCAGACGGCGAGCGGGCCTTACGTTACCACTTCAAATCGCGGCGGATAGTGCTTGCCAGGCGCTTGCTGACGATCACGTCCATGCCGTTGGACATCTTCAGAAGCCAGCGCTTGCTGCTCAGCGCGGAAACTTTACGAATGTGATCCG
Source organism: uncultured Solibacteraceae bacterium (assembly GCA_964561215.1). Taxonomy (GTDB): domain Bacteria; phylum Acidobacteriota; class Terriglobia; order Bryobacterales; family Bryobacteraceae; genus JAJFUV01. The sequence continues at coordinate 3,386 of CAZLOS010000005.1, read as the reverse complement.
TGTTGACGATGGCGCCGCGGCGCACCCGCCGGAAGCGCGGGCTTTCGAGCGTGGTTTCAAAATACTTGAGGGTGTGCTGCGCCAGATACCGCCCCGGCGACGTGACGATGTGCACCAGCTCGCCTTCGGCAATCAGGGCGATCACATCGGCCGGATCGAGCAGGTGGATCTCGCCCCGGCTCACGCCGGCTATCTTGCGAAGCGCTTCCGGGCGACCGGCGGCCGGCGCCGCGCCGGTCATGCCCGCCAGTTGCGCGCGTGCTTTAGCCAAAGCGGCTTCCAACCGTTCGCGGCGCACGGGTTTCAGCAGGTAGTCCACCGCGCCGGCCTCGAATGCGGCGAGAGCGTGCTGGTCGTAAGCGGTTACGAAGATGATCAGCGGAAGACTCTCGCCGCGCAATGCGCGCACCACGCCGAAGCCGTCCAGACCGGGCATTTCGAGGTCGAGCAGGATGACGTCGGGCCGAAGGCGGTCGATCTGTGCGATAGTTTCGGGCCCCGACGCAGCTTCGCCGGCCAATTCGACGCCGCTCATCTCCGCCAGAAGGTCGCGCAGAATTTCGCGCGCGATGGGTTCGTCGTCGGCGATCAGAATCCTCATTCCCCAGCCTCGCTCGCGCGGATGGGCACCTCGAAGTGTGCCGAGGCGCCCGCGCCCGTTCGCTCGAAATGCAGCTCGGCCATGGGACCGTAACAGAGCTTCAGACGGCGGCTCACGTTGTCGAGCGCCACGCCGCTGTGCACGGCATTCGAGCGCGCCGCGGCGGCGCCCGCGCCGGTGTCCTCGACCGCGATACGCCAGGCCTCTCCTGCGCGGCCTACAGTGAGGCGGACAAGCCCGCCTTCCGGCTTGCCGGCCACGCCGTGCTTCACCGCGTTCTCCACCAGCGGTTGTATCGAAAGAGAAGGGATCTTCGCGGTCACGGCCTGCGCGGGTACATCGAACTCGATTCGCAGCCGCGGTCCCAAACGCTCCTGCTCGATTTCGAGATATGCCTTTACGACCTTGAGCTCGTCCGCGAGCGGGACCATCGTACGCTGGGATTGCAGGAAATAGCGGAAGACGTCGGCAAGATTGAGTACCAGCCGTCGCGCGGCCTCCGCCGTCTTGGGAATCACCCCGTAGAGTGTATTGAGTGCGTTGAACAGAAAATGCGGATTGATCTGCGCGTGCAGGGCGCGCAATTCCGCTTCCGCTACCAGACGGTCCGTCTCAGCGAGGCGATGCGCCTCGATCTGTTCCGCGGCGGCGCGGGACAGGCGGGCCAGGGCGGCAAGGTCTTCGCTCAAATACCGGCGGCCGCCCTGTCGCCGTCCCAGCAGGATATAGTATGCCCGCTCACCGGGGACGGGCACCGGAACCACCACCTCCGCGCCCGCTTCCCGCAGTTCTTCCCGCAAGCCGGGGATGTCGCTGGGGAGCGCCGGCGCTCCCAATCCCGTTTGCCCGAGATGCGCCTGAAGTGCTCCGGAGGCGATGGCGGCCGGCTCGGAGCCCATGAACCGCGCCAGGTGAGCGAGCGCTGCGTTCAGGCAAGCGGCTTCGTCCTTCGCGGCGGCTCCTTCAGCCCTTAGCTCCGTCAAAGCGCTTTCGATGTTCGGCCGGCGGAAGACCAGCCTTGTCAGCAGATTCTGCAGGCCACCACGCAGGATGGCGAACAGAACCAGCAACAGGCTGCCCGCGACGAACAGGAGCCCCTGCCGCAGCGGATCGCCACCGGAAAGCGCCGGTCCGGCGAACGGCACGGCGGCGGTTCCCACCGCGGATAGGAACACGGCCGCCAGGCAGACGTTGGCCAGGAAGCGGATGAACGCGTCCAGCAGCAGGAAACGGTGATCCTGCAACAGCACCAGCAGCGCCAGCGGGATGCCTGCGTGGTGGAGGATCAACTCGCGCGACCACAGGTGCTCGGCGTGCGCCGGGTCGAAATGCACGAACGACAGCGCGAACAGGAACACGCAAAGCGCGGCGACCAGTTGCTGGGCCAGGAGCCGGTTTGTGCGGGGCGGGGAGTGGACGACGGCGGCGGCGGATATCAGGGAGAGGGCGCCGAAGCCCACCGTGATAATCAGCAGGGCGAGCGCATGGCGTTCGATGGCGGGCGCCGCGAGTTCGCTCAAATGCGCCGCAATCGAGACGATGCTCACCAGATAGCCGGCGATCCAAAGCGCACGGAAACGCCCGCCCAGCGAAAGATGATACAGCACCGCGGGCAGAAGGCTTATGGCGGCGAAACTGAGCATCATCTCGGCGCCCGACGAGTCGGGGTGCGCCATCGCAATCAGAGAGCCCAGATTCCAGATGAGCGCGAGCACGGCGGCGGCGATCGCCAGACGGCCTCCGCGCAGGCGCACGCCCGCGCGATCGCGCACCAACAGATACAGAAAGATGCCGAAGATCAACGCGCCGGCCGCATGGCCGAGGATGTTGACCAGCAGCGGTCCGTGCGCGTGCAAGTTCATGGCACTGTAGACGCGCGCTGCGGCGCGTCCGCTAAATGTCCATCACGGCGCCGGTGTCGGCGCTTGTTGCGTGCACCGAGTAGCGCGCCAGCCAACCGTGTTTCACCTTCGGTTCGAACGGCGGCACGTCCTTCAGACGGCGCTGGATCTCGGCTTCGCTTACTTTGAGCTCGATGCGGCGGGTGACGGCGTTGATATAGATCCGGTCGCCCTTCCGGACCGCGGCGATCGGCCCGCCCGCGGCGGCTTCCGGGGCCACGTGGCCCACGCAAAGTCCGCGCGTGCCGCCGGAGAAGCGACCGTCGGTGATCAAGGCGGCGCGAATGCCGGCGCCCACCATGGCCGCGGTCGGAGAGAGCATTTCCTGCATACCCGGGCCGCCGCGCGGTCCTTCGTAGCGGATCACGGCCACGTCGCCGTCCTTTACCTCGCCGGCCAGGATGCCGCGTAGCGCATCTTCCTGCGATTCGAAAATCACGGCGCTGCCCTCGTATTCGAGCATCTCGGCGGCGACGCCCGCGCTCTTCACCACAGCACCTTTGGGGGCCAGGTTGCCGAACAGGACGGCGAGTCCTCCGGTGGCCGAGAAAGCGTTCTCGAACTGGCGTACCACGTTGCCGTCGGGAGCCGGAGCGGCGGCGACATAGTCGGCGAGGCTACCTGCCACGGTCGGCGCATCCGCGTTGAAAGGTGTCTTGCCGTAACGGGCGATTTCCTTCAGGATTGCGCCGATTCCGCCGACGGCATGCAGGTCCTCAATATGTACGTCCGGGCGGCTGGGCGACACTTTGCAGATGTTGGGTGTCGCGTCGGATAACTGGTTGATGTGATTCAGGTTGAAATCGATGCCGGCCGAATGCGCCAGGGCCAGGGTGTGGAGCACGGTGTTGGTGGAACCGCCCATGGCCACGTCCAGCACCAGG